>JAJZUV010000011.1 GCA_021848345.1 Pseudomonadota bacterium | reverse complement strand
GTCCCTCGCGTAGCCGAGCTGGCGCACGCGCGCCAGTTCGGACTCGAGCCGCGGCAGGTCGGTGATGCTGTTGCGGGTGTGGCCGGCCAGGCCGGTGCGCATGGCGTAGGCCTTGACCTTCTGGGGATCCTCGCCGGCCAGGAACAGCTTGCCCACCGAGGTGAGGTGCAGCGGCGCGTGGCCGCCGACCGTGCGCACGACCTGCATGCCCGAGCGCTCGCTGTAGGCGCGCTCGATGTAGATGATCTCGTCGCCCTGGCGCAGGCTCAGGTTCACCGGCTGATGGGTCAGGCGGTGCAGCTCGCGCATCGGCCCGAGCGCCACGTCGCGCACGTTCAGGCGCGCCTTCACCAGGTTGCCCAGCTCCAGCAGACGCATGCCCAGCTGGTAGACGCCCGGATCGCAACGGTCCACCAGATGCCCGGTGGCGAGGTCGTTGAGGATGCGGTGCGCCGTCGACGGATGCAGGCCGCAGCGTTCGGCGATGAGCTTGAGCGGGGCGGGCTCGCTGTGCTCGGCCAGCGCGTCGAGGATCGAGAACATGCGCTCGATCACCTGGATCGCGGGCTGTTCGCGTCGCCCGGTCGGGGAAGAGGCCTTGGTCATGCCCGCATTTTACATGCCGAAATGTCGGCCTGTCATGCCTGGGCGGGGGCCTGCTCGGTCCAGTGTTCGCGCACCAGCACCTGATGGGGGCGGAAGCGGCTCTTGTAGGCCATCTTGGGGCTCTGGGGGATCCAGTAGCCCAGGTAGGTGTGGGGCAGGCCCAGCGCGCGGGTCTGCATGATCTGCCACAGCACGCCGTAGGTGCCCAGGCCGTCTCCCGCGACATCCGGGTCGTAGAAGGTATAGACCGCCGACAGGCCGTCGCCCAGCAGGTCGATGACCGAGACCATGCGCAACGTGCCGCCCGCGTCGCGGAACTCGACCAGCCGGGTCTCGACCCGGCTTTGCAGCAGGAACTGGGTGTACTGGTCGATGCTGTCCTGGTCCATGCCGCCGCCGGCATGGCGACGCGCCTGGTAGCGCAGGTACAGCTCGTAGTGCTCGAGCACGAACTCGGGGGCCATGACCCGTGCCTGCAGCCCGCCGTGGCGCTTCCAGGCGCGGCGTTGGCTGCGGTCGGCGCGGAATTCCTGCGCCAGCACGCGCAGCGCCATGCAGGCCTGGCAGCCGTCGCACTGGGGGCGGTAGGTGAACAGCCCGCTGCGCCGGAAGCCCGCCTGCACGAGCTCGGTGTACACGTCCACGCGCACGCGGTGCGCCGGCGTGACCACCTGCGAGCGCGCAAGCCGGTCGGGCAGGTAGCTGCAGGGATACGCCGCGGTCGAATAGAACTGCAGCGCGCTGAACGGTACGTCGTTCGGGTGGGTCACAGCCAGGCTGCGCAATGCTGACGGAACTGCGTCCAATCATACTGCCAGCTTCGCGGCGCATCGAGGGTGCGGGCTTGTTCCAGCTCGCGCAGGAAGGACCCGCGCGGCCAGGGCCGGGCGCCCAGGCTGGCCAGGTGCGCGGTCTGCTGCTGGCAGTCGATGAAACGCAGCCCTTGCGCCAGCGCGAAGCCGCACAGCGCCATCAGCAGCAGCTTGGAGCCGTCGTCGACGCGGGTGAACATGGATTCGCCGAAGGCCGCGGCGCCCAGGGCGACCAGGTACAGGCCGGCCACCAGTTCGCCGTCGCGCCACAGCTCGAAACTGTGCGCCAGTCCCTGCGCGTGCAGTTGCCCGTAGGCCTGCAGGATGGACGGGCCGATCCAGGTGCCGGCGACCCCCGCGCGGGGCGCCGCGCAGGCGCGCATCACGGCGTCGAAGGCCGTGTCGGCGCGCAACTCGTAGCGAGCGTCCGCGCTCAGGCGCCGCGCGCTCTGGCGCAGCGAACGCCGTACCCGCAGTTCCCCCGGCAGCAGCACCATGCGCGGGTCCGGACTCCACCACAGCGGCGGCTCGTCCTCGCCGAACCACGGGAAGATGCCCTGGGAGTAGGCCGCGCGCAGCGTGGGCGCATCCACGCGGCCGCCGGCGGCCAGCAGGCCCGGGTAGGGCGCATCGGCGGGAAGTGCCCGCTGCGCGGGCGGGAACGGGTCACCGGGGCGCAGGCGGGGAAGGGTCCAGTTCACGGTCTCGGGCGGTGGGCGTGCGCGGCGCCGTGCGGGCGCATGGGTTATTCTCGCCGCGTTCATTGTTCGCATTGGCAGGATCGCTCCATGGCTATGTATCAGATCGGCGACATGAAGCCGGAAGTCGCCCCCGGCGTGTTCGTCGCCGACACCGCGCGGGTGGTCGGCCGCGTGCGCCTGGCGGCCGGCTCCAGCGTGTGGTTCGGCGCCGTGCTGCGCGGCGACAACGAGCCCATCGAGATCGGCGAGCGCAGCAACGTGCAGGAAGGCGCCGTGCTGCACACCGACCCGGGCTACCCCTTGCGCGTCGGGGCCGGCGTGACGGTCGGCCACCAGGCCATGCTGCACGGCTGCACCATCGGCGACGGCAGCCTGGTGGGCATCCAGGCCGTGGTGCTCAACGGCGCCGTCATCGGACGCGATTGCCTGGTCGGCGCCGGCTCGCTGGTCCCCGAGGGCAAGGTGTTCCCGGACGGCAGCCTGATCCTGGGCACCCCGGCGCGGGTCGTGCGCCCCTTGAGCGCGGAGGAGATCGAGGGATTGCGCCGCGCCTCCGAGGTGTACGTGCACAAGGGCGCCGAATATTCCCGGGGGCTGCGCGAGGTGCAGCCGGAACCCACCCGCTGAAGCCGCCGCGATGACCGACAGTCTGTTCAAGTTCATGCTGGGCGAGGGCAACGTGCGCGGGGTGGCCGTGCGCCTGGGCGATGCCTGGCAGGAAATGCTGCGCCGGCGCCGGCACGGCGCTCCGGTGCAGGAATTGCTGGGCGAGATGAGCGCCGCGTCGGCCTTGCTCGCCGGCAGCCTCAAATTCGACGGCACGCTGATCCTGCAGATCCATGGCGACGGGCCGCTGCGCCTGGCGGTGGCCGAATGCCAGCCGGATTTCGGGCTGCGCGCGACGGCCAAGGAACTCGATGCGCCGGAGCCGGACGAGGCCCCGGCGGGCGGGGCCTTGCTGGGCCTGGCGAACCGGCACGGTTCCGGACGTTGCGTGATCACGCTGGATCCGCGCCAGCCCGGGCAGCAGCCGTACCAGGGCATCGTGGGCCTGGCCGATGCCGAGGGGCGCGCGCTGCAGGACCTGTCGGCCGTGCTGCGCCAGTACCTGGACCAGTCGGAGCAGATCCCCTCGTGGCTGATGCTGGCCGCCGACGAGCGCGTGGCCTGCGGGCTGCTGGTGCAGCGCATGCCCGGCGCCGGCGGCAAGGCGGGATCCGACGCAGCGCGTGCCGACGAGGATTTCTCTCGGGCGGTGCACCTGGCCTCGACGCTGCAGCGCGCCGAGTTGCTGCAGCTCGAACCCCAGGAGGTGCTGCGGCGCCTGTTCTGGGAGGAGGGCGCGCGGGTGTTCGACCCGGTGCGCCCGCGTTTTCACTGCACCTGCTCGAAGCAGCGTGTGGCGCAGATGCTGCGCATGCTGGGGCGCGAGGAAGTGGAATCGGTGCTGGCCGAGCGCGGCGAGGTCGAAGTGACCTGCGAATTCTGCGGCGCGGGCTACGCCTTCGATCTGGTGGACGCGGCGCAGTTGTTCCACGCCGGAGTGGACCAGCCGCCCGGCCCGTCCCAGTCCCAGTAAAGGCAGGCGGCGGGCGGCGGCGCGGGCTTCAGCGCCGCGCCGCGCGCGCCGGTGCCGACGGCGCGGCAACCGGCGGCAGCGGGCTGGAGGCGGGGATCACCTGCACGAACACCTCGTCGGGCTCCATCATGCCCATTTCGCTGCGCGCGCTGCCCTGCACGGCCTGGGCGCCGGAGCGCAGGTCCCGCGCGCGCGCGGAAAGCGCCTCGTTGGCCTCGCGCGCGCGCTCGTTGGCCTGCAGTTGCGCGAGCAGTTGGTCGCGCAGGCGGTGCACGGCCGGCCAGCCGCGCTCGCCCAGCCACAGCGGCCACTGCATCAGCGCCAGCGCCGCCAGCAGTACCACGGTGACCCAGCGAAGACGGCGCATCGGACAATGAGGCCCCGTGGGGCCGGCTCGGGTTTGGCGCGGGCGCTCAGCGCAGGTTGTAGAAGGTGCCGCGACCGCTGAACCGCGCCACGTCGCCCAGGTTCTCCTCGATGCGCAGCAGCTGGTTGTACTTGGCGATGCGGTCCGAGCGCGACAGCGAGCCGGTCTTGATCTGGCCGGCGTTGGTGGCCACCGCGATGTCGGCGATGGTGGTGTCCTCGGTCTCGCCCGAGCGGTGCGAGACCACGGCGGTGTAGCCGGCGCGCTTGGCCATCTCGATGGCGGCGAAGGTCTCGGTCAGGGTGCCGATCTGGTTGACCTTGATGAGAATCGAGTTGCCCACCCCTTCGTCGATGCCGCGGCGCAGGATCTCGGTGTTGGTGACGAAGATGTCGTCGCCCACCAGCTGCAGCTTGCGCCCGAGCTGGGCCGTGAGCTTCTTCCAGCCGTCCCAGTCCTGTTCCGCCAGGCCGTCCTCGATGGACACGATCGGGTACTTGCCCAGCCAGGACTCGTACATGGCGATCATTTCCTCGGAGCTCAGCACCAGGCCCTCGCCCGCGAGGTGGTACTTGCCGTCGCGGTAGAACTCGCTGGAGGCCGGGTCCAGCGCGATGGCGATCTGCTCGCCGGGCTTGTAGCCGGCCTTCTCGATGGCTTCCACCACCAGTTGCAGCGCCGCCTCGTGGCTGGGCACGTTGGGCGCGAAGCCGCCTTCGTCGCCCACGGTGGTGGGCATGCCGCGGTCGTGCAGGATGCCCTTGAGGGCGTGGAACACCTCGGTGCCGTAGCGCAGCGCCTCGCGGAAGTTCGGCGCGCCCACCGGCATGATCATGAATTCCTGCATGTCCAGGCTGTTGTTGGCATGGGCGCCGCCGTTGATCACGTTCATCATCGGCACCGGCAGCTCGCAGGCCGAGAAGCCGCCCAGGTACTGGTACAGCGGCACGCCGGCTTCCTCGGCGGCCGCCTTGGCCACCGCCATGCTCACGGCCAGCAGCGCGTTGGCGCCCAGGCGCGACTTGTTCGCGCTGCCGTCGAGCTCGATCAGCGTGCGGTCGAGGAAGGACTGCTCGGAGGCGTCCAGGCCCATCACGGCCTCGGTGATCTCGGTGTTGATGTGCTCGACCGCGCGCAGCACGCCCTTGCCGCCGAAGCGCTGGGGGTTGGCGTCGCGCAGCTCGACGGCCTCGCGCGTGCCGGTGGAGGCTCCCGACGGCACGGCGGCGCGCCCGAGGAATCCGGTTTCCAGCACGACGTCGCATTCCACGGTGGGGTTGCCGCGGCTGTCGAGGATCTCGCGGGCGTTCAGGTCGACGATGGCACTCATGGGGTTTCCTGTGGAGGTTTCGGGGCGGGGCTGGCAGCGGCGCTCAGCGCAGCTGCTGTTCGAGGTAGTCGCGGCGTTTGACCACCGCGTCGATGGCGCAGAGGTCTTCGAGCAGGGCGCGCATATGGCGCAGCGGCATGGCGTTGGGCCCGTCGGACAGCGCGCGCTCCGGGTCGGGGTGGGTCTCTGCGAACACGCCGGCCACGCCGGCGGCCACCGCCGCGCGCGCCAGCACGGGCACGAATTCGCGCTGGCCGCCCGAGCGCTCGCCCAGCCCGCCGGGCTGCTGCACCGAGTGGGTGGCGTCGAACACGACCGGGCAGCCGGTGTCGCGCATGACGGCCAGGCCGCGCATGTCCGACACCAGGGTGTTGTAGCCGAAGCTCACGCCGCGTTCGCACACCATGATCTGCTGGTTGCCCACGGCGCGCGCCTTGTCCACCACGTTGCCCATGTCCCAGGGGGCGAGGAACTGGCCCTTCTTGATGTTCACCGGCTTGCCCTGGCGCGCGACGTTCTGGATGAAGTTGGTCTGGCGGCACAGGAAGGCCGGGGTCTGCAGCACGTCGACCACGCTGGCCACCTCGTCCAGCGGGGTGTCCTCGTGCACGTCGGTGAGCACCGGCACGCCGATCTGGCGCCGCACCTCGTCGAGGATGGCCAGCCCCTGTTCCATGCCGAGGCCGCGGAAGGACTTGGTGGACGAGCGGTTGGCCTTGTCGAAGGAGGACTTGTAGATGAAGGGCACGCCGAGCTCGGCGCACAGGGCCTTGAGCTCGCCGGCCGTGTCCAGCGCCAGTTGCCGGCTCTCGATCACGCAGGTGCCTGCGATCAGGAACAGCGGGCGGCGGTTGTCGACCTCGAATCCGCACAGTTGCATCGGGGGCTCCAGGGGCAGCGGGCTCAGGTCTCGGCCGTGCTGGTCGCGCCGGCCCGCGCCTGGTGGTGCGCCAGCGCGGCGCGCACGTAGGCGTCGAACAGGGGATGCGCGTCGCGCGGCGTGGACTTGAACTCGGGGTGGAACTGCACGCCCATGAACCACGGGTGCACGCTCTGCGGCAGTTCGACGATTTCGGTCAGGTGCTCGCGGGTGGTGTAGGCGGAAATCACCAGCCCGGCCTTCTGCAGCGCGTCGAGATACTCGACGTTGGCCTCGTAGCGGTGGCGGTGGCGTTCGTTGACCACGTCGCCGTAGATCCGGTGGGCCAGCGTGCCCGACTGCACCCGAGCTTCCTGCGCGCCCAGGCGCATGGTGCCGCCCAGATCGGACTCGGCGTTGCGCTCGTGCACCACCCCGCTGCGGTCCTTCCACTCGCTGATCAGCGCGATCACCGGGTGCGGCGTGGCGGGGTCGAACTCGGTGCTGTTGGCGTCCTGCAGGCCCGCCTTGTTGCGCGCGTACTCGATGGTGGCCACCTGCATGCCCAGGCAGATGCCCAGGTAGGGGATGGCGTGCTCGCGCGCATAGCGCGCCGCCAGCACCTTGCCCTCGATGCCGCGCTTGCCGAAGCCGCCGGGCACCAGGATGGCGTCGAAACGTCCGAGCTGGGCGATGTTGTCCTCGGCCAGGGTCTCGGAGTCGAGATAGGCGATGTCCACGCGCGAGGCGTTCTTCAGCGCCGCGTGGCGCAGCGCCTCGTTGAGGGACTTGTAGGAATCCGACAGATCGGTGTACTTTCCCACCATCGCGATGCGCACGCGGTGGCGCGGGTGCGCCTCGGCCTGCACCAGCGCGTCCCAGGCGGACAGGTCGGCCGGGCCGCCCTGCAGCCTGAGCTTGTCGCAGATCAGCGCGTCGAGTCCCTGCTCGTGCAGCATGCGCGGGATCTTGTAGATGCTGTCGGCGTCCCACACCGAGATCACGGCGTCCTGCGGCAGGTTGGCGAACAGCGAGATCTTCTCGCGCTCGTCGTCGGGGATCGGGCGGTCGGCGCGGCACAGCAGCGCGTCGGCGGTGATCCCGATCTCGCGCAGTTTCTGCACGCTGTGCTGGGTGGGCTTGGTCTTGAGCTCGCCGGCGGCCGGGATGAAGGGCACCAGGGTCAGATGCACGAAGGCGCTGTGGTGCCGGGGCATGCGCAGGCTCATCTGGCGCACCGCCTCGAGGAAGGGCAGGGACTCGATGTCGCCCACCGTGCCGCCGATCTCGACGATGGCCACCTCGGCCTCGTCCGGGCCGCCCTCGCCGGCGCCGCGGCGGATGAACTCCTGGATCTCGTTGGTCACGTGCGGGATCACCTGCACGGTCTTGCCCAGGTATTCGCCGCGCCGTTCCTTGCGGATCACGCTTTCGTAGATCTGCCCGGTGGTGAAGTTGTTGCTGCGCCGCATGGAGCGGCGGATGAAGCGCTCGTAGTGCCCGAGGTCGAGGTCGGTCTCGGCACCGTCGTCGGTGACGAACACTTCCCCGTGCTGGAACGGGGACATCGTTCCCGGGTCGACGTTGATGTAGGGGTCGAGCTTGATCAGGGTGACGTTGATGCCGCGCGATTCGAGGATCGCGGCCAGCGAGGCGGCCGCGATGCCCTTGCCCAGGCTGGAAACCACGCCACCGGTGACGAAAACGTATTGGGTCATGACGCCGTATCGGACCGGGAAATCGGCATTATAGGAAGCTGGGAGGCGTCGCCTCGGGCTGGCCCGCTCGGGCCCGGTGCGGCACCCAGTTCGCGCAGCAATTCCAGGACGGTGCGCGCCGTGGCCTGCGGCTGCTCGAAGGGAAACAGGTGGCTGCCGCCTTCCATCCAGCGCAGGTGGGGGCCGACCAGGCGGCGCGTGGCGCGCATGCCGGCCATGGCCAGTTCGCGCGACTCGGTGCCGCCGATGAACCCGATGGGCACGCCGGCGCGGCGCAGCCCCAGGCGCGCCAGATGGTGCGGCAGCGTGGCGTAGATGCTGGCCTCGACCTCGGGCTCGAAGCGCAGCGCGCGTGCGCCGTCGCGCTCCACGGTGCCGGCGCGCGCGTAGTCCTCCAGCATGCGCGGGTCCCAGGCGGCGAACGGAGCCTTGGCGCCCAGATGCTCGCGCACCGCGTCCACGTCGGGCCAGGCGCGTCGGCGTCGCAGCGCCTGCGAGGCCGGGGCGACCTTCCAGATCAGTCCGCTGCGCTTGGAGGCCCACAGCAGCGCGGCGCGCCAGCCACCGACCACCGGGGAGTCCAGCAGCACCAGCGCGCGCAGCCAGTCGGGATGCGCGGCGGCCAGCATCAGCCCGAGCAGGCCGCCCAGCGAATGGCCGACCAGGACCACACGTCGTCCGCCGCGCTGCCCTTGCACGAATGCCGACAGTTCGTCGAGCAGCCGCGGCCAGTTGTCGCTGACGGGAAAGCGCGGCGCATGTCCGAGCATGTCCGGGGCGCGCACCTCGTAATGCTGTCCGAGCAGATCGAGCAGCACGCGGTAGGACGGCGCGGGGAATCCGTTGGCGTGCGCGAACACCAGCAGGTCGCGCCCTTGGGGGAATGGCATGACGGTTTCCCGGCTCAGGCGTCCGCGGCGCGCGCGCGGGCGCACAGCCGGTACAGCTGTTCCAGCGCGTCGCGGGGACTGAGGGCGTCGCAGTCCAGCTCGGCCAGCTCGCGCAGCAAGTCCCGCGCGGCCGGGTCCGGCGCGGCGAGGGCTTCGTCGGGCGGCGGCTCCTGCGTCGCGAGCCCGAACAGGTCGAGCTGGTCCAGGCGCTCGGCCTGGGCCTGCTGCAGCGCCTGCAGGCGCTGGCGGGCATCGCGCAGCACGGCGGCCGGCATGCCGGCGAGTTGCGCCACCTGCACGCCGTAGCTGCGACTGGCCGGTCCGGGCTGGACCTCGTGCAGGAACACGATGCCGGCCTCGTGCTCGGCGGCGCTGACGTGCAGGTTCAGAGCCTGCGGATGATGGGCGGGAAAGTCGGTGAGCTCGAAGTAGTGGGTGGCGAACAGCGTGTAGCTGCGGCAACGCTCGTGCAGATGGGCGGCGATGGCCAGCGCCAGCGCCAGGCCGTCGAAGGTGGAGGTGCCGCGGCCGATCTCGTCCATCAGCACCAGGCTGTCCGGCCCCGCGCTGCGCAGGATGGACGCGGCCTCGCTCATTTCCACCATGAAGGTGGAGCGTCCGCCCGCCACGTCGTCGGAGGCCCCGATGCGGGTGTGGATCGCATCCAGCGGGCCGATGCGCGCGCTCGACGCCGGCACGAAGCTGCCCATGCAGGCGAGCAGGGCGATCAGCGCGGTCTGGCGCATGTAGGTCGACTTGCCGCCCATGTTGGGCCCGGTGATGATGTGGGTGCGGCTGCCGGGAAGCAGCACGCAGTCGTTGGGCACGAAGCGCTCCACCTGGGCCTGCACCACCGGGTGGCGTCCGGCACGGATCTCGATGCCCGGAAGGGTCGACAGTTCGGGGCACACCCAGTCCCAGGTGCGCGCGCGCTCGGCCAGCGCGGCCAGCACGTCCAGGCGCGCCAGCGCGCGCGCGGCCCGCTGCCAGGGCCCCACCGCCGGCTGCAGCGCCTGCAGCAATTCGGCCCACAGCGCGCGCTCGCGCGCCAGCGAGCGCTCCTGCGCCGAAAGTGCCTTGTCCTCGAAGGCCTTGAGCTCGGGGGTGATGTAGCGCTCCGAGCCCTTCAGGGTCTGGCGCCGGCGATAGTCGTCGGGCACCTTGTCGGCCTGGCCGTGCGTGACCTCGATGGCGAAGCCGTGCACCTTGTTGTAGAGCACGCGCAGGTTGGAAATGCCGGTGCGTTCGCGCTCGCGCGTTTCCATCTCCAGCAGGAAGGAGCTGCAGTCGCGCCCGATGGCGCGCAGTTCGTCCAGCTCGGGATCGAAGCCGTCGCCGAACACCCCGCCGTCGCGCAGGTTCAGCGCGGGGCTTTCGGCCAGCGCGCGCTGCAGCAGTTCCAACCCCGCCTGCCCTGGGATCAGCGCCGCGCGCAGTTCCTCGAGCATCGGGTCCGGCTCCTGCACGCTGTCGGCCACCCGGGGCAGGCGCTGCAGGGTGTCGCGCAGCGCCGAGAGCTCGCGCGGGCGCACCTGCTGCAGCGCGGTGCGCGCGGCGATGCGCTCCAGGTCCGCGAGTCCGCGAAGCTCCTCGCGCAGGGCCTCGAAGCCCTGCCGGTGCAGCGCGGCCACCGCGGCGTGGCGGGCGCGCGCCACCGCCTGGTCGCGCGGAGGCGCCGCCACCCAGGCGCGCAGCAGGCGGCTGCCCGCCGCGGTGGCGCAACTGTCGAGCACCGACAGCAAGGTGGGCGAGGTCTCTCCGCGCAGGGTGGTGAACAACTCCAGGTTGCGCTGCGCGTTGGCGTCCAGCAGCACGCAGTCCTCGAAGCGCTCGACCTGCAGTTCGGCCAGATGGGCGAGT
Organism: Pseudomonadota bacterium; assembly: GCA_021848345.1. GTDB lineage: Bacteria > Pseudomonadota > Gammaproteobacteria > Burkholderiales > Burkholderiaceae_C > Thiomonas_A. Next base: position 82,646 of record JAJZUV010000011.1, on the reverse strand, counting down.
TCGCGTCCCTGGGTCTGCTGCGCGTATCCGAGCAGCGCGGCCGCCGCGGCATGCGCGCGGGGCAGGCCTTCGGCTCCGAAGGCGCCGAGGTCGTGCACGCCCAGCGCACGGCGCAATTGCTGCAGCCCGGCGTCGGCGTCGAACTGCCAGGGCGCGCGCAGGGTGACCGGCAGATCCTGCAGCATCGCGGGCATGGTCTCGCCGGCCGGCCACAACACCTCGGCCGGCTGGATGCGCGACAGCCAGGCGCCGAGTTCGTCCGCGCGGCATTGCGCCAGGCGCAGCGCGCCGCTGGACAGCACCAGCCAGGCCAGCCCGATGTCCTGCTGGCGCCGCGAGGCGGCGGGCGCCACGGCCAGCAGGGCGCAGTCGCTGCGCTCGTCGAGCAGCCCGTCCTGCAGGCGCGTGCCCGGCGTGACCACGCGCTCGACGCGGCGCTCCACCGGCCCCTTGCTGGTGGCGGGATCCCCGATCTGCTCGCAGATGGCCACCGATTCGCCCAGGCGCACCAGCTTGGCCAGGTAGTTGTCCAGCGCCTGCACGGGCACGCCGGCCATCACGATGGGCTCTCCGGCCGACTGGCCGCGCCGGGTCAGCGTGAGGTCGAGCAGGCGCGCGGCCTTTTCCGCGTCGGCGTAGAAGAGTTCGTAGAAGTCCCCCATGCGGTAGAGCAGCAGGTGCTCGGGGTGCTCGGCCTTGATGCGCAGGTACTGCTGCATCATCGGCGTGTGTCGGGCGAGCGTATCGTCGGCGATGGGCTGGGGATGGGACATGGAGATCGAGCGATGGGCGCGGGCGGCGGGGCCCGGCAACGTCGAAGTTTCGCACATGCGCCCAGGCCGCCGGCGTCTTGTCCCGCGGCGAACCGCATCGCGGGCTAACACCGGATTGCGCAACCCCTGGCGGGAGATTAACGACCCTGAACCTAAGATGGTTTGAGGGCGTGAATTCGCGCGCCTTCAGGCATCGGATCGACACGAATCGGGCATGAGCGCAGCCACGCTGCGCCTTGCCGCGCATCGGTCCGCGCCGCATCCGCCGGGGGATCGAGATGGGCACCAGGAATATTCGCACGCGGCGGCGCTGGCTGAAGGTGGTCGCGTCGCTGTGCTTGGCGGGGGCGTGGGTGGCCCCGATGGACGCGCGGGCCAGCGACGGCACCATCACTGTCAACGGGCAGGTGACCGCCAACACCTGCACCATCAATGCCGGCGCGCCCAACATGACGGTGACCCTGCCGACGGTGTCGACGGCGGCGCTGCCCGCCGGCGCGGTGGCCGGCGCCACCGCGGTGACCGTCAGCTATTCGGCCTGTTCCGCCGGCCTGGTCAGCGCGACCATGTACTTCGAGGCCAGCGCCAACGTCGACGCGAGCACGGGGTGTCTGAAGAACACGGCCACCACCAGCCCGTCCAACGTCGAGGTGTGTTTCACCAACGCCGACGGAACGGCGATCGACATGAGCAAGCCCAGCGGCTCGCAGGGCGCCACGGTGGCGGCGCTGAGCGGCAGCGCAGGCACCGACACCTTCCTGGTGCAGTACTCGGCGGCGGGCGGTGCCGCCACCGCCGGGACCTATACCTCCCAGGTCACCTATTCGGTCGTGTACCAGTAGCGCGGTGGTGCAGGTGCACAAGGCGCGATCCATGGCGCGGTACGAGCGCGGGCGGCGCCGGGCGGGTCCGTGGCGCCTGGTGCTGATGCTGGCGCTGCTCGGCGCAGGCGCTCCGGCGGCGCCGGGCGCGCTGGTGCTCACCGGCACCCGGCTGATCTATCCGGCGGCGGCGCGCCAGGTGCGCATCGGGGTGCTCGACGTCGGCAGGCAGCCGGCGCTGATGCAGGCCTGGATCGACGCCGGCAATGCCGAGGCGCCGCCGCAGGACATCCGGGTTCCCTTCGTGCTCACGCCGCCGATGGCCCGCATCGACCCCGGGCAGAGCCAGACGCTGAGCGTGGTGTTCACCGGTCCGCCGCTGCCGTCCGACCGCGAGAGCGTGTTCTGGCTCAACGTGGTGGACATCCCTCCCAGACCGCGAGCCGAGCCGGGTCGCAACTACATCCAGTTCGCGGTGCGCACCCGCATCAAGCTGATCTACCGGCCGGCGGCCCTGCACGGCAATCCCGAGGAGGCCATGCGCGCGCTGCGCTGGCGCGAGATCTGCCGCGGGGGCCGATGCAGCGTGGAAGCGGACAACCCCACCGCGTACGCGATCGCGATCGTGGAGCTGCGTTGCCAGGCCGGCGCGAGCGTGGTCGCGCGGGACCTTCAGGGAACCGCGCTGCCCTTCGGCGCGGCGCGGTGGCCGGTGCCCCCTTCGCCGAGGATCCGATCGGTGCGTTACGCGGTGATCAACGATTACGGAGCCCTGGTGCATGCGCACGAGTCGCTCGCGCCCTGACAGGCGCCCGCCATGCGCTCGCGATCGCGTCCCGGTCCCGTTTCGCATGGCTGTTCGCGCCGCGGTCGCTCCGGATGGCGGGCGGGCGTGGCGGCGTGGATCTGCGTGCTCGGCATCGTCGCGGCCAGCGCGGCGCCCGCGCCGCGGGTGCGCTTCGATCCGCGGCTGGTGTTCGGAGGAGGCGATGGCGCGCGCGACGTTTCGGAGTTCGAGCGCTCCCATCCAGTGCCGGCGGGGATATATTCCAGCGTGGTGTATTTCAACGGCGCGTATCTGGACTCGCGCGACATGCGCGTCGGCGGGACGTCCCCGGACGCGCGGGACGCGGTGTGCCTGGATCGGAAACTGCTGCGCCGGCTGGACCTTTCGCCGCGACATCTGCGCGCATCGGCGCGCGCCTGGCTGGCGGGAGACGATGCGCCGGATTGCCTGCCCCCCGCACGCATCGCCAGGGGCTTGGGTGCGCGCTTCGACCTGTCGCGCCTGCGCGTGAACATCACGGCTCCCGCGGTCCTGCTCGAACACCGGCCGCGCGGCTGGGTGTCTCCGCGCTCGTGGAGCGACGGCATCGTGGCGGCTCGTCTGAACTACCAGTTCAATGCCGTGCGCAGCCACGGCGCCGACACAGGCGGCGAGCCCACGCAGGTATTCCTGGGGCTGGCCGGGGGACTCAACCTCGGCGCCTGGCAGTTGCGCCACGCGGGTACCCTGGACGGCACGACGGGCCAGGGCCTGCACTACAACAGCTCGCGCAGCTACCTGCGCCACGACCTCGCGCGCCTGGGCGGCTATGTGCAGCTCGGGCAGGGGCAGAGCGACGGCCAGCTGTTCGACAGCGTGGGATTCCGGGGGATCCTGCTGGCCAGCGACGCGCGCATGCAGCCCGCGTCGCTTCAGGGCTACGCGCCGGTGATCCACGGATTCGCGGCTGCGCCCTCGACCGTGCGGGTGTCGCAGAACGGCGTGCTGCTGTATCAGACTTCGGTGCCCGCGGGAGCCTTCGAGATCGACGACCTGTACGCGCCGGCCGCCGGGGGCGCGCTGCAGGTCACGGTGCGCACGCTGGACGGACGCAGCAGCCGCTTCACGGTGCCGATGTCGGATGTGCCGCAATTGCAGCGCTCCGGCCATGCCAGCTACCAATGGTTGGCGGGGCGTCTGCGGGGCAGCGCCGGCGGCGCCGGCATGCCCGCGACGCTGGGCAGCGTGCTCTACGGGATCGACGCCACGCTCACCGGCGAGGCCGGGATCGTCGCCGCGCGGGGCTACGGCGCGGTCCTGCTCGGCGCCGCGAGCAACACCCGGGTCGGCGCCTTCGAGCTGGACTTCAGCGATGCGCGCTTCGCCCATCCGTGGCTGGGCGAAGGTCGGGGTCATCGTGTCCATGGGATATGGAGCCTCGTGCTCGGAACGGGTGCGCTGAACCTGAGCGCCTGGCGCACGTCTCCCGGCTACTACGGCCTGCAGAATGCCCTGGCCGTGCCGGACGTGGCCGGGGACGCGGGCGTCGCGGCGAGCGCCGCGCAGCGCGTGCGCGACCAGGTCCAGCTCGGCTTCACGCAAGCCCTCGGATCGGGCGCCTCCATGTACTTCAGCGGCAGCAGCACCCGCTACTGGGATCAGGCGCAGCGCCAGAGCACGTTCCAGTGGGGCTTCGTGCGCAGTCTGGGCCCCATGCAATGGTCGGTGTCCGTCAGCCGTCAGCTCGGCGGCGGCGGTGTCGGCGCGGGCAACGCCCTGCAGGTCTCCGTGTCCTTGCCGCTGGGCGCCGAGCCGGGCGCGGCGAGCGCCAGTTTCGGCGTACTGCATGACGCCGCTGGCGCCGACTCCGCGCAGTGGTCCCTCGCGGGCACCCGCGGGCGTGAGCAGCAGTTCAGTTACGGGGCCCAGGGCGGCGTCGGTGCCGCCTCGCGCAGCGCCGCCGTCGACGCCGCGTGGCGCGGCTCGGCCGGGAGCTTCGGCGCATCGGCCACGCGGGGCTGGGGCGACGGTGGGGCGACGAGATCGCTGTCGCTCAGCGCCAATGGAGGGGTGGTGGCCTTCGGTGGCGGGATCACCTTCACCCCCTTCCTGGGCGACACCATCGCGCTTGTCGAGGCCGACGGCGCGCAGGGCGACGCGGTGGCCGGCGGCGGCGGCTCGCGCATCGACTCCCGCGGCTACGGCGTCGCCACCTACCTGACGCCCTACGCGGTGGACACGGTGGGCATCGATCCCAGCGGGGCCGCGCTGCTGCGACACACGTCGGCGCGGGTGATTCCGCGTGCCGGCGCGGTGGTCGAGGTCCGGCTGCGGGCGCAGCGCGGTCGCTGGGTACTGGTGTCCGGGCGGCAGGCCGACGGCTCCGCGCTGCCCTTCGCCGCGCAGGTGTTCGACGCGCGGCGCCATCAGGTGGGTTACGTGGGCCAGGGAAGCCGCATCGACGCGCACCTGGCGCAGGACGCGGGATGGCTGCTGGTGCGTTGGGGAGACGCGGCGCGCCAGGCCTGTCGCATCGATTACCGATTGCCGCGCGCGAGCCGGAGCCGGATGCCCCTGCGCTTGCGCGGGGCTGTGTGCCGACCGTGGACGCCGGCTGCCGCCCCATGACGGGCCGGCGCCTGGGGGCGCTGCTGCTCGGCCTGGGCGGGCTTGCGCCAGGCGTGTGCGCGGCGCGCGCGACCATGCGCTGCACGGTGGGCAGTTTCGCGCAGTTGAGCCCGATGCCGGCGCGCATCGTCGTGCCGGCGTCGATCGCGGCAGGCTCGGCGCTGTGGGGCGGAACCTTGTCGCTGAGCTTTTCCTGCACCGCCACGGGACGCGGCGCCAGGCTGGGCGGCGGACTCGTGGTGGGAGGGACGAACCAGAAGCCGATGGTCTCGACGAGCGGGTCCACCGACGGCGTGTCGATCGTCTCCAGCGGCACGCCGACGCTGAACCTGAGCGCACCGGGGTGCGCACTGACCAACCTCACCGAGAGGGTCAGGGCCTGGACCTTTGTCGTGACTTCGACCGCGGCGGGAACCTGCAGCGGCAGCCTGGTCGCGCCGATCGAGTTCGTGCGCGGCACCAGCGCGCTGGGCACGGACATCGCCGCCACCCATCCGTTCGGAGGGACCGGACCCGACTGGGTCACGTTCCCGGTCGCCGCTGGAGGCAGCAAGGTCAGCCGGGGCTTGCCCGCCGCCGTGCCGCTGATCGCCGGCGGCGGCTGCACCGTGGCCCCGCTGGCCTTGACCGTCACGCTGCCCCGGGTTTCGGCGGCCGCGCTGGCGGCGCCGGGGCAGAGCGCCGGCGCCACCGGTTTCCGGTTTCCCCTCCAGAGGTGCCAGGCGGTAGCTTCGACTCCCTATGCGGTCTACGCGAGCTGGACCTTCAATCCGGTTCCCGGCTACCCCTCGGTGATCGCCAACTCGGCGGCCGCACCGGCCGGCAACGTCGGGGTGCAGATCCTCGATGCGAACGGGACGCCGGTGAGCAGCGGGGCGTCCGCCGGATCCGAGGCCGGTACGGTGGACGCGGCCGGCGCGGTCTCGGCGCAGACCTACATCGCGCGCTACTTCGCCACCGGCGCGGTGACCCCCGGGGCGGTGACCGCGGTCGCGACCTATACGCTCACCTACCAGTGAGCTGCGCCGCGCCGGCGGCTTCGAATTCCACGCGCGCGCACAGCCCGCCCCCGGGCGCGCTCTCCAGACGAACCGCGGCACCGCAGGCGGCCGCGGCCTCGCGCACGATGGACAGGCCCAGTCCGCTGCCCCCACCCGGCGCGGGCTCGACGCGGTAGAAGCGCTCGAACACCCTTGCGCGCAGTTCGGGGGCGATGCCGGGGCCGGTGTCGCACACGCTCAGCTCGACTCGCGTCCCTCGCGACTCGAGGCGGAGCGACACGCTGCCCCCTGTCGGGGTGTAGCGCAGCGCGTTGTCCACCAGGTTGTAGACCAGCGCATGCAGCAGCGCCGCGTCGGCCAGCACCCGGGGCAACTGCGCGGGCAGCGGGTCCAGCCCCAGCTCGACCCCGCGTGCCTCGGCCAGCATGGCCAGCTCCAGCATGACCTCGCGCACCCCATGGGCCAGATCCACCGGTGCGCGCGGCGGGGCGCTGGCACGCTGGCCCTCGGCCTGCGACAGGCTGAGCAACTGCTCGACCACGCGGCCGAGCTGGCGCGTGCCCCGGCGCAGCGCCTCCAGCGTGGTCTGCAGCGGCGCCGATCCCGCCTGGCTGGCGGCGTCGTGCAGTTGCACGCCGATCAACGCCAGCGGCGTGCGCAGCTGGTGGGCCGCGTCCGCCACGAAGCGCTTTTGCACGTCGATCTGGCGCGTCAGGCGGGCCGCCTGCTGGTTGATGGTCTCGACCACCGGGCGCAGCTCGCGTTGCAGTTCCCCGGCGCGCAGCGGGGCCAGGTCATCGTCCGCGCGACGCAGCAGTTCGCGACGCAGGCGCAGCAGCGGGCGCAGCTCCAGGGTCAGGCCCAGCAGCATCGAGGCCAGCGCCAGCACCAGCAGCAGCGAGGCATGCAGCAGCGCGGGACGCCACAGCGCCATGCGCAGCGCCTGGTAGGAGCCGCGGGTCTCGGCCACGCTGATCTGCACCCTGCGCGTGCGACCATGGGCGTCGGAGAAATCGCGTTCGATGCTGACCATGCGCACCGAGTCGCCGCGGAAACGATCCTGCAGGTAGCGCGGCGCGGACGCCGTGATCCGGGAGGGCGCGGGCAGGTCGGGCCAGCCGGCGAGCAGGTCGCCGCCGAGTTCGCGCACCTGAAAGTACACGCGGTCGCGTTCGCGCGAAGCGAACAGGTCCAGCGCCGCCGGCGGCGTGGTGGCGAGCAGCACGCCGTCGCTCCAGGCGACCTGGCCGGCGATCATGCGCGCCGAGGCCAGCAAGCGCGCATCCTCCACCGTGCGCGCCTGCGCGCCGGCGTCGCGCCACGAGGCCCAGGCGCTCAGGGCCAGCAACGCGCTCATCGGCACCAGCACCCACAGCAGCAGGCGCAGGCGCAGGCTGTTCATGCCTGCGCCTCGCGCAGCAGGTAGCCCAGTCCGCGCAGCGTGACGATGCGCGCTCCGGTGGGTTCGAGCTTGCGGCGCAGTCGATGCACGTAGAGTTCGATCGCGTCCTCGCCGGCTTCGTCGTCGGTTTCGAACACCGTGTGCACCAGTTGGCTCTTGCTCAAGGTGCGCCCCTGCTGCAGCAGCAGTGCTTCGAGCACCGCATGTTCGCGCGGCGGCAGCGCCAGGGGCTCGCCGGCGGCGCGGAATTCCCGGCTGTCCAGGTCGTAGCTCAGGTCGGCGCAGTACAACTGCGAACTGCCGGCGCGACCGCGCCGGCGGATCAGGGCCTTGATGCGGGCGAGCAATTCGCGCACCTCGAAGGGCTTGACCAGGTAGTCGTCGGCGCCGATCTCCAGGCTGTCCACCTTGATGTCCAGGGAGCCGCTGGCCGTGAGCACCAGCACCGGCAGGTCGTCGCGCGCGCGGCGCAGTCTGCGCAGCACGCCGCGACCGTCCATGTCGGGCAGCTTGAGGTCGAGCAGCATCAGGTCGTAGCCGCCTTCGTGCAGCCGCCGAAGCGCCTGCTCGCCGTCGTGCGCGCAGTCCACGCCGTACTGCGCGTCGCGCAGCACCTTGGCCAGCCACTGCGCGAGTTCGAGGTTGTCTTCGACGAGCAGGATGTTCACGGCGTAGGCGCGGGTAAACCCCGACTGGAAGGCGCGAGGGCTGAAAGCTGGTTGAAGGTCGGGACTTCCTAGCATGGCGAACACGCCCGGAAGGCGTTCTCACAACCATTGCTTGCAGGAGACCCTGAATGAACACCATCAAGCGTATCGCAGCGCTCGCGATCACCGCGTTTGTCGCGATGGACGCGCATGCCGCGGACAAGATCCGGATCATGGTCGGCGGCATCAACAAGATCATCTACCTGCCCGCCGAGCTGACCCAGCGTCTGGGTTATTTCAAGGACGAGGGCCTGGACGTCGAGCTGATGTCCGAGCCGGCCGGGGTCAATGCCGAGAACGAGATGCTGGCCGGAGCGGTGCAGGGCGTGGTGGGCTTCTACGACCACACCATCGATCTGCAGAGCAAGGGCAAGGCGGCCGAATCGGTGGTGCAGTTCGCCAAGGTCCCGGGCGAGGCCGAACTGGTGTCGGCGAAGCTCGCCGGCAGCATCAAGTCGCCGGCCGACTTCCGCGGACATACGCTGGGCGTCACCGGGCTGGGCTCGTCGACCGATTTCCTGACCCAGTACATGGCCGCCAAGGCCGGGCTCAAGCAGGGTGACTACTCGCTGCTTCCGGTGGGCGCGGGCAATACCTTCATCGCCGCGATGCAGCAGGACCGCATCCAGGCCGGCATGACCTCCGATCCCACGGCCGCGCGCATGCTCGGCACCGGGCAGGCCAAGGTGCTGGTGGACCTGCGCACCGAGCAGGGCTCGCGCGCTGCGCTGGGCGGCTTGTACCCGGCGGCCTCGCTGTACATGCCCAACGCCTGGGTGGACGCGCACCAGGCCGAGGTCGCCAAGCTTGCCCGCGCTTTCGTGCGCACCCTGCAGTACATGCACAGCCACACCGCGGAGCAGATCGCCGACCTGATGCCGCGCGACTACTACGGCGGCGACAAGGCGCTGTACATCCAGGCGCTGAAGGCCTCGCTGCCGATGTTCACCGCCGACGGGCGCATGCCGGCCGATGGCCCGCAGACCGTGCTGAAGGTGCTTTCCACCTTCAAGCCGGGGGTGCGCAACGCCCATATCGACCTGTCCAAGACCTACACCACCCGCTTTGTCGAGGCGGCGGCGAAATGAGCTCCAGCCCGGCGATCGAACTCGAGCGGGTCAGTTGCCGCTTCGTCTCGGCGGACGGCCATGCGACGCTCGCGCTGCATGACTTCAGCATGAGCGTCGCCCGTGGCGAGTTCTGCGCCGTGGTCGGCCCCACCGGCTGCGGCAAGTCCACCACGCTGAGCCTGATCACCGGGCTGCTGCGCCCGAGCAGCGGCAGCGTGCGTGTGATGGGCCGGCCGGTCGAGGGCATCGACCCGCGCATCGGCTTCGTGTTCCAGAGCGACGCGGTGTTCCCGTGGCGCAGCGTGCTGGACAACGTCGCGGCCGGGCCGATGTTCCGCGGCCAGCCCAAGGCGGCGGCGCACGAACTGGCGCGTGACTGGCTGCGCCGGGTCGGCCTGTCCGGATTCGAGAAGCACTACCCGCACCAGTTGTCGGGAGGGATGCGCAAGCGCGTCGCGCTGGCGCAGACCTTCATCAACAAGCCCGAGATCCTGCTGATGGACGAACCCTTCAGCGCGCTGGACATGCAGACCCGCACGCTGATGCACGACGAGTTGCTGCAGTTGTGGTCGGCCAGTGGGGGCTCGGTGGTGTTCGTCACCCACGACCTGGAAGAGGCGGTGGCCCTGGCCGACAAGGTCTTCGTGCTGGGCAGCCGCCCGGCCAGCGTCAAGCGGGTCTACGACATCGAACTGCCGCGGCCGCGCGTCATGTCCAGCGTGCGCTACGAACCCCGTTTCATCGACTATGCGCGCTCGATCTGGGACGATCTGCGCGCCGAGGTGCACATCGCATGAGTACCACCACGACCTTCGACTCCTCCCCGCAGGCGCAGCAGGCCGACGCCGAACGTCTCGCGCAACGCATGGTTCGCCGGCGCGCCTCGCTGGTGCTGTTCTGGCGCATCGCCGTGCTGGTGCTGGTGCTGGGCGGCTGGGAAGTGGCCGCCCGGCTGCGCTGGATCGACCCCTTCTTCTACTCCATGCCCAGCGCCATCGCCGTGCAGATCGTCGAGTGGATGCGTCACGGCACCTCGCAGGGGCCGCTGTGGCAACAGGTGTGGGTCACGCTGGAGGAGACCATGCTGGGTTTCCTGATCGGTGCCGCGGGCGGCGTGATCTGCGGCATCCTGCTGGGGCGCAACAAGCTGCTGGCCGACATCTTCAGCGTGTACATCAAGGTGGCCAACTCCATCCCCCGCGTCGTGCTGGGCTCGGTGTTCGTCATCGCGCTGGGTCTGGGCATGGCCTCCAAGGTGGCGCTGGCGGTGGTGATGGTGTTCTTCGTCGTGTTCGGCAACGCTTTCCAGGGCGTGCGCGAGGCCGACCGCTACATGATCGCCAACGCGCAGATTCTCGGCGCCTCGCCGCGCCAGGTCACGCTGCACGTGGTGATCCCGTCGGCGCTGAGCTGGATCCTGGCCAGTCTGCACGTCAGTTTCGGCTTCGCGCTGGTCGGCGCGGTGGTCGGGGAGTTCCTGGGCGCGCGCCAGGGCATCGGCCTGCTCATCTCTACCGCGCAGGGAGCCTTCAACGCCGCCGGGGTGTTCGGCGCGATGATCGTGCTGGCGGTGGTGGCGCTGCTGGCCGAGTACGCGATGAGCCTGCTCGAGCAGCGCCTGCTGAAGTGGCGGCCAGCCTCGTTCTCCTGAATGCGCGGGCCTTCTGACTCCCGGTCATATGCATGTGCGCAATGGTTGTTTGGCGCCGAGCGCGTGGTCGGCGTAGGCTTGCGGACTCTGGCGCGGCGGTCGCCGCGCCGGTTCAACCGACGAGGAGTCCCAGCATGAGCCTGCGCATCGGCAGTACCGCCCCGGATTTCACCGCCCAGACCTCCGAGGGCACGATCCGCTTCCACGAATGGATCGGCGACCAGTGGGCGATCCTGTTCTCCCATCCCAAGGACTTCACGCCGATCTGCACCACCGAGCTCGGTACCGTGGCGCGGCTGAAACCGGAATTCGACAAGCGCGGGTGCAAGCTGATCGGGCTGTCGGTGGATCCGGTGGATCGGCATCACCTGTGGGCGAAGGACATCGCCGAGACCCAGGGCGTGGCGCCGAACTATCCGATCATCGGCGACACCGATCTGACGGTGTCCAAGCTGTACGACATGCTGCCGGAGAGCGAGGGCGGGGATGCCGCGGCGCGCACCGCCAATGACAACGCCACCGTGCGAAGCGTGTTCTTCATCGGCCCGGACAAGAAGGTCAAGGCCATGCTGACCTACCCGATGAGCAACGGACGCGATTTCGACGAGATCCTGCGCCTGCTCGACGCCATGCAGCTCAGCGCGCGCCACGGCGTGGCCACGCCGGCCAACTGGCGCCCGGGCGGCGACGTGGTCATTCCGACCTCGGTCAGCGACGAGGCGGCGCGCGAGCGCTTCCCCCAGGGCTGGAAGACCCTCAAGCCCTACCTGCGGGTGGTGAAACTGGCCAAGTAGGCGCAACAGGCTTGTGCAAGCTTCCGGGCGGGCTGTTAAACTCGGGTTAACCCTATACGGGAAAACCCGAGTATCCACCGCCACGAGCGGGAGCCTGCCATGACCAAGATCCTGAACCTGATCCATTCCCTGCTGTTGACCGGCGACGACACGCGCGAGCAGGCCGAGAGCTACCTCGCGCAGTCGCGCGACATCTACGAACTCGAGCGTCGCATGCACCACCTGGCGCATTCCGGCCAGGCGGCCTGGTGATGGGCGGGTTGGGGATGGGCGGCCGGTTCACGGCCGCGGAGAGTGCCTGGGAGCAATGGGCGCGCCGTGTCGCGGCGATTCCATTCGATACGCTGCGTGCCCAGTACGCGAGCGCCGTACGAACGGGCGTGATGCCCGCGTCGGCCCTCGACGCGGGCCGCTTCGAGCGCGGCATGGCCCAGTGGGAGCGACTGCTGCTGGGGCCCTGGGCCCGCGGGCGCTGAGCCCCTTGTCACTCACAGGATCATCGAGTCCAGCGCCTCGCTGATGCGGGTCTGGTACTCGGGATCCTCCTGCGCCGACAGAATGTCCAGGTGCAGCCGCTTGGTCTTCGTGTCCGGTTCGATGCCCAGGTTCTCCCGCATGTTGTGTCGGAAAGCCTCGTAGGCCTCGATGGCGGAGGCCCTGCAGCCGTTGAGCACGTGCACCCGCATCAGGTTGCGACACGCCGTCTCGTTGTGCGGCGACAGCAGGAGGATGCGGTTCAGGAAGTACACGGCCTGATCCAGGCTGCGGCTGGTGGCCGCGGCGCGCGCATGCCGGTAGAGCAGACTGGTGGATTTGCTTATCAGCTGGTTCTTGTAGTGGTTCAGGACCGCATTGAGTTGCGGATTTTCCGGGAAATCCAGCGAACCGATCAGATTGTTCCTGTGTGCTTCGAGCGCAACGGGAAGGGGTATTTCCTCCTCGGCGGTGAGGAAACCGATGTCGTGACCGACTTCAGGGCTGAGGAAAATCGAATTCAGGTGACTCCGGATCAATCCCGGGCAAAGCCGGTTGATCTTGTGAATACGCAACCTCAGACTTCCCTGCGAATGTTCACCATCTGTCCCCGGCCATAGCAAGGAAGCCATCTGCTGCCGGCTGGTCGCACCGCGCACCGCGAGCACGAACATCAGCAGGATGGCCTTCTTGTCATTGATCATGATCGAGCCGGACTCGGCGTGGACATGGACCTGTCCGAGGAACTGGATGTCGATCCTGGAGCGTTTGGCGAGCGTGGTCATGGGATTCCCGAGAAGGAGGGCTGCGAGGACGCCTCGGTGATGGAGGCATCGGTTTTCGAATCGGATTCCGTCGCTGTCCGTATGGTTCACGCTCGAATCGAGCCGTGGAAAAGCCGCGGCAAGCAAGACCGCGAATGCGAAGTTGGCCTGGAGAAAATACCGCTGCGGTGTTGATTCACGATATTTCCCTGGAATTTGCGGGCCGATACTAGGTCGGCATGGTTCCGTTGGCAAGAGGTGATTAACGGGCTTGTTCGATCCACTGACGATCGAATAACGCCGCCATGCGGTTACCGATCACGGATCGACCGGCCGGTGTTCGCGCATAAACCGGGGGATGTCCGAGGCTGAGCCTGGAGCGCAGCAGAAGCTGCTGCTTGGTGAATCAGGCGCAGAAGGAAAGTACTAGATGATTCCGAATGACGGAACGATGTGTTGCAGCAAAATGCAACGAAATGATACTCGCGCGGGTATTCTTCCCTTATGGAAGGCCGCACGCGGATCGGAAACATCCCGACACGAAAAGATGTAACTCGCTGCTCGATGCGACGCGCGTCGTGGCGCCATCCATGCGCCCCGACGCTCCCGCGCCGGGGCCTCGCATGGCGAGCAGGGGGCGGAGCGGGTTCAGGCCTCCGGGGCCTGGGGCGCGGACAGGTTCCGCCCCGCGTAACCCTTGAGCAGGGAAACCATCTGCGCGTATACGCGCGGATTGGCGGCGATGACCTCGCCACGGTGCAGGAAGTCGGCCTCGCCGGTGAAATTTCCGACCATGCCGCCCGCTTCGGTGACCAGCAGCGAACCGGCGGCCACGTCCCAGGGCTTGAGCCCGACCTCGAAAAACCCGTCGTAGCGTCCGGCCGCGACGTAGGCCAGGTCCAGTGCCGCGGCACCGGGCCGGCGCAGGCCCACGCAACGCAGCGAGACCTTCTTGAACATCTCGAGGTAGGTGTCCAGGTCGTCGCCGCGCCGGAAGGGAAAGCCGGTCCCGATCAGGCTGTCCTCGATCCGGGTGCGACGCGACACCCGCAGGCGGCGGTTGTCCAGGAAGGCGCCGCCGCCCCGGCTGGCGGTGAACAGTTCGTCGCGCGAGGGGTCGTAGACCACGCCGTGCTGCACCACGCCGTTGTGGGCCAGCGCGATCGACACCGCGTAGACCGGCAGGCCGTGGATGAAGTTGGTGGTCCCGTCCAGCGGGTCGATGATCCACTGATACTCGGAATCGGCGCGTCCGTGGGTGCTGCCGGTCTCCTCGCCGAGGATGCCGTGCTGAGGGTAGGCCTTGAGCAGGACCTCGATGATCGCCTGCTCGCTCGCGCGGTCGACCTCGGTGACGAAGTCGTTGGCCGATTTCTCGGATACCCGCAGCAGGTCGAGGTCGAGGCTGGCGCGGTTGATGATTTTGCCGGCTTCGCGCGCGGCGCGAACGGCAACGTTGATCATGGGATGCATGGTGTGCGGCGCGGGCGCGACGGGCGCGCCTCGACGAGAATGTGCGGGTTGTGGTGAAAGAGCGGAATGACGTGAACGATTTTATCCAAGGGGCGGACGACGCGGCCGATGTGCCGGCGCAGGCCCTGTTCGTGCTGGTGGGCACCAGCCGCGCGGGCAACGTGGGCGCGGCGGCCCGGGCCATCAAGACCATGGGATTCAGGCACCTTGGCTTGGTGGCGCCGCGCTTCGCGGACGTGCGCGAGCAGCCCGAGGCGCTGGCCATGGCCAGCGGTGCCGACGACGTGCTGCGCCAGGCGCGCCAGGGCGATCGCCTGGATCAGGTGGCCGGCGACTGCGGCTTGCTGGTGGCGCTTTCGGCGCGGGTGCGCGATTTCGGCCCGCCGCTGCAGGGCCCGCAGTGGCTGCCCGAACTCGCGCGCACGGCGGCCGAGCAGGGCCGGCGCGTGGGTTTCGTGTTCGGCAGCGAGCGCTACGGTCTGGACAACGAGACCGTGTGGCGCTGCGACGCGCTGCTGAATCTTCCCACCTCGGCCGAATATGGTTCCCTGAACCTCGCGCAGGCCGTGCAGATCGTCGCCTGGGAATGGCGCAAGGCGGTCGGTGCCTTCGGGCACGCCGCGCCGGGGCCGGCCCCCGAGGCGCCCGCCACCCACGCGGAGGTGGAGGGCCTGCTCGAACATGTGCAGCAGACCCTGCTGGCCCTGGGCTATCTCGACCCGCAGGCGCCCCGGCGCCTGCTGCCGCGCCTGAGCCGCCTGGCGTCGCGTGCGGCGCTCACCCGCCAGGAAGTGCAGATCCTGCGAGGCATCTGCCACGCGGCGCTGAAGCAGGCGCGCATGCCCGGCGCGGACGAGGACTGAGCGGTACCGCGCCGCCGAGCGCGCTGCGGCGGGGTCCAATACACTGGTTGGCCGGTCGGGAATTGCCCGACGCCCTTGCGACATATCCGCCGTTTCCCATGTTCAGTTGCCTGCGCGAAGACATCCAGGTCATTCTCGAGCGCGATCCCGCTGCGCGTTCGCGCTGGGAGGTACTGACCTGTTATCCGGGCCTGCACGCGCTGTGGATGCATCGTCTGGCGCATCGCCTGTGGCTGGGGGGCCACCACTGGCTCGGGCGCTGGATCTCCCATTGGAGCCGCTTTCTCACCGGCATCGAAATCCATCCGGGGGCCCGGATCGGGCGCCGCGTGTTCATTGACCACGGACTTGGCGTGGTCATCGGGGAGACCGCGCAGGTCGGGGACGACTGCACCATCTACCAGGGAGTCACGCTGGGGGGAACCACGCTGTACAAGGGCGCCAAGCGGCACCCCACGCTGGAAGAAGGTGTGGTGGTGGGCGCGGGGGCCAAGGTGCTGGGTGGCTTCACGGTGGGGCGCGGCGCGCGCATCGGCTCCAACGCGGTGGTCGTGAAGGCCGTGCCGGCGGGCGCCACCGCGGTGGGCAACCCGGCTCGGATCATCGACAAGCAGGGCGAGCAGCAGCGCGAAGCCGCCGCGTCCCGCATGGGCTTCTCGGCCTATGCGGTGACCCAGAACGGCGACGATCCGCTGAGCAAGGCGGTGCTGGGCCTGGTGGACCACGCGGCGCGCCTGGAACACCAGGTGGCGTTGCTGTGGCGCGAGCTGGAAAAGCGCGGAGTCTGCCCGGCCCAGGTCGGGCCCGAGGACGCGATGCGCACCGAGGATTTCGACAAGGACAGCTTCGAGAAGCTGGTCAAGTAGCCCGCGCGGCCAGGTCCTGCCGCTCCACGCCGATCCAGCGCGCGCGCGGACGCAGCCACAGGACCTGCGCGCGAGGCCGCGCGGCGTGGTCCAGGTCCCAGTCGCTGAGCACCTGGCGCAGCTGCGCGCCTTGCCAATGTTCGCGCGGGCGGTGGGTGTGTCCGTGGATCATCCAGCACGCGTCCTCGCGCAGCAGCCACCTGCCGGCCTCGCCGGGGTCGGCGTCGCCGAGCTGGTCCATCGCGGCCTGGCTCTGGCGGCTTTGTTCGCGCGCGGCCAGCGCCTGTTGCTGGCGCAGCGCCAGTGGCTGGGCCAGGAAGCCGGCCTGCCAGCGCGGATCCCGGCAGGTCTCGCGCCAGCGCATGTAGGCGTGGTCGTCGATGCAAAGCGCATCGCCGTGGCTGAGCACGATGCGCTGGGCGCCGATTTCGAGCACGCAGGGGTCCGCCAGCAGGCTTGCACCGCAGCGACGCGCGAAATCAGGGCCCAGCAGGAAGTCCCGATTGCCGCGCTGCACCCCGATGGCGCAACCGCCGGCGGCGATCGCGGCCAGCGCTTCGCAGACCGCGTGGTGTTCATCGGACGGCGCCTGCGCCAGCAGGTCGTCGCCCACCCAGGCCTCGAACAGATCGCCCAGGATCAGCAACGCGTCGGCGCGTCCCGAAAGACCCCGCAGCCAGTCGAGAAAGGCCGCGGTGGTGCGCGGCGCCTGCGGACCCAGGTGCAGGTCCGACACCAGCGCCAGCGCATGCCAGTGGGCCGGCGCGCGCAGTTCGGAGCAGGGCGGCTGCCCGCACTGCGCGCTGTCCATCGCGTCAGACTTCAACGGCTTTTTCGATCACCACGTCTTCCACCGGAACGTCCTGGTGGAAGCCCTTGCTGCCGGTCTTCACGCCCTTGATCGCATCGACCACGTCCTGGCCTTCGACCACTTCGCCGAACACCGCGTAGCCCCAGCCTTGCGGGCTCGGCGAGGTGTGGTCGAGGAAGGCGTTGTCGGACACGTTGATGAAGAACTGCGCGGTGGCCGAGTGCGGGTCGTTGGTGCGGGCCATCGCGATGGTGTAGCGCTTGTTCTTCAGCCCGTTGTCGGCCTCGTTGGGGATCGGCGCCTGCGTGGGCTTTTGCTTCATGCCGGGCTCGAAGCCGCCGCCCTGGATCATGAAGCCGTCGATCACACGGTGGAAGATCGTGCCGTCGAAATGGCCGCTGCGCACGTAGGCCAGGAAGTTCTCGGTGGACTTCGGCGCCTTTTCGGCGTCGAGTTGCAGGCGGATCACGCCTTTGTTGGTGTGCAGTTCGACCATGGGTGCTTGCCTCGAGGAAAAAGGGGAAATGACGGCGCGGCCTGGATGGGAGTCCGGGCCCGGGCTCAGGGAAGGAGCTTCGCGGATTCGATCACCACGGGTTTCACGGGCACGTTCTGCATCGGCCCCACGTCATGCGTGGGAACCGCGGCGATGCGGTCCACCACGTTCATGCCGGAGACGACCTGCCCGAACACCGCATAGCCGTAGCCGTCGGGTTGCGGGTAGTTCAGGTTCGAATTGTCCACCAGATTGATGAAGAACTGCGACGTGGCGGAATTCGGATCGCTGGTGCGAGCCATGGCGATGGTCCCCCGCAGATTGCGCAAGCCGTTGCGGCTTTCCAGCGTGATCGGCGCGTCGGTGGGCTTTTGCTGGAGCTGCTCGGTGAACCCGCCGCCCTGGACCATGAAGCCGGGAATCACCCGATGGAACACCGTGCCGGCATAGAAGCCCTTGTCCACATAGCGCAGGAAGTTCGCCACGGTGACCGGCGCGCGCTGCGGGTCGAGTTGCACGACGATCGTGCCCAGGCTGGTCACCAGTTGCACGCGCGGCGCCTTGGCGGCGGCGTTCGCGGGCGCCGCGCTGGCCGCGGGCGCGGCGCAGAGCAGGGCGGCGGCGCAGCCCAGGCCCAGGAACAGTCGGCGAGCGGAACTCGCGCGGGGCGACGCGTGGCGGGACGGACTCATCGGGGGGCTCCAGTTGCGGTTGCGCGCCGGCGCAGGGGCGCCGGCGGATCGGGGTTCGAGACGTTGGCGTGGCGAGGTCGCGCGCAGCATCAGCGCTCGCGGGTGTCGGCCGACGCGGCCGGCCCGGGTGAGGGCTCGAGGCCGCGCAGAGCCCGCAGGCGGGCGAGCGCGTGGCTTCGTGCCGCGGCGTCGCCCGCGCTGTCTGCGGCCCTGCGATAGGCCTGCTCGGCCAGCTGCAGGTACAGGTCGCCCAGGTTCGCGCGCGCGGTGGCGTAGTCGGGATTGGTGCGCAAGGCCATCTGCAATTGATCGAGCGCGCGCGCCGTGTCGCCGCGCGCGGCGTACAGCACGGCCAGGTTGTTGTGCGGCTCGGGAAGCTCCGGAAAGCGCAGTACCAGCTGTTCGAGCACGTCGATGGCCTGCCCGTCGTGATGCTGCTGCTGCAGGATCAGCGCCTGCGTGAGCCGGTACTGGGGGTCGTTGGGGCGCTGGCGGATGAGGGCGTCCACGCCGTTCAGCGCGCGATCGAGTTGCCCGGCGGCCTGCCATTGGCGGACCTGGTCCAGATCGTCGGCGTGTGCCACCGCGCAGGCCCAGCCCAGCAGCAGCGCCAGCAACACGCAGGCTCGACGCAGAGGACTCGGACCGTGGTTCAGGTTCATGGCGGGTTCGCAGGGAGAAGCGTCATTCTATGTTGGCTTCGGCGGCGTTCCCGGGTCGTCCGGGCACTCGGTGATGCGGGAAGGCAGACCCAGCGATGCTCCCGCCCCGTCGGCAGGCCAGGCGGCCGACGCGGGCGCCGAAGCCGGCGCCGGGGCCGACGCCGCCTGGCGCAACAGGAGCTGCTGGCGCTCGCCGAGGGCCTTCAGGGTCTGCTCGGCCTGGTCGGCGCGGCTGTTCGCCGCACGCAGCGCCTCGGCCGTGCGCAGCACGGCGTCGGCTCCCCCGAAGCGATAGTGCAGCACGATTCCCCGGACCCCCAGGCTCCGCAGGCTCGCGGCCTGTGCGGGGAAGTCCTGCGGCGTGAAGGTGTGCGAGCCGCTGCGGAAGTCGGCCAGGAAGTCGGCGAAGCCCAGGGGGCCGGGGTAGACCCGCTGCAGCACGATGTCGCCGATGTGCATGCTCAGGCGGACGTCCCCGCAATCGTTCGCGTTCCAGGTGACGGATTCCTGCAAGGGCAGGTTGATGTTGCTGGAGTCGAAGGGGCCGCTTGCGCAGCGCATGCTCAGGCGGGTCAGGTACACGCCCGGGGCGCCGGGCGGCTGCACGTCGGTGGGCAGCGCGGTAATGGTCACGGTGGCGCCCGCCGCCTGCAGTGCCTGCGCCTGCTGGCGCGCCTGACGTTGGTCATCTGCTCTCCCTGGCTCAGGGCCTGGAACAGCTTGGGCGAGGACTTGTCCACTTCCTTGGTCAAGGTCATCGGGCCCAGCACGCACTTTCCGGACGGCAGGCCGTTCTGGGGATTGCTGGGGATGTCGACCAGGTGTTCCACGGCCTGGACCATGATCTTGTTTTCCTGGCCCTGGACCTTGCTGGAGCCCTGGATGGCTCCCTGGGTCTGGCCCTCGAGCGAGAGGTAGCACGGCATTGGCATGATGATCTCCTGGGGTTCAGAGTTTCTCGAGCTTGCCCACGAGGGACAAGGTGAATGACGCGCCCATGTACTTGAAGTGCGGGCGCACGCGCAGGTCGACGCGGTACCAGCCGGGGTCGCCTTCGATGTCGCTGACCTGGACCTGGACCTGGGCCTGGCGCAGCGGGCGCCGGCTGCGCACGCCGGGCGCGGGGTTGTCCATGTCGGCCACGTACTGGCGGATCCACAGGTTCAGTGCGTTCTCCAGGTCGCCGCGCTCCTTCCAGGTGCCGATGTTCTCGCGCTGCAGGACCTTGATGTAGTGGGCCAGCCGGCTGACCACGAACATGTAGGGAAGCTGGGTGCTGAGCCGATAATTGAGCTCGGCTTCGCGCCCTTCGGCGCTGGTGCCGAAGAACTTGGGTTTCTGCACCGAGTTGGCCGAGAAGAAGGCGGCGCGGTCGCTGTTCTTGCGCATGGTCAGCGGGATGAACCCCTGCTCAGCGAGTTCGAACTCCCGGCGCTCGGAGATCAGCACTTCGGTGGGAAGGCGATGCTGCAGCGTGCCCATCGACGGGAAGGTGTGGATCGGCAGGCCGCCGACCTCGCCGCCGCCCTGGGGCCCGATCACATTGGCGCACCAGCGGTATTCGGCGAAGCTCTCGCACAAGCGGCTGGCCAGGGCGAACGCGGCATTGCCCCACAGGTAGCCGGTCCCCGCATTGCCGACACTCTCCTGGTACTGGAAACTGCGCGTGGGCAGCGTGTCGGGCCCGTAGGGCAGGCGCAGCACGAAGCGCGGCAGGGCCAGGCCCAGGTAGCGCGCGTCCTCGCTTTCGCGCAATGCGTTCCAGGCGATGAACTGGGGCCCCTCGAACAGCGAGCTCAGGTCCTTCAGCGCGGGCAACTGCTGCATGGACTCGAGGCCGAAGAACTGGGCCGAGGCTCCGGCCAGCAGCGGCGCATGGGCCATCGCCGCGACCTTGGCGGCGTTTTCCAGCAGGCGGATGTCGGGCGCCGAGGGGCCGAACTCGTAATCGGCCACGATGGCGCCGTAGGGCTGACCTCCGAACTGGCCGTACTCGGCGGTGTAGACCAGCTTGTACAGGCCGCTGCGCACGACCTCGGGACTATCGGCGAAGTCGCGCATCAGTCGCTGCTTGCTCAGCGACAGGAAGTGGATGCGCGTGTTCTCGCGGAAGTTGGTCCGGTCGACCAGGAATTTCAGCGAACGCCAGGCTGATTCGAGGCTCTGGAACCGGGGGTGATGAAGGATGGCATCGACCTGGTCGGACAACTGGCGGTCGATGGCGGCGATCAGTGCATCCACCAGCAGCGGGTTCGCCTGCTCGCCGGGCGCGACGGGTGGCGTCGCGACGCTTCGTTCCGCCGCGGCCTGGCGCGACGCGGCCTGGTCCGGGGCGGGCGCGGCGACGGCGCCGCCCGTGGAGTGTTCCGGCGCCGTCGTCTCGTCGGGCTCCAGCAGATGGCGCAGCAGGGCCTCGATGCCACGGCGGGTCACCGCATAGGCTTCGTCGCCGGGGCGCACGCGGGCGCTGAGCGCGAGCTCGTCCAGCACGGAAGTGGATTCGTCTTGCGCGAGGCGCTGGTCGGCCTGGTTCATCGTGCCTCCGGGGTCTCTGCGGCACCGCCCTGCGGTTTGCCGGGATCGGGCTCGACCGGGTTCGCCGCGGTGTCGGCGTCGTTCGCTTCGGCGGCCTCGGCGGCTGCCTGGCGAAGTTCCGCGCCCAGGCGACGTCGCAGCTCGGGCTCTGCCGCGATCTGCTGGAGTTTGCGGCGGAAGGCGGGAATGTTGCTCAGCGGCCCCTTGAGGGCCTTCAGTGCGTCGCGCAGTTCCAGCAAGGACCGCAACTGCGGAACCTGCGCGACCAGCGCGTCGGGGGAGAAGTCGTCGAGCCGGGTGAAGCGCAGGTCCAGCGCCAGCGTGCAGCCGCGCTGGCGGCTCAGCATGTCGGGAACCTGCAGTTCCAGGCGCGGCGCCTGCGCGGCGAGCACGTCGTCGAAATTGTCCTTGTCCACCGCGACGGGTTCGATCTCCTCCAGCGGAGTGTCGTCGTCGCGCAAGGTGTAGTCGCCCAGCACCAGCAGCTTCAACGGAAGCTCGACCTCGGCCTGCGCGCCTTCGGTGGCCGGACGGTAGACGATGTTGACGCGCTCCTTCGGGGCGACGGAACTCTGCGATGGCATGCGGATCCTCCGGCGGGCATTGCGGTGGTGCCTTGATGCAGTGGCATGGGTTCATTGCACACCGTTCGTGCCGGCGGTGCGCGCGGGGAGCGACAAGCCCCCTCAGCAATTGATCAGTTCAAGCGACATGGGATTGACGCGGGGCGACGCGCCGCCGCGCCATCGGGCGGCCTGTGCTAAGTTTTCGCCCTTGCGCGCTGCGCCCCTCTTCGCGTACTCCATGACCGTCCACATCTACAACACCCTGTCGCGTAGCAAGCAGCCCCTGGTGCCCCTGGAGCCCGGGCATGTGCGCATGTACGTGTGCGGCATGACCGTGTACGACTTCTGCCATCTGGGCCATGCGCGCGTGATGGCGGTGTTCGATCTGGTGCAGCGCTGGCTCAAGGCGCGCGGATTGCGCGTGACCTACGTGCGCAACATCACCGACGTGGACGACAAGATCATCCGTCGCGCGGTGGAGAGCGGCGTCAGCGTGCGCGAGCTCACCGATCGCTTCATCCAGGCCATGCACGAGGACACCGACGCGCTGGGCATCGAGCGCCCCGACCTGGAGCCGCGCGCCACCGAGCACATCGCGGCCATGCAGCGCATGATCGGACAACTGGTCGAACGCGGCCTGGCCTATCAGGACAGCGCGGGCGACGTGGATTTCTCGGTGCGCAGCTTTCCCGGCTACGGCAGCCTGTCGGGCAAGTCCCTGGATGAGTTGCACGCGGGCGAACGCGTCGAGGTCGACGCGGCCAAGCGCGACCCGCTGGACTTCGTGTTGTGGAAGCACGCCAAGCCCGAGGAGCCGGCCGAGGTGCGCTGGGACTCGCCCTGGGGCCAGGGGCGCCCGGGCTGGCACATCGAGTGCTCGGCCATGAGCTGCGAACTCCTGGGCGAGCAGTTCGACATCCACGGCGGCGGAGCGGACCTGCAGTTTCCGCACCACGAGAACGAGATCGCGCAGACCGAGGGCGTGACCGGCAAGCCCTGGGTGTCCGCGTGGATGCACAACGGCTTCGTGCGCGTGGACGAGGAGAAGATGTCGAAGTCCCTCGGCAACTTCCTGACCATCCGCGAGGTGCTCAAGACGGTCGATCCGGAGACCTTGCGCTTTTTCATCATCCGCGCCCATTACCGCAGCCCGCTGAATTACAGCGACGACGCCTTGCGCGACGCGCGCAGCGCGCTCGAGCGCCTGTACATCGCGCTGCAGGGGTACGAGAGCGTGGCCGGCGCGGTGGACTGGGAACATCCGCTGGCACGGCGCTTCGGCGCCGCGATGGACGACGATTTCAATACCCCGGAGGCGCTGGCGGTCCTGTTCGAGGCGGCCAGCGAGCTCAATCGCGGCGCCGACCCGGCGCTTGCCGGTCTGCTCAAGGGCCTGGGCGCCGCGCTGGGCCTGCTGCAGAGTGCTCCGCAGGAGTTCCTGCAGGGAGCCACCGACGACGCCGACAAGGCATGGATCGACCGTCAGGTGCAGTCGCGCGCGCAGGCCAAGCAGGCGCGCGACTACGCCCGCGCCGACGCCATCCGTGCCGAGCTGCTCGAGCGCGGCATCCAGCTCGAGGACAAGCCCGGCGGCATCACCCTGTGGCGCAAGGCCTGAGCCATGGCCCCCAGGAGCACGCAGCCCGCCAAGGGGACCCCGGCCTATTGGGACGAGGCCTGCGGCGAGCTCATGCGCGCCGATCGGGTGATGCGCCGGCTGATCCCGGAATACGGCAAGGCGCGGCTGCAAAGCCGCGGCGATGCCTTCCAGACCCTGGCGCGCTCGATCGTCGGGCAGCAGATCTCGGTGAGCGCGGCGCAGTCGGTGTGGGAGCGCCTGCAGGCCCTGGTCGGCGCGGTGCGCCCGGAGCGCCTGCTGGTGCACGATGCGCAGTCGCTGCGGCAGGCCGGATTGTCCCAGCGCAAGGCGGAGTACCTGACGGACCTGGCCACCCGTTTCGAGCAGGGACTGGTGCATCCGCGGCAATGGCACGAGATGCCCGACGAGGCCATCATCGAGGAACTGGTGGCCATTCGCGGCATCGGGCGCTGGACGGCCGAGATGTTCCTGATGTTCCACCTGATGCGCCCCGACGTGCTGCCTCTGGACGACCTCGGCTTGCGCAAGGGCATCAGCCAGTGCTACTTTTCCGGCGAGGCGGTCAGCCGCAGCGAGCTGCGCGAGGTGGCCGCGGCCTGGGAACCCTGGCGTTCCGTGGGTACTTGGTATATTTGGCGTAGCCTGGACCCGATTCCGGTGGAATACTGACTTCCGACCGCGCGGTGGATCCGCGGGCCCCGCCCGGGGCCTTTCTCGGCGAACCGATCACATCATGAGCAAGAAAGTCTTTCTGGATTTCGAACAGCCGGTGGCCGAACTCGAGGCCAAGATCGAGGAACTGCGTTTCGTGCAGGACGAGTCGGCGGTCGACATCTCGGAGGAGATCTCGCGCCTGCAGAAAAAGAGCCTGCAGCTGACCAAGGACCTGTACAGCAAGCTCAGTCCCTGGCAGGTCACGCAGATCGCCCGGCATGCGCAGCGCCCGTACACGCTGGACTACGTGTCCAGCCTGTTCACCGACTTCCACGAGTTGCACGGCGACCGCCATTTCGCCGACGACCTGTCGATCGTCGGCGGCCTGGCACGGTTCAACGGCCAGGCCTGCATGGTCATCGGCCACCAGAAGGGCCGCGACACGAAGGAGCGCGCGATGCGCAACTTCGGCATGACCAAGCCCGAGGGCTACCGCAAGGCCCTGCGTCTGATGAAACTGGCGGAGAAGTTCGGGCTGCCCGTGTTCACCTTCGTCGACACCCCCGGCGCCTACCCCGGCATCGACGCCGAGGAGCGCAACCAGTCGGAGGCCATCGGGCGCAACATCCTGGAAATGGCCCAGCTCGAGGTGCCCATCGTCTCCACCATCATCGGCGAGGGCGGCTCGGGCGGTGCGCTGGCCATCGCCGTGGCCGACCACGTGCTGATGCTGCAGTTCGCCGTGTACTCGGTCATCTCCCCCGAGGGTTGCGCGTCGATCCTGTGGAAGAGCTCGGAGCGCGCGGCCGACGCCGCCGAGGCCCTGGGCCTGACCGCTCACCGGTTGAAGGCCCTGGGCCTGATCGACAAGATCGTCAACGAGCCGGTGGGCGGCGCGCATCGCGACCCGCAGGCCATGTCGGCCTCGCTCAAGCGCGCGCTGGGCGAGAGCCTGCGCCAGTTCCAGGGCGTCAAGCCCGCCGATCTGGTGCGCCAGCGCTACGAGCGGCTGTGCGCGTTCGGTCGCTTCCAGGACACCAAGGCGGCGCGCTGAGGCCGCCCGCGGCGGCCACGCGCAGCGCCGTCGCTGCGCTGCGTCGATTCGTGCGCATGCGAACGACGGGCGATCCGTCGACCGGCGCCTCGGCGACACTTTCCGATCCGGGACGGCCCCTGGCCGTGGCCTTCAGCGGCGGCGCCGATTCCACGGCCTTGCTGCTGGCGGCCCTGCGCGCCTGGCCGGGGCGCGCGGTGCATGCACTGCATGTGCACCATGGCCTGCAGGCGGCGGCCGACGCCTTTGCCGAACACGCGCTGGCGCGCTGCGCGGACTGGGGCGTGGCCTGCCGGGTGCTGCCGGTGCAGGTGCGCAGGGTGCGCGGCGACAGCGTGGAGGAACAGGCGCGTCTGGCGCGCCATGCCGCGCTCGGACGCGCGGCGCGGGAGCTGGGTTGCGCCTGGCTGCTGCTCGGGCACCACGCCGACGACCAGGCCGAAAGCCTGCTGCTCGCGCTGCTGCGCGGCGCCGGCCCCGCGGGCCTGGCGGCGATGCCGGCGGCGGCGAGCCGGGCGGGCGTGTGGCTGGGGCGCCCGCTGCTCGAATGCTCGGCGCGGCGCCTGCGCGCGGAGCTGGACGCCGCCGGGGTGCCCTACGTGCTCGATCCGATGAACGAACAGGCGCAGCTGCGGCGCAGTCGCATCCGCCACGAACTGCTGCCGGTGCTGGAAGCCCTGGAGCCCGCGTGGCGCACCACGCTGGGACGCAGTGCGGCGCTGTGCGCCCAGGCGGCCGACCAGCTGCGCGCGCAGGCAGCCTCGGATCTGGCCGCTTGCCAGGGAGAAGCCGGTCTGCGACTGGAGCGGCTGGCGGCCCTGGAGCCGGCACGACGCGCCCAGGTGCTGCGAGCCTGGCTGGCCGAGTCCGGCCTGCGCAGCAACGCCGCGCAAATCGACAATCTGTTGCGCCAGATCGCGGCGCCGCCTGGCGCGGCGGTGCGCGTGGGGATCGCCGACGCGCGCCTGTGGCGCGAAGGCGAGTGGCTGCGCTGCGAACCCGGCGACGGCGGGCCTCTATAATCGGCAGCTTTTTGCGTCGCCGCGTCCCGATCGCTTCGATTCGCTCGAAGTCCGTACCGGTCGCGGGTCGTGCCACCCGGGGCGCAGCGGCCATCGCGGCGGGTCGCGCCCCATGCCCATCCCATCATGGCGCTCATCGTCCAGAAATACGGCGGTACCTCGGTCGGTTCCGTCGAACGCATCAAGAACGTCGCCCGGCGTGCGATCAAATGGGCCGAAGCCGGCAACCAGGTCGTGGTGGTCGTCTCGGCCATGTCGGGGGAGACCAACCGGCTGATCGCGCTGGCGCGCGAAATCCAGCCCGAGCCCGATCCCCGCGAACTCGACGTGGTGGCCTCCACCGGCGAGCAGGTGACCATCGGCCTGCTGGCGATGGCTCTCAAATCCCTGGGGCAGCCGGCGCGCAGCTACACCGGATTCCAGGTGGGCGTGCACACCGACAGCGCCTACACCAAGGCGCGCATCGAATCCATCGACGAGCAGCGCATCCGGGCCGACCTGGATCAGGGCATGATCGTGGTCGTCGCGGGCTTCCAGGGCATGGACGCGCAGGGCAACATCACGACCCTGGGCCGAGGCGGCTCGGACACCTCGGGCGTCGCGCTGGCGGCCGCGCTGGGCGCCGACGAATGCCAGATCTACACCGACGTGGACGGCGTGTACACGACCGACCCGCGGGTCGTGCCCGAGGCCTCGAAGCTGCCCTCGATCACCTTCGAGGAAATGCTGGAAATGGCCAGCCTCGGCTCCAAGGTGCTGCAGATCCGCTCGGTCGAGTTCGCGGGCAAGTACCGCGTGCGCCTGCGCGTGCTGTCCAGCCTGACGCCGTGGGACATTCCGCTGGAGCAGGAGATGCGCAGCGGTACCCTGATCACTTTCGAAGAGGACCAGAACATGGAACGTGCCGTCGTTTCCGGCATCGCCTTCGCCCGCGACGAGGCCAAGATCACCGTGGTGGGCGTGCCCGACCGCCCGGGCATCGCCTACCAGATCCTCAGCGCGGTGGGGCAGGCGAACATCGAAGTCGACATGATCGTGCAGAACCAGAGCGTGGCCGGGTTCACCGATTTCTCCTTCACCGTCGGGCGCAACGACTATGCGCGCACGCTGTCGATCCTGAAGAACGAGGTGCAGGCGCACATCGGCGCCAAGGACGTGCTCGGGGATCCCAAGTCCTGCAAGGTGTCGATCGTGGGCGTGGGCATGCGCTCGCATGCCGGCGTGGCCAGCACCATGTTCCGCACGCTGTCGGAAGAGGGCATCAACATCCAGATGATCTCCACCTCGGAGATCAAGGTGTCGGTGCTGATCGACGAGAAATACCTCGAGCTCGCGGTGCGCGCGCTGCACCGCGCCTTCGACCTGGACGCGCAGCCCGGCAGCTGAGCATTCCACCGGCGCCGGCCGAGCGCCGGCGCGCGCCCGCCGCCGGACTCAGGACGGCGACGCGAAACTCACGCGCACGCGCAGCCCGCCGAGCGGGGAATCCAGCAGTTCGACGCTCGCGTGGCTGCGCTCGGCGACGCTGCGCACGATGGCCAGCCCGAGTCCACTGCCGCCGGGGGGCGCGTCGGCGCGGCGGTAGAAGCGATCGAACACCCGCGGCCGATCGGCCGCCGGGATGCCGGGCCCCGAATCGTCCACTTCGAGCAGGACCTTGCCGTCCTGCTGGCGCACCCGCACGTCCACCCGCGCGCCGCGCGGGCTGTAGCGCACGGCGTTGTCCACCAGGTTGCGCGCCAGCATGCGCAAGCCCTGCGGAGGCGCCACCACGGTGAGTTCCTCGGCCTGCTCCAGTCCGGCGTCGATTCCCCGCGCCTGCGCCAGGTCCAGCGTGTCGGCCAGGGCCTGACGCGCGACGTCGGTCACCGAGGTCGGCGCGGGGGCCTCGCGACCGCCGGAGTCGGCGCGTGCCAGCGCCAGCAGTTGCTCCACCAGATGGGTGGCCCGGTCGATGCCGGCATCGAGCCGTTGCGCGGCCACGCGGCGCGTCGAATCGTCCGGGGCACGTTCGAGCATCTGCAATTGCAGCTTGAGGGCCGCGAGCGGCGAGCGCAATTCGTGCGCAGCGTCTGCGACAAACATCTGTTGCGCATCGAAGGCCTGGCGCGTTCGCGCGAACAGGCCGTTCATCGCTCGCACCACCGGGCGCATCTCCAGCATGGCGGCGCCCGGATCCAGCGGGTCGAAGGAGGTGGCGGCCCGGTTTTCCAGTTCCGTCGACAGCGCGCGCAGCGGAGCCAGCGAGCGGCGCACCACCCATGCGACCACCAGCAGCAGCAAGGGCACGATCAGCAGCATCGGCCACACCGAGTTCAGCGCGAAGGTCAGCGCCAGCGCGCGTCGACTCAGCAGGGGTTGCGCCACCTGGATGGTGCGCCCGCCCGCCTGCATCGAGAACACGCGCCAGTTCTGGCCGTTCACCGCGACGTTGGCGTAGCCCAGCACGGCCTGGTCCGGCAGTTCCACGCGCGGTCGCGACACGTAGATGCGCTGGCCGTCCGGGGCCCAGACCTGGAACACGTAGTCCAGATCGTCGCGCGCGTGGCCGCGCGGGCCGAAGCCGGGCAGGCCGAGCTCGCCGGTGGCCAGGGACAGCGCGATCTGCTGCAGGTGGTAGTCGAACACCGCGTCGGCCTCGCGCATGGCGTTGCGGAACACGGCGACGGCCTGCACCAGCGCGGCGGTCAGTACCGCCACCGTCAGCAGGATCAGCAGCTTGGCACGCAGGGATTTCACGGCGTCTCGGGGTCTGCGGCAGGGTTCTCGCGCGCCAGCACGTAGCCCATGCCGCGGATGTTGCGGATGAATTCGGCTCCCAGTTTCTTGCGCAGGCTGTGCACGTAGACCTCCACGGCGTTGCTGGAGATCTCATCCTTCCAGCCGTAGAGCTTCTCTTCCAGCTGCGCGCGCGACAGGATCACGCCGGGGCGGCGCATCAAGGCCTCCAGCACCGCCCATTCGCGTTGCGACAGCACCAGCGGCTGACCGTGGAGGGTGGCCTCCCGCGTGGCGGGGTTCAGGCACACGCCGCCGTGGCTCAGCGCCGGTTCGGCACGGCCGGCCGCCCGGCGCAGCAGCGCCCGGATGCGCGCCTGCAGCTCGCTCAGGTCGTAGGGCTTGAGCAGATAGTCGTCGGCGCCCGCGTCGAGTCCGCGGATACGGTCGTCCACCGAGTCGCGCGCGGTGATGATGAGCACCGGGGTCGCGTCGTGGCGTTCGCGGGCCGCCTTGAGCACCTGCAGACCGTCGCGTGACGGCAGTCCCAGGTCCAGCAGCACCAGGTCGTAATGCTCGGTGCCCCAGGCGGCATCCGCCGCCCGACCGTCGCGCACCCAATCCACGGCGTAACCCTCGGCGCGCAGCGCATCCAGCGCGCTTTCGCCGATCATCATGTCGTCTTCGACCAGCAGCAGGCGCATCGGGAGGGTCCAGGGAGCGGGAGCAGGGGGAGCATGCGGCGGCACGCGGCAATGGGCACAATTATCCCCGTGCGCGCGCCCGCGGGGGATGCGCGAATGCAACCAGGGCAAACGGAGACGACCATGACCCACGCGATTCGCATCGAGCGTACAGGAGGTCCGGAGGTGCTGCAGTGGCAGGAGGTGCAGGTCGGCGAGCCGGGGGCCGGCGAGGTCCGCGTGCGCAACGCCGCCGTGGGCGTGAACTTCATCGACGTGTATCACCGCACGGGGTTGTACCCGCTGCAGTTGCCGGCGGGCATCGGCCTGGAGGCGGCCGGCGTGGTCGAGGCGGTGGGCGAGGGCGTGAGCGAGTTCCGCGAGGGCGATCGCGTGGCCTATTGCCACGGGCCGACCGGCGCCTATGCGCAGGCGCGCGTGATGCCCGCGCGCGTGCTGGTGAAACTTCCGCAGGGCATCGAGTTCGAGACCGCGGCGGCGATGATGCTCAAGGGGCTGACCGCGCAATTCCTGCTGCGTCGCACGCGGCGCCTGCAGGCCGGCGACGTGGTGCTGTTCCACGCCGCCGCCGGCGGCGTGGGCCTGATCGCGGGACAGTGGGCCAGGGCGCTGGGGGTGCAGCTGATCGGCACGGCCGGCAGCGAGGAGAAATGCCGCCTGGCGCTGGAAAACGGCTACGCGCATTGCATCAACTACCGCAGCGAGGATCTGGTGTCGCGGGTCCGGGAGATCACCGGCGGCCGGGGAGTCTCGGTGGTGTACGACTCGGTCGGGCGCGATACCTGGGAGCGCTCGCTGGGTTGCCTGCAGCCTTTCGGGCTCATGGTCAGTTTCGGCAATGCCTCGGGTTCGGTGCCGCCGGTCACGCTGGGAGACCTCGCCGCGCGCGGTTCGCTGTACGTGACCCGCCCGACCCTGATGACCCACCTGGCGGACCGCGCGACCCAGCTGGACATGGCCTCCGAACTGTTCGACGTGGTGCTGTCGGGCAAGGTGCGGCCGCGCATCGGCCAGCGCTACGCGCTGCGCGACGCCGCCGACGCCCACCGCGCGCTGGAGAGCCGCGCCACCACCGGCAGCATCGTGCTGCAGCCCTGAACCCGCTCCATGCCGGCGGCGGGTATGGGAGCGCACCGTCAATCGGGCGTCGAGGCCTGCAGGCTGGGGCACACGATGCCGCGATAGGCATGCCAGCTGGCATGTCCGAGCAAGGGGCCGATCACGAGCAAGCCCAGCCCCGCCGGCGCCAGCGCGAGCAGGGTGAGCGCGGTCAGCAGCGCACCCCACATCAGCAGCACCCAGGGATGCTCGAGGCAGGCGCGCACACTGGTCAGCGCGGCGGTGACGGCATCCACCGGGCGGTCCAGAAGCATGGGCACGGCGATCACGCTGCAGGCGAAGGCGATCGCGGCGAACAGCGCGCCGATGGCGGCATAGGCCGCCAGGAAGGGCCGGTTGCCCGGGTCGAGCACGAGCTGCGACAGCGACGGTTCGGGGGCCATGGAGTCGGCGAACAGCGCGAACACGATCAGGGAACTGCGCGCCCACAGCAGTTCCAGGACCAGCAGCAGCCCGGCGAACAGCGCCACGCTGGAGCGCGTCGGCCACCAGCAGGCCAGGCACAGGCGCAGGCGTGGGCGCCGGCCGGCTTCGCAACTGCGGCTGGCCTGGATCAGGCCCATGGTCAGCGCCGGGCCGAGCAGCATGATCCCGCTGCCCAGCAGCAGCGCGTATTGCGGGCTGCTACGCAGACTCAGGCCCAGCAGCCAGGCCACCGCGGTGAACAGCAGGCCGTAGCCCAGACTGAGGCCCGGGCAGGCGCGCATGTCGCGCGCGCCGGCGGCCAGCCAGCGCAGCGGATCGCGCCAGCCCAGGGTGCATACGCTCACGCGCACGGTTCGTTGCTGCGCCAAAGGTTGGCGCCTGGCTTCCTCGGGGGTCATCGGCAGGGCCCGTCATGTCTGGATACAACCATGATGGCCGCAAGGTTATAACCCCCGGGGGTTCCCCGCAAGGCCGGGTCTACCCTGGGCGCGAGGCGCGGCGGCGCGCCTCGCGCTGCTCGTCGATCAGCAGCGCCACGGCGCCGAGGAAGATGGCGCTGTCGGCCAGGTTGAACGCCGGCCAGTGCCAGGAGCCGGACGCCGTGCGCAGGTAGAAGTCGAGGAAATCGGTCACGTGGCCCCACAGCACGCGATCGGCGACGTTGCCCAGCGCTCCGCCCAGAATCAGGCCCAGCGCCAGGCCGAGCAGGGGACGCCGGCGCCGGCGCAGCAGCAGCGCGACGATCAGCAGCGAAGCGCCCAGCCCCAGCGCGGTGAACAGCCAGCGCTGCCAGCCGGCCTGCCCGGCGAGAAAGGAGAACGCCGCTCCCGGGTTCTCGATGTGCACCAGGTTGAAGAACCCGGTGACCGGAATCGACGCGTCCAGCGGCAGTTCCCGCGCCACCAGCCACTTGCTGAACTGGTCCAGCGCCAGCACCGCCAGCGCGAGCAGCAGCCAGACCCAGGAGGGCGGAGGGCGGCGCTGCGTTGTCGCCGCGGTTTCAGACATGGCGCCGCACCTCGCCGTCGCCATGCAGGTTGCTCGCGCAACGCCCGCACAGCCCGGGCAGGGTGGCATCGGCGCCCACGTCTTCCACCCAGTGCCAGCAGCGTTCGCATTTCGCCGCTTCGGCCGGGGTCACCCGCACCTGCGTGGCGTCGGCCGCGTGCAGCTGGAGCCTGGAGACGATGAAGGCGAAGCGGGCTTCCTCGCCGAGGCCGGCGACAAGCTCCAGGTCCGGGGCCGCCAGGCCGAGGTCCACCCAGGCCTGCAGCGAGGAACCCAGGCGGCCTTCCGAGCGCACCTGCTCGACCGCGCGGTTGACCTCGTCGCGCAGCGCGCGGATGCGCGCCCAGCGCGCGAGCAGTTCGGGCGCATCGTCGAGCGCCGGGATCTCGTGGAAGGTCTGCACGAAAATGCTGCGCTCGGCCTTCGCCAGTTGCGGTGCGAAATGCTCCCAGGCCTCCTCCGCGGTGAAGCTCAGGAACGGGGCGATCCAGCGCAGCATGGCCGCCGCGAGGTGCCACAGCGCGGTCTGCGCGCTGCGCCGCGCCAGCCCGTCGGCCCGCGTGGTGTAGAGCCGGTCCTTGAGCACGTCGAGGTAGAAGCCGCCGAGGTCCTCGGAGCAGAACACCAGCAGGCGCGCCACCACCGGGTGGAATTCGTAGGCCGCGTAATGCGCGAGGATCTCGCGCTGCAGGGCTCCGGCATGGGCCAGCATCCAGCGATCGAGGTCCAGCATGTCGCGCGGCGCCACCGCCTGCGTGGCCGGGTCGAAGTCCGACACGTTGGCCAGCAGGAAGCGCAGGGTGTTGCGTACGCGGCGGTAGTTCTCGACCACCTGCTTGAGAATGGCGTCGGAGATCGCCAGGTCGCCCGAGTAATCGGTGGAGGCCACCCACAGGCGGATGATCTCGGCGCCGAGCTTGTCGCTGACCGTCTGCGGCGCGATCACGTTGCCGACCGACTTGCTCATCTTGCGCCCCTGCCCGTCGACGGTGAATCCGTGCGTGAGCAAGGCCTTGTACGGCGCGCGACCATCGATGGCGCAGCCGGTGAGCAGGGAGGAATGGAACCAGCCGCGATGCTGGTCGTGGCCCTCCAGGTACAGGTCCGCCGGCCATGCCAACTGCTCGCGGTGACTGCCGCGCAGCACGTGCCAGTGGGTGGTGCCGGAGTCGAACCAGACCTCGATGATGTCCTGGGACTTCTCGTAGTCCTCGGCCTCGTCGCCCAGCCAGTCGCGCAGGTCCAGGCGCGACCAGGCCTCGACCCCTTCGCGCTGCACCAGTTCGGCCGCGCGATCCATCAGCTCCAGGGTGCGCGGATGCAACTCGCCGCTGACCTTGTGCAGCAGGAAGGGCAGCGGCACGCCCCATGCGCGCTGGCGCGAGATGCACCAGTCCGGACGCCCGGCGATCATGTCGTGCAGCCGTGCCTTGCCTCCGGCCGGATAGAAGGCCGTGCGCTCCACCGCTTCCAGCGCGGTCTCGCGCAGGGTGCGCGATGCCTTGTCGACGGTGCACACCCCCTCGCCCTGGTCCATGCGCACGAACCACTGGCTGGCGGCGCGGTAGATGACCGGAGACTTGTGGCGCCAGCAGTGCGGATAGCTGTGGCGGATGTCCTCGGTGGCCAGCAGGTGGCCCGCGTCGCGCAGCGCCTGCACCACCTTGGGCGCGGCGCGCCAGATCTGCTCGCCGCCGAACAGCGGCAGATCGGCGGCATACACGCCGTCGCCCTGCACCGGGTTGAGCACCTCCTCGATGCGCATGCCGTGCGCGATGCAGGAGTTGAAATCCTCCACGCCGTAGGCCGGGGAGGAGTGCACGATCCCGGTGCCGTCGTCGGCGGTGGCGTATTCGGCCAGGTACACGGGGCTGGCGCGGTCGTAGCCGGCATCCAGCGCGGCCAGCGGGTGCCGAAAGCGCAACCCGCCCAGCGCCTGGCCGAGGGCCGTCGCCAGCACGCTGCCTTCCAGGCCGTAGCGCCTCAGGCAGGCCTCCACCCTCGCGCTGGCCAGCAGCAGCACGCCGCGCGGCGTGTTCACCAGGCTGTAGTCGAGCTCGGGATTGAGGTTCAGGGCCTGGTTGGCCGGGATGGTCCACGCGGTGGTGGTCCAGATCACCGCGAAGGCGGGGCCCGGCAGGCTGTCGAGCCCGAACGCGGCGGCCAGGCGTTCGGGTTCCTCGCAGGGGAAGGCCACGTCCAGCGTGTGGGAGGTCTTGTCGGCGTATTCGATCTCGAATTCGGCCAGTGAGGAATGACAGTCGAAACACCAGTGCACCGGCTTCAGGCCGCGGTACACGAAACCGCGCTCGACCACGCGCTTGAGGGCGCGGATCTCATCGGCCTCGTTGCCGAAGTCCATCGTGCGGTAGGGATGGTCCCAGTCGCCGAGCACCCCCAGGCGCTTGAAGTCCGCCATCTGGCCGGCGATCTGCTCGGTGGCGTAGGCGCGGCTGCGGGCCTGGATCTCGTCGCGCCCGAGCTTGCGTCCGTAGAGTTTCTCGATCTGGTTCTCGATGGGCAGGCCATGGCAGTCCCAGCCGGGCACGTAGACGGCGTCGAAGCCCTCCAGCTGGCGCGCCTTGACGATCATGTCCTTGAGGATCTTGTTGACCGCGTGGCCGATGTGGATCTGGCCGTTGGCGTAGGGCGGGCCGTCGTGCAGCACGAAGCGCGGCCGTCCGGCGCGCGCCGCGCGCAGACGCTGGTACACACCCTCGTCCTGCCAGCGCTGCACCCAGCCGGGCTCGCGGCGCGGCAGATCGCCGCGCATCGGAAAACTCGTGTCGGGCAGGTTCAGGGTGGAGCGGTAGTCGGACTTGGCGGACGCGTCGGAATCGGTCATGGCATGCGGTTGCGCCAGGTTGGCGCGGGCGTTTTCCGTGGGTTCGGGGCGGGCGGGGGAGGGAGCTTGGACGGGCGGCGCAGGCATGCCCGCGGCGGCGCGCGGGCCCCTGCCAGCGCGGCCTGGGCGACGCCTGGGTTCAGGGGGAGTCGGCCGCCGCGCTCGCGAACCATGCGCGCGCCGCGCGCACGTCCGCGGCGATCGCGGCGGTCAGGGCCTGCAGGCCGTCGTAGCGGACTTCGTCCCGCAGCTTGTGCAGCAGTTCCACCCGCACCAGTTTAGCGTAGGCGTCCGCGCTCCAATCGAGGACGTGCGCCTCCAGCAGCACCCGACCCGAATCATCCACGCTGGGGCGCCGGCCGAAACTGACCACGGCCTGCAGCGGCTGCGCCTGCAGGCCGTGCACGCGGGCGACGAAAATGCCCTGCGCCGCCGGGCGGTCATGGCCGAAGCGCAGGTTCAGGGTCGGAAAGCCCAGTTCGCGGCCGAGCTTGGCGCCGTGCTGAACATGCCCGCTGACGCTGTAGGGGCGGTCCAGCAGGCTGGCGGCCAGTCGCATGTCGCCGGCGGCCAGCGCCTGGCGCACGGCCGAGCTGGAAACGCGGCGCGAATGCACCTCGTAGGCGTTCATGCGCGCGACCTCGAAGCCCAGGCGCAGGCCCCAGGCGTCGAGCATCTCGTAGTCGCCGGCACGTCCCGCGCCGAAGCGGAAGTCGTCGCCCACCAGCACGTAGCGCGCGTGCAGGCCGTCCACCAGCACGCGCTGGATGAAGTCCTCGGCGGCCAGCGAGGCCAGCGCCGCGTCGAAGCGCAGCACCACCACGCGTTCCACGCCGCAGCGCGCGAGGCCGTCGAGCTTGTCGCGCAACCCGGCCACGCGCGGCGGCGCGAGTTCGGGCTGGCCGCGCTGCGCGGCGAAATAATCGCGCGGATGGGGTTCGAAGGTCAGCGCGCAGGGGCTCAAGCCCCGTTGCCTGGCCTCGTGCACCAGCAGCGCCAGCATGGCCTGGTGGCCGCGATGCACGCCGTCGAAGTTGCCGATCGTGACCGCGCTGGGCACCTGCAGCGCGGCGTGCTGAAAACCTCGGAATACCTGCATGAGAAGATCGTGAGTTATACCGGGCGGGGTAGGGCCCGAGGGCTTCCGTCGAAGCACGCCCCGCGGTGCCGCCCCCCCTGGGGAGCGAGGCAGTTGTGGTCCCCGGACAACGCCGAAGACCCCGGTCTCCGACGATTTGGAACGGCGGGGACGGGGAATGCTTGCAAAAGCGCCAACCGGTGTATAGTAAGCCCTGCAGTCGCTTCAAGACGGGCGCTTTGCTGCGCACAGTTTGGGTTTGGAGTCACTCGATAAACCGGCTGGGCTTGTTGAAGATTTGCATGTCATTGATATTCAGTACTTGAAAGGAAGATCATGCCCACCGGCATCGTCAAATGGTTTAACGAGAGCAAAGGCTTCGGCTTCATCAAGCCCGACGAAGGCGGCGAGGACCTGTTCGCCCACTTCAGCGAAATCCAGGCCAAGGGCTTCCGCACGCTGCAAGAGAACCAGCGCGTGGAGTTCACGGTGAAGGCCGGCCCGAAGGGTCCGCAAGCCTCGCAGATCCGCGTGCTCTGAGCACGAACGCAGGATCGTAGATAGATACAGCGCCTGGCGATAGCCGGGCGTTTTGCCATTTCGGACGGCCCTCGCCGCACGACGGCGTGGCGCCGCCCGGTTGGTGTCGCCGATCGCGCCCTGACATGGGCGTGCAGGCGTTGTTCTGTCGAAATGCCGACCCGCCAGGGTCGGCTTTTTTGTGCCCGCCGTTCGCGCGCGCCGCGGCGGGAGCATGATGCACGTCCATACGCGGCGCCGTGGCGCCGGCTCGGGAGTCGGACTTGCTGGATCAGTTTGTCAGGGATTGGGGCTACCTGGCGGTCGCCGCCGGGACCTTCGCGGAGGGCGAGACGGTGCTGCTGGCCGCCGGCTACGCGTCGCGCGCCGGGTGGCTGGAATTGTGGCGTGTGATCCTGGTCGCGGTGGTCGCCGCCAGCGCCGGCGACCAGTTCTTCTACTGGATCGGACGTCTGTGGGGCGCGGCGCTGCTGCGCCGCCTGCCGCGCCTGCAGGCCAAGCTGGGACGCGTGTTGCTGTTGCTTCGGCGCAACCCCGGTGGCGCGGTGGTGGCCGTGCGATTTCTCTACGGTCTGCGCATCGCCGGGCCCATCCTGATCGGCGCCGCGGGCGTCGCGCCCGCGCGATTCGCCGTGTTCAACGTGATCGGCGCGCTCCTGTGGGCGCCGCTGGTCGCCGGTCTGGGCTGGGGCTTCGGGCACGCGTGGGAACATGCATCCAGGCGCCTGGCCGGCTTCGAACAGGGCCTGCTGCTGCTGCTGGCCGTGGTGCTGCTGGGCTCCTGGCTGGTGCGCTTGGCGGTGCGCGCCTGGCTGCGGCGCGCAATGGCTCGCCGCAGCCAGTCCCAGGGCGCGTCGGAGCCGCCCCGGAGCAACTGATCAGGCGCCGAGCAGTCCCATCGCGTCGCGCACCTCGCGCATGGTCTCGCGCGCCGTCTGCCGCGCCTTTTCCGTGCCGGCGTCCAGGATGTCGCGCACCAGCGCCGGATGGTCGACATAGGGCTGGGCGCGTTCCAGCATCGGCTGCTGCTCGCGCAGCACCGCGTCGATCACCGGTTGCTTGCACTCCAGGCAGCCGATGCCCGCGCTGGTGCAGCCGCGGCGCACCCATTCGCGGCAGGCGTCGTCGCTGTAGGCCAGGTGGAATTGCCATACCGGGCACTTCTCGGGATCGCCGGGATCGCTGCGGCGCACGCGGGCCGGATCGGTCGGCATGCGACGGATCTTGTGCTCCACGCTGGCGCGTTCCTCGCGGATGGCGATGGAATTGCCGTAGCTCTTGGACATCTTGCGTCCGTCCAGCCCGGGCAGACGCGATTCCGGGGTGAGCAGCGCCTCGGGCTCGCGCAGGATGGTGCGCCGGCCGCCGTCGACCTGCGCGCGCAGCGCGTCCTTGTCGGCGCGCGAAAGCTTGCTGGCCGAGATCAGCGCGTGCGCCTGTTCGCGCAACTCCACCTGGCCCTCCTGGTCGGCGGCCCGGCGCAGCGCCTGCAGGCGCTGGCGCTCGTCGTCGGGCAGGTGGCCCGCGGCCGCGCGGGCCTTGGCCTCGACGTCGGGATCCTTGCCGTACAGGGTGTTGAAACGCCGGGCGATCTCGCGGCTGATCTCGATGTGGGGAACCTGGTCCGCGCCCACCGGGACCCAGCGCGCCTGGTAGATCAGGATGTCGGCCGCCTGCAGCAAGGGGTAGCCCAGGAAGCCGTAGGTGAGCAGGTCCTTGTCCTTCAGGTTGGAGATCTGCTCCTTGTACGTGGGCACGCGCTCCAGCCAGGCCAGCGGAGTGCCCATGCCCAGCAGCAGGAACAGCTCCGCATGCTCGGGCAGGCGGCTCTGCACGAACAGCGTGGCCTTGTCGGGGTCCACCCCGGTGGCCAGCCAGTCGATCACCATGTCATGGGTATGGCTGGCGATCACCTCGGGGGATTCGTAATGCGTGGTCAGCGCGTGCCAGTCGGCGACGAAAAAGTAGCAGGGCTTGTCCTGTTGGAGCTGCACCCAGTTCTTCAGCGCGCCGTGGTAGTGGCCCAGGTGCAGTGCGCCGGTCGGGCGCATGCCCGAAAGGACGCGTTCGGGAAAGGAATCAGCGCAATTCATAGCTCACGCGCAGTTGCAGATAGTTCTGGCCGGGATTGGGACGCTTGATGTCGGCATTCGAATAATGGGTGAATCGCACGCCCACGCCCCAGGGGGTGTCCGAGATGCGGTGGAACAGCCCCAGCGAATCGCCGAACTGGTAGGAGGTGGAAATGGTCTTGGAGCCGATGTAGGTGCCCGAGAAGAAATTGGCGCCGATGCCGGCTTCCAGCGCCGTGTCCTGGGTGAACCACCAGCGCAGGAACGGCGTGAGGCCCACGTGCCACAGCGGTGCGCCGACCTTGCCGGCGGGACCGAACACGCGGCCAGCGGAAGCTTCCACGCTGAGGTCGAGGCGGTGCGAGCCGAAATCGTGCGCCCAGAGCGCATCGCTCTGCCAGGCCGCGGTGATGTTGTGATATCCGTCGAAGGAGCCTGCGAGCAGCGATACCTCGGAGGCGCGAGCCGGCGCGACGGCGAGCAGGCTGGAAGCCAGCAGGGCGCCCAGGGCGGCCGTGCAGCGGCCAAGGTGTTTGCGAGGACTGTTGTTCATGTTCGATTCTCGGGCGAGTGGGGCGGGGGCGGGAGCGGGGAGAAGGCCCGCGCGGCAGCGCCCCGCCGGAAGGCGGTGCGCGGGCCGCGGGGACAGGACACTAGAGGATCATGCCGAAGGGGCTGAGCAGCAGGCCCAGCAGGTTCTGACTCAGTCGCATCAGCGGGATCAGCCACACGGTGGTGGCGATGTTGGTCAGCACCAGCGCCATGACGATGAAAAAGCCATAGGGTTCGATGCGCGACAGCGCCAGCGCCTGGCGCAGCGGCAGCAGGCCCACCAGCACGCGCCCGCCGTCCAGCGGCGGGATCGGGAACAGGTTGAACACGAACATCACCAGGTTGACCAGGATGCCGGCCCGCGCGACGTCGTAGAAGTACACCTCCTGGATCCCCAGGCGGTTCATGAGCAGCATCGCGAGGCCGTACAGGAAGGCCTGCGCGAAATTGGACAGCGGCCCGGCGAGCGCGACCCAGATCATGTCGCGCTTGGGGTTGCGCAATGCGCCGAAATTCACCGGCACCGGCTTGGCGTAGCCGAACAGGAAGGATCCTCCGGTGGCGAAGTACAGCACCAGGGGAACCAGGATGGTGCCGATGGGGTCGATGTGGCGCGCCGGATTCAGCGACAGGCGGCCCATCATGTAGGCCGTGTTGTCGCCGAACCGGCGTGCGGCGTACCCGTGCGCGGCCTCGTGCAGCGTGATCGCGAACAGCACGGGCAGCGCGTAGACGGTGATGGCCTGGATGATGTTGTTCATGGCGGGGAAGGTGAGGGCGCAGGCCCGCTCAGTCGGGCTGCGCCAGGCCGAGGCTGGTGATGTCGCCGCGCCCCTGGCGCAGCACTTCGGGAGCCGCGCCGCTGAGGTCGATGACCGTGGTCGGCTCGCGCGGGCAGGGGCCGGCATCGAGCACCAGGTCCACCTGTTTCTCGAGCCGGGAGCGGATCTCCTCGGCTTCGTTCAGGGGCTCCACGTCCCCGGGCAGGATCAGCGTGGTCGCGAGCAGGGGCTGTCCGAGTTCGACCAGCAGCGCGCGTGTCACCGCGTGGTCGGGGACCCGCACGCCGATGGTCTTGCGCGACGGGTGGGACAGCCTGCGCGGCACTTCGCGCGTGGCCTCGAGGATGAAGGTGTAGGGACCCGGCGTGGCCGCGCGCAGCAGACGGAACTGGCGGTTGTCCACCACGGCGTAGTTGCCCAGCTCCGACAGATCGCTGCACAGCAGGGTCAGGTGGTGCTTGGCGTCCACCTGACGGATGCGTCGCAGGCGCTCGGCCGCTGCCTTGTCGTCGAGGTGGCAGGCCAGCGCGTAGGAGGAGTCGGTGGGAATCGCCGCCACG
Source organism: Pseudomonadota bacterium (assembly GCA_021848345.1). GTDB lineage: Bacteria > Pseudomonadota > Gammaproteobacteria > Burkholderiales > Burkholderiaceae_C > Thiomonas_A. The sequence continues at coordinate 42,097 of JAJZUV010000011.1, read as the reverse complement.
CCGCCCGCGTGCAGGATCGCGCAGGCTTGCTTGATCAGGCGCTGCTGGGGGTTGTCGGGGTGCAGGCTGAAGTACTGGGCCATGGGCAGGTGATGGCGGGAACGGGCGGGCCGCTCAGTGCAGGAGGTCCCAGATGGGGGACAGTCCCTCGGGCAGCCGCGGCAGGCGTCCCAGGTCACAACGGCTCTCGCGCGGACAATGGAAGTCCGAGCCGCGCGACGCGCGCAGCCCGAACTCGCGCGCCAGCGCGGCGTACTTGCGCCAGTCGGCCGCACTGTGGCTGCCGGTCACGACCTCGATGCCGGCGCCTCCGAGTTCCACGAATCGCGCCAGCAGTTCACGCTCGCGCTGTGGGGTGAAGCGGTAGCGCCCGGGATGGGCCAGCACGGCCAGGCCGCCGGCCTCCCGGATCCAGCCGATGGCCTGTTCCAGCGTGGCCCATGCATGTTCCACGTAGCCGGGTTTGCCGGGGGTGAGGAAGCGCGCGAACACCTCGCCGGTGTTGGCGCACACGCCGCGCTCGACCAGGTGGCGGGCGAAATGGGTGCGCGAGATCAGGGCCGGGTTGCCGGCCAGGCGGCAAGCGCCGGCGTAGGCGTCCTCGACCCCCGTGTGCTCGCGCAAGGCCTCGGCCATGCGACGCGCGCGCGCGTCGCGCCCTTCGGACATGCCGCGCAGCCGCGCGCGCAATTCGGCATGGGCCGGGTCGACGCCCAGGCCCACCACGTGCACGGTCTGATCGTCCACCGACACCGAAACTTCCACTCCGGTGACGAATTCCAGCCCGATCTCGGCGCAGGCCTGCCGGGCCTCGGCCAGGCCGCCGAGCTCGTCGTGATCGGTCAGGGCCCACAGCTGCACGCCGTTGTCGAGCGCGCGACGCGCCAGCACGGCCGGAGCGAGGGTTCCGTCGGAGACCAGGGAGTGGCAGTGCAGATCTGCGTTGAGCGAATGGGACATTCCCGCATTTTAGGCCTTGGCCGCCGAAGCCCGCCCGAGGCGACACTAGAATCCGCGCCGATGGAACCTGTCTCGACGATTGTTGCGCTGCTCGCGGCCGCGCTCGCCTACCTTCTCGGCTCGCTGCCGTTCGCGGTGCTGGTCAGCCGCACCATGGGCCTGGCCGATCCTCGCAGCTACGGCTCGGGCAATCCCGGCGCCACCAATGTGCTGCGCTCGGGCAGCAAGGCCGCGGCCGCGTTGACCTTGTTGCTCGATGGGGGCAAGGGCTGGCTGGCGGTGTGGCTGGCGCAGCGCGCCGCCCAGGCCGGCTGGCTGGAGACGGCGGCGGTGCCGCTGGTGGCACTGGCCGTGGTGATCGGGCACATGTGGCCGCTGTTCCTCGGCTTTCGCGGCGGCAAGGGCGTGGCCACCGCGGCCGGCGTGCTGCTGGCGGCCAGTGGCTGGCTGGGCCTGGCGACCGTGCTCACCTGGCTGGTCGTCGCGGTGTTCTTCCGCTACTCCTCGCTGGCCGCGCTGGCCGCGGCGGTGTTCGCGCCTTTCTACGCGCTGCTCGGGCAGGACCTGGTGTGGAACCTGCAGCCGGCCATGGTGGTCGCGCTGGGCGCCATCTCGCTGCTCGTGATCTGGCGCCACCAGCACAACATCCGCAAGCTGCTGCGCGGCGAGGAAAGCCGCATCGGCGCGAAGTCCGCGGGCGCAGGGCGCAAGCCTCCGCACTGAGCCGGCCCGCGCCGGCCCCGGCGACCTGGGCGGAGGCCTTCAGTCGCGGAAATTCTGGAACGACAGCGGCGTATCGTCGATGTGCTTTTTCAGCAGCGCGATGGCCGCCTGCAGGTCGTCGCGCTTGCCGCCGGTGACCCGCACGGTGTCGCCCTGGATCGAGGCCTGGAGCTTCATGCGCGACTCCTTGATCGCGCCGGTGATGCGCTTGGCCAGGTCCTGGGGAATGCCCGAGCGCACGGTGAACACCTGCTTGAACTTGTCCCCGCCCGCGGGCTGGGGCTTGCCGTGTTCGAGGAAGCGCGGATCGACTTCGCGCTTGGCCATCTTGGCCAGCAGCACGTCGCGCAACTGGCCGAGCTGGAAGTCGCTGTCGGCCCAGGCCGTGATGGTCTTGTCGGCGAGTTCGATCTTCGCCGAGCTGCCCTTGAAGTCGAAGCGATTGGCGACTTCCTTGGCGGTCTGGTCCACGGCGTTGCGGACTTGGATCAGGTCGGGTTCGAGGACGGCGTCGAAGCTGGGCATGGGCTTTGGGGGACGTGCAGGGCGTCCGCGGTGGCGGGAATAATGAAGCTTGGCGGACCGAAGGGCCGCGATGGGAAATTGTATGGATCTGGCGATCGAAGACGATGTCGAGTTGCAGGGGTTGAACACCTTCGGGGTGCCCGCGCGGGCGCGCCGCCTGGTGCGCATCGGCGATGCGAGGCAGGTGCGCGCGGTGGTCGATCACCCCGAACTGGGGCGGCTGCCCAAGCTGGTGCTGGGCGGGGGCAGCAACCTGCTGCTCACCCAGGATCCCGCCGGGCTGGTGCTGAAAATGGAAATCGGCGGGCTGCGCGTGCTGCACGACGACGCCCAATCCACGCTGATCGAGGCCGGTGCCGGCGTGGGTTGGCACGAACTCGTGTGCTGGAGCCTGGAGCAGGGTTTCGGCGGCCTGGAGAACCTGGCGTTGATCCCGGGCACCGTGGGGGCGGCTCCGGTGCAGAACATCGGCGCCTACGGCATGGAGTTGTCGGAGCGCTTCGAATCGCTGGACCTGGTCGACCTCACCACGGGTCGCGCCGTGACCCTGGAGCGCGCGGCCTGCAGGTTCGGGTACCGCGATTCGCTGTTCAAGGGGGCGCTGGCGGGCAAGTCGGTGATCACGCGGGTACGCCTGCGCCTGCCCAAGCCCTGGCGGGCGCAATTGGGCTACGCCGAGCTGCAGCGCCATCTGGAGCGCGCGGGACAGGCCGAGCCCTCGCCGCGGGACGTGTTCGATGCGGTGTGCGCGATCCGTCGCGCCAAGCTGCCGGACCCGTCGCGCCTGGGCAATGCCGGTAGTTTTTTCAAGAACCCGGTGGTCAACCGCACCATTCGCAACGAGATCCTGGAGGAGTTCCCGGAGATCGTCAGCTATCCCCTGGAGGACGGCACCTACAAGCTTGCCGCGGCCTGGATGATCGACGCCTGCGGCTGCAAGGGGCGCAGCGTGGGCGCCGCGGCGGTGGATGCGCGCCACGCGCTGGTGCTGGTCAACCGGGGCGGTGCCAGCGGCGCCGAGGTGCTGCGCCTGGCCGAGAGCGTGCGCGACGCGGTGCGCGAGCGCTTCGGCATCGAACTCGAATACGAGCCGGTGGTGGTCTGAGCGCCACGGTCGCGGGATGAAAAAAGGGGCGCCGACGGCGCCCCTCGTTCCTCTTCCTGCCGACGCTCAGCCCGGCAGGCCGACGGTCGGGTTGCCCAGGTTGGTCCACTCGGTCATGGAACCGGTGTACAGGCGGGTCTTGGGGTTGCCCAGGATCTCGTGATCCACGAACCAGGCGCCCGAGGCCAGGTGCCCGGTGTTGCAGTAGGTCACGGTCGAGGCGCCCGGCTGGATGCCGTACTCGGCGTATATCTTGCGGTAGTCGGCGGCGCTCATGAACTCGTGCGCGGCGCCCACCGGGCGCACGATGGCGTCGGTGGGGAAGGAGCGCGCGCCGGGCAGGTGGCCGCCAGCCGCGTCCACCGGACGCTTGACCACGATGCCCAGGAACTGCGGCGTGGGACGCGCGTCGACGAACTGGTCGGCGCCGCTGCGCAGGCCTTCCTTGACCTGATCGAGCGTGGCGAGGATCTGCTTGTCCTCGCCGGTGGCGGCCCAGTCACCCTTGGGGGCGCTGACCTTGGCGGTGCTCACCGGCAGGCCGTCCTGCAGCCAGGCATTGACGCCGCCGTTGAGAATCGCCACCTGGCCTTCGGGCTCGCCGAAGTAGCGCAGCTGGAAATACAGTCGCGTGGCCATGTCCATGGTGTCCACGGTCTCGCCGGTGGGCACGATGACGATGGGCTTGCCCTTGTCCAGGCCGGCCTCGTCCATCACCTTGGTGAAGTACTCGGCGCTGGGCAGCTGGGCGACGATCTTCTTGCCGTCGATTTCCTTGTTCTGGCGGATCTTGCCGAAGTCCACCGACAGCGCGCCTTCCAGGTGACCGCCGGTGGCCACCAGCTTCTTCGCGCCGGTCTTCTTGTCCACCTCGAACTTGGGCGCGCGGGTCAGCGTGTCCATGTCGTCGCGGATATCCAGGACGGTCACCTCGGAACGGTGCTGATGCAGCCATTGCGGCGTGACCAGCGGACCGGGCAGGGTGGCCGCAGAGGCCAATTGCACACAGGCGCCGACGAAGCCGGCTGCCAGCAGGTACTTCAGGGTCTTCATGGTTCTCCTCCGGGTTGAACAACAAGCGTGAACGGTGGTCGGTCGCGTCGCCTTCAGGCGAGATCCGCGGCCTGCAGGATGTCGAGCTGGCGCGCCAGGTCCGCGGCGCACTGGCTGAGAATGTGGCTGCGCCGGTCCTCGAGCACCTGTTCGCGCGGGCGCCGACGGGCGCGCTCGGCCACCCGTCGATCGCGTTCGAGCACCACGGCCTCGATCTGGGGTGCGAACAATCGCGCCATGTGCTCCAGCCAGCTGGCGACGCGCCGCGGGCGAGCATGCGAAAGGTCCAGCCGGCGCAGTGCGCGCAGGGTCCAGGCGGCGTCCTGCCAGTGCTCGGCGGTGACCCAGCGATTGGTGGTGAACACGCGCAGCGGCATGCCGCGGGCATCGACCGACAGGCCGAACAGGTGCACGTAGTCGGCTTCGCCCGCGCGGCGCGGGCGCCGCGGGGCGAAGACGTGGAAATGACCGTGCTCGCCTCGGACTCGTTGCTGCGCCGCGTGGGCGTGGTAGTAGAAGCGGTAGCCGCTGCGCGCGTCGAGCGCGTCGCGCGGGGGGTAGTGTTCCCACTCGGCGAAGCCCTCGGCCCGCCCGAGCAGGTCCGCCAGCACGCCGCGGCCGCTGCGCGCGCTGGCGCGCAGGTGTCGAAGCGTGCCCTGGAGCGCCGCATCCAGCGGCCGGCGCGGCGCTCGGCGCAGCGCGTCGAGCAATCGCTCGCGCGAAGGGGCGATGCGGGTGCTCACGGCGCTGCGGCCGGTGCCTGCGATGCTCAGTTCGGCGCGCAGGGGTTGGCCGACTTCTTCTTCGACTTGCCGCCGGCGGGCGCGCAGGGGTTGCCGGCCTTGGCCTTCTTCTTGGCTCCGCCCGGGGCGCAGGGGTTGCCCGGCGCGCAGGGATTGGCCGAGGCCTGCGCCAGCGCCGTGGGCGACGCGGCGCGCAGCGCCTGGGGCATGGGCGCCACGGCCGCGGCGGCCAGCGCCAGCACGGGCAGGGCGTGGGACAGCTTGATACGGGTCTTGATGCGGGACTTCGCCATGATCGGTCTCCTTCCAATGGTGGTCGACGAAATGCGGGTCGGGAGCGCCCGCGGCGTCGGCTCGCGCGGTTGCGCGCAAGCTCGGGCCGCGTGACGCAAAGCGGATCATCGTAGTGCCGGGTAGCCGGGCTTCGCTGAGGCTGGTCGCGGGGCGCTTGACCCGGATCAAGCCGCCTGGCGCCCGCTGGTGCCGTTGCCGCGGGTGAGGTAGCCCACGACCAGCAGCACCGCGAGCAGCAACGCCCACACGGCCCAGGCCGGCAGGTGCAGCAGTTGCGGCAGGGTCAGGGAGTCGGGGCCCACCTGTTTCCAGGCCCAGGTCTTGATGGACTCGTAGCCCGAGTTGAAACCCAGCGTGCCCAGCACGATGCCCAGCAGGAACACCAGCCCGTCCACCCGCCCGGAGCAGAACGCCACCAGCGAGGTGCCGGGGCAATAGCCTCCGATGGCCATGCCGGCGCCGATGAGCACGCCTCCCAGCGAGCTTCCCCACAGGAACACGGAGGGGACGAACAGATCGTTGGTCACGTTCATCAGGCCCAGGCCCTGCAGCAGGTACAGGCCGCCGGAGGCCACCACGATGGCGGTGAACATGACCTTGAACACGGCCCAGTCCTGGAAGCGCAGCTGCGCGGTCAGCTTGCAGCCGCTGCCGAAACCGGCGTTCTCCAGCACGTAGCCGAATACGGTGCCCAGTAGCAAGCCCGAGATCGGGCCCGTATACCCCAGAGGAAAACTCATTTCCACAGCCCCTTGGTGATTTGCCCGAACGCGATGCCGGCGACGAAAAAGCCGATCAGGAACAGGAAGCCGGCGGCCGCCAGCGTGGCGCCTCCGGACAGGCCCATGCCGCTGGTGCAGCCCAGGGCCAGGCGCGCCCCGAAGCCGGAGGCGGTGCCTCCCGCCAGGGCCAGGACCAGGCGCAAGCCGCGCGCCGCTCGCGCCGGGCCGTCGAGCTCCCAGCGAAAGCGTCCGGCCAGCAGGCTGCCGGCGAGCGCGCCGATGGCCAGGCCGACGACTTCCCAAGTGATCCAGTGATTCAGCCCGGCGTCGAACAGGCCGTGCAGGTAGGTGCCGGGGGCCACCGTGCCGGCGGCGAGGTGCCCGGCCGCCGCGGCCGTGGCCAGCGTGGTGGCGCCGGTCACGCCGTAGCCGTTGCCGGTCACCAGGAAGGTGGCCAGCAGCGCGGCGCCCAGCACCACGCCGGCTACATAGGGGTTCCACAGAGGGCGAGGGGATTTCATGGCGGTCGTGTCTCCTCAGGCGTTGTGCCGTCGAATCGCGGCAGGATCGTGCGCATCCGGTGCAGATAGCGGGGAGAGTATAGATACAAAAGAAACATGCAGTGGGGAGTATTAGGGTTAGTCAGCTTGGGGGGAACACCAGGGGAGCTCGCAGGCGCATTGATGCCCGTCAAGCGCGCCCCACGGCATTGCCGTCCGCGGCGAAACACGGCTCGCATCGGTGGTTATCCTGTTTTGCGTCGATACAGGGCGGTGCATCCTGCAAGCTGCCCGATCCACCCCGGGGTTCACACCGGGGGCTCAACCACCGGCTTTTGCGAGGAGAGGAAGGCATCCATGGCACACATCGTCATTCTTGGGGCGGGTATCGGCGGACTTCCCGCCGCCTACGAGGCGAGGGCGAAGCTCGGCAGCGAACACCGCATCACGGTGATCAACAGCGTCGACTATTTCCAGTTCGTGCCGTCCAACCCCTGGGTCGCGGTGGGTTGGCGTTCGCGCGAGCAGGTCGTGCTGCCCATCGCGCCCTACCTGGAGCGCAAGGGCATCGAATTCATCGGGCGGCCGGCGCAATCCATCGACGCGGCCTCCAGCACCATCGTGCTGCAGGGCGGCGACAGCGTCAGCTACGACTTCCTGATCATCACCACCGGCCCGAAGCTGGCCTTCGAGGAGGTGGAGGGAGCGGGCCCGCACGCCGGCTTCACCCAGTCCATCTGCACCATCGACCATGCCGAGAAGTGCTTCGAGGATTTCGAGCGCCTGTGCGCGCAGCCCGGCCCCGTGATCATCGGCGCCATGCCCGGGGCGAGTTGCTTCGGCCCCGCCTACGAGTACACGATGATCCTGGACGCCGCGCTGCGCAAGCGCCGCTTGCGCAGCAAGGTGCCCATCACCTTCGTGACCGCCGAACCCTACATCGGGCACCTCGGCCTGGACGGCGTGGGCGACTCCAAGGGCATCATGGAGCATGAGTTCCGCGACCACGACATCCGCTGGATCACCAACGCCAGGACCACCAAGGTCGAGCAGGGCAAGATGTACGTGGACGAACTCGACGCGCTGGGCAACGTGTTCCGCAAGCACGAGCTGCCGTTCCGGCACTCGATGATGCTGCCGGCCTTCAAGGGCGTCGACGCGGTGGCCAAGGTGGAGGGGTTGTGCAATCCGCGCGGCTTCGTCATCGTCGACGAGCACCAGCGCAGCCCGAAGTATCCCAACATCTATTCCGCCGGCGTGTGCATCGCGATCCCTCCGGTGGGGCCGACGCCGGTGCCCTGCGGGGTCCCCAAGACGGGGTTCATGATCGAGTCCATGGTCACCGCCATCGTGCACAACCTGGAGGAGCAGATGGCCGGCGCGCAGCCGACCCACAAGGGCACCTGGCAAGCCATCTGCCTGGCCGACTTCGGCACCACGGGAGCCGCCTTCGCGGCCATTCCGCAGATCCCGCCGCGCGACGTCAACTGGTTCGGCTCGGGCAAGTGGGTGCACCTGGCCAAGATTGCCTTCGAGAAGTACTTCATGCGCAAGATGCGCACCGGCAACTCCGAGCCCATCTACGAGAAGTACGTGATGAAGCTCATCGGCTTCAAGCGCCTGCAGGACCGCGTGCTGCACCCCGGGCAGTCGAGCTGAGGGCGCGCCCAAGGTCGAAGGGCCGCGGGCGGGGAGGGTTCCCCGCCGGCGGCCCTTGCTTCGGGCGCGGCTCGCGCCTCAGCCGAAGTGGCAGACGTAGTGGTAGGCCTCGTCGCCGGTGCGGATCTCGAAGCGCGCGTTGCCCGGAACCGAGAACTCCTCGCCTTCGGCGCTGCGCTTCCAGTCCTGGCTGCCCTGCATGCGCCACTCGCACCAGCCGCCCGCGCCCTGCATCACCTCCGGCGCGCCGGTGTTGAACAGCAGCGTGCTGCCGGGCAGGATCACGCCCACGCTCTTGCGGCTGCCGTCGTCGAGCTGCACCGTGTGGCTGACGCAGCGTCCGTCGAAATACACGTTCGCCCGCGGCACCACCGCGCCACGCAGCGCGCCGGGGCTCATCGCGCGCTCCCGCCGCGCTTGGTGGCGGTCGCCTTCGCGGTCTTCGCGACCTTCGCGACCTTCGCCGGCTTGCCCGCCTTGGCGGCGCCGGCCTTCGGCGCGGAGCGCTTGCCGCGCGCGGCCTCCACGTTGGCGGCGATGCGCAGGCGCAGCGCGTTGAGCTTGATGAAACCGGCCGCGTCGGCCTGGTTGTAGGCGCCGCCGTCGTCGTCGAAGGTCGAGATGCGCGCGTCGAACAGGCTGTCGGTGGCCGATTCACGGCCCACGCACATGATGGTGCCCTTGTACAGCTTGAGCCGCACCTTGCCGTTGACGGTGGCCTGCGAGGCGTCGATCAGGCCCTGCAGCAGCACGCGTTCGGGGGCGAACCAGTAGCCGTTGTAGATCATGCGGGCGTAGCGCGGCATCAGGTCGTCCTTCAGCGCGACCACCTCGCGGTCCAGCGTGATGCTCTCGATGGCGCGGTGGCCCGCCAGCATGATGGTGCCGCCGGGGGTTTCGTAGCAGCCGCGGCTCTTCATGCCCACGTAGCGGTTCTCCACCTTGTCCAGGCGCCCGATGCCGTGGCGACCGCCCACCGCGTTCAGGTGCGCCAGCACCTGCGCCGGGCTCATCGCCTGGCCGTCGATGGCCACGATGTCGCCGCGACGGTATTCGAGCTCGATGACCTGCGGCTTGTTCGGGGCCTTCTCGGGCGACACCGTCAGGCGCCACATCTTGTCCTCGGGCACCGTGTTCGGATCCTCCAGCACGCCGCCTTCGTAGGAGATGTGCAGCAGGTTCGCGTCCATCGAGTACGGGGCGCCGCCCTTGCGCTTCTTGAAGTCCACCGGAATGCCGTTGCGGTCGGCGTAGGCCAGCAGCTTCTCGCGCGACAGCAGGTCCCATTCGCGCCAGGGGGCGATGACCTTCACGCCGGGCATCAGCGCGTAGGCGGTGAGCTCGAAGCGCACCTGGTCGTTGCCCTTGCCGGTGGCGCCGTGCGAGATCGCGTCGGCGCGCGTGGAGCGCGCGATCTCGATCAGGCGCTTGCCGATCAGCGGACGGGCGATCGAGGTGCCCAGCAGGTACTCGCCCTCGTACAGCGCGTTGGCGCGGAACATGGGGAACACGAAGTCGCGCACGAACTCCTCGCGCAGGTCCTCGATGTAGATGTTCTCGGGCTTGATGCCCATCTTCAGCGCCTTCGCGCGCGCCGGCTCGAGTTCCTCGCCCTGGCCGATGTCGGCGGTGAAGGTCACCACCTCGCATTGGTACTGCTCCTGCAGCCAGCGCAGGATGACCGAGGTGTCCAGGCCGCCGGAGTAGGCGAGCACGACTTTCTTGATGGAAGACATGGTGGAGGAGCCGCCTGCGGCGGATAGACGCATTTGAAGCGTGGAATTGTAGGAGATGCCCGATGTGGCGAGGCGGTCAGGGCAGCGCCGGGTAGTCGAGATAGCCGTGCTCGGCGCCGCCGTAGAAGGTCGCCGGGTCGGGCGTGTTCAGCGCGGCGCCCTCGCGCATGCGCCGCACCAGGTCCGGGTTGGCGATGAAGGCGCGGCCGTAGGCCACCGCGTCGGCCACGCCCTGCGCGATGCGCGCCGCGCCGCGCGCGGCGTCGTAGCCGCCGCACACGATGATGCGCCCGCCGTAGGCCTGGCGCAGCCGGGCGTGGAACTCGTCGCTCAGCGCCGGGCCCGCGGACCACGAGGAGTCCACCGTGTGCACATAGGCCACGCCGCGGCGGTCGAACTCGCGGGCCAGGTACAGGTGCATGGCCTCGGTCTCGGGATCGTCGATGTCGTGACGCACGAAATGCGGGGAAATGCGCACCCCCACGCGGTCGGCGCCGGCCACGCCGATCAGCGCGTCCAGCGCCTCCAGCACGATGCGCGCGCGGTGTTCCAGGCTGCCTCCGTAGCGGTCCGTGCGCAAGTTGCTGTTGGGGGCCAGGAACTGCTGCAGCAGGTAGCCGTTGGCCGCGTGCAGTTCGAGCATGTCGAAACCCGCGCGCAGCGCGCGCTCGGCCGCGTGGGCGTAATCGGCCACGATGCCGGGGATTTCCTCGGTGCGCAGCGCGCGCGGCGCGTCGCACGGCACCCGCCTGGGCCCCTCGGGCAGCACGACGAAGGACTCGCCATGCTCCGCGCGCAGCGCCGACGGCGCCACCGGCGGCTGTCCATGCTCCTGCAGCAGGTGGTGCGAGATGCGCCCCACGTGCCAGAGTTGCGCGGCGATGCGACCCCCGGCCGCGTGCACGGCCTCGGTGACCAGGCGCCAGCCGCGTTCCTGGGCATCCGTGTACATGCCCGGCGTGAAGGCGTAGCCCTGGCCCTGGCGGCTGATCTGCGAGGCCTCGGAGATGATCAGGCCCGCCGAGGCGCGCTGCGCGTAGTAGCGCGCATTCATCTCCGAGGGCACGTCGCCGGGCTGCGCGGCGCGCGAGCGCGTCAGCGGGGCCATGACGATGCGATTGGACAGTTCCAGGCTTCCCAGCTTCAGCGGCTGGAACAGGGCGCTCGGGCCTTGCATGGTGCGAATTTCTCCGGGAAAGTGGGGGGCGGGCCAGCCCGGGGGGCTGTCACCCCCCGATGCCGCCGACGCACAGGTATTTGAGCTCGAGGTATTCGTCGATGCCGTGGTGCGAGCCTTCGCGCCCCAGCCCCGACTGCTTGACCCCGCCGAAGGGCGCGACCTCGTTGGAGATCAGCCCGGTGTTGACGCCGACGATGCCGTATTCGAGCGCCTCGCCCACGCGCGTGACCCGCGCCAGGTCGCGGCTGTAGAAATAGGCGGCCAGGCCGAACTCGGTCGCGTTGGCCGCGGCCACGGCCTGCTCCTCGGTGTCGAAGGCGAACACCGGCGCGACCGGGCCGAAGGTCTCCTCGCGCGCGCACAGCATCGACGCGTCGGCGTCGGCCAGTACCGTGGGCTCGAAATAGCGCCCGCCGCCTTGCTCCAGCACCTTGCCGCCGGTCAGCAGGCGTGCGCCGCGCGCCAGCGCGTCGTCGACGTGGCGCCGCACCTTGTCCAGGCCCTGCTGGTCGATCAGCGGGCCGATCTGCACCCCGGCGGAGGTGCCGGGGCCGACCTTGAGCTCGGCCACGCGCCGCGCCAGGCGTTCGACGAACTGCTCGTACACGCCGCGCTGCACGTACAGGCGGTTCGCGCACACGCAGGTCTGGCCGGCGTTGCGGTACTTGCTCTGCATCGCGCCTTCCACCGCCGCGTCGATGTCGGCGTCGTCGAACACGATGAAGGGGGCGTTGCCGCCGAGTTCCAGCGAGAGCTTCTTCACCGTCGGCGCGGATTGCGCCATGAGAATGCGCCCGACCTCGGTCGATCCGGTGAACGACAGGTGGCGCACCACGTCGCTGGCGCACAGCACCTTGCCGATCTGCACCGAGCCGTCGGCGTCGCTGGTGAGCATGTTGAGCACCCCCGGCGGCATGCCGGCGCGTTGCGCCAGTTCGGCCGCCGCCAGCGCGGTCAGCGGCGTCTGTTCCGCCGGCTTGATCACCACCGGGCAGCCGGCGGCCAGCGCCGGCGCCACCTTGCGCGTGATCATGGCCAGCGGGAAGTTCCAGGGCGTGATCGCCGCGCACACGCCGATGGGCTGGCGCAGCACCACCAGGCGCTTGCTCGGGTCGGGGCTGGGGATGGTCTCGCCGTACACCCGCTTGGCCTCTTCGGCGAACCACTCCACGAAACTGGCTCCGTAGGCGATCTCGCCCTTGGCCTCGGCCAGCGGCTTGCCCTGCTCGGCGGTCATGATCAGCGCCAGGTCGTCCGCATGCTGCAGCAGCAGATCGAACCAGCGGCGAAGCACCGTGGCGCGCTGGCGCGCCGTCTGGCCGCGCCAGCCTTGCCACGCGGCGGATGCCGCCTCGATCGCGCGCTCGGCGTCGGCGGCGCCCTGGCGCGGAACCTCGGCGAGCAGCGCGCCGCTGGCCGGGTCGTGCACGGCCACGCGTTCGGCGGCGTCCACCCAGCGCCCGCCGATCAGCGCCTGGGTCTTGAGCAGGGAGGGGTCGCGCAGGGGCGCGAGCACGGAAGCGGTGGGGGCTTCGGGCATGGGGATCTCCGCAGGTTCTGGTGCGTGAAAACGAGCGCCACGCGGGCGCGAACTGCCAACTGTAGTGCGCGTGCGGCGGCGGCGTGCGGGCATGCGCCGGGGCTGGCCCTTAAAATCGCGGTTTCGCCGCTGCCGGCACGACGCGCCGACGGTGGCCATTCCAGGTGAACGCATGAACGTATCCGACATCCGCGAGAAATTCCTCGCCTACTTCGCCTCCCAGGGCCACTCCCGCGTGGCCTCGTCGCCGCTGGTTCCCGGCAACGACCCGACGCTGCTGTTCACCAACTCGGGCATGGTGCAGTTCAAGGACGTGTTCCTGGGCCAGGACAAGCGTCCCTACAGCCGCGCCACCACCGCGCAGCGCTGCGTGCGCGCCGGCGGCAAGCACAACGACCTGGAAAACGTCGGCTACACCGCGCGCCACCACACCTTCTTCGAGATGCTGGGCAATTTCAGCTTCGGCGACTACTTCAAGCGCGACGCCATCCGCTTCGCCTGGGGACTGCTCACCGAGGTCTACGGCCTGCCCAAGGACAAGCTGTGGGTGACCGTCTACCAGGAGGACGACGAGGCCTGGTCGATCTGGGCCGACGAGATCGGGGTGCCGCACGAGCGCATCATCCGCATCGGCGACAACAAGGGCGCGCGCTACGCCTCGGACAACTTCTGGCAGATGGCCGACACCGGCCCCTGCGGCCCCTGCAGCGAGATCTTCTACGACCACGGTCCGGACGTCTGGGGCGGACCTCCCGGCTCCCCCGAGGAGGACGGCGACCGCTACATCGAGATCTGGAACCTGGTGTTCATGCAGTTCGAGCGCAGCGTCGCCGGCGAGCAGAGCTTCGCCAGCGAACTGGAAGCCACCGCGGCCAAGGCGGCGCTGGAGCGCGACGGCGCCATCGCGCAGGTGCAGCGCCACGGCGACACCTGGAAGACCGTCAGCTACGCGCAAAAGCCGCTGCCGCGCCCCTGCGTGGACACCGGCATGGGCCTGGAGCGCATCGCCGCCGTGCTGCAGCACGTGCACAGCAACTACGAGATCGACCTGTTCCGCCGCCTGATCGCCGCGGCCGCCCGCGAGACCGGGTGCCAGGACCTCGGCCACGTGTCGCTGAAGGTCATCGCGGACCACATCCGCGCCTGCGCCTTCCTGATCACCGACGGCGTGATCCCCGGCAACGAGGGGCGCGGCTACGTGCTGCGGCGCATCGCGCGCCGCGCGCTGCGCCACGGCTACAAGCTGGGCCGGCACGAACCCTTTTTCCACCGCCTGGTGGGCGACCTGGTGGCCGAGATGGGCCAGGCCTACCCCGAACTCGCGCAGGCCGCGCCGCGCATCGCCGAGGTGCTGGAGGCCGAGGAGCGGCGCTTCGGCGAGACCCTGGACAACGGCATGCGCATCCTCGAGGGCGAACTCGACGCCATGCGCGGGCGCGGCGAGGCCGTGCTGGGCGGGCAGGTGGCCTTCACGCTGTACGACACCTACGGCTTTCCGCTGGACCTGACCGCCGACGTGTGCCGCGAGCGCAACGTGGCGGTGGACGAGGCCGGCTTCGAACAGGCCATGCAGCGCCAGCGCGAGCAGGCGCGCGCCAGCGGACGCTTCCGCATGGCCGATGCGCTGGAGTACTCCGGCGAGGCCACGCGCTTCGAGGGCTACGAACACCTGCGCGTGCAGGGCGCGCGCGTGCTGGGCCTGTACGCGGGCGGCAGCGCGGTGAGCCGCCTGAACGCGGGCGAGGAGGGCGTGGTGGTGCTGGACCGCACGCCCTTCTACGCCGAGTCGGGCGGTCAGGTGGGCGACAGCGGCGTGCTGGCCGCGGCCGGCGTGCGCTTCGTCGTGCACGACACGCAGAAGCTGCAGGCCGACGTGTACGGCCACCACGGGCGCCTGGAAGGCGGCAGCCTGGAACTCGGGCAGGCGATCGACGCCGAGGTCGATGCGCAGCGCCGGCTGGCGACCATGCGAAACCACAGCGCGACCCACCTGCTGCACAAGGCGCTGCGCATCGTGCTGGGCGAGCATGTGCAGCAGAAGGGCTCGCTGGTGGACGCGGACAAGACGCGCTTCGACTTCTCCCACGACGCGCCGATCAGCGACGAGCAGATCCGGCGCATCGAGCAGTGGGTGAACGAGCAGGTGCTGCTCAACACGCCCACGCTGGCCCGGGTGCTGCCGATCGACGAGGCTCGCAAGACCGGCGCGATGATGCTGTTCGGCGAGAAATACGGGGACGAGGTGCGCGTGCTCGACATCGGCGCCAGCCGCGAACTGTGCGGCGGCACCCACGTGGCGCGCACCGGCGACATCGGCAGCCTGCGCGTGACCGGGCAGGGCGCGGTGGCCGCCGGGGTGCGACGCATCGAGGCCACGACGGGCCTGGGTGCGCTGCTCCTGGCGCAGCGCCAGGGCGCCGAGCTGGCCGAGCTGGCGGCGCTGCTCAAGACCCCGCAGGACGAACTGCCGCGGCGCGCCGCGCAATTGCTGGAACAGATGCGCGCCCAGGACAAGGAGCTCGCGGCGCTGAAGGCGCGCGACGCCGCCTCCCGCGGCCTGGCGCTGGCCGATGCGGCGCGCGACGTGGGCGGCGTGCGCGTGCTGGCGGCGCGCCTGGACGGCGCCGACGCGGCCGCGCTGCGCAGCGTGGTCGACCAGATCAAGGCGCGCCTGAAGTCGGCCGTGGTGCTGCTGGCCAGCGCCGACGGCGACAAGGTGCAACTGGCCGCCGGCGTGACCGCCGACCTGGTGGGCCGGCTCAAGGCCGGCGAACTGGTCAACGAGGCGGCGCGGGAGGTCGGCGGCAAGGGCGGCGGCCGGCCCGATTTCGCGATGGCCGGCGGTACCCGTCCGCAAGGCGTGGACGCGGCGCTGCGCGCGGCCGAGGCCTGGTGCGAACAGCGCCTGGCGGCAAGCGCCTGAGAGGCCGGCGATGACCGACGCGCAACGCTCCGGCGGCAAGGCCTCGCGCCGCGTGCTGCTGGGCATCAGCGGCGGCATCGCCGCCTACAAGGCCTGCGAACTCGTCCGCCTGCTGGTCAAGGCCGGGCACCAGGTGCAGGTGGCGATGAGCGAGGCGGCCACGCGTTTCGTCGGGCCCATCACCCTGCAGGCGTTGTCGGGACGCGAAGTGGCGCTGGATTCCTGGCATCCGCTGCGCGCCTCCGGCATGGACCACATCGATCTGGTGCGCGAGGCCGATGCGCTGGTCCTCGCGCCGGCCAGCGCCGATCTCATCGCCCGGGCTGCCGCCGGCATGGGCGACGATCTGCTGGCCACGCTGCTGCTGGCGCGCGACGCGGTGCCCACGCTGCTGGCCCCGGCCATGAACCGCGCCATGTGGGCGCACCCGGCGGTCCAGCGCAATGCCGAGCAACTGCGGCGCGACGGCCTGCGCCTGGCCGGCCCCGGCAGCGGTGCACAGGCCTGCGGCGAAGTCGGCGACGGACGCATGCTCGAGCCCGAGCAACTGATGTGCGAGATCGAGGCCCTGTGGCAACCCCCGCTGCTGCGCGGCCGGCGCGTGCTGCTGACCGCGGGCCCGACCTTCGAGCCCTGGGACGAGGTGCGCGGGCTGACCAACCGCTCCAGCGGCAAGATGGGCTGGGCGCTGGCGCGGGCCGCCTGGGAGGCGGGCGCCGAAGTGGTGCTGGTAGCCGGTCCGACCGCGCTCGCGCCGCCCCATGGCGTGCGCACCGTGCCCGTGGAGACCGCGCTGCAGATGCGCGACGCGGTACGGGCCGAACTGGCGGTCGGGGGCGTCGATGTGTTCGTCGCCGCGGCCGCGGTGGCCGACTGGCGCCCCGAGGCGCAACCCGGCAAGATCAAGAAGCAGCCCGACGGGGCGCCGCCCCTGCCGCAACTGCTGCTCAACCCCGACATCCTGGCCGAGGTGGCCGCGCGCCCCGACGCGCCGTTCTGCGTGGGCTTCGCGGCCGAGGCCGAGCAACTCGTGGCCCATGCCCAGGCCAAGCGCGAGCGCAAGGGGGTGCCGTTGCTGGTGGGCAACCTCGGGCCGCAGACCTTCGGCAGCGATCACAGCAGCTGCGTGCTGGTCGACGCCCAGGGCGTGCGCGAACTGCCGAGCATGGACAAGCTCGACCTGGCGCGCCGACTGGTGGCCGAGATCGCCCCGCGCCTGCCGGCGCGCCCCTGAGGCGCCCACCGCCGCGCGCGCCCGACGGGCGCGCGCTCCGATATTCCCCCACAGCCCTTGCCTTCCTGGAGACCGCCCTTGAGCACCGCCGCGACCGCGCCCGTGGAACTCGTGATCCTCGATCCCCGCCTGCACCAATGGGGCCTGCCCAGCTACCAGTCGTCGATGGCCGCCGCGGTGGACCTGCACGCCTGCATCGACGCGACGCTGGACATCCCGGCGGGCAGCCCCGCGCTGCTGGTGCCGGCGGGTTTCGCCATGCACATCGCCGACCCCGGGCTGATGGCGGTGATCGCGCCGCGCTCGGGCATGGGGCACAAGCGCGGCCTGGTGCTGGGCAATTCCCTGGGCGTGATCGACGCCGACTACACCGGGCAGGTGATGGTTAGCGTGTGGAACCGCAATGCGGCGGGCAGTCCGCCCCTGCGCATCGAGCCGGGCGAGCGCATCGCGCAGATGATGTTCGTGCCCATCGTGCGCGCCGAGTTCCGGGTCGTGGCGGCCTTTTCCGCCGCCAGCGAGCGCGGCGCCGGAGGCTTCGGCTCCACCGGTTCCTGAAACGGTGCGCCGCGTGCCGCCGATTTGATCTGGCGCGCCTTCGCGGCGCCTCCGAGGCGGCACAATTTCCCTCGAGGTTCCGTACCGGACGGAGCCGGGGGCGAAGAGCATGCGCGGCAAGCTCGGTCGAGGGGGGTGGGCGCTGGCGGCGGGGGCCGTCGCGCTGGGAATTCTGGCCTGGCTCTGGCTGGGCCGCGCGCCGGCGCCCGACGGACTGGCGTCGGGCAACGGCCGCCTGGAGGCGGTGGAGCTCGAGCTTTCCACGCGCATTCCCGCCAGGCTGCTCAGCCTGCAGGTGCAGGAAGGCGAGCAGGTCCGCGCCGGTCAAGTGCTCGCGCGCCTGGATTGCGCGCCGCTGCAGGCGCAGCGGGGCGAGGCGCTGGCGCAATTGCAGCGCGCGCGCGATGCCGAGGCCACCTCGCGCAGCCAGGTCGCGCTGAGGCGCAGCGAGCGCGACGCGGCGGTGGCGCAGATCGGCCAGCGCGACGCCGAGTTGCAGGCCGCGCGCAGCCGGCTCGAGCGTTCCCGGCAACTCCTCGCGGTGGGCGGGGTGTCGCGCCAGCAGTTCGACGACGACCGCGCGGGCGTGGGCAGCGCCGAGGGGGCGCTGACGGCGGCGCGCGCGCAGGCCGCTGCGGCGTCCGCGGCGATCGAGGCGGCGCGTCTGCAGGCCGTGGAGGCGGGCTCCGCGATCGGCGCGGCGCAGGCCGCGCTGAGCCGCGTGGACGTGGACCTGCAGGATTGTTCGCTGCTTGCCCCGGTGGACGGACAGGTGCAGTACGTCGTGGCGCGCCCGGGAGAGATGCTGGGGGTCGGCGCGCGGGTGGTCAGCCTGCTCGACACCTCGGACCTGGGCATGTCCTTTTTCCTTCCCGAGTCCGATGCCGGAAAGGTGGTGATCGGCGACGAGGCGCGCATCGTGCCGGACGCCCTCGGCGGGCGGGCGGTGCCCGCCGTCGTGTCCTACGTGTCGGCGGTGGCGCAGTTCACGCCGAAGACCGTGGAGACGGCCAGCGAGCGCCAGAAGCTGATGTTCCGGGTGCGCGCGCGCGTGGATGCGCGCTGGGCCGCGGCGCACCGCCCCGAACTCAAGAGCGGCATGCCCGGCATGGCCTACGTGCGTCTGCGGCGCGACCTGCCCTGGCCGGCGCGCTTGCGGGTGCAGCCATGAGCGGCCAGGCGCCGCCCCCGGGCGGGCGGGAGCCGGGGCCCGTGGCGCTGGCCCGGTTTCGCGAGGTCGGGCTGCGCTATGGCCGACGCGAAGTGCTCGACATCGCGCGGCTGGAGCTTCCCGCCTTGGGCATGATCGGCCTGATCGGTCCCGACGGCGTCGGCAAGTCCAGCCTGCTGGCCCTGCTTTGCGGCGCGCGCGCGCTGCAGCGCGGCGACATCGAGGTGCTCGGCGGCAGTCTGCGCGATGCCCATCACCTGTCCCATCTGCGGCACCGAGTGGCCTACATGCCCCAGGGGCTGGGCCGCAGCCTGTACGGCGGGCTTTCCGTGGCCGAGAACCTGGAGTTCTTCGGGCGCCAGCGCGGATTCTCGCGTTCGTGGCGCGAACAGCGCGCTCGCGAGCTGTTGCAGGCCACCGGGCTGGAGGCCTTCGCGCGGCGTCCGGCGGCCACCCTGTCGGGGGGCATGAAACAGAAACTGGCCCTGTGCTGCGCGCTGCTGCACGACCCCGACCTGCTGGTGCTGGACGAGCCGACCACCGGAGTCGATCCGCTGTCCAGGGTGCAGTTCTGGGCGCTGATCCGCGACATCCGCCAGCAGCGGGCCGCGGAGCGGGAGTTGACCGTGGTCGTGGCCACCGCCTACATGGACGAGGCGCGGGATTTCGACTGGCTGGTGGCCATGAACGCCGGCCGCGTGGTCGCCGACGGGACTCCGGCCGAGCTGCTCGAGCGCAGCGCCTGCGCCGATCTCGAACAGGCCTTTGTCCAGCTGGTGGGTGCGCGTCCCCCCGAGCGGTGGGCCTCCGAGGCGTCGGCGGCGCCGCGCGAGCCGACGGCGCCGGTGGTCGAGGCGCGCGGACTGTGCCGGCGCTTCGGCGATTTCACCGCGGTCGACCACATCGACCTGAGCGTGCGTCAGGGCGAGATCTTCGGATTCATCGGATCCAACGGCTGCGGCAAGACCACCACCATGAAAATGCTCACCGGCCTGCTCGAGCCCACCGAGGGCAGCGTGCGGGTGCTGGGGCGCACGCCGGACGCGCGGGACCTGGCCACGCGCAAGCGGGTGGGCTACATGACCCAGGGCTTCTCGTTGTGGAACGAGTTGAGCGTGCGCCAGAACCTGGAGCTGCATGCGCGCCTGTTCGGCCTGTCCGCGCGCCAGCGGGCCGCGGCGGTCGAGCAGGCCGCCGAGCGTTTCGAGCTGGGTGAGGTGATGGACCAATGGCCGGCGCGCCTGGCGCTCGGGCAGCGCCAGCGGCTGTCCTTCGCCGTGGCGACCCTGCATGGGCCCGAGCTGCTGATCCTGGACGAACCCACGTCGGGCGTGGATCCGCTGGCGCGGGAGTGGTTCTGGCACCAGATGCAGCTGCTGGCACGGCGCGATGGTGTCACCGTGTTCGTGTCCACCCATCGCATGAGCGAGGCCCAGCGCTGCGACAGGATCGCGTTGATGCACGCCGGGCGCGTGCTGGCCAGCGGCACGCCGCGCGAGTTGACCGAGGCCCGCGGCGCCGCATCGCTGGAACAGGCCTTCGTGCAGTGGATCGAGACCTCGCGGGGGCCGGCGCCCGAGGCGGCACAGCGCCCGGGTCCGACGCATGCGCTCGAGGCGCCGGCCGAGGCGGGGCAGGGTGCACGCCAGCGTCCCGCGCGCCCGCCCTGGCTGGTGCAGCGCTCGCTCACCCGGCTGTTCAGTCACAGCTGGCGCGAGAGCCTGGAGTTGTTGCGCGACCCGGTGCGCGCCAGCCTCGCGCTGCTGGGCAGCGTGCTGCTGATGGTGATCATGGGCTATGGCATCAACCTGGACGTGCAGCACCTGCGCTTCGCCGTGCTCGACCGCGACGGCAGCACGCTGAGTCGGGACTATGTGCGCTATTTCGCCAGCGCCCGCGAGTTCAGCGAGCGCGCGCCCTTGCGCAGCGACGCGGACATGCGACGGCGCCTGCGCGACGGCGAGCTCGCGCTGGCGCTGGAGATCCCGCCGCATTTCGGTCGGGACCTGCAGCGCGGCCTGTCGCCGGAGATCGGCGCCTGGGTCGACGGCTCCATGCCGGCGCGTGCCGAGACCGTCGACGGTTTCGTGCAGGCGGTGCATGCCTCGTGGCTGGCCCGGCGCGCCGCCGAGCGCGGGGCGCAGGGAGAGCCGGCGCAGCCCGCCGGCATCGAGATCCGCTACCGCTACAACCCGGACGTGAGCAGTCTGGTCGCCATGGTGCCGGCCATCATTCCGCTGTTGCTGATCATGATTCCCGCCATGCTCGCCGCGCTCAGCGTGGTGCGCGAGAAGGAGCTCGGCTCGATCCTGAATTTCTACGTCGGGCCCGCCACGCGCATGGAATTCCTGCTGGGCAAGCAATTGCCCTACGTGGCCCTGGCGCTGCTCAACGCGGCGGTCCTGTGGGCCTGGGCACGCTGGGTGTTCGGCGTGCCCTTTCGCGGCAGCGCCGCCGCCTTCGCGCTCGGCTCCCTGCTGTACGTGGTCGACGCCACCGCGCTGGGCTTGCTGATGTCGAGTTTCCTGCGCACCCAGACCGCGGCGATTTTCGCCACCACCATCGGCACGGTGCTGCCGGCGGTGCAGTTCTCC
This sequence comes from Pseudomonadota bacterium, assembly GCA_021848345.1. Classification (GTDB taxonomy): domain Bacteria; phylum Pseudomonadota; class Gammaproteobacteria; order Burkholderiales; family Burkholderiaceae_C; genus Thiomonas_A. The sequence goes on along the minus strand of JAJZUV010000011.1, from coordinate 20,877 downwards.
GGCCTGCTCGACCCCACCTCCTCGCTGCAGGGCCTGGCCGCGTGGGTGGGAAGGGTGTACCCCACCACGCATTACCTCATCGTCTCGCGCGGCACCTTCTCCAAGGGGCTGGGTCTGGGCGACCTGGGGCCTCAGATGTTCGCGCTGCTGCTCGGCGCGCCGGTGCTGCTGGGCGCGGGTATCGCGCTGCTGCGGCGCCAGGAACGTTGACCGGCGAGACCACGGGACGGCCGCCATGCGACAGGGCCTGCGCAACGTCTGGTATCTCGGGTTGAAGGAATTGCGCAGCCTGCGCCACGATCGGGCGATGCTGGTGCTGATCGCCTTCGCCTTCACGCTGGCCATCTACAGCGCCGCGACCGGGGCGCCCGAGACCCTGCAGCGCGCGCCGCTGGCGGTGGTCGACGAGGACCATTCCGCCTTGTCGATGCGCCTGCGCGAGGCCTTCGGGCCGCCGTATTTCCTGCCTCCGCCGGTGATTTCCCTGCGCGACGTCGATCCGGCGATGGACGCCGGACGCTACACCTTCGTGCTGGACCTGCCGCGGCATCTGCAGCGCGACCTGGTGGGCGAGCGCGCGCCCACGCTGCAACTCAGCGTGGACGCCACGCGCATGACCCAGGCCTTCACCGGAGGGGCCTACGTGCAGGCCATCTGCCAGGCCGAGATCGCCGAGTTCCTGCAGCGCCATCGAAGCGGCGACGCGCAGGCCGGGGCGCTCGCCCGCCTGGTGCTGCGCAACCGCTTCAACCCGACGCTCACGCCCTCGTGGTTCGGTGCCGTGGCCGAACTGATCAACAACGTGACCATGCTGGGCATCGTGCTGACCGGCGCGGCCTGGCTGCGCGAGCGCGAGCACGGCAGCCTCGAACATCTGCTGGCCATGCCCCTGAGCCCGCTGGAGATCATGGCCGCCAAGGTCTGGTCCATGGGGCTGGTGGTGCTGCTGGGGTGCTGCGCGTCGCTGTGGCTGATCGTGCACCAGCTGATCGGCGTGCCGCTGCCGTCGACCACCTGGGTGTTCGTGCTGGGCGCCGCGTTGCAGATGTTCGCGGTCACCTCGCTGGGGATCTTCCTGGCCACCATGGCGCGTTCCATGCCCCAGATGGGCCTGTTGCTGATCATGGTGCTGCTGCCGCTGGAAATGCTCTCGGGCGCCAGCACCCCACGCGAAAGCATGCCCGAGGCGGTGCGCCTGCTGATGCTGGCCGCGCCGACCACGCATTTCGTCAGCCTGTCCCAGGCCACGCTGTTCCGCGGGGCGGGGCTGGCCGAGGTCTGGCCTCAGCTGCTGGCCATCGCCGGCATCGGGGCGGGCTTTTTCGGCATCGCGCTGACCCGCCTGCGCCGGGCCATCGGCGCCATGGCCTGAGCGCAGCCGGCGGGGGAGGGCTCAGCCCGAGCCTTTCACCAGGAACATGCCGCTGTCCACGTCGTCGAGCAGGGCGCTGCGCGCCTCGCGCTCGTCCGGGTCGGGCTGGCGCACCTCCAGAATGCGGTAGTGCACGCGCAGCGCCATGCCGGCCAGCGGGTGGTTGCCGTCCAGCATGACCTTGCCCTCGGCGATGTCGGTGACCGTGAACAGGCTGCCGGGCTCGGCCGGCGCGCAGCCCGGCGGCAATTGCTCGAACTGCATGCCCGGCTCCAGCAGTTCGGGGAACAGCGACCGGTCCTCCATGCGCAGGCGCTCGGGCTCGTAGTCGCCGAAGGCATCCGGAGGCTCGATCTGCAGCGCGCCACTGTCACCGGCCGACTTGCCCAGCAGATCGCGCTCGATGGCCGGCAGCAGGTCGCCGCCGCCGACGTAGAAGTCCGTGCCGGCCTCGTCGTCGGCCAGGTCCTCGTTCTGGGCATCGGTCAGGCGCCAGGCCAGCGTGACCACGGTGTCGGGAGCTACTTGCATGTAGGGTGTCCTGCGTGGGGATGGGGCCCAGCGCGGTGCGCGCCGGGGCCGTTATTGTGCGCCACAAGCGGGTTCCCGGGCCAGCCGGGGGGCTACACTGCCGGGCCTGTCGACCACCGCCTGCGGAGTATCGCGTGTCCCCCAAGTTGCTTGACATCCCCGGCATCGGCCGCCAGCGATTCCTGCGCGAGTACTGGCAGCGCAAGCCCCTGCTGATACGCGGCGCCCTGCCCGGGATGCAGCCCCTGCTGTCGCGGCGCGATCTGTTCGATCTGGCGCTGCGCGACGACGTGGAGGCACGGGTGGTGCAACGCGAGGGACGGCAGTGGGACGTGCGCCACGCGCCGCTGGCGCGCCGCGACCTGCCGGCCGTGCGCACGCCGCGCTGGACCCTGCTGGTGCAGGGCGTGGATCTGCACGACGAGGGCGTGGCCGGGCTTCTGCGTCGGTTCCGCTTCGTGCCGGACGCGCGCCTGGACGACCTGATGATCTCCTGGGCCAGCGACGGCGGCGGCGTGGGCCCCCATGTCGACGAGTACGACGTGTTCCTGCTGCAGGCGCAGGGGCGTCGCCGCTGGCGCATCGGACCGGTGGATCGCCCGCGCCTGCAGCCGGGGCAGCCGCTGAAGCTCCTGCAGGGCTTCGCGCCCGAGCAGGACTTCGTGGTCGAGCCCGGGGATCTGCTGTATCTGCCGCCGGGTTGGGGCCACGATGGAATCGCCGACGGCGAATGCATGACCTATTCGGTGGGCTTTCGGGCGCCGCCCGGCGACGAACTGCTGCGCCAGCTGTTGTGGAACATGGCCGAGGAACTGCAACCCGCGCCCCGCTACAGCGACCGCGGCAAGTTGTCCGCGAGCCTGGCTGCGCATCCTGCGCGCCTGCCGGAGGACATGGTGGATTTCGTGGCCGACGCCTTCGCGCGTCTGCGCCCCTCCAAGGCCGATTTCGCGCGGGTCCTCGGCGAACTGCTCACCGAGCCGAAGCAGGAAGTGGTGTTCGAGGCCGGCGATGCGCGGGAGGCCGCTCGCATCGCCGCGCGCCGGGGGCTGCGCCTGGACCGCCGCACGCGCATGCTGTGGAACCGTTCCGGCATGAGCATCAACGGCGAGAGCGTGCCGGACGAGGCAGGGCGTTCGCCGCTGCTGCGCCGCCTGGCCGATGCGCGCGAAATCGATGCGGCACAATACGCGCAGGCCAGCCCGGCCGAACGGGAACTGATCGCGCAGTGGTGCGAGGCGGGCTGGGCCCATGCCGGCCGGGACTGAAGCGCGGCGGCGCGAGCGGGAGGTATGAATGGATGCCACGCAGGACGGCGCAGCGCAATCCGAGGCGGCGCCGGTCATCGAAGGTCGCCTGGCCTGGCAACAGGCCCTGCGCGAGTTGTTGCTCGATCCCGGCGCGCAGTTGTGCATGTACAGCGACGACTACGCCGAGTGGCCGCTGGACGAATCCGCGCTGGTGCAGGGGCTCGCGCGCTGGGCCTTGCCGCGACGGCGTCCCTGCATGCGCATGCTTGCGCGCGACTATTCCAGATTGCTTGCGGGAAACTCTCGTTTCGTTCGGTGGAGAGAGGAGTTTTCCCACGTCATCCAGTGCCGCGAGTTGTCTCCCGGGATCGAGTCTCCTCCCGAGGGGCTGTGGCTGCACGAGCGCGCGCTGGTGGCCTTGCCGGCGCAGCGCGAGCGCCGCGCCTTGCTCCAGGCCGGACGCGATGCTCAGGCCTCGCTGCAGATGTTCGAGCAGGCCTGGGATCTGGCCGAGCCCGGCTTCGTGCCCCGCGCCCTCGGATTGTGATCGTTTTGCAACATTTGGATGCAATGATGACAAGGGCATCGGGGCAAACCCGGGGTGGAGCTATACTTTTCCATTGAACTGTGTGCCATCGATGTGGATGGCGGGTTCGAGCTTCACAAAATTCAGCCGGGAATCCCCGGTTCCATCGCCTGTGTCTTGTACTGACGCTTGAGGAATCAAATGAAAAAGTCCGTGTTGTTGGCTTCCATGATCGCTGCTCTGGCTCTGGCTGCCTGCGGCAAGAAGGAAGAAGCTGCTCCTGCCTCGGCCCCGGCCTCCGCCGCCGCCCCGGCCTCCGCCCCCGCCGCCGCCTCGGCCCCCGCCGCTGAAGCGTCGAAGGCCGCCCCGGCTGCTTCCGCCGCCGCTTCGGCTCCGGCTGCCGCCCCGGCCGCTTCCGCCGCCAGCAGCGCCGACAAGAAGTAATTCGGCATTGCCGCGCAGCGGGCCTCGGCTCGCTGTCGAGTCCTGCAGAGAAGCCAGCTTCGGCTGGCTTTTTTGCGCCCGCAGCGCGGGTGCGCGCCGGGCAGGGCGCAAAAAAACCCGCCTCATGGGCGGGTTTCTTGGGGCAGAGCGGGTCCGACCCGCCAAGTTCAGGCGAACTTACTTGAGCTTGGTTTCCTTGTAGACCACATGCTTGCGCGCGACCGGATCGAACTTCGCGATCTCCATCTTTTCGGGCTGGATGCGCTTGTTCTTGGTCGTGGTGTAGAAGTGACCGGTTCCGGCGGTCGACTCCAGCTTGATCTTTTCACGTCCGCCTTTGGCCATGGCGCGTCACTCCTGTTGCTTGTCGAATTCAGACTTCGCCGCGCGCGCGCAGATCCGTCAGCACGGCATCGATGCCGACCTTGTCGATCAGGCGCAGGCCGGCGTTCGAGACGCGAAGGCGCACGAAACGGTTCTCGCTTTCCACCCAGATCCTGCGATATTGCAGATTGGGCAGGAAGCGACGCTTGGTCTTGTTGTTGGCGTGGGAAACGTTGTTACCCACCATCGGCGCTTTGCCGGTAACCTGACAGACGCGTGCCATACAGCACTCCACTTGATAAGCGTTGGCAAAAAGGGGCATTGTACACAGGATTGGCCCGCATGCCCAGTGCGAGGCGTCTCGCGCGACGTTCAGGTGCCCGGCTCGCGCTGGCCCACGCAGGGCAGGCCATGCAATTCCAGCCACGGGCGCTGGGGCGATTCGAGGCGTACGCAGCTCAGCGCGCCGCCCCACAGGCAACCGCTGTCCAGGCACAGCGCGCCGTCGCTCCACGACAGGCCGAGGGTGGACCAGTGCCCGAAGGCGATGGGCGTGGCGCGCGTGGCGCGTCCCGGCACCGCGAACCAGGGAAGCAGATGGGGCGGGGCGCCGGCGGGGGCCTGCTTGGCGTGGAAATCGATGCTTGCGTCGCGGGTGTCGATGTAGCGCAGGCGGGTCAGCGCGTTGACCGTCAGACGCCACCGATCCGGGCCGCGCAGCCCCGGCGACCAGCGTGCCGGCTGGTTGCCGAACAGGTCGGCGAGGAATTCACGCGGAGCCTGGGTGCGCAACTGCTGTTCGACCTCGGCGGCCAGTTCCAGGGTCTGTTCCACGCTCCAGTCCGGCAGCACTCCGGCGTGCACCAGCAGCCAGCCCTGTTCGAGCAGCGCCAGCGGGCGCTGGCGCACCCAGTGCAGCATTTCGTCCCGGTCGGGCGCGCGCAGGATGTCGTCCAGCGTGTCGCTGCGATGCGCGCGGCGTACGCCCTCGGCCACGGCGAGCAGGTGCAGGTCGTGGTTTCCGAGCAGGCACTGCGCGCTGTCGCCCAGGCCCATGAGCCGGCGCAGGCAGGCGGCCGAGGCCGGCCCGCGGTTGACCGCGTCGCCCAGCACGATCAGGCGATCGCGCCCCGGTTCGAAGCGCAGGTGATCGATCAGGCGGGCGAAGGCGTCGTCGCAACCTTGCAGGTCGCCGATCAGATAGGTGGCCATGGCGGGGCGGCGTGAGAAAATGGCATTTTGCCTCGACCTGGCGGGCCGCGTGTCCCCGGGTCCATCGCAAGCACGTACGCACGCAAGCACGCAATCCATGGCACAACTCGATCCCTCGCTGTTCAAGGCCTACGACATCCGCGGCATCGTCGACCGCTCCCTCACCGAAGCCGCCTGCGAGCACATCGGGCGCGCCTACGCCACGGTGGCCCGCGCGCGCGGCCAGCGGGCCGTCCACATCAGTCGCGACGGACGCGACTCGGGCCCCAGGCTGGCCGGCGCGCTGAGCGCGGGCCTGCGCGCGGGCGGGCTCGACGTGATCGACCTGGGCATGAACGCGACGCCCATGCTGTATTTCGCCTGTGCCACCACCGAGGTCGCCAACGGCATCCAGATCACCGGCAGCCACAACCCGCCGGAATACAACGGCCTGAAGATGGTGCTGTGCGGCGACGCACTGCATGGCGAGGACATCGCCGCGCTGCGCGATCTCACGGTCTCCGAGGCCTATGCCCAGGGCAGCGGCGCGCTGCGCGAGGCCAGCATCGTCGAGCCCTATCTGCAGCGCATCGTCTCCGACATCCGCCTGGCCCGTCCCGTGCGGGTGGCGGTGGATTGCGGCAACGGCGTGGCCGGTGCTTTCGCGCCGGAACTGCTGCGCCGCCTGGGCTGCGAGGTCACCGAGCTGTTCTGCGAGGTCGACGGCAGCTTTCCCAATCATCACCCCGATCCGGCGGATCCCCACAACCTGGAGGACCTGCAACGCGTGCTGCGCGACGGCGACGCCGAGATCGGCCTGGCCTTCGACGGCGACGGCGACCGCCTGGGCGTGGTCACCAAGGACGGCCACGTGATCTGGCCCGATCGCCAGCTGATGCTCTACGCGGCCGACGTGCTGCAGCGCCATCCCGGCGCTCCGATCATCTTCGACGTCAAGTGCACGGCCAACCTGGACCCCTGGGTGCGACGCCACGGCGGCGATCCGATGATGTGGCGCACCGGACACTCGCTGATCAAGGCGCGCATGAAGCAGGTGGGCGCGCCGCTGGCCGGCGAGATGAGCGGGCACATCTTCTTCAAGGATCGCTGGTACGGATTTGACGATGCCCAGTACGGTGCCGCGCGCCTGCTGGAACTCCTGGCGCGCGTGGCCGACGTGCAGGCCGAGTTGCTGGCGCTGCCCGATTCGGTGTCCACGCCTGAATTGAAGATTCCAACCGAGGCGCAGCAGCAGTTCGAGATCTGCGAGCGCCTGCAGCGCGAGGCGCGCTTTCCCACGGCACGCCACGTGCACACCATCGACGGCGTGCGCGCCGAGTACGACGACGGTTTCGGGCTGGCCCGTCCTTCCAACACCACGCCGTGCGTGGTGCTGCGCTTCGAGGCCCATGACCAGGCCGGCCTGCGGCGCATCCAGGAGGAATTCCGCGCCGCGCTGCACGCCCTGCAACCCGGGCTGGCCCTGCCGTTCTGAACCGCTGCCGGCCGGGGGCGGCCGGCACGGCGGGATTCAACCGGACCTGGTTCGCGCCAGCACTTCGGCGTAGGCCGACTCGCATGCGTCGGTCATGGCCTCGACCGTGAACCGCGTGCGGGCACGCTCGCGTCCCGCTGCCCCGAAACGCTGACGCAGCGACGAGTCGGCCAGCAGCCGGTGCAGCGCCGCGGCCAGCGCAGCGTCGTCGGCCGGAGGGACCAGCAGGCCGACGACCTCGTTCTCGATCACTTCGTCGATTCCCGGGGCATCGCTGCCGACGGTCGGCTTGCCCAGCAGTTGGGCCTCGATCAGCGCGAGCCCGAGCCCCTCCTTGCTGATCGACGGCAGCACGACGATTTCCGCGCAGTTCATCAGGGACACCGCGTCGCGTCGGAATCCGAGGAAATGCACGCGGTCGGCGATGCCCAGTTGTCGCGCCTGCTCGCGCAGCATGTCGCGCAGATTGCCGACGCCGACCAGCAGGCAGTGAAGCTGCGGCCAGTCCTCGCTGAGCCTGGCCATGGCCCGCAGCAGGTGGATCTGCCCCTTGCGAGCGGTCAGGTGCCCCACGCAGGCGATGACCCGCGCGTCGGCATCGATGTTCAGCTCGCCGAGAAGCTGCTGCGGCGGCGTCAGGTCGAGCAGGCGCCCCGGGTCGATCCCGTTGTAGACCACCCGGATGCGCGATGGCTCGGCCCCGCGGGACAGCATGGCACGCCTCACCCCGTCGGAGCAGGTGAGGTTGAAATGGCTGAAACGGTAATAGAAGTAGGTGTTCAGGGCGTGGATGTGGCCGATGGTCGGGATGCCGAACAGTCGCCCCGCCAGGCTGCCCCAGAGCGCCGCGCTCGACAGGTGACTGTGGATCAGATCGGCACCGAAGCTGCGGGCCAGGGAGCCGATCGCCACCGGGGCGGCGAAGTTGAGCTTGCCCGAGATCGATGGCGTACGGACGTCCAGCCCGCGCTTTCGCGCCTCTTCGGGAAAGCCGCCGGTGTCCTTGCACAGCAGCAGCACCCGGTGGCCGCGGCGCTGCAACTCGAGGCTGAGGTTCAGGCAGACATGCTCGGCACCTGAAAAGCGTGCCTGGCTGATGACCTGCACGATGGAGAGTTTGTTCGTCGTCATGATTCAGGGCGAGGTGTCGGACCAGACTCCAGCAGTTCCCGCGCGGCCTGCAGCACGGCATCCGGACGGATGCTGCCGGTGCACTCGACGTCCCGCCAGCAGGTTCCGCCCCAGCATTTCGAGCAGTCCAGCGGCGCCTGCACGATACGGTGGGACGGGCCGAACGGGCCGTTGCGTGTGCCGTCGGTGCATCGGTAGATGGAGACCGTCGAGGTGCCGGCCGCCGCGGCGAGGTGCACCGGGCCCGTGTCGGCGCCAAGCATCAGTTCGCAGGCCTCGAAGACCGCGCACAGGCGCTTGAGGTCGAGCCGAGGCAGCAGCCGGGCACCCTCGCCGATGCGCGATGCGATGCGCTCGGCACGCTCCCGCTCGGCCTCGTCGCCCCAGCTCAGCAGCAGCGCGCCGGCCAGGCCGTGCGCGAGCAAGCCTCGGCCGAGTTCCACCCAGCCGTCCTCGGACCACAGCTTGCTGGCCCACGAGGTACCGCAGTGCAGCGCGATGCGAGGCCGGGGGGCATCGGCCAGCAGCGCGGCGGCGGCCCGGGTATCGCTCTCGGCCACGGCGATGCTCGCGCGATCGCGCAGCGCATCCGGAGTCGCGTCGAACGCGCCCGCGACGACGCGCAGATAGCGCTGCACGGCGTGGCGGTCGGTCGGCTCGAATTCGACCTTCTCGTTGGTGACCCAGCGTGCCAGGGGTTCCTGCAGGTTGCGCGCGGCAAAGCCGACCTTGCGCGTGCCGCGCGTGGCTGCGCAAAGCAGGGCGCTCTTGGTGTTGCCTTGCAGGTCGAACACCAAGTCATAATGCCGACCTCGAAGCCGGCGCACGAATGCGCGCAGACCGCGCCAGGTGGACAGCGCCAGCGGGGCCTTTTTCCACCGCCGCAGCGGGACCACGAGCAATTGGCTCACGGCCGGGTGCAAGGTCAGAACGTTTGCGAACGCCTCGTCCACCAGCCAGTCGACTTGAGCTTGTGGTGCCACCCGCCGCAGGTATTGAAGGACAGGTAGCGCATGTACGATGTCGCCGAGAGAAGAAGTCTTGATGATCAGAATATTCATCGTGCCTGCCAGGTTCCGCGAGGCTTGCCCGTCCGGTGCTCCGCGGCTTGCCGAAACGCCGTCGCAGCCGCCGGGTAACCCGTGCGGATCGTGGCGCATCCGCGGCTTGGGGAGTCGGGGCGTGCGTGCGCGCGCGCACGGTCCTTCGATGTCCTGCCGATTCCTGCGACCGGTCATCATAGCTTGGCCGCACCGCTGCGCCTGGCGCCGTGGCCGTTGCCCGCACCCCGGGTCCGTGGCGGCATGTTCGGACGCGTCGCGTGTGCGCGCGTCGGCTTGCCGTGCGGCGGGCCTGCCGAGCCGGGCCGGCCAGGTATGAGCCCGGCCGAGCGTCGCGCAATCCGCCTGTACACCCTGGCCTGGTGGCTGCTCGCGCCGCTGGCGGTGCTGCGCCTGCTGTGGCGTTCGCGGCGCGATGCGGACTACCGCGCGCACCTGGGCGAGCGTTTCGGGCATTACGCGTTGCCGCCGACGAGCGCTGGCGACGCGCCCCTGCTGTGGCTGCACGCGGTCTCGCTGGGCGAGACGCGCGCGGCGGCGCCGCTGCTGGAGGCGCTCAGGCGCGAGCTCCCCGATCTGCGCCTGCTGCTCACCCACACCACGCCCACCGGGCGGGCCGCCGGCGCCGAACTGCTGCGCGCCGGCGACGCCCAGGTCTGGCTGCCCTACGACCTGCCGTGGGCGGTGGGCCGCTTTCTCGACCATTTCCGCCCCGACGTGGGGGTGCTGATGGAAACCGAGCTGTGGCCCAACCTGGCGCGGGCCTGCGCGGCGCGGGGCATCCAGCTGTTGCTGGCCAATGCGAGGCTTTCCGCGCGCAGCGCGGCGCGCTGGGCGCGCTGGCCGGCGCTGGCGCATGCCACCTGCGGCGCGCTGGCCGGCGCGGCCGCGCAGACCGGCGGCGACGCCTCGCGCCTGCGCGATCTGGGGGTGCGCGACGTGGTGGTGGCCGGAAATCTCAAGTTCGATCGCCGCGCCGATGCCGCGTTGCGCGCGCAGGGGCGGCAGTGGCGCGACGCCGCGGCGCGTCGCGTGCTGGTGCTAGCCTCCACGCGCGAGGATCGCGGCGTGGCCGAGGAGCAGCTCCTGCTGGACGCCATGCCGAAGGGCCTGGGCCGGCGCGCGCTGGTGGTGCTCGTGCCACGCCATCTGGATCGGGTTCCGGCGCTGCGGCTCCTGCTCGATCAGCGCGGGCTGCGGCATGGTTCGCGCAGCGCCGGGCCTCCCGACGCCGAACTCGATGTGTGGATCGGCGACAGCATCGGCGAGATGCCGGCGTACTACGCGATGTCCGATGCCGCCTTCGTCGGTGCAAGTCTTCTGCCGCTGGGCGGGCAGAACCTGATCGAGGCCTGCGCCGAGGCCTGCCCCGTGGTCATGGGGCCGCACGTGTTCAATTTCGCGCAGGCCGTGGAGCAGGGCGAGCAGGCCGGCGCGGTGGCGCGCGCGGCCGACGCCGCCGAGGTCTGGCGGCGCCTGCTGGGCTGGCTGGACGACGGCGCGGCGCTGCAGCGCGCGCGCGCCGGCGCCCGCGATTTCAGTTCATCCCACCGCGGCGCGGCACGCGCCCAGGCGCACTGGATCGCCCAGCGCCTGCGCGGTGCCGCCGCGCGCGAGGAGGCGTCCTCGCAGCCTGCGGCCGGTTCCGCGCCGGGTCAATAGGTGGGGATCGAGGGGTCGATCTCGCGCGACCACGCGGTGATGCCGCCCTGCAGGTTGTAGACCTGCTCGAAGCCGTTCTGCACCAGGAAATTCGCCACCTGGGTGCTGCGCCCACCGGTGCGGCACATGATCAGCAGCTTCTTCTCCCGCTCGAGTTCGCCCTGGCGCAACGGGATCGTGGCCATCGGGATCGCGGTGCTGCGAAAGCGCGCGTGCCGGATGCTCGCGCGTTCGAGTTCCCAGGGCTCGCGCACGTCCACCACCTGCCAGGAACCCAGTTCCTCGGGATGGTTGTCGAGCATTTCGCTGAGTTCGCCAACGGTCAGTTGCGCAATGGTCATGGGGGGATCCTGCAGGGCAGGCGACGGCGGGGGCGCCGGCGCCGGTTGGGTTCAGAAGCGGAAACGCGGCGTCTCGGCGAAGCCGTGCAGGCGCGGAGCCACGGTGTCGAACAGGTCGACCACCCGCGACTGGCGCTCGCCGCTGCGGGTGAGCAATTGCGCGCGCATCATGGGCGCATCCCCGACCACCGCGCACAGGCGGCCGCCGGGCTTGAGCCGGTCCACCAGCGCCTGCGGGATCTGCGCCACCGAGCCGGACAGCACGATCACGTCGAATTCGCCCGGGGGCAGTTCCTTCGAGGCATCCATGCAGCGCACGGTGGCGTTCATCACCCCGGCCTGACGCAGGTGCTGCTGCGCCGATTCGGCCAGTTCCGGATGGATCTCCAGGCTCATCACGTGCGCGGCGCAATGGCCCAGCAGCGCCGCCATGAAGCCGCTGCCCGCGCCGATCTCCAGCACCCATTCGTGCTTGCGCACGCCCAGTTCCTGCAGCAGGCGCGCCTCCACCTTGGGCGCCAGCATGCTTTCCCCGTGGGGCAGGGGAATCTCCATGTCCGTGAAGGCCATGGCGCGATAGGCAGCGGGCACGAAGTCCTCGCGCTTGACCGCGCCCAGCAGGTTCAGCACGTCCTGGTCCAGCACATCCCAGGGGCGGATCTGCTGCTCGATCATGTTGAAACGGGCTTGTTCGAAATCCATCGCTGTAGGGGGCTCGTACGGGAAAACCGCGATTTTATCCGCCCGCGGCGTCGCGGCGCTCGAAAATCAGGTCCCACACCCCATGGCCCAGGCGCAGCCCTCGCTGCTCGAACCTGCTGGGCATGCGCCACGACGGGCGCTCGGCGTAGGCCTCGACGGTGTTGCGCAGCGCCGGTTCGGCCTGCAGCACCCGCAGCATGTGCTCGGCGTAGTCCTGCCAGTCGGTGGCGCAATGCAGCAGCCCGCCGGGGCGCAGGCGCGAGGCCGCCAGCGCGACCAGTGCCGGCTGGATCAGGCGCCGCTTGTGGTGGCGCTTCTTGTGCCAGGGGTCGGGAAAGTAGACGTGCAACGCGTCCAGCGAGTCCGGCGCGACCATGTCGCGCAGCACCTCGACCGCGTCGTGCTGGACGATGCGCACGTTGTCCAGGCCCAGTTCGCGCATGCGCAGCAGCAGCGAGCCGACCCCGGGGGTGTGCACCTCGACGCCGATGAAATCCCGTTCGGGTTGTTCGCGGGCCAGTTGCGCGGTCGCCTCGCCCATGCCGAAGCCGATTTCCAGCACCCGCGGCGCGCGGCGTCCGAACAGCGTGTCCCAGTCGAGCGGGGTGAGCGAGTGGGGCAGCACGTAGCGCGGCCCCAGTTCGGCCAGCGCGCGGGCCTGGCCGGTGGTCAGGCGCCCGGTGCGCAGCACGTAGGAGCGCACGCCGCGGCGCACCAGCTCGGGCGCCTCGGCCGCGGCGTCATGCGCGCCGGTTTCGGCCTCGGGGGGCTGCATCGGGGGGACTGGAGCGGGTGAAGGGAATCGAACCCTCGTATGAAGCTTGGGAAGCTGCCGTTCTACCATTGAACTACACCCGCGCGAGATCGCGAGCCGAGAGTCTACATGAACCGCGGCCCGCGGGGATGCGCGCTGTCAGAGGCCTCCCAGGCGCTGCAGGGCGGCATCCAGGGTCTCGTCGCGCTTCGCGAAGCAAAAGCGCGCGGTGCGCCGCGCGAGGCGGGGTTCGGGCTCGAACGCGGTGATCGGGATCGCGGCCACGCCGATCTCCCGGGTCAGCCAGGTGCAGAACTCCGCCTCGGGCAGATCGCTGACCGCGCTGTAGTCCACGCACTGGAAGTAGGTCCCCTCGCAGGGCAGCAGACGCAGGCGCGTGGCGCCCAGCCCGGCGCGAAAGCGGTCGCGCTTGGCCTGGTAGAAGGCGGGCAGTCCGGTGTGCGCCTCGGGGTGCTCGCGCAGGTACTGCGCCAGCGCCCATTGCATCGGCGTGTTGACCGTGAACACGTTGAACTGATGGACCTTGCGGAACTCGGCGCTGAGTTCGCGCGGCGCCGCCACCATGCCCACCTTCCAGCCGGTGGCGTGGTAGGTCTTGCCGAAACTCGACACCACGAAGGCGCGTTCGGCCAGCAGCGGCTCGGCCGCGGCACTGTGGTGGGCCTGGCCGTCGTAGACCATGTGCTCGTAGACCTCGTCGCTGATCAGCACGACGTCGGTGGGGGCGAGCAGTTCGCCCAGGCGCCGCATGTCCTGCGCGCTCCACACCCGTCCGCTGGGGTTGTGGGGGGAATTGATCAGCATGGCACGGGTACGCGGCCCGAGCGCTGCGGCGATGGCGTCGAAATCGGGGCCGAAGTCGGCGTTCAGGGGCACGCAGCGCGCCACGCCGCCGGCCAGTTCGATGGACGGCAGGTAGCTGTCGTAGGCCGGCGTGAGCACGATCACCTCGTCGCCCGGATGCACCACGGCGAGTACCGCGGTCAGCAGGGCCTGGGTGGCGCCGGCGGTGATGGTGATCTCCTCGCCGGGGTCGTAGCGCCGCCCGTGCGACTGCAGGATCTTGTCCGCCAGGGCCTCGCGCAGCAAGGGCACTCCGGCCATCGGCGGGTACTGGTTGTGGCCCTCGCGCAGCGCGCGCGTCACGGCGTCGAGCAGCACGGGGTCGGGTTCGAAGTCGGGAAAGCCCTGGCCGAGATTGATGGCGCCGCAACTCTGCGCCAACGCCGACATCACGGTGAAGATGGTCGTGCCGACCTGCGGCAGGCGGCTGCGCGGTGCGGGGCGACGGGAGGTGGTGGGCGCGGAGGAGGTCAGGCTCATCGAGAAGGCTCCAGGGGCAGGCCGGGCGGCGCCGCGGCGAAATCCCTACCATTGGACACCAAGCATGCCCAAGTCCGCTTCCGCCCCGCGCCTGCGCGGCCTCGCCCCGGTGGCCGGGCCGGGCACGCGCCTGCTGCTGCTGGGCAGTTTCCCCAGCGCCGCATCGCTGGCCGCCGGCCAGTACTACGCCCATCCGCGCAACCAGTTCTGGCCCTTGCTGTCGGAGCTGTTCGGCGTGGATCTGCGCGCGCTGCCCTACGAGGCGCGGCTGCGCGAGGTGGAACGTCTCGGGCTGGGCATCTGGGACGTGTACGCCGCCTGCGAGCGCGAGGGCAGCCTGGATGCCAGCATCCGGCATGCCCGGCCCAATGCGCTGGGCGAACTGGCGGCCGGCTTGCCGGAGCTGCGCGGCATCGCCCACAACGGCGGCGAGTCCGCGCGCTCCATGCGCATCACCCGGGAGCTGGGCGTGCGGGTCTGGCGCCTGCCGTCGAGCAGTCCGGCGAATGCCTCGTGGAGCTTCGCGCGCAAGCTGCAGGCCTGGCGCGAGGTGTTCGACGCCTGCGGCGTGACGAGTCACCGCGGCAGCTAGCCGCCGCCGCTGCGGACGGCGATCGCGGCGCGGCCGGCTCGTTCTACACTTGGCCCATGCCGTCACGCAGCTCCCCGGATCCCCAGCAGGTTCCCCCGCAGCCCCCCGCGCAGGACGCCCCGCGGCCGACGCCCGGCGCGGGCCGGCGCTCGCGCCTGCAGGGCGCGCTGGACTGGCAGACGGTGCTGCAGGCGCTGTTCGAGGACGACTGGATCGACGAGCCGGCCCTGCGCCGCGGGCTCGACCGCTGCGCGCACGGCAGCGCGCGCCTGCACGCCCTGCAGCGCGTGGCCGCGGCCTCGCTGCCGCGCAAGTCGGACGGCAAGGTGCTCGACCTGGAGGCGCTGAGCGCCTGGCTGGCCGAGCGGGCCGGTCTGCCGCTGCTGCGCATCGATCCGTTGAAGGTGGATATCGGACGCATCGGCGATCTGCTCTCGCGCCACTATGCGGAGCGCCACCGCATCCTGCCGGTTTCGGCCGACGCGCAGGGCGCGACCATCGCCACCGCGGAGCCCTTCGACACCGGCTGGCTGCCCGAGGTGGAGCGCATGCTGCGCCGCCCGATCCGGCTGGTCGTGGCCAATCCCTCGGACATCGCGCGCTATACCGCCGAGTTCTTCAGCCTGGCGCGCTCGGTGCGCGAGGCCCAGCGCAACGGGGCGATCGCGGCGCCGGGTGCCAACCAGTTCGAGCAACTGGTGGAGATGGGGCGCAGCGGGCGCGCCATCGACGCCAACGATGCCGGCATCGTGCAGGTGGTGGACTGGCTGTGGCAGTACGCCTTCGAGCAACGCGCCTCCGACATGCATCTGGAGCCTCGGCGCGAGTTCGGCGTGATCCGCTTTCGCATCGACGGCCTGCTGCATGTGGTCTACCAGGTGCCGCCATCGGTGATGAACGCGATGACCAGCCGCATCAAGCTGCTCGGGCGCATGGACGTGGTCGAGCGCCGCCGTCCCCAGGACGGGCGCATCAAGACCCGCCGTCCCGACGGCGAGGAAGTGGAATTGCGCCTGTCCACGCTGCCCACGGCCTTCGGCGAGAAGCTGGTCATGCGCGTGTTCGACCGCGACGTGGTGTTGCGCGAGTTCTCCGCGCTGGGCTTTCCGGCGGCCGAGGCGGCGCGCTGGGAAGACCTCACGTCGCGCCCGCACGGCATCGTGCTGGTGACCGGACCCACCGGCAGCGGCAAGACCACCACGCTGTACTCCACCCTCAAGCGCCTGGCCACCGACGAGGTGAACGTGTGCACGGTGGAAGACCCGATCGAGATGGTCGAGCCGGCCTTCAACCAGATGCAGGTGCAAAGCGGCATCGACCTGGGTTTCGCCGACGGGCTGCGCGCGCTGATGCGCCAGGACCCGGACATCATCATGGTGGGCGAGATCCGCGACCGCGAGACCGCCGACATGGCGGTGCAGGCCGCGCTGACCGGGCACCTGGTGCTGTCCACGCTGCATACCAACGACGCCGCCGGCGCGATCACCCGCCTGCTCGAGCTCGGGGTGCCGGCCTACCTGCTGGGCGCCACCCTGCTGGGGGTGCTGGCGCAGCGCCTGGTGCGCACGCTGTGCGTGCACTGCCGCCAACCCGATGCGGCCTTCGACCAGGCCGCCTTCGAGGCCGCGGTGGCGCCGTGGAAGCCCAACGCACAGGGGCGCCCCTGCCGCGCCGTGGGCTGCCTGGAATGCCGCAATACCGGCTACCTGGGGCGCGTGGGCCTGTACGAACTGCTGCCGGTGGGCGCCGCCCAGCGCGGGCTGATCGCCGGCGGCGCGGCGCTGGACGCGCTGCGCGCGCAGGCGGTGCGCGACGGCATGCGGCCGCTGCGCCTGGCCGGCGCGCTCAAGATCGCCGAAGGCGTCACCACGCTGGAGGAGGTGCTGCGCGCCACTCCCGCGCCGCAAGGCTGAGCGACGGTGAGCGAGCCCGCCGTGCACGCGACGGATTCGGCGGCCTGGGCGCGCTGGGAGCCGGCGCGGGCGGGAGGCGATGCGAGCTCGCAAGCCCCGCAGGGCGTGCTGCGCATCGGCGGCGCCTGGACCGTGCGCGAGCTGCGCGAGGCGCCGCGCCTGGACATTCCGGCGCAGGTGCGAAAGCTCTCGCTGCAGGCCGAACCGGGGGATCTGCGCCTGGATACCGCGGGAGCGCGAGTCCTGCTGGAGCGCCTGCAGGCGCTGCAGCTCGCCGGCGTGGAACTCGACGCCTCCGGACTGCCCGACGCGTCGGCGCGCCTGCTGCGCCTGGTGCAGGAGCGCACGCTGGAGCTGCCCGTGCATCCGGCGCGCGCGCACGCCGGACTGCTGGGCGACGTCGGGCGGGCCGTATTCACGGCCTGGCGCGAGGGACGCGACTTCGTCACCACGCTGGGCGAACTGGCGTGGCTGGGAACGCCGGTGCTGCTGCACCCGACGCGCCTGCGCTGGCGCGAGGTGGTGGCGGAGCTGGAATCCGGCGGGCTGCGCGCGATGGGCATCATCGGCCTGCTGTCCTTTCTGATCGGCATGGTCATGGCCTACCAGGGCGGCGCGACGCTGGCCACCTACGGCGCCAACGTGCTGATCGTGAACCTGGTGGCCATCATCACCCTGCGGGAGATGGGCCCGTTGCTGGCGGCCATCCTTGTCGCCGGGCGCACCGGCTCGTCCTATGCGGCGCAATTGGGCACCATGCGCATCACCGAGGAGATCGACGCGCTGCGCTCGCTGGCGCTGTCTCCCTTCGAGATGCTGGTGCTGCCCAAGGTGCTGGCCCTGGTGGTGGCGCTGCCGCTGTTGTCCCTGCTGGCCGACGCGATGGGCCTGCTGGGCGGGGGCATGGTGGCCTCGCTGGGCTATGGCGTGCCCTGGCGCGAATACCTGAGCCGCATTCCCCAGGTGGTCGACGTGCGCACCCTGATGGTCGGGCTGGTCAAGGCCCCGGTGTTCGCGGTGATCATCGCCCTGGTCGGCTGCATGCAGGGGTTGCGGGTGCGCGGCAGCGCCGCGGCCGTCGGGCGTGCCGCCACCACCAGCGTGGTGCAGGCGATCTTCCTGGTGATCGTGATCGACGCCGCGTTCTCGGTGCTGTACAAGATGCTGGGGCTCTGAGCCATGGACCCGAAGCCGGCGCCGGCGCAGCAGCGGAGGGACGACGCGGTGGTCCGCGCCAGCGGGCTGGTCAACCGCTTCGGCGCCAGCACGGTGCACGACGGGGTCGATCTGGTGGTGCCGCGCGGGTGCATCATGGCCCTGGTGGGCGGCTCGGGCAGCGGCAAGTCCGTCTTGTTGCGTACCCTGACCCTGCTGCGCGACCCCCAGGCCGGCTCCCTCGAACTGTTCGGCGAGGACGCGCTGGCGGCCGACACGGCGCGGCGCACGCGCCTGCGCACCCGCATCGGCGTGTTGTTCCAGGGCGGTGCGCTGTTCACCGGGCTGAGCGTGCTGGAAAACGTGGTGCTGGCGCTGCACGAGCATTCGCCCCTGCATCCGCGCCTGTTGCCCGAGGTGGCCATGCTCAAGATCGGTCTGGCCGGGCTGCCGGCGGACGCCGCGCACAAGCATCCGTCGGAACTGTCGGGCGGCATGGTCAAGCGCGCGGCGCTGGCGCGCGCGCTGGCGCTGGATCCGGAGCTGCTGGTGCTGGACGAGCCGACCTCGGGCCTCGACCCGGTCGGCGCGGCCGCGTTCGACGATCTGGTCGCGCAATTGCGCGAACTGCTGGGGCTCACCGTGCTGCAGGTCACCCACGACCTGGATTCGATCTGGCACGGCAGCGACGTGGTGGCCTTCCTGGCGCGCAAGAAGGTGCTCGCGGTGGGCAGCGCGGCCGAACTGGCCGAGCGCGAGGAGCCCGAACTGGTCGAGTATTTCCGCAGCGGGCGCTCCGGCGCCTTCTGGCGCAGCGCCCGCGCCGCCGCCGGCGGCGCGCTATGCTCGCGCGAAACTCCCTGAGCAGCCCCGCGGCACGAAGCCAGGCCCACCCGATGGAATCCAAGGTCAACTACACCGCAGTCGGCGCCTTCGTCATCGCGATGGTGGTGGCGCTGGCGGGCGCCGTCTGGTGGCTCAGTACCGGCGCGCGCCAGGCCGACACCACCACCTACCTGATCTACGCCACCGACAACGTCAACGGCCTGAGCCCGGCCAGCGACGTGCTGTACCGCGGCGTCGCCGTGGGGCGGGTGACTTCCATCGACATCGATCCGCGCAATGCCACGCTGATCCGCATCCAGGTGGCGATCAAGAGCAACGTGCCGGTGCGCAAGGACACCGTGGCGCAACTCTCGCCGCGCGGCGTCACCGGTCTGTCGGTGATCAACCTCAGCGGCGGGCATTCCGCGCAGCCGCTGCTTCCCCAGCCCGGGCAACCCTACGCGGTGATCCAGTACGTGCCCTCGGTGTTCTCGCGCCTGGAGGGCGGGCTCAACGACGCCGCCGTGACCCTGTCCAAGATCGCCAACCGGCTCGACTCGCTGCTCAGCCCGGCCAACGTGCGTGCGATCAGCCAGACCCTGCACCATGTCGAGCGCACCACCGCCGAGCTCGACGCCCATCGTCAGGACATCGGCGCCACGCTGGACAACCTGCGTCGCGGCAGCGCGGAACTGGCCGCGCTGGGCCTGCAGGGCCAGCGCCTGGGCGACCATGCCGACGTCACGCTGGAGCAGGTGCGCCACACGGCGGCCGCGGCGCAGGATGCGCTGGAGCAGCTCCAGCGTGCCGCGCAGGACTGGCAGCGCGCCGGCGACAACGCGGCGCGCCTGGGCGAGGTCGGCACGCAGGCGGCGCAGCAGCTGCGCAACCGCACGCTTCCCGACTACGAGCGCCTGGGTGCGCAGCTGCAGGCCCTGACCCGGCAACTCACCGAGCTCAGCCGCAGCCTGCAGCACAACCCCAATCAACTGCTGTTCGGCGCGCCGCTGCCGCCGCCGGGGCCGGGAGAGCATTGAGGTGATATCCGCGATCCGCTTGCGAGGCACGGCGGCCGCCGTGTCGGTACTGGTCGGCCTGGGCACGGCACTGGCGCTGAGCGCCTGCTCCTTGCCGCGCGTCACCCAGCGTCCGGCGCAGACCGATTACCGGCTGCGCGCGCCTCGGGTCGAGCAGCCCGCGCCGGGGTTGCGCCCGCTCATCCTGCGGGTGCAGCCCGTGCGCGCGGCGCCCGGGCTGCAGGGCGTGGACATGCTGTACAGCCCCACGCCGCTGCAACTCCTGCCTTATCGCGACAGCCGCTGGCTGGTGCCGCCGGCGGAAATGATCGATGCGGCCTTGCGCGATACCCTGGCCCGTCAGCCCTGGGTGGCCGCGGTGGTGGGGGGCGATGCGCCGGGGCGCGCGGACGGGTCCCTGCGCTGCCGGCTCGACAGCCTCGAGCACGACGTGTATGCGGGGCGGGTCGAGCTGGGGCTGCGCTGCCAGATCTACACCGGGGACGAGCAGGCGCTGAGAGGGTCGTGGAGTTTCCAGGCTGCCCTCCCGGTGGCCGAACAGAACGCCGCGCAGTATGCCCAGGCCACGCAGACCCTGTTGAACCGGGCCGTGGCCGGCTTGCTGGGGCAGATCGCGCGCACCCTGTCCGTGGCGCCGCCGGGGGGCGCCTCGGCGCAGGCGCCGGCAGCTTCGTCCGCTTCGGTGCCCGCGTCCGCTTCGGTGCCCTCGGCCGCTTCGGTGCCCTCGGCCGCTTCGGGCGTACAGCCGCCGTCCGTGCCGCCAGCGTCGCGCTGAGGGCCGCGCCGGGGGCCGCGCCGGGGGCCGCGCGACGGTGCGCGCCTCAGGTCTGGACGTGCTCGGCGATCAGGCGTACCAGCGCGGGCCCGTAGGTGTCGCGTTTCTTGTCGCCCACGCCCGAGATGCTGCGCAGTTGATCCAGATCGCGCGGGCGCGCCACCGCGATGGCACGCAGCGTCGCGTCCGGGAACACCACGTAGGCCGGCACGCCGTGGTCGCGCGCCGCCTCCGCGCGCCAGGCGCGCAACTGCTCGAACAGGCTCGCGTCCTCGTGTCCCAGCGCGACCGCCGGCCGGGGCGTCGCGGCGCCACCGGCGCCGCGACGCCGCCGGGCCGCGGCCGGCGCCTGCCGGCGCAGGGCCACGCGGCGCTCGCCGCGCAGCACCTCGCGGCTGCTCTCGGTCAGACGCAGCACGTTGAAATGCATCGAGTCGACCTCCAGCAGATGC
>JAJZUV010000010.1 GCA_021848345.1 Pseudomonadota bacterium | reverse complement strand
GTGGCCGCAACGCCGCATGCGCCCCGATACGGCCCAGCCCGAAGGGTTCGGCGCCTGCGGGGCCCTCGCCGGCCGCCCGCACAGGGTCAAGACGCCCAGTCTTGACCCTGTGCGGGCAACCGCCGATCGCTCCCGCAGGCACACGAACGAAATGACAGTTATTAGCGGGACAGGGCACTAGGGCCCGTGCCGAATGTCACGAAGGGTTACGAATTCGCGCGCACGCGGATTGTCAGGAAAGCGCGCGCCGACACGACCAAGCCGGCGTGGAGCGCATTCGATCCACTTCGATCCACCTGTACAACCTATCCCGTGAGGAGTCTGAAATCATGAACAAGCGTCAACTCGTCCAAGCCGCCGCCGCCGCTTCGCTGCTGGCCCTGGGATCGCTCGGCGTGGCCAGCGCCGCGCATGCCGACACGCTGGGCAAATGCTTCGGCGTGGCGACGGCCGGGCACAACGACTGTGCCGGCCTGTCGGGCCTGCACTCCTGCAAGGGCACCGCCCACATGAACTACAACCCGGGCGATTTCGTCGTGGAACCCAGCGGCACCTGCGCCAAGATGGGGGGGCTGGACATGGCCCAGGCCAAGGCCGTGCTCGCCGATCCGGCGAAGACCAAGGCCTTCGAGGCGAAGATGGCCAAGCACATGATGTGAGGCCCGGGCGGATGCGTACTCCGGAGAGGACGATGCCCAGCTCGAATCGGCTGGCGCCCATGGCGGCCGGCATCGGGCTACGCCACGCGCACTATGCGCGGGTGGCGCGCGAGCGACCCGAGCTGGGTTTCGTCGAGGTGCATTCGGAGAACTTCTTCTGCCCCGACGACGCGGCCGCGCAGGTGCTCCGGCACATGCGCGGCCTGTACCCGGTGAGCCTGCACGGCGTGGGCCTGGCGCTGGGTTCGGCCTGCGGCGTGGATGAGCAGCACCTGGAGCGCCTGGCCGCGCTGGTCGAGCGCATCGAGCCCGCCCGCGTGTCGGACCATGCGTGCTTCGCGCGCGCGCCGCTGGGCGCGCGCGGCGTGGTGCATGCCAACGACCTGCTGCCGGTGGCCTTCACGCGCGCGCAGCTGCGCGTGCTGGAAAGCAACGTGCAACAGGTGCAGGAGCGCTTGCGGCGCCCGATCCTGGTGGAGAACCTGAGCAGCTACATCGAGTTCGGCGACTCGGAGATGCCCGAGCCCGAGTTCTTCGCCGAACTGACCCGACGCAGCGGCTGCGGCCTGCTGCTCGACGTGAACAATCTGATGGTCAATGCGCGCAACCGCGGGGCGGCCTCGCCGCTGCGCGAGGTGCGCGCGTGGCTGGATGCACTGGCGCAGGCCGGCGCCGGCCCCAGCGTGGGAGAGATCCACCTGGCGGGGCACAGCGTGCAGCAAGGCCTGGTCATCGACGACCACGGCAGCGCCGTGTCGTCCCAGGTCTGGCAGGCCTACGAGCACGCGCTCGGTCTGCTGGGCCCGGTGCCCACGCTGATCGAATGGGACACGGCGATTCCCGAACTCCCCGTGCTGCTGGATCAGGCGGCGCAGGCGCGCGAGCGGCTGACGCAGGCCGCGTCGCGTCGCGCCGAGGTCGCGTGAGCATGGTGATGAACCACCCCGCGGGCGAACCGCAGGAATCCGATCCGGCCTGGCGCAGGGAGTCGCTGCGCCAGCAGGCGCTGGTGCGTGTCTTGTTCGACACGCGGGCCGAGCCGCGGCCCGCCGCGGTGCTGAACCTGGACACGAGGCGCCTGGCCTGGAAGGCCGGGCTGGACGCCATGCGCGGCAATGCGCGCTCGCACGCCGAGCGTGCGCTGATGGCGCAGTTCCCGACCCTGGCGGTCATGCTGGGCGAGCAAGCCATGCGCGCGCTGTGCGCCGCCTACTGGCATGCGCGCCCGCCTCGCGTGGGCGACCTCGGCGCCATCGGCGCCGAATTTGCCGACTACCTGGGGCGCGTGCGCCGGCTGCGTCCGTGGCCCTGGCCGCGCGACAGCGCGCGCCTGGACTGGGCGCTGTGGCAACTGCAATACGCCGAGGCCGCGCACCTGGCCGAGCAGGACCTGCGAGCCCTGGCCGGCAGCGACCCGTCGCGCCTGCGTCTGCGCCTGGCGCCGGCTACGGCGGTGCTGGATTCGCGCTGGCCGGTAGCCGGCCTGTGGCAACTGCATCGTCGCGGCGACGTGGACGGCGAGAGCCTGCGCCTCGTGCTGGAGCATGGCGCGCAGTGCGCCTGGGCCTGGCGCGGCGCCGAGGGCGTGCAATGCGAGCCCCTGGGGGCGGCGGAGCGCCGCTGGGTGCGGGCGCTGAAGCGCGGCGCCAGCGTGGAGGCGGCCTTGCGCAGTGCCGGTGGGGACTGGGACTTCGCGGCCTGGCTGCAGCGCGCGGTGCGCGAGGGCTGGCTCGACGGCGTCGAGCCCTGCGCCCCGCGGACGGGACGCTGAAACCTTCGAAGTGGCCTGTCTCGGGGCGGCGCCAGGCGCCGCCCGCATCGGCTCAGGCCCGGCCGGGCGCACGGCGCGAGGCCAGCCAGGCATCGACGGACCAGCCGCCCGGCCCCCACAGCGCGACCGAGGCGATCAGCGAGCCCCAGATGTAGTGCAACTCGATGGCCGCCGGCTGCAGCGCGTACATGTACGACAGCAGGGCCACCGCGTTGACCACGAACAGCCCGGTGGCGGCGAAGCGTCCGCCCAGGCCCAGCGCGACGAAGGGAGGCAGCAGCAACTCGCCGGCGCTGCCCACCAGCGCGGCGACCAGCGGCGGCAGCAACAGCACGTGGAATTCGTTCTGGTACAGCCACACCGTGCCCCGCCAGTTGTGCAGGCTCTCCAGGCCGGAATGGAAGAACACGTAGGACACGTACAGCCGAGCGGCCAGCAGTGCGGGCGCGCGCAGCGCGTCCAGCACGCGGCTGGCCAGGCTCCAGGCATGCAGCGGCAGGCGCAGCAGATCGAAGGGCGTCTTGGGCGACAGGGAAGCGGACATCGGCGGTCTCCTCGGGATGGACGCGGCACCATGCCGCGATGCCCGTTTGGTCGCGCGGCGCGGCGCTTCCTGACATCGCCGCGTCGCAGCGACGCGAGCTGTGGAAGAATCCGGGCAGTTGCGTCGCCCCCGCGCGCGCCCATCCGCCATGAGCGACTCCGAATCCAGCAACGCCAGTCCCGAGCAGCAGGCCCAGTGGCTGGCCCGCATCGAAGGCCTGCGCCCGACGCTCATGCGCCTGGCGCTGCTGCAGTTGCGCAACCGCGCCTGGGCCGAGGACGCGGTGTCGGAGGCCCTGCTGGCGGCCATCGAAGGCCTGCCGCGCTTCGGCGCGCGCGCCCAGTTGCAGACCTGGGTGGTGGGCATTCTCAAGCACAAGGTGCTGGACCAGTTGCGCCAGCGCCAGCGCGAGCAGCAGCTCGACGACGCCGGCGACGACGAGGACCCCACCGAGCACATGTTCCAGGCCGACGGGCATTTCGCGCAGGCGCCGCAGCTGTGGAGCGCTCCGTCCGAAGTGCTGCGCCAGAAGCAGTTCCTCGAAGTGCTGGAGGCCTGCATGGACCTGCTGCCCGGCCAGCTCGGGCGCGTGTTCCTCATGCGCGAGTGGCTGGAGCTGGGCACCGACGAGATCTGTCAGGAGCTGGGGTTCAGCGCGACCAACGTATGGCAGATGCTTTCGCGCGCCCGGTTGCGGCTGCGCGAATGCCTGCAACTACGCTGGTTCGGTGAGCAAGCACCATGAGTTTCAAGCCCTTTCGCACATGCCGCGAGGTCACCGCGCTGGTGATCGCGCGGGAGGACCGCGCGCTGAGCCTGCGCGAGCGGGCGATCATCCGCGCGCATTTCCTGATCTGTCAGGCCTGCCCGATCTTCGAGCGCCAGGTGCTGGGCATGCGCGAGGCGCTCGGTGCCTGGCGCAACTATCGCGACGGCGTCGAACCTGGCGACGGCGCCTGAGGCGCGCGTTACAAGATTTCACGTTTGCGCGGGTCCGCGCAAGAAATCCCGGTTGTTCTTAGGATTCTCGAAGTTTGCGCCCGATGCGCAGCCGAGGGAGAACAACATGATCGAATTCACCGTCAACGGGAAGCCGCAGTCCCTGGACCTCAGCCCCGACACGCCGCTGCTGTGGGCGATCCGGGATCACCTGCACCTGACCGGCACCAAGTTCGGCTGCGGCATCGCCGAGTGCGGCGCCTGCACCGTGCATCTGAACGGCAATGCCGTTCGCTCCTGCCAGATTCCGGTGTCCTCCGTGCAGGGCATGCACGTCACCACCATCGAGGGCCTGCAGACCCGCGAGGCCCAGGCCGTGCGCGCGGCCTGGGTGGTCCACCAGGTGCCGCAATGCGGCTACTGCCAGTCGGGCCAGATCATGTCGGCCAGCGCCTTGCTCAAGCAGACCCCCAAGCCCAGCGATTCCGACATCGACGCCTTCATGTCCGGCAACATCTGCCGCTGCGGAACCTACCCGCGCATCCGTGCCGCCATCCACGACGCCGCGCAGGCGCTCACCCAGGAGTCCTGAAATGGCCGACGATCTGCTCGAACTGCCGCGCGAGGCCGCGTCGCGCCGCGCCTTCCTGAAAACCTCCGCACTGGCCGGCGGCGGCCTGGTGCTGGGCGTGATGCTGCCGCTGACCTCGCGCGCGGCGCAGGCCGCCACGGCCGCGATGCCCGTGTTCAACCCGCTGGCCGAGCCGGGCAGCTTCTCCCCCAACGCCTACGTGCGCGTGGGCACCGACGACCAGGTCACGCTGGTGGTCGACAAGTCCGAGATGGGGCAGGGCGTGATGACCGCGCTGCCCATGCTGCTCGCCGACGAGATGGACGCCGACTGGCCGCGCGTGCACCTGCTTCAGGCGGGCGCGCACGAGGCCTACAAGAACACCCTGCTGGGCATGCAGGCCACGGGAGGCAGCACCAGCGTGCGCAGCTCCTGGCTGCCGCTGCGCCGCGCCGGCGCCAGCGCGCGCGCGATGCTGGTGCAGGCCGCGGCGCAGCGCTGGCAGGTCGACGCGGCGGCATGCAGCGTCAGCGCCGGCGTGGTCCACGGCCCGGGCGGGCGCCAGGCGCGTTTCGGCGAACTCGCCGAGGATGCGGCGCGCCTGCCGGTGCCGCAACAGCCGCGCCTGAAGGACCCGAAGGAATTCCGGCTCATCGGCCGCCCGCTGGCGCGGGTCGACGTGCCCGAGAAGACCACCGGCCGGGCCGTGTTCGGGCTGGACATGCAGGTGCCCGACATGCTCATCGCCAGCGTGGCGCAGCCGCCGGCCTTCGGCGCCAGCGTGCGCGGCTTCGACGCCACCGCCGCACGCGCCATGCCCGGCGTGCATTCGGTGCACCGCACCAGCGACGGCGTGGCCGTGCTGGCGGGCGACTTCTGGACCGCGCGCAAGGGGCGCGACGCCCTGAAGATCGACTGGGACCTCGGCCCCAATGCCGCGCTCGACGACGCCGGCATCATGGACTTGTTCCGCAAGGCCGGCGAACAGCCCGGCGCCGTGGCGTGGAAGGTGGGGCAGGGCGAGGCCGCCGTCGCCCCGGCCGCCGCGGCCCCAGGCGCCAGGACCTTGCAGGCCGAGTACGCGCTGCCCTTCCTGGCCCACGCGACCATGGAGCCGATGAACTGCACCGCCTACGTGCAGAAGGACCGCGTGGACATCTGGGGCCCGACGCAGGCGCAGACCATGAACCAGCTGGTGGCCGGCAAGATCACCGGCCTGCCCCCGCACGCGGTGCACGTGCACACCACGCTGCTGGGCGGCGGCTTCGGCCGGCGCTTCGAGCAGGACTTCGTGGCCCAGGCGGTGGAATTGTCCAAGGCCAGCGGTCGCCCCGTGAAGGTGGTGTGGACCCGCGAGGACGACACCCGGCACGATTTCTACCGACCGGCCAACCTGCACCGCCTGCACGCCGTGCTGGATGGCGAGGGCAAGCTCCAGGCCTGGACCCACCAGATCGTCGGCCCCTCCATCTTTTCCCGCGTGTTCCCGCAGTTCGTGAAGGACGGCGTCGACGACAGCTCGGTGCAGGGCGCGATCAAGCTGCCCTACGCGATGCCCAACGCGCAGACCCGCTACGTGCTGTGCAACACCCCGGTGCCGGTGGGCTTCTGGCGCTCGGTGGGACACTCCATCACGGCGTTCACCGTCGAGTCCTTCATGGACGAACTCGCGCATGCCGCCGGCGCCGACCCCTACCGTTTCCGGCGCGAGCTGCTGGTGCACGGCGACCAGCGCGCGCTGGCCACGCTGGACGTGGCCGCGCGCGAGGCGGGCTGGGGCAAGCCGCTGCCCGCCGGGCATTTCCACGGCATCGCCATGCACGAGTCCTTCGGCAGCTACGTCACCGAGGTGGCCGAGGTGTCGGTGGACCCCCAGGGGCAGATCCGCGTGCACCGCGTGACCTGCGCGGTGGACTGCGGGCAGGTGGTCAACCCCGACATCGTCACCGCGCAGATCCAGAGCGCGGTGGTGTACGGGCTGACCGCGGCGCTGTACGACCGCATCGACCTGCGCCAGGGCGGGGTGGTGCAGGGCAACTTCGACAAGTACCGCATGCTGCGCATGGACAGCGCGCCGCGGGTCGACGTGCACATCCTGCCCAGCGGCGAGGCGCCCGGCGGCCTGGGCGAGCCCGGCACGCCGCCGATCGCCCCGGCCGTGGCCAACGCGGTGTTCGCCGCCACCGGCAAGCGCCTGCGCGAGTTGCCGTTGCGCCCGGAGCTGCTCAAGGCCTGAGCGCGAACGGCCGGGCCGGCCCGCGCGGCGACGCAGGCCGGCCCGTTCCGCGACCCCCCGGACAAATACTGATAGAAGTATATGTATACGGCCCCCGACAATGGCGCCATGTCCAGGCAGCCGGGGAGCCGCGCACCATGTCCTTCGTCATCGAATGGAGCCATCTGCACCCGCTTGCCGCGCTCGGCGGCGGCGTGCTGATCGGCACCGCCGCCGGGCTGCTCGCGCTCGGCGCGGGAAAGATCATGGGCTGCAGCGGCATCGTCGGCGCCATGCTGCACGACGCCGTGTACGGCGCGCGCGCCCAGGCCTGGCGCGGCTGGTTCATGGGCGGTGTGCTGCTCGGCGGCCTGTTGTGGCTGGCGCTGGGAGGATCCGTCCCCGGCGCGCGGCATGCGCTGCCGGCGGCACTGGTGCTTCCCGCCGGCCTGCTCACCGGTTTCGGGACCCGCCTGGGCTCGGGCTGCACCAGCGGGCATGGAGTATGCGGGCTTCCCCGACTGTCTCCGCGCTCCTTGCTGGCGGTGGCCTTGTTCATGGGCAGCGGCATGGTCACGGTCTTCGTGACTCGACAACTCGGAGCCTGGCTGTGATGGCGGCGGGCGGGAGCTTCCTATGAGCAAGCGAGCCGTCAACATCACGGCGTTGGTCTCGGGCATGTTGTTCGGCCTCGGGCTCATGCTGTGCGGCATGGTCGACCCCGAGCGCGTGCTCGGCTTCCTGGACGTGACCGGGCACTGGGACCCGACCCTGCTGCTGGTCATGGGCGGCGCGGTGGCCGCCTCCGCGCTGCCGATCCGCCTGGCCATGCGCCGCGGCAGGCCCCTGCTGGGCGGCATGCTGGAGTTTCCCAGCCAGCGCGCGATCACCGGGCGCCTGGTCGCCGGCAGCGTCATGTTCGGCGTCGGCTGGGGTCTGTGCGGCGTGTGTCCGGGTCCCGCCTTGCTCAATCTGCTGAGTCTGCGCGCCGACCGCTGGGCCTTTTTCGCCTGCATGGTCGCCGGCATGGCCCTGTTCGACGTCTGGAATCGGCGCGGGAGCGCCGCCAGCGCCGCCGCGGCTTCACGCGCGCGTTCTTGATCCACGGCCCTTGCCGCGGCGCGCCGCGCGGCGAGAATGCGCCATGGACTCGAGCCTCGGCGAACTTCTGCGCTGGGTGGCGGCACTGGGCGCCGGCCTGCTGATCGGCGTCGAGCGCGAGCGCAGCCACCCGGACGAGCAGGCCAGCGCCGGCCTGCGCAGTTTCGCGCTGGCCGCGCTGGCCGGCGCGGTGGCGGCGCGCCTGGGCGAACTCGCGCTGGTCGCCGTGGTGCTGGCGGCGGGCGCGCTGGCCGTGGCCGGATACCTGCGCACCCGCGACACCGACCCCGGCATCACCACCGAAATCGCCTTGTTGCTGTGCGTGCTGCTCGGCGCCCTGGCCATGCGCGAGCCGGCGCTGGCCTCGGCGCTGGCGGTGCTGGCGGCCGTGCTGCTGGCCGCCAAGGCGCGGCTGCACGGCTTCGTGCGTTCCGTGCTCGGCGAGCAGGAACTGCAGCACGGCCTGCTGCTCGCCGCTTCGGTGCTGGTGGTGCTGCCGCTGCTGCCCAACCGTGCGCTGCCCGCGCTGGGCGGACTCAATCCGCATGTGCTGTGGACCCTGGCCGTGTTGCTGATGGCCATCCAGACCCTCGGGCATATCGCGCTGCGCTGGCTGGGCCCGCTGCGCGGGCTGGCGCTGACGGGCCTGCTGGGCGGCTTCGTCTCCAGCACCGCCACCATCGCCGCCATGGCGCGGCGTGCGCGGGAGCACCCGGGCTGGTTCGACGCCTGCCTGGCCGGCGCGCTGTGGTCCAACGTGTCCACCGTGGTGCAAATCGGCGTGATGACGGCCGTGGTGGCGCCCGGCCTGCTGGCCCGGCTGGCGCCGGCCTTGCTGCTGGCCGGCGGCGTCACGCTGGGCGCCGGCTGGTGGAGCGCGCGCCTGGCGCGTCGCGGCGAGCAGGAAGCCCCGCCGGCGCCGGCGGTGGCCGGGCGCCCCTTCAGCGCGCGCGCCGCGCTGGTGTTCGCGGCCGCCGTGGGCGCCATGCTGTTCGTGTCCGAGCAGGCCTACCAGCGTTTCGGCGGCGGCGGGGTGCTGGTGGCCACCGCGCTGGCCGGACTGGCCGATGCGCACGCCTCGTCCGTGTCGGCGCTGCAACTGCATGCGGGCGGCGGCCTGGCGGCCCTCACGGCCGCCGCCTGCGTGGGCGCCGCCTTCAGCACCAACGCGCTGAGCAAGACGGTGGCGGCAGCCACCGGAGGCAATGCGCGCTTCACCCGGCTGCTGGCGTTGTCGCAGATCGCGATGGTGTCCGGCTTCTGGGCCGGGCTCGGATGCTCGTCCTGGCTGCAACGAGTATTGACAGGCGGCTCCACATGACGCAGAATGCTTCCTTTCGCTTGCGGCAAACCGCACAGCGAGTGGAGTGGTAGTTCAGTTGGTTAGAATACCGGCCTGTCACGCCGGGGGTCGCGGGTTCGAGTCCCGTCCACTCCGCCAAGAATCTCAGAAGAACAATCTGTTGCCAGCCCCGCCACCGAGCGGGGCTTTTGTTTGGGCCTTTCCCCGCGTCGAATTCGTCTTGGAAATCCTTGGCGGACTCGTTGCCTGGCGCTCGCCGTTCTTCGAGGGTGGGCGTTTGGCGCCCCCACACCCGCGAACCCGGATGAAGTCCATGGACATGCAAGGCGTTGCCGCCGTGACCTACCGCGGCGCATCGATCGAGAACCGGCATCTCGCGCACATCGCGGTGGTCGATGCGGGCGGGCGCATGCTGTACGCCTTCGGCGACCCCGGGCGGGTGACCCTGGCGCGCTCCGCGGCCAAGCCGGCGCAGGCCGCCGCGATCGTCGACACCGGCGCGCTCGAGCGCTACGGTTTCGACGAGGCCGACCTGGCGCTGATGTGCGCCTCGCACAGCAGCGAGACGCGCCACATCGAGCGCACCCGGCGCATGCTCGCCAAGCTGCACGCCGACGAGTCGGCACTGCGCTGCGGGGGGCATCCCTCGCTGTCCGATGCGGTGCAGCGCGAATGGATCCGCCACGATTTCGTGCCGACCCCGGCATGCAGCAACTGCTCGGGCAAGCATGTCGGCATGCTCGCCGGCGCGATGCTGCTCGGCGACGCGGCGGACTACCACGAAGCCGGTCACCCGATGCAGCAGCGCGTGCGGCGCACCGTCGCCGCCCTGTGCGAGCTGCCGCCCGAACAGGTGCAGTGGGGCATCGACGGCTGCAACCTGCCGACGCCGGCTTTCGCGCTCGACCGGCTCGCAAGGCTCTACGCCAAGATGGCCGACGCAGCCGACGCAGCGCTTGCCGCGACCGACTCGACGCTGGCGCGCATCTACCACGCGATGACCCGCCACCCCGAGCTCGTCGCGGGCGAAGGCCGCTACTGCACCGAGCTGATGCGCGCCTACGAGGGCGCGCTCGTGGGCAAGCTGGGCGCCGACGGCTGCTACGGCATCGGCGTGCGGGCCTCGGCGCGCACCCGCGAACTCGGTGCCGACGGCGCACTGGGCATCGCGGTGAAAATCGAGGACGGGCGGGTCGACATGCTGTACATGATCGTCTCCGAGGTGCTCGCACGCCTTGGCATCGGTAGCGAGGCGCAGCGCGAACGCCTGGCCGCCTTCCACCGTCCGCCGTTGCGCAATACCCGCGGCGTCGAGGTGGGGCACCGCAGCTTTCCCTTCGAGTTGCGTCCGCGCTGAGTCCGCCGCGCCGAGCCCGCCCCGCGGTGCGGGTGGCGGAGCCCGCCAGTGGGCGAAGCCGGCCGGGGTCGGGAGGCGGGGTCAGGAGGCGGGGTCGTCGGCCTCGTCCGCCGCCTGGCGGCTGGCTGCCCAGTAGGCATGCATGGACAGCACGGCCTGCGCGATCTCGTGCGAGAGTTTCTCGCGTGCCGCCGGCGTGGCGCTCAGGCCCCGTTCCCCGGGGCCCGGGTTCTCGTCGCCGAGCAGGCGCAGCGGACGCAGCCACTCCTGTCCTTCCGCGGTGTCCAGCAGGGGTTGCCAGGCCGGGCCGCAGAGCTCCACGCCCTCCAGGAAGCCGCAGGCCCAGATGCGGGCATCGTCGCGCTCCACGCCCGCATCCTCGAAGCTCGACCACAGGGGCTCGATCACCGCGCCCCGCGGGTCTTCCAGGCGGGCGGCGATGCTGCCGTACAGGCGCGTGATGAGCGCGACCATGCGACGGGCCTCGCCCGCATCGCGGGTCGGCGGCAGCGCGTCGGTGTGGTCCTCGCCCCAGATCCTGGGCATCCAGCGGCGCTGGGGGATGCGTTCCGGGCCGACGGCCAGCGCGTGCAGATAGCCGTCGAGCATGTCGAGGGTCATGCTTTCCTCGACATCGGCGTAGAGCAGGAACTGATCGAGCGCGTCGACCTCGGCGTCGCTCAGCGGGCGGTTGGGGGCGGGAGAAGGCATGGGGCGTGAATGTAATGCAAGTGCGCTCCACCGGCGGAAGCACTTTGTCACGCATTCGCGGGCCGGCGCTGTCGCCGATGCCATGTGCGCACGCGTTACCGCCCTCATCCTGCCCGACTGCCGCATGCGTCGGGCCTGCCGCCCGCGAGCGGGTTCTCGACGAGGGTTGTCCATGTTCGATTGGATGCGTCGGTCATCGCGCCACCTGGCGCAAGGCTTGCCGGTGGTGCTGCTCGCGGCTTGCGCGGGCGCCGCCGCGCAGGCGCCGTCGCCGCAGGCGCGGCTCGACGCGGCCGCGCGCGCCCACCCGGTGACCTTTCTCGATCGCATCGGCTGGGGGGCCGACGCCGCCCAGTTGCGCCAGCTGCGCCAGCAGGGGGCGACCGCACTGCTCGACGCCCAGCTTCGTCCCGATGCCCATCCCGTCCTGCCACCGGAGCTGGCGCGGACCCTGGCCGCCCTGCCGGTGAACGCGCCGCTGGAGCAGTTGATTCCGCCTCTGGTCGCGCAGCGCCGCGCCATCCGCATGTCCGGCGGGCCGGCCGCCGCGCAAGACGCCGGGGCCGCCGCGGGAAATGGCGCGGACGCGCAGGCGCGGCTCAAGGCGCTGCGCCAGCGCATGAACGCGCTCACCCGCCAGGCCATGGCGCAGCAGCTGCTGCTGGCGGTGTACGCGGCCAACCAGTTGCAGCAGCGCCTGAGCTGGTTCTGGATGAACCACTTCAACGTGTTCCGCGGCTTCCTGGTCGGCCCCATGCTGGCCGACTACCAGATGCGGGTCATCGAGCCGCACGCGCTGGGGCATTTCCGCGATCTGCTGCGGGCCACCATGTTCTCGCCGCAGATGCTGCTCTACCTGAACAACGCGCAAAACGCGCGCGGGCACATCAACGAGAACTACGCGCGCGAGGTGATGGAACTGCACACCCTGGGCGTGGGCTCCGGCTACACCCAGGCCGACGTCACGCACCTGGCCCACGCGCTCACCGGGCTGGGCGTGGACCTGCGCGGGAAGCCCTTGCACCTGCGCCCGGCGTGGCGCGAGCTCGCGTGGCAGCGCGGCCTGGTGGTGTTCAACCCCGTGCGTCATGACGCCTCGCCCCAGGTCGTGCTCGGCCACACCCTGCAAGGCGACTCGGTGGACGAGATCGAGCAGGTCGTCGACCTCCTGGCAGACGACCCCGCCACCGCCCGGCACCTGTGCTTCCAGCTGGCGCAGTACTTCGTCGCCGACCACCCCGATCCGGCCATGGTGGCGGCCATGGTGCGCACCTGGCAACGCAGCGACGGCGACATCGCCCGCGTGCTGCGCACCATGTACATGAGCCCGCAGTTCGCGGCCAGCCTGGCCGATCCGCAGTTCAAGGACCCCATGCGCTACGTCATCTCCGCCGTGCGCGCCGGCCTGGCGGGGCCGCGCCTGATCCGCAATCCGCAGCCCATGCTCGGCGCGCTGGCCGCGCTGGGCGAGCCGCTGTTCGGTCGCAGCACCCCGGACGGCTTCCCCGTCGGCGCCGCCGCCTGGGACGGCTCGGGCGACATGAGCACGCGCTTTCGCATCGCCCAGCAGTTCGGCGCCGGCGCGCCCGGGCTGTATGCCGCCGAGCCGCCGTACCTGCGCGGCGACGATGCCATGCCGGGCGCGCCCCCGCCGCGCCGGCCGCGCGCGCAGGCGCCTGCGCTGGCCGAGGGCGCGGTGTACCGCGCGGCCGAGCCGAGCTTGAGCGACGCCAGCCGCCAGGTGCTGGCGCAGGCCGACGCGGGGGGGCGCGCGCGCTGGAACGCGCTGTGGCTGGCCTCGCCCGAATTCATGAACCAGTAAGGCTTTGTCCCCCTGTCGCAACCGCAACCCGGAGCCACGACCATGCAACGACGCCATCTGCTGGGGGCCGCCGCGGCCACGCTCGGCCTGCCGGCCGCCACGCTGTGGGCCGCGCCGGTGGCACGCGGTCCCAAATTCATCCTGGTGTTCCTGCGCGGTGCCTACGACGCGTCCAATGCGCTGGTGCCCTACGCCAGCGACTTCTACTACGAGTCGCGGCCGAACATCGCGGTGCCGCGCCCGGGAAGCGGAGCCGACGCGGCCACCGCGCTGGACGCCGACTGGGCCCTGCATCCGTCGCTGCGCGCGAGCCTGCTGCCGCTGTGGCAGGCGGGTCAGCTCGCCTTCGTGCCCTTCGCCGGCACGCGCGACCTGAGCCGCAGCCACTTCGAGACCCAGGACCACATCGAACTCGGCCAGGGTGAGCACACCCTGCGCTACGACGACGGATTTCTCAATCGTCTGCTGCAGCAGCTCGGCGCCGACGCGCGGCCGATGGCCTTCAGCGCGCAATTGCCCCTGTCCCTGCGTGGACCCCGGCACGTACCCAACCTGGCCGTGGGCGGCGCCGGCCGTCCGGCCCCGGCGCCGGCGCAGCAGGCCCTGCTGGAGCGCATGTGGGGCGGCACCGCGCAAGGCGCCTCGGTGCGCGAGGGCTTCGCGGTGCAGGCCACCGTGGCGCGGGACATGCGCGCGGCCGACTGGAACGCCGAGATGCGCGCGGCCAGCCGGGGCGCGGTGGCGCCGCGCGGCTTCGTGGCCGAGGCGGCGCGCATCGGCGCGCTCATGCGCGACAGTTTCGACATCGGCTTCGTCGACGTCGGCGGCTGGGACACCCATGTCTACCAGGCCACGAGCAACGGCGCCCACGGCCAGCTCTCCGACAAGCTCGCGGCGCTCGGCGAGGGCCTGGCCGCGCTGGCGCGCGCCCTGGGCCCCTCCTGGCGCGACACCACGGTGGTGGTGCTCAGCGAGTTCGGTCGCACCTTCCGCGAGAACGGCAACCGCGGCACCGACCACGGGCACGGCAGCGTGTACTGGGTGCTGGGCGGCGGCGTGCGCGGCGGGCGCATCCTGGGCGAGCAGGTCTCGCTCACCCCCACCACCCTGAACCAGAACCGCGACTACCCGGTGCTCAGCAACGACCGCGACCTGCTCGGCGGCCTGTTCGCGCGCCTGTGGGGCCTGGACCCGCGCCGCGTGCAAGCCGTGTTCCCGGGCAGCCGGCCGCTGGACCTGCACTGCGTCTGAGCCCGTTCGCGCCCTCGGCCAAGGCATTCGGACCGGGACAAGACCATGTTTACCATGTGGTTGTGATGGTATTTCTACCATCCGATCCGGTCGTATGTTCGACTACCCAAGGGGATTTCCCATGAACAAACTGCTTATTGGCCTGGCTTTGGCCGCGGGTGTTGGCTTTGTTGCGCAATCTTCGGCCTCGGCGGCCGACATGGGCATGAAAATCGAGCTGTCGGCGCAGAACGGCTCGGGCGAGACCGGCTACGCCACCCTGACGCCCCACGGCAAGGGCACGCTGGTGCAGATCCACCTGCAGGGCGGCCCGGCGGGCGTGGCGCAACCGGCGCACATCCACCCCGGCACCTGCGACAAGCTCGATCCCAAGCCCAAGTTCGGCCTGTCCCCGGTGAAGGGCGGCAAGTCCAGCACCGTGGTGCCCGTGTCCATCGACACCCTGATGGCCAGCCCGATGGCCATCAACGTGCACGAAAGCGCCAAGGACATCAAGAAGTACGTGGCCTGCGGCGACATCAAGAAGTCGATGTAAGACCCGTGCATCCGGCGGGGGCCGCCATGCGGCTCCCGCCGACGGGGTTCAGAATTCGGTGACCACCGTCACCCCGACCCCCGCGAAGGCGTCCATGGACGTGAGCACGTCGATGGATTGCTCCAGGCTCACGGTGCGGCCCACGAGGCGCCGGAGGTCGAGGCTCGCGGCATCCACCAGGCCGAACATGGTGCCGTAGCGGTGGGCCTGCATGCCGTGGCTGCCGACGATTTCCAGCTCGTTGGCGATCACCCGGCTCATCGGTACCGCCGGCGTGGCGTGTTCCCCCAGCATCAGCCCCACCTGCACGTGGCGGCCGCGCTTGCGCAGGTTGGCGATGGAGTTGAAACAGGTGCTCGGGTGGCCCAGCGCGTCCAGCGAGACATGGGCGCCGCCGTCGGTGATCTCGCGCACCGCCTCCACCACGTCGGCCACGCGCGAGGCGTTGACCGTCGCCTGCGCCCCCAGCTCGCGCGCCAGCTCGAGCTTGTCGTCCGCGATGTCCACGGCCACCACGCGGGCGCCGGCCGCGCTGGCGATCATCACCGCCGACAGCCCCACGCCGCCGCAGCCGTGCACGGCCACCCACTGCCCCGGCGAGGCCCGCCCCTGGTCGACCACGGCGCGGTAGGAGGTGACGAAGCGGCAGCCCAGGCTGGCCGCGGTGCCGAAGTCCATGGCCTCGGGCAGTCGCACCAGGTTCAGGTCCGCCTGGCTCACGGCCACGTACTGGGCGAAGGAGCCCCAGTGCGTGAAGCCGGGCTGGAACTGGTGGTCGCACACCTGCTGGTTGCCCGAATGGCACTCGGGGCAGGCGCCGCAAGCCGCGACGAAGGGCATGGTTACACGGTCCCCGGCCTTCCAGCGCCGCACCTGCGAGCCGGCGGCCACCACCACGCCCGCGAACTCGTGCCCCGGAACGTGCGGCAGGCGGATGTCGGGGTCGTGTCCCATCCAGCCGTGCCAGTCGCTGCGGCACACGCCGGTAGCCATCACGCGAATCACCACGCCGTGGGGCTCGGGGGTGGGGTCGGGCACCGAGCGCAACTGCGGGCGGGCGCCGAAGGAATCGTAGATCACGGCTTGCATGGAGGGTCCCGGAAAGTGATGGCTCCACAGTGTGCCTGAGCTTCCCGCAGAATGGGCCCATGGACCACGCCACCCTGTACGTGCTCGGCATCGTGTTCGCCGCCACGCTGATCCGCTCCACCTTCGGTTTCGGCGAGGCCCTGTTCGCGGTGCCGCTGCTGGCGCTGGCCCTGCCGCTGCGCGTGGTCACGCCGCTGGTGGTGCTGCTGTCCACCACCATCGCCGCCAGCGTGGTGGCGCAGGACTGGCGCCACGTGCACCTGCGCGGCAGTCTGGGGCTGCTGCTGCCCTCGCTGGCGGGCATTCCCTGCGGCCTGCTGCTGCTGGCCAGCCCGTACCAGTCGCCGGTGAAGCTGGTGCTGGCGCTGCTGATCGTCGCCTTCGCCATCTACGGCCTGCTCGGGCGCAAGCCTCCCCATCTGCCGACCGAGCGCCTGCCGTGGCTGCTGGCCTGCGGCTTCAGCGCCGGAGTGCTCGGCGCCGCCTACGGCATGAACGGGCCGCCGCTGGTGGTGTACGGAACCATGCGGCGCTGGAACTCGCAGCAGTTCCGCGCGACCTTGCAGGGCTATTTCCTGCCGGCCGGCGTGCTGGCCCTGATCGGCTACCGCGTCAGCGGCCTGTGGGTGCCCGAGGTGACGCGCTACTACCTGCTGGGCCTGCCGGCGGCGATCCCGGCCGTGCTGCTCGGCCGCTGGCTCAACCGGCGCATGCATCCGCAGGGCTTCGTGCGCTACGTGTACGCCGGCCTGGTCGCGATCGGGCTGGGCCTGCTGGCGCAGAGCCTGCCGGGCCACGGCGCGGCGGCCCGGCCTCAGCGCGCCACGGCCAGCAGCACCACGCCGGCCAGCATCGAGCCCGCACCCAGCAGGCGCGCGGGGCCGACCGCCTCGCGCAGGACCCATGCGCCGAGCAGCATGCCGATGAGCAGCGAGAGTTCGCGCGCCGGCGCCACGTAGGCCAGCGGCGCCCGCCCCATCGCGTACAGGACCATCAGGTAGGCCAGCGGCGACAGCACGCCCACCGCGGCGATGGCCCGCGCATTGCGCCGCCACTGTTCGCGCAGCGCCGGCGTGTCGCGCAATGCCAGCGGAGCCATCAGCGCCGCGCGCAGCGCCAGGCCGAGCACGTAGTAGACGATCGGATCGACCCGCAGCCGGCCCATGGTCCAGCCGTCGATCACCGTGTAGGTGGCGATCATCGCACCGGTAAGCAGGCCCCACAGCAGCCCCGGGCCCGTCGGCCGCGCGCCGCGGCGCCCGCGCAGGCGCAGCCCGGAGATCAGCGCGATGCCCAGCAGGATGGCGCCGATGCCGGCCCAGGCCGCCGCGGGCGGGCGTTCGCCCAGCAGCGCCACCGCCGCCAGCACCGCCACCAGCGGCCCGCTTCCGCGCGCCACCGGGTACACCACCGAGAAATCGCCCTCCCGGTAGCCGCGCTGCAAGGCCAGCGCGTACAACTGGTGCGCCACGCTGCTGCCGGCGATGGCGGCCCAGGCCGCCGGCCCCAGCGGCGCGCCGGCGTCGTGCCAGGCCCACAGCGCGAAAGGCGCGAACACCAGCACGCTGAGCAGGTCGTAGAGCCAGATGAAGGGCAGCCCGGCCGCGGCCTTCTTGGCGAACAGGTTCCAGGTCGCATGCAGCGAGGCGCCGCCGAGTACCAGGGCCAGCGCGATGGGGTCCATGCCGTGCATCGGGCCATGGTAGGGCAGGGCGCGGCGCCCGCGGCGGCGACCGGCTCCGGAGCCCCGCACGCAAAACGGATATGCTGGCTGCGGGCGCGCCGCCCGAGGCCGCCGGCCGTCGGCGCGGCGCGCTGCCCGCAAGCCCGGATTCCCGCCGTGAACTCCCATCCCTATTCTTCAGCTTCCCCGGTTCCCCCAGCGACTGCCGATTCCCCGGCGTCTCCCGATTCCCCGGCGTCTTCCGCACACGGCCCCGGCCCCGCATTCGACGCGGACGCCGTCACGCGCGAGGAGTTGCACCTGCGGCGCATCGAGATGCGCGGTTTTCGCCGCAGCGACGGGCTGTACGAGATCGAGGCCCGCTTGCGCGACACCAAGCCCTTCGCGCAGGAACTCGGGCGGGCCGGGCGTGTGGTGGAGGCCGACGAGCCGATCCACGACCTCGGCATGCGCCTGGTGTTCGACGCCGACTACACCGTGCGCGCGGTGCAGGCCTTCGCCGACGCCGCGCCCTACACCGAATGCCCGCAGGCCGGCGCCGCGCTGCAGGCGCTGGTGGGCCTACGCATGGTCGCCGGCTGGAACAAGGCCGTGCGCGAGCGCCTGGCCAATGCCGCCAACTGCACCCACCTGAAGGAACTGCTCGGGCCCATCGCCACCACCGCCTTCCAGTCCCTGGTGTCGGAATTCCCCGAGCGCACCGAGGCCGTGGACGCCCAGGGCCGCCCGCGCCAGATCGACACCTGCTACGCCTACCGCGCCGAGGGCGAGGTGGTGTTGCGCAACTGGCCGCGCTTTCACCGGAGCTGACATGCACGCAAGCACCTGGAGCCTGCTGGTCGCGCTGGTGGCGGTCTACCTGCCGGCGCTGGCCGTTCCCGGGCCGAACTTCCTGGCCGTCACCCAGGCCTCGCTCGACGTCTCGCGGCGCCACGGCGTCGCCACCGCGCTGGGCGTGGCCAGCGGCAGCACCTTGCTCGCCAGCCTGGCTGCCGCCGGCGCGGGCCTGCTGCTGGGCCATGCCGGGCCCGCGCAACGCGTGGCCGCCCTGCTGGGCGGCGCCTACCTGCTGTACCTGGCCCGCTCGATCTGGCGCCAGTCGCGCAGCGCGCCGCCGGCGGGAGCGGCGGCAGACGCGGCAGCCGCGCAAGCGGCGCGGGCATCGGTGCCGGCCAGCTACGGGCGCGGCCTGCTCACCAACCTGACCAATCCGAAGGCGCTGGTGTTCTTCTCCACCATCTTCGCCGGCCTGCTCGGGGCCGGCGCACCGTGGGCCGTGCGCGCGGCCGCGGTGGCCACCATCTTCATCTGCTCGGTGAGCTGGCATCTCAGCCTGGCCACGCTGTTCACCCGCGCCTCGGTGCGCGCCGCCTATGCGCGCATGCGCCGCGGCCTGCTGCGCGGCACCTCGCTGCTGATCGGCGGCTTCGGGCTGCGGCTGGTCTGGCAGGCGGCGGCGGGGCGCTGAGCCGCCGCGCTCCGTCCGCCGTGGCCTCCGGCTCCGAGCCCGCGCGGGCGCGCCTGCTGGCGCCGCTGGGCATCGCGCTGGCCGGGCTGCTCGGCCGCTCGGCGGTGGACAAGCTGCTGGCCTTGCGCGCCGGAGCCGCCGGCGTGGTCGCCTGGGGCCAGATGAGCTCCCTGCTCGACCTGGTGGTCGGTGTGGTCGCCGCCGGACTCGGCAGTGGTCTGGCCGTGCTGGTGGCCGGCGCCGATCCGCCGCGGCGCGCGGCCCTGCTGCGCGCGGCGTTGGGTGCCGGCGGCGCCCTCAGCGCCGCGGCGGCCGCCGTGTTGTGCGCGGTGGCGGTCTGGCGCGGCCCCTGGGCGGCGGCCCTCGGGCTGCCGCGCGAGGATCTGGTGCTCGGCGGCCTGGCCGGGGTGTGCATCAGCCTCGGCTCCCTGGCCGGCAGCTACTGGCTGGGCGCGCAGCGCCTGCGTCTGCAGGGCGTGCTGGCCGC
The DNA here is from genome assembly GCA_021848345.1 of Pseudomonadota bacterium. Classification (GTDB taxonomy): domain Bacteria; phylum Pseudomonadota; class Gammaproteobacteria; order Burkholderiales; family Burkholderiaceae_C; genus Thiomonas_A. Next base: position 73,909 of record JAJZUV010000010.1, on the reverse strand, counting down.
ACTGGGCGCCGGGGTGGCGGTGCTGGCCGCCGTCTGCGCGCCGGCCGGTCGTGTCGTGCAGGTGCTGGCCGCCGTGCAGGCGCTGCTGTCGCTGGCGGTCGCGGCGTGGACCTTGCGCGCGGTGCCGGGCACGACGCCCGCCGCGGCGGCGCCGCGGGCGCAACTGCTGCGCTACCTGCCGGCGGGGCTGGCGCTGGGCGTGCTCGGTCCAGCCTCCATGCTGGCCGCGCGGGCGCTCACCGCGCACGGGATTTCCTGGCAGGCCGCCGGCAGCCTGCAGGCGCTGTGGCGCGTGTCCGACTGGGTGACCTCGCTGGCCGCCAGCGTGCTGTCGGTGCTCTACCTGCCGCGCCTGGGTCGCGCCGCGGGCACGCGCGACTGGCTGCCCGAGCTGCGCGCGGCGGCCCGCGCGGTGCTGCCCGCGTCGGCGCTGGCCTTCGTCGCCCTGTTCGTGTTGCGCGCGCCGCTGTTCCGGGCGCTGTACGGCCCCGCGTTCGTCCCCGACGCAGGCGCGACGGCGCTGTTCTTCGCCGGCAGCCTGCTGCGCGTGGCGGCCTGGGTGCCCCTGTTCGCGCTGTACGCGCAGGGCAGGGCGCGCGCCATCGCGCTGGGCGAGTTCGCCTCGCTGCCGCTGTTCGCCGCGCTGCTGGCCGCCGGCGCGGCACGCGCGGGCCTGGCGTGGATCGCCGCGGCCTGGCTGCTCAGCTACGCCGCCTACGCCGTGCTCAATCTGTGGCTGTTGCGGGGCGCGAGTCCGTCTCCACGCTGAGGGTCTCGCTCGAGCGCACGCCGAGTTGCCACCAGGTCTCGCGCGTGGCCTTGCGCTGCTTGAGCTGGTACATGGCGGCGTCGGCCTTGCGCAGCAGCGCGTCCATGTCGGCGCCGTCCGCTGGGAAGCGCGCCACGCCCATGCTGAGCTGGATGCGCACCTGGCGCGTGGCCGTCAGGCGCAGCGGTTCGGCGGCGGCGCTCTCGATGCGCTGGAGCACGGCGGCCAGTTCCTCGTGCGCGTTGTCCGGGTCGATGTCGGCGATCACCATGACGAACTCGTCGCCGCCCAGGCGGGCCAGCACGTCGTTGCTGCGCATGCGTGCGGTCCAGCGACGGGCCACCTCGCGCAGCAGCTTGTCGCCGGCGGCGTGCCCCAGGCGATCGTTGATCTGCTTGAAGTCGTCCAGGTCCATGTAGCCGACCGCCACCTCGGTGCCGTTGCGCCGCGCCCGCTCCAGCGCATCCTCCAATCGCCGGCGCAGCGCCATGCGGTTCGGCAGGCCCGTCAAGGTGTCGTGCATCGACAGCTTCGCCGCCGTCGCGTGCAGGCGCGACAGCTCGACGAAGGCCGACTGGATGCGGTAGGTGGCCAGGGTCAGGTAGGCGAAGTAGATGAAGATCAGCACCCCGACCGTGCGCAGGGTCGGGTCCGTGGACAGCAGCAGCCGGGCGCTCATGCTCAGCGCCGGCGGCAGCATGAACAACAGCGCCGACCATCCGTCCGAGGACTGCTGGGCCACGCCGGCGCCGCACACCGCCAGGATCATCGCGGTCACCAGCATCTCGTCGAAGGGGCGCGCGGCGGGAAGGATCAGGGGCAGCCCCGCCCACATCAGGCCGAGCCCCAGCACGCTCAGGCGCAACCAGCGCATCCACAGCGGCCCGTTGCGCCCGGCGGCCACGTCCTCGCGCCCCAGGATCCACACCACGATGCGCCCGACGTGCGCCAGGCACAAGACGCCGAACCAGACGAGCAGCCGGTCGTGCGCCACGTGGTTGCGCAACAGCCAGCCCACCACCGCCGCCGGGCCCAGGCTGCCGGCGAAGCCCACGGGGATGGACTGCAGCAGCACCCGCGCCTGGTCGATCGAGGTATCCGGCGGCGCGTCGGCCGCGGCTCCGCCCGGCGTCGGCGCCGCGGCCTGATCGGAGGCCGGGGTGGGGGCCTTGGGAGAGGAGCCTGCCATCGAAGGAACCGGGGGCTGCGGCGGGAACGGGACAGAGAACATCGTAGCGTGGCCGGCCGCGCACGCGCGCCTACCGCTCGTCGCCCGGCAGCTACCTTTCGCCGGAAAGCCCTTGCTCGCCTGAAGGGCGCTTCGGCAGGATGTGTGCATGGCGGCCCGCGTCGAGGGCCGGGAACGGACAGGGCGATGCACGCGCGACACGCCGAGGGGATCCAGGGTTTCACGCTCATCGAGCTGCTGGTGGTCGTCGCCGTGGCGGCGGTCCTGCTCGCCGTGGCCCTGCCCAACCTGCAGCCCCAGGTGGCCGCGGCCAGCGCCAGGTCCACCGCGGACAAGCTCGCCGACGCGCTGCGCTACGCGCGCCAGTACGCGCTGAGCACCTCCACCCTGGTCACCTTCACCCCCAGCGGTTGCGGCTACACCGTGTCCACCACCGCGGGCGCGCAGTTGCTCAGCGCGCCGGCGGGCGGCTCCAGCGGCGTGAGCTGCCAACCGCTGGGCCAGACCGTGTCCTTTCTCGGCGACGGCAGCGTCTCGCTGTGCACCACGGACGCGCAGGGCAAGCTGAGCTGCAGCGCGCTGCCCAGCACCAGCAAGCCCACCGCCACGGTCAGCGGCGGCGGCGTCAACTGGCAGGTCCAGCTGAGCAGCGGAGGCGTGGTCACCACGAGTCAATCATGAACCTGCCTTGCGCGACCAGGCGGCGCGGCCCTTCGACGGCGCGCCGCGGCCAACTCGGACTGACCCTGCTGGAAGTGCTGGTGGCCATGTTGTTGTTCCTGGCCGCCGCCAGCGGCCTGGTGCTGCTGATCAACCAGGCCTACGTGGCCAATGCGCAAGCCTCGCGCACCTTCGCCGCCACCACCACCGCGCAAAGCCTGCTGGCGGTGGTCGAGGGCAATCCCCAGGTGCTCAGCCCGCTCAACGGCATGCAGCTGGCGGCGCAGAACCCCTCGGCGAGCAACGCCGCGCTCACGCCGGTGGTGGACTGGTGGAAGTCCCAGGTCAGTCAGTACCCCGATCTGATGGCCGTCTCGGTGAGCACCATTCCCGCCGGCAGCAGCAGCGCGGGCACCTGCAATCCCGCCGCACCGTGTCAGCTCAGCGCGGTCATCACGGTGCGTTCGGCCTTCGGCGGCAGCGTGCAGCACACCTACCTGCTGCAGGACGGATTCTGAGATGAAAGCACCCAAGTCCCCGGCGCAGCGCACGCGCGGCTTCACGCTGGTCGAACTCCTGGTCGCGCTGGCGGTGGCCACGCTGCTGGGGCTGCTGGTGTTCGTGTCCTTCGGCAGCCTGGAGTCCAACGGCCTGCGCGCCAGCGACTCGGCCAAGCTGCAGGACCAGTCGCGCGTCGCCATGACCCTGTTGTCCGACGACCTGTCGCGCGCCGGCTTCATGATGAACGGTCCCTCCGGCCAGGGCCGCTGCGCGCGCCTGCTGACCTACAACAGCAACCTGAACAGCGCCCAGGTGATCAACCAGTGGCCGGTATCCGGCGTGGTGCAGACCACCGGCGGCTACGTGCCCGGAACCAAGAGCACCTCGACCACCTTCAACTACGCCAACCCCGGCGGCGCCGGCACCGACGCCATCACCATGTTCTACGCCGCCAACTTCGGCCAGGGCGGCGCCGCCACTCCGGGCAGCGTGCGCGTGGTCAAGGCCACCAACGGCACCCTCAGCAACGCCGCGCTGTTCGTCTCCAACAACTCCGTGTTCCAGGTCGGCGACGTCGACATCGTGGTGCTGCCCGCGCGCAACATCTGCATCCGCTTCCAGATCACCGGCACCGGCGGCTCGGCCAACCAGATCGTGCACAACTCCGGCAACGGCACGGTGATCAACCCGCCCAACGGTTTCACCGGGGTGTCCACGCTGGCCAACCCGGCCATCAGCCCCGCGCTCACCACGGCCGATCTGGCGCAGGCCTATGTGCAGGACTTCGGGCAGGTCTCGGGTGCCGCCGGTCCGCTGCAGGTCAGCTACAGCATCCGCCCGGACCCGAACTCCCCCACCACCCCGGACCTGTGGCGCACCGTGGTCAACGCGCTGGGCAGCGTGGTCAGCGACGCTCCGGTGGCCAGCAACGTCGTGCTGCTGCACGCGCTGTACGCGCCGGTGGTCAACAACCAGCTGCAATCCTTCGTGCCCTGGTCGAGCATCGCCAGCGCCAACCAGCAGGGCCAGGTCGGTGCGGTCGAGGTGGCCTACGTCGTGCGCAAGCCCAACACCGGCGCGCGCACCAACAACCCGGCCAGCCTGAGCGTGCTGGACGAGACCTACACGCCCCCCGCCGGCAACGCCTGGCAGTACCAGGTGTTCACGCAGATCGTGTATCTGCGCAACGTCGCATGGAACCAGTCATGAGATCCGCACGAAACCAGGGTGGCGCCGCGCTGCTGGTGGTGATCGCGCTGTTCCTGATCATCCTGCCCATCGCGCTGCTGGCGATTTTCGGGCGCACGCTGCAGAACGACACCTTCTCGGGTTCGTACCTGTGGCGCGCGCAGGCGCGCGACGCCGCCAACCAGCAGATGGCCGCGCTGCGCAGCACCCTGGCGCAGACCATCGGCACCGGCGGACTGCTCGAATACCAGGCCTCGCCCCCGGCCTGGTACGTGGGCAACACGCAGAACGTGCAGCCCGCGTCGGCCTCCTTCTGGAGCGGATGCCAGCAGAACCATCTCTGCCAGGCCACCACCGTCACGCTGGCCAACGGAACCGGGCGCCAGACCTTCCAGGTGCTGCAACTGGTCACGCCCACCGGGGTGGTCGACAACACCCTGTGCAACCCCGGGTACACGGCGGTTTTCTACAACGTGTGGGTGCAGGCCACCGCCAGCGCGAACCCCGCGGCCGGCTCCGCGACCACCCAGGCGGTGTACCGCGCCTGCATCCAGTCCTAGCGGACGCGCGCACCAGGCGGGAGATCCGGACATGCAAACCCTGCGAACCATGAACAAGACCCTGCGCGGCCTGGTGCTCGGCGGCGCCAGCCTGTCGATGCTGCTTTCCCCGTGGTCGATGCCCGTCGCGACGGCCGCCACCACGCCCAGCCGCCCGCAGATCGTCATCGCCATCGGCAATTCCCAGTCCATGGACGGCGACCTCAGCGGCGCCATCATGACCGGCTCGGGCCTGCTGTCCAAGTCCCTGAGCAGCCTGTACAACACGAGTTCGCCGCAGAACTACGTCATCCCCTCGGGCTTCGTGCCGCCGGCCTCGGCGCCCGCCGGCTCCGCTTCCGCGCCCTACACGGTGAAGACGAGCAACGGCACCCTGGTGGACAACAGCGCGAGCCGGCTCAACGTCGCCAAGGCCGGCATCTATACCGTGGTCAACCAGTACCTGCCGAGCATGGACTTCGCGCTGGAGACCTACAAGACCCCGCAGCCGCCCTCGTACTGGTCGACCTGGGTGTACTACATGTCGGGGTCGGACGGTTTCAAGTTCCGCAGCACCCTGCCGACCAACGGCTTCACCACCTATACCGACTACCAGAACTTCGTCGACAACCCGGCCAACGCCAACGCCGACCCCGCCGCCACGCGCTGGGTGCTCAACCCCTGCTTCAACTACACGAGCGCATCGTCGAACGTCGCCACCTACTGCTCCGGCATCGACCAGACGCAGGCCCTGCCCAGCGGCGAGCTCGCCGGCGACCAGTACATGCAGATCGCGGCGTCCAGCGACGATCCCGACATCAACGACGTGCTGTACGCCGGCAGTGGGACCGACCCGCTATCGCTGGACTATGGCGGCGCCTATGCGGCGTACAAATTCAGGACGTACCTCGGGGCGATCACGGCCACCAAGACGCCCTACACCTATTTCTCCCTGTCCGACTATAAGGTCGGCGCGGTCAGCGTGGGCTACAACTCCTACACCGACGGCAATACCTACATGACAGGGCCGACCAACGCCGGCTACGTTCCCTATTCGCCGCAGGTCATGTACGCGCAGCGAGGCTTCGGCTACAGCGCCGGCCAGAGTTCGACCACGGGATCCACCGTGGTGCAAATGACCACGAACCTGGACACGCTGACCCCCGGCAGCTCCGCCTTCCAGACGGCGTACGCATCCAACCTGGCCCTGTTCCAGACCGCGTTGGCCGCCGAGACCAACAATCCCAACACCCCCGAGATCAAGGCCTCGGCCGGCCAGTCCGCTCTGGCCGGGCTGGTGCAGGGCGCCGGCAGCCTGCTCCAGGGCCTCACCGCCTCCTGCGCGGGGCAATACGTGATCCTGGTCACCGACGGCCTGCCCACCAGCGACCTCGAGGGCAACGCCTGGCCGCCGCTGGGCAGCAAGGCCGGACACGGCTACGGCGTCAACGCGTCCTTCTACGGCATCGGCCCGGATGCCCAGTACGGCATCAACGACGACTCCGGCTACCTGCCCGGCGGCCAGACCAAGGGCGCGCTCGACATCGCCAACACCAACGACGCGGCACTGGTGGACGCGGTCACCGCGATCCAGAAGCTGGCCAAGGCGGGGATCAAGACCTACGTCATCGGCCTGGGCGCCGGCGTCGACAAGACGGTCAACCCGGCTGCGTCCTACGCCCTCAACGCCATGGCCATCGCCGGCGGCACCAGCAAGGTCTACCCGGCCAACAACGTGCAGCAGTTCACCAGCGCGCTGAGCGGGATCGCCGCCACGATCTTCGGCAACAAGGTCGCCGCGGCTCCGGCGTCGCCGCCTTACGTGTACAGCGGCGCGCTGGCCTACCTGCTCTCGACCAACAACAACCCAGGCAGCGAACAGGGGTTTTTCCAGGCCTTCAGCCTGGACGCCAACGGCAACGTCTCGATCAGCCCGGCGTGGACCCTGCAGATGACGGCGGCCCAGCGCCGCACGGACCTGTTCACCGACCAGGGCAGCGGCACCGGCGTGTCCCTGCTGGCCAATCAGCCGGCGAGCGCCTTCGGCAACCCCAGCAGTCCGAGCGCGCAGGACATCATCAACTACACCATCGACCCCTCCTACAACAACGGCGCCTATCTCGCCGGGCGGGTCAGCGGCAGTTTCCTGGGCACCATCACGTCTCCTTCGGCCACGCCGCTGATTCTCAGCCGCCCGAACAACCCGAACTTTCTCGCCAGCACGAGCTATCGCAGCTTCGCGCAGACCAATTCCAGCCGCGCCCAGCTCGAGCTGTTCACCACCAACGACGGATTCCTCTACGCCATCTCCGCGGGAAGTCCTTCCAGCAACGGCACCCTGCAGTGGGCCTGGATGCCCTCGGTGCTGCTGCCGCAGCTGCAGAACTACGCCAACTTCCAGAACGCGCAGACCATGGTCGGCGGTCTTACCGCCGTGGACAGCGCCGACGCCGGCGGCAACTGGGCCACCTACGTGGTCGGCACCGGGGAGGGCGGAGCCTTGCATTACGACCTCAAGCTCAGCAGTTGCAGCTCGTCGACCAGCGCCTGCACGCCCAGCATCTCCAGCGTCTGGTTCGATGCCCAGGCCGGGTACAGCTCGGCGCCGCAGAGCGCTCCGCAGGCGCCGGTGATCTGGTGGGACGCCAACGACGTCGCCTACGCCTACTACTTCACCACCCTGGGCTCCACCTCGTATCTGAACGTGATGCGCCTGTACGACGGCAGCACCAGCAAGGTCAAGCTCGGCTTCACGCCGTCCTCCACGAGCTATCTCAACTCCGATGCGGGCCAGCTGCTGGTCGGCGACACGGCGGGCAACATCTGGTCGGTCGACCTGACCAGCGGCAGCACCGCCAGCAAGCTCAGCGCGCCCTCGCTGATCGCCACGGTGCCGAACGCGTCCACCGCCGGCCCGCTGCGCTTCATCGGCGAGGCCGAGACCTCCACCGGCATCTACGTGTGGGGCACCAGCGACCACCAGGTGAGCGTGTTCAAGTTCACCGGAGGAGCCATCTCCACGAGCACCACCGGCTGGACGCCCTGGTGGTGGTCCTCGACCTCCGGCTCGGGGTACCTGTCGGGCACGGCCATGGCCACCACCACCACCGATCCCGGCGTGAGCTCGACCACCGCGCCGTACTGGGTCGACGCCGGCGGCACCATCACCGACGCTTCGCGCGTCCAGGCCGGCACCCTGGTCGTGCCGGTCACGGTCTCGCCGCAGGCAAGCTGCGGAACGCCGGTCGCGAAGGACGACTTCTTCCTGCTCGCCTCGGGCCTGTTCCCCAAGGGAACCTTCTACGACGCCAATCACAACGCGCTGACCTCCAACCCCGTGGTCGGCCTGGGCATCGCCTTCTCACCGGTGATCTCGCAAAACGGCAACGGCTCGGCCATCGTGTACGGAAGCGCCGAGCAGACACCCAACGGCAAGATCGGCTTCCAGGTCGCCGCCACCAGCGGCCTGCACGTCGGCCCCGGCCTGGTCGGCTGGCAACCGCTGTGGATGACCCAGCCGTGATTTCCCGCACAGGGTTTACCAGAAAATAGTCATCAACAACCACGATCAAGAAAAAAATCCGCTAAGACGTATCGATTCATTCACGTTGACACCGTCCCCGATCTGAAAAATCATCCATCCCCAATATTCATACATGTACATGTATGAAGGATGCGCGAGCGTCGCTCGAGACGACGCCGCCATGTCGATGCCCTACTGGGCATCGGCCCACCGGCCGACGAGCCGAATGCGACAAGAAGGGGAGAGGGGACATGAGCAAGCAAGGGAACAGGCGCGCCCGCGGCGCGCTGCTGGCCGCGGGCGGCCTGCTGTGGTGTGCCGGGGCGCACGCCGCCAACTGGTTCGAGATCCAGGGGGTATCGCCGCCGGGCTGGGGCAGGGCCCATGTCAGCGGCTGGATCGAGCCCGACTACACGGCCAAGCAGGCCGGCACCGCACGCAACGGCCAGGTGCCCCGCAGCAACCTCGTCGGCCCGGGTTTCGAGCACAGCAGCGAGCTCGCCATCCAGCGCGCCCAGCTGGTGGTGGGCGGGCGCCTGAACCCGCACGTCGACTACTACGTCGCCGGTGAATTCGGCGACAACGGTTATACCCACGACGCCAACGGCTATTCGCCCAAGCTGATCGACGGCCACGTGCTGCTCAGCGGCTACGTGCCCGGCGTGCGCGTGGAGGCGGGCATCCTGCGCGCACCGGGGCCCGAGGCCGCGATGGACGGCTACCCCGCCTACAGCTTCATCGCCCTGTTCCCGACCGTCATCGGGCAGCTGATGCAGCCGAGCTTCTACGCCCGCAGCCAGCATTACGCGAGCGCCGGCGCCGGCGGCTACCTGATTCCCGGGGCGTCGATGTCGACCAACAACGGCTTTCGCTACCCCGGCGTCGAGGCGACCGACTGGTTCCGCCCGCGGCCCGCGCTGGAACTGGCCTACGGCCTGATGCTCGGCGAGTACGGCAAGCAGTTCGAGGCCGACACCGCCAACGGCCCCATCGTGGCCGGCCGTGCGCAGGCCTCGTGGCTGTTCGGCGGCGGCCGCGGCGCCTTCCGCAACGACCTCACCGGCTTCGTCTGGTACCAGCAGGCACGCCCGCAACTCAACGGCAGCGCCAGCACCCTGCGCCGCAGCGGCCTGGGCGTCACGCTGCGCCAGGGCTACATGGTCCCGGGCGGGCGCAGCCTCAAGTTCGAGACCATGCAAGGCAGCGGGGACATCGCCGCGCCGTCGCCCTTCGTGGCGGCGCCGGGCCTGCTGCCCGCGCAGGTCGACACCATCGTCTACCCCGGCAGCGACAACACCGCGCACGGCTACTACCTCAGCGGCGGCCTGTTCGTCACGCGCAACATCGAGCTCGACGCGCGCTACGACTACTACGACCGCCTGCCCAACATCCCCGCGCAGGAGCGCAGCTTCAAGAACCTCGGGGTCGGCGTGCAGTACCACTTCTCGCCGCTGAGCCGCGTGGTGCTGGACTACTTCTCGCGCCGCGTGGACATCACCCATCCCGAGGCCATCGGCCCGGCCAACAGCCCCGCGCGCCTGCTCGCGCAGAGCACCGCGGCCGCCATGGGCAACGAACTGGACCTGTACGCCATCGTCAGCTTCTGACGCGCGCCGGGCCCCGCAGCACATGCCCACCGGGCATGCGGCGCGGCACGCATCGTGCCGCGCCGACATCCGCGCTCGCCTCGGCGATCGCCTCCACCAGGAACCAAGCGATGAATCCTCCGTTTCGCAAGACCATGCAGCTGCTGCTGGGTTGTGCCGCCCTCGCGCTGAGCGCCCAGGCCATGGCCGCCCCGGCGCCCGCCGCGGCCGACCCCATCCACGTCGACATTCCCGTACCCCTCAAACACGCCGACGTGGTGTTCAACATGGATCACCGCGCCTTCGTCGGCGACCTGCCCGTGGGCATGAACTACATGCACCTGCTGGCGATGCGCTACGCCAAGGACCACATCACCGGCAAGATCATCGGCGTGTTCCACGGCGCCGGCGCCTACATGGTGCTCAACGACAAGGCCTACGACGCGGCCCGCCACGTCAAGACCGGCAACCCCTACGCGCCTATCATCGCCGGGCTGCGCAAGCAGGGCGTGCAGATCGAGGAATGCCGCGTGTCCATGATGGCCCACCACTGGGGCAACGCCGACCTGCTGCCCGGCGTGCTGGTCAACGGCGGCGCCGTGGCCCGCCTGATCGAGCTGCAGCAGCAGGGCTACGTGCAGATCCAGCCCTGAGCCTCGCCGTGCTTGCGCGGGACCGGGCCCGCGCAAGCACCGACCGCGACCGGGGTTGGGGGCATGATCGCGCGCCCTGCGGGCCCGGCCTGGCGACGCTAGCATGGCCCGGACCGCGCGCTGGTGCGCGGCAAGCCTGGAGATAGCCGAAATGGTTCTGCTGGAATTCGCGATGGCCCCCGGCGGCAAGGGCGAGAGCGTCAGCCCCTTCGTCGCGCGCATCCTCGACGTCATCGACCGCAGCGGCGTGACCTATCAGCTCACGCCCATGGGCACCATCCTGGAAGGCGACTGGGATCGCGTGTTCGGCGTGGTCAAGGCCTGCTTCGACGAACTCGAACGCGACTGCCCGCGGATCACCATGAACCTCAAGATGGACTACCGACGCGGTGACCAAAGCCGCATGGCCTCCAAGATCGACGCCGTCGAGACCCGGCTGGGCCGCTCGCTGAGCACCGGTTGAAGGCGCCGCCCTTCACCGGCGCCGCACTAGGACAGGTGTGCGCCGCGCAACGCCGGCTGGCCTGCTCAGGCGGCGAGCACGTTCAACGCAAAAGATCCGGCGGCACGCCGCAAGCGCTCATCGGCCGTCCAAAAGGCGCGACACCCATGCATGATCGCCGTGGCAAGATGCAGCGCGTCCGGAGTCTTGAGTCCGAATCGCCCGCGTAGCTGCGCGGCTGATCGGTAGACCTCCTCGGGCATGTTCAGGATTTCGAACTGCCGCAGGCCATGCTCGTAGTGCTGTTGGAGAGCCAGGTTGCCGTCGCGAATGGGCGCTACCAGGCACTCGAGCATCACCAGTGGGGAGATGGCAAGGTCTTCCGGGTTTTCGTGCGCGAACGCTTGCCGATCGGCTTCGCCGTGCAGCGGGTGATCCTCGAAGGCGTAGATCACCAGGCAGGAGTCGATGAAGATCAGTCCCACGCGTCGTGCTCTTGCTGGATTCCAGCGTCGATTTGCTCGGCACCGCGGCGCGCATGGTGGGGAACGGAATGCTTGCGCAGCCACGCCAGCACGTCGCGCCGAGGCTGCTCGGGCGGGTTCACCGGCACCAGCCTGACCGTCGGTACCCCCGCGTGGCGATCACGATCTCCTCACCCTGAGCGGCGCGCCGCACGAGTTCGGACAGGCGATTCTTGGATTCGAGAATGTTGACTTGCATACGCCAGATCTCCCACTCTGGCCAGAGTGTAGGCTTGTGCTGGCTAGGAGTCGCGCCGAATCCCGTGCGCGGTCACGTGGCCACGCCGGCCTTCGGCGCCTGGCGCAGAGGCTGAGCACGATATCCCCACGCGCTGCCTACCCTTGCGGCGCACGGGAAATGCGGGAATCCGCGCTCGCGTAGGCTGAGACGGCACGGGTTCGGCATGCCCTTCTCGTCCTTCCATTCGAAGGGGCTCGAGTCGCGGCGCGGCCGCATGGGCCCGCCGCGGGAGCCGACCTTGCCATCCAAGCCATCCAGCCGACGCACGAGGCGCAGCATGCGCAGGCGCGCCGGCGCCCGGACCTCCTGGTTGTCATTGCTTGTTCCCTACGCGCTTGTGGGCCTGGTCGTGGTTCTGGTCTCCATGTTGCTGCGCCGGGTCGGCGTGTCGCACCGGGCGGTCGGCACCTTCGTCAGGATCCTGGCCGGCCCCTTGGGCTACGTAGCGTTTCTTCGGCCCTTCGGCGGTCTCGTCGAAAGGGTGCAGCGCTGGCGTTGGTGGTGCCGACTGAGCGCGGGGATCGGCTGGTGCGTCGGGATCCTGCGGCGCTTCGCCACGGTGCTGGGGTTGTCGCTCGCGGCGGCCGGCTGCGGGCTGCTGGCCTGGCTCGGCGAGTGGACGCCCTGGCAGTGCTTGGCGGGAGCGGCCACCGCGCTTGCCCTGGCCCTGTTGCACCGGGTGCGCGGCCTGGCCGAATCGGCCGGCGCGCGCAGGAAATCGCGGCGACGCCTGGCGGCCCAGGCGTGGCCGAGCCTCCTGGCCGGCCGTCCGCGGGCACAAGAGGGTGTGACGCCATCGGGGCATCGACACCCTGCGCGCATCGGGCGGCGTGGCGTCATGGTCGCGGGTTTCGCCGTGCTGGTCGGAAGCGTCGCCTGGGTGGGCTGTGCGCAGTGGGATCCCTGGCGGAGCCTGGCCACCCTGCTGGTTCTGGCCGACGGCAGCTTGCTGGTCGCGCTTGGCGTGTTGCTTCGGCAAGCCCGGAGCGCGAGCAGGCACCCCCACGCGTCGCTGGCCATTGCTGTGCAAGGGGAATGCGGGAAATACAGCCCGCCTACGCTGCATGCGTCGTCGGCGGACCGCGCCGCGCAACGCAAGCAGCTGCCATGCCCACGCTCCTGATGTGCCCCCACGGTTCTGACCTGCAATCCCTCACGCGCTGGCACGACGTGCCCGAAGGCAGCCTGCGCGACCGCTACGGCCGCGAGCCGCGCTCGCTGTCTCCCAAGGTTCCCTATCTTCTCGGCTCCGATTACGGTAGCGACGAACGGGACTACTGCGGCATGCTGGAGCCGCACGGCAAACTGCTGTGCGACATGTGCCAGGACTTCGGCAGCGCGAACACCGTGGCGCTGGCCGAGCTCACCTCCGATTTCCAGCGCTACGAATCGATGGGAAGGGCCACTCTCGGTGCCGGAGCCGATGTATATCGGGGCCGCATGGAGCGGTTCCTCAAGGCGATGGAGCGCCACCAGAGCGCCATCGACGCTTACCACCATGCCACGCGCGACGGAGCGCCGAAAAGCCTGCCCCGGGCCTCGCTGCGCGACACCCTGCGGCGCACCGGGGCCGAGCTCAACCAGATGTTCCGGCAGGAACTCGCGCAACTGACCGGAAACTGGTTCCCGCGCTCCAGGATGCTGGTATCCGGCGGCGTCGTGGTGCCGGACCGGGTGCGCCACAGTCCGAAGATCTCGCGCCTGGACGTGCGCACACCCACGCAAGCCTGGATGCTCGCCAAGCTGGGGACCTGTGCCAGGTACCTGGGCCGCGGGCTCCTGGTTGTCGACCTGGGCAGGCGGGCGCAAAACGTCGACGCGGTACGCGATGCCGGTGGGGATTGGCACCGGCAGGCGGCAATCGAGGCGGCCGGATTCGGTGGATCGGCGATTACGGGGGGCTTGGGAGCTGCCGCAGCGGGTGAAGTCCTCAGCGCAGTCGCGATGCTGACCCCGGCGGGTTGGGTCCTGATCGTTGCCGGCTTGGCCGTCGCGGGCGCCGTCGCGGCAGGAGCGATCTTGGCGGGTCAGGCGGCCGAGGACTTTACACGTCAGCAGTATGACCAGGTTCTGGCATTCCAGAATGCCCTGTCATGATCCGACTTCCCTTCATGACGGTGCTGTTTATCCTGTCCATGGTGGGGTGTCTGCTGAGCTTCTTGCTCTGTGGTGTGTTCGCGCTTGTCACGGTGCGCAAGTTGAGCAGGAACCCACACACGCAGTCGCGACTGGGCATGTACGTCTATCCATGGGGACAGGCCTTCAGCGTCGCGGCAGCCATGACGCTGCCCCGTGCCCATATCCGGCGCAGGCGCAGCAGCCCGGTAGGTGACCTATTCGCCGATTGCGATGCGATCTATGCCCATACGAACCGTCTGGATCGTTGCCTCGGGCGTGCCATCTATTCGCTCATCATGTTCAGTGCCGCGGCGCTCGGAGTGGTGTTCATCGACCGCTATCTATTCTGAGGGCGCTCAGCACTCGGAGTCTTGTCCCCGCCCCCAGCGCTTTCCATGGCGCCGTTGGAGCCGCGGCCGCCAGATCCGGTTCGCGCGGCGGCGCGCTTCAGGCGCGCCCCATGCGGCGTCGCGCGTGCGCGGCCACGCCGTCCTTCAGCGCCCAGCGCAGCGGCTGGGCGAGCAGGCGGATGCTGGCGCGCAGCGCCTCGCGGCGCAGCGGCGAGGGCGCGGGAAGCTGCATCATCGGGTAGGCCCAGGAGGGCAGTTCGTGCAGCGCGGCCTGCACGAACAGCTGCTGCAGTCCGCCGGGCGCGTCGGCGGCGGGCATGTGGCGCAGCAGGTCGAGCACGAAGCGCGAGCGTTCGGAGAATTTCAGCTCCTCCCGGTAGGCGAGCAGGTCCTCGGCGGCCTGGGCTTCGCTGCGGGCGATGCGCGCGTTGGGCAGCCCCTGTTCCACGCAGCCCAGCGCGATGGGGATGCGGGCCATTTCGTCGAAGTAGAGGTCGCTGCGCGCGGGTGGCATGCCGGGGTCGACGAACACGCGGTGGGCGTGCAGGAAACTCCAGGTCTCGCTCAGGTGCACCCAGTACAGCAGGCGCGGATCGTCGGCGCGGTATTCGCGGCCGTCCGGGTGGCGGCCTCGCACCTGGGCGTGGATGGCGCGCACCCGCGCCAGCGCCTGCTCGGCGGTCGCGGTGCCGCCGTAGCTGGTCTCGGCGATGAAGCGCGCGGTGCGGGCCAGGCGCCCGCGCAGGTCCTGGCGAAAGCTGGAGTGGTCCCACACGCCGGCCAGGGCCAGCGGGTGCAGCGCCTGCAGCATGAGCGCGCCGATGCCCCCGACCATCATCGAGGGAAAGTCGGCGTGTACCCGCCAGGTCTGCGAATCGGGCCCGAACAGGCCGGGGTCGCCGGCCGGCTGCAGGTATTGCACCGGCGCGCGGCCGTCGCCGCCGGCGACGATGCGCACGCGGCGGCGCAGGGCTTCACGCAGCATGGAGCGGCGGGGAAGGGCGCTGCGCGATGCGAATCACCAGCTGCCCACGTTGGGCATGTCGGTCCAGGGCTTGGCCGGGGCCAGCGCGGCGCCCTTTTGCAGCAGTTCGATGGAGATCTGGTCGGGCGAGCGCACGAAGGCCATGCGGCCGTCGCGCGGGGGGCGCAGGATGGTCACGCCGTGGGACTGCAGGTGCTCGCAGGTCTTGTAGATGTCGTCCACCTCGTAGGCGATGTGGCCGAAATTGCGTCCGCCGGTGTAGGTTTCGGGGTCCCAGTTGTAGGTCAGCTCGACCTGGGCGTCGTCGTCGCCGGGGGCGGCCAGGTAGACCAGGGTGAAGCGGCCCTGCTGGCTTTCCATGCGGCGCAGTTCGCGCAGGCCCAGCGCGTCGCGGTAGAAGGCGAGGGAGACGTCCAGATCGGCCACGCGGACCATCGTGTGCAGGTATTTCATCGTGAGTCTCGGAGGGTGGGGAAGGCCGGCGCGGGGGCGCGGGCCGGGCTGGGGAGAATCGTAGTGCGCATCGCGCCCGCGTGTGCGTCGGCCCCGCGGGTTCCCGCGCGTGGGACGGCAGCTTGCGGTTGCGGTGCCGCGTCCCGTACGCTGGGACATATTGCAATCGCGGAACGCGAACTCCTGGAACGCCGATGAGCTCCGACCTGTCATCCTCCCCGGTACGTCTGCAGCGCGATGGCGCCGTGGCGGTGCTGGAACTGCAGCGCCCGCAGGCGCTGAACGTGGTGGACCTGCCCACCGCGCGGGCCTTCCTGGCCGCCTGCCGCGAACTCTCCGGCGACGCTTCGGTGCGCGCGGTGCTGCTGTGCGGGGCCGGGCGAAGTTTCGGGGTGGGGGGCGACCTGCGCGCGATGGCCGAGGGCGACGCCAGCGCGGTGGCCGGCGAGCTGATCGATGCCCTGCACGAGTCGGTGCAGCGCCTGGTCGCGCTGGACGCGCCGGTGGTGGTCGCGCTGCAGGGTGTGGTGGCGGGGGGTAGCTGGAGCCTGGCGCTGGCCGCGGACCTGGCGCTGGCCGCCGACGACGCGGTGTTCGCACTGGCCTACGCGCAGATCGGCGCCAGTTGCGACGTGAACGCGTCGTGGGCGCTGCCGCGCATGGTGGGGCTGCGCCGGGCGCTGCAGATCGCGCTGCTGGGCGATCGCCTGGACGCGGCGCGGGCGCTGGAATGGGGCGTGGTCAACCGCGTGGTGCCGGCGGCCGAGTTGCGCGAGCAGGCGATGGGCCTGGCGCGGCAACTGGCCGAGGGGCCGACGCTGGCCTACGGGCGGCTCAAGCGATTGATGCGCCAGTCCTTCGAGCATGGGCTGGGCGGGCAGCTGGAGCGCGAGCGCCAGGCCTTCCTGGAAGGCACGCGCACGCAGGATTTCGGGCAGGGGGTGGCCGCCTTCCTGGAAAAGCGTCCGGCGCGCTTCGAGGGCCGCTGAGATGCCGCAGGCCTACATCGTTCGTGCCCTGCGCACCGCCGGAGGGCGGCGCGGCGGGCGTCTGGCGGGCTGGCATCCGGTCGACCTGGCCGCCAGCGTGGTGGATGCGCTGATCGAGCGCAGCGGCGCCGATCCGGGGTGCATCGACGACGTGATCGTCGGCTGCGTGTCCCAGGCGGGCGAGCAGTCGACCAACGTGGGGCGCAACGTGGTGCTGGCCTCCAGCCTGCCCGAGACGGTGCCCGGCACCACGGTGGACCGGCAATGCGGCTCCTCGCAGCAGGCCATCCACTTCGCCGCGCAGGCGGTGATGTCGGGCGCCATGGACGTGGTGGTGGCCGCCGGCGTGGAGAGCATGAGCCGGGTTCCCATGGGCCTGCCCCACAGCCTGCCCCAGCGCGAGGGCCTGGGCAGCTACCTGAGCCCGCGCATCCGGCAACGCTATGGGGTGGACGAGTTCAGCCAGTTCCATGGCGCCGAGGCCATTGCGCGCAGCTTCGGCTTCACGCGCGAGCAGCTCGATGCCTACGCGCTGCAAAGCCACTTGCGCGCGGCCAAGGCGGCGGCCGACGGCGCGTTCGACGCGGAGATCCTGCCGCTTCCGGCGCGCACGGCGGACGGCACCGATGGCCCGCCGCACACGCACGACGAGGGCGTGCGCGCGGACGCCAGCGCGCAGGCGCTGGCGGGCCTGAAGACCTTGCGCGAGCACGGGGTGATCACCGCCGGAAACGCCAGCCAGATCTGCGACGGCGCGGCCGCGGTGCTGGTGGCCAACGAGCAGGGCTTGCGCGCGCTCGGGGCCGAGCCGCTGGCGCGCATTCACCACATGAGCGTGCTGGGCGGCGACCCGGTGGTGATGCTGCTGGCGCCGCTGGATGCCACGCGTCGCGCCCTGGCGCGCAGCGGCATGGCGCTGCGCGACATCGATCTCTACGAGGTCAACGAGGCCTTCGCGCCGGTGCCGCTGGCCTGGGCGCGCGAACTCGACGCCGACCCGATGCGCCTGAACGTGCACGGCGGCGCGATCGCCCTCGGGCATCCGCTGGGGGGCGTCCGGGGCGCGACTGATGAGCACCCTGGTGCATGCGCTGCACCGGCGCGGCTCGCGCTACGGCCTGCAGACCATGTGCGAGGGCGGGGGCATGGCCAACGTGACCATCGTGGAGCGCCTGTAACGGCGCCTGCCCCGCGCGGCCGGCTGCCGGCGCGCCCGCTGCGCTCAGGCGCCGGCCGGCCGGCGCCAGGCGCGGCGGATGGCCTGCCAGGCTAGGTCCACCGCGGCGCGCTCGCGTTGCGCCTCCAGGCAGACGAAGCGCAGGTCGCAGGGCAGTTCCACGCGGTCGGCGATGACCAGGCCCTCGCGCTGGCTCTCGCGCATGGCCACGGCGTCGCGCGCCAGCGAAAGCCCCACGCCGGAGCGCACCAGCGCCAGCATGGAGGCCTCCTGGTCGACCAGGGCCACGCGGTTCTGCTGCAGGCCCAGGGGTTCGAGCGCCGCCTGCAGCAGGCGCGAATGCACCGAGGCCGGCGGCGTCAGCACCCAGGGCAGGCGCACCAGGTCGGCCCAGCCGCGCCCCTGCACCTGCGGGCCCCAGCCGGCGGGCGCGATCACGCGGTAGGCGAAACGCGCCAGCACTTCGTCGTGGAAGGGTCCGGGCGGGCGGCGCGTGGCGCCGACGGCGGCCGCGTTGGGGTCGCCGAGGTAGTAGCCGACGTCGATGGTCTTGGCCTGCAGGCGTTCCAGCACCTCGCCGCTGACCCCGTGCTGCAGCTCGGGTTCGAGCTCGGGGGCGAGCGCCACGAGTTCGCGCAGGAAGGCACCCAGACGGGTGAACTCGGGGTCGAGGATGGTGCCGATGCGCAGTGGGCCACGCACCGCGCCCTTGACCCGCTGGGCGGCCTGCTCGAACTCGGCCAGGCCCTCCAGCGCGCGCTCGGCGTGGCTGAGCAGCGAGGCGCCCTCGCGGGTCAGCAGCATGCCGCTGGCGGTGCGCTGGAACAATTCCACCCCCAGGCGTTCGCCGAGTTCACGCAATTGCAGGCTGACCGCCGGCTGGCTGCGGTGCAGCCGCTCGGCGGCGCGCGAGACATTCCCCTCGCGCGCGACCGCGACGAAGGCCTGCAGCAGGCGGGGGTCGATGGAACGGCTCATCGGAGGCACTCGAAGCGCTGACGCTCGGGGGAGCATTATCAGCGCAGCTTATAACACTCGGGAAGCATCCTCATTGGAAGTCCGGCGCAGCGCGCACTAGGCTTGAGCGAGTACACCCCCTCGAAGCCGACAAGGAGCCCCCGACCATGAACAAAGCCCGCGAACCCGGCGTTGCCGAAGCCGCCTCCAGCACCCAGGCCGGCGATCTGCCGCTGGTGGGCAACCACGTCGGCGGCAAGCTGGTGCCGACGAGTTCGACGCGCCGCCAGCCGGTGACCAACCCGGCGCTGGGCCAGGCCTGCGCGGAGGTGGTGCTGTCGAGCGCGGCCGACGTGGACGCCGCGGTGGCCGCCGCGCGCGCCGCCTTCCCGGCCTGGGCGGCCACGCCGCCGTTGCGCCGCGCGCGCTTGATGAACCGGCTGCTGGCGCTGTTCAACGAGCACAAGCGGGACCTGGCCGCCGCCATCACCCGGGAACACGGCAAGGTGCTGTCGGACGCGGTGGGCGAGGTCGAGCGCGGCATCGAGATCATCGAGTTCGCCTGCGGCATCCCGCAACTGCTCAAGGGCGACTACACCGAACAGGTGGCCGGCGGCATCGACAACTGGACCATGCGCCAGCCGCTGGGCGTGGTGGCGGGCGTGACGCCGTTCAATTTCCCGGTCATGGTGCCGGCGTGGATGTACCCGGTGGCGCTGGCCGCGGGCAACACCTTCGTGCTCAAGCCCAGCCCGCTGGACCCGTCGCCGTCGCTGATGACGGCCGAGCTGATGCGCGAGGCCGGCTTCCCGGACGGCGTGTTCAACGTGGTGCAGGGCGACAAGGAGGCGGTGGACGCGCTGCTGCACCACCCCGACGTGCAGGCGCTGTCCTTCGTGGGCTCGACCCCGGTGGCGCAGTCCATCTACGAGACCGGCGCGCGCCACGGCAAGCGGGTGCAGGCGCTGGGCGGGGCGAAGAACCACCTGGTGGTGATGCCCGATGCCGACGTGGACAAGGCCGTGGACGCGCTGATCGGCGCGGCCTTCGGCTCCGCGGGCGAGCGCTGCATGGCGATCTCGGTGGCGGTGCTGGTGGGCTCGGCGGCGGACCGGGTGATGCCGCAGCTGATCGAGCGCGCGCGGGCGCTGCGCATCGGCCCGGGGACCGACGCGGCCAGCGAGATGGGGCCCATCGTCACCGCGGCGGCGCGCCAGCGCATCCTGGGCGCCATCGACGCCGGCGCGGCGGCCGGGGCCAGCCTGGTGGTCGACGGGCGGGGTTTCCGGGCGGCCGGGCACGAGGCGGGCTTTTTCCTGGGGGCGACGGTGTTCGACCACGTGCGCCCCGACATGGCGCTGTATCGCGAGGAGATCTTCGGGCCGGTGCTGGCCTGCGTGCGCGTGGACAGCTTCGAGCAGGCGCTGCAACTGATCAACGACCACGAGTTCGGCAACGGGGTGTCGCTCTACACCAGCGACGGCGGCGTGGCGCGCGAGTTCGCGCGCCGCGTGCAGGTGGGCATGGTGGGGGTGAACGTGCCGATTCCGGTTCCCATGTCCTGGCATGGCTTCGGGGGCTGGAAGCGCAGCCTGTTCGGCGACATGCATGCCTACGGCGAGGAAGGGGTGCGGTTCTACACGCGCCAGAAGAGCGTGATGCAGCGCTGGCCGGATTCCATCGCCAAGGGGGCGGAGTTCGCGATGCCGAATGCGGGGTGAGGTGCCCCCTTCGTCGCCGGGCGCGAGCCCGGCTCCGTCCCCCCGAGGGGGACGCACCCCGCCTTGGGGCGGCCCTGCGGCGGGGGTGCTCTCGGCAGTGCTGCGAAGTGCAGGAACTGGCTGCGTCAGGCGGGTGGGGCTGGCAGCGGGGCGGGGTGC
The DNA here is from genome assembly GCA_021848345.1 of Pseudomonadota bacterium. GTDB lineage: Bacteria > Pseudomonadota > Gammaproteobacteria > Burkholderiales > Burkholderiaceae_C > Thiomonas_A. Next base: position 53,185 of record JAJZUV010000010.1, on the reverse strand, counting down.
GGGAACTTGCGGCGTCAGGCGGGGTGGGGTTGCCCCCTTCGTCGCCGGGCGCGAGCCCAGCTCCGTCCCCCCAAGGGGGACGCACCCCGCCTTGGGGCGGCCCTGCGGCGGGTGTGCTCTCGGCAGTGCTGCGAAGTGCAGGAACTGGCTGCGTCAGGCGGGTGGGGCTGGCAGCGGGGCGGGGTGCAGGAACTTGCGGCGTCAGGCGGGGTGAGAGTGGCTGCGGGGCGGGGCGTGGGGCGGCTGCGGTGGAACTTGCCCTTTGAGGGGGCGGGAGGTGGGTCATGGCGGGTGAGGTGGAGTTCGACTACGTGGTGGTCGGGGCGGGGACGGCGGGGTCGTTGCTGGCGAACCGGTTGAGTGCGGACCCGAGGAATCGGGTGCTGCTGCTGGAAGCGGGCGGGCGCGACAACTACCACTGGATCCATATTCCGGTGGGCTACCTGTACTGCATCGATAATCCGCGGACCGACTGGCGCTATCGGACCGAGCCCTGCGAGGGACTGAACGGGCGCCAGTTGCTGTATCCGCGCGGGCGCACGCTGGGTGGGTGCTCGAGCATCAACGGCATGATCTATATGCGCGGCCAGGCGCGCGATTACGACGCCTGGGCGCGGATCACCGGCGAGAGCGCCTGGAGCTGGGAGGCGTCGCTGCCGGATTTCATGGCCCACGAAAGCCACCACAGCCTGGATGCGCGCGGGCGGCGCCAGGCGCTGCCCGCGGCCATGCCGGCGGCACTGCCGGCGGCCGTCGGCGCGGCGGCGGGCTTCGTGGCCGGCGAGGCCGGCGCGGCGGCGCCGGCGCTGCGCGAGAGCGCGCGCTGGCACGGCGGCGGCGGGGAATGGCGGGTGGAACGCCAGCGCCTGCGCTGGGACATCCTGGAAGCCTTCGCGCGGGCCGCGCGCGAGGCGGGCGTGCCGGCCAGCGAGGATTTCAACCGCGGCGACAACGAAGGCGTGGGGTATTTCGAGGTCAACCAGCGCCGCGGCTGGCGCTGGAACGCCTCGAAGGCCTTCCTGCGGCCGGTGCGCCAGCGCGCCAACCTGCAGGTCTGGACCCATGCGCAGGTGGAGCGACTGCGCATCGTGCGCGACCAGGAAGGCGGACTGCGTTGCGAGGGCTGCACCGTGGTGCGCGACGGCGAGAGGCTGCAGTTGCGCGCCGCGCGCGAGCTGATCCTGAGCGCCGGCTCGATCGGCTCGGTGCAGTTGCTGCAGCTCTCGGGCATCGGCCCGGGCGATCTGCTGCACAGTCACGGCATCGAGGTGCTGCGCGACGCTCCGGGTGTCGGCGCCAACCTGCAGGACCACCTGCAGATCCGCTCGGTCTACGGCATCGACGGAGCGCCGACCCTGAACACGCTGGCTTCGAGCCTGTGGGGCAAGGCTCGTATCGCGCTGCAGTACGCGCTGACCCGCAGCGGTCCGATGAGCATGGCTCCGTCGCAGCTGGGAGCCTTCACGCGCAGTGACCCGCTGCGCCCGTACCCGAACATCCAGTACCACGTGCAGCCCTTGTCGCTGCCGGCCTTCGGGCAGCCGCTGGACGCCTTCCCGGCCTTCACGGCCAGCGTGTGCAATCTCAATCCGACCAGCCGCGGCAGCGTGCGCATCCGCAGCGCGGATCACCGCGACGCGCCGGCCATCGACCCGAACTACCTGAGCACCGAGGAGGATCGCAAGGTGGCGGCCGACTCGTTGCGGGTGACACGGCGCATCGTGCAGCAGCCGGCGCTGGCCCCCTACCACCCGCGCGAACTCAAGCCGGGGCCGCAGTACGACAGCGACGAACAGCTGGCGCGCGCCGCCGGCGACATCGCCAGCACCATCTTCCACCCGGTGGGAACCACCCGCATGGGGCGGGAGGACGACCCGCAGGCGGTGGTCGATCCGCACCTGCGGGTGATCGGGGTGCGCGGGCTGCGCGTGGTGGATGCCGGGGTGATGCCGCTGATCACCAGCGGCAACACCAACAGCCCGACCCTGATGATCGCGGAAAAGGCGGCACGCTGGATCCTCGAGGGATCCTGAGCCGCCGGCGGTCTCAGGCGACTTCGGTGACGAATTCGCGCATCGGGCGGCGCGACTTGTTGAGCTTGACCAGCCAGTCGCCCTCGGCGTCGCGGTAGCCCAGCGGCAGCAGCAGCACGCTGCGCAGCCCCTTGGCGCGCAGGCCCAGGATCTCGTCCACCGCGGCGGGGTCGAAGCCTTCCATCGGCGTGCTGTCGACGCCTTCGTTGGCGGCCGCCAGCAGGGCGAAGCCCAGGCCGATGTAGGCCTGGCGCGCGGCATGCTCGAAGTTCACCTCGGCGCTGCGCTGCGGATAGGAGGCGAGCAGGCGCTGGCGATAGTCCTCCCAGCCGGGGATGGTCACGCCACGGTCGACGTTGGTCTGGTCGAACACCTGGTTGATGCGCTCCGGGGTGTAGGTGTCCCAGGCGGCGAATACCAGCAGGTGCGAGCCGTCGGTGATCTGGCTCTGGTCGTTGGCCGCGGCGCGGATGCGTCGGCGCAGTTCGGGATCGCTGATCAGCAGGATCTCGTAGGGCTGAAGTCCGCTGGAGCTCGGCGCGAGCCGGGCGGTCTCGCAGATGCGCGCGACGACCTCGGCGGGAACGCTCCTGGCCGGGTCCATTTTCTTGGTGGCATAGCGCCACTGGCTGAGTTGCAGCAGGTCCATGTGCTCGTTGTCCTTGAAGAGGCGCGCGGACGGTTCCGCGCTGCAATGCAACATTGGAGCACCGCCGGGGATTTCTTGCTGACCGCTGCGCTGCGTTTGAATCCCGGCCGGCGGGGTCGACACGCCAGCGCGAAGGGCGCCGAGTCGTGGCGTCAGCCGAAGCGCGCCGGCGCGAAGGGCGCGGGGTCGAGCAGGGGTTGCTGGCCGCACATCATCTCGGCCAGCAAGCGGCCGGTGACCGGGCCCAGGGTGAAACCGTGGTGGGCATGGCCGTGGGCCAGCCACAGGCCCTGCACGCCCGGCGCGGGGCCGATCAGGGGCATCATGTCGGGCGTGCAGGGGCGCTGGCCCATCCACGCCACGGGGTCCAGGCGTTCGCCGAAATCGAGCAGTTCGCGCGCCCGCGGCTCCACGGCGTCGAGCTGGCGCGGCGTGGGCGGCGCGTCCAGGTGCGCGAGCTCGGCGCCGGTGGTCAGGCGGATGCCGCGCCGCATGGGCGCCAGCAGGTAGCCCACCTCGGCATCCAGCACGGGCTGGCCCAGAGGGCTGGCGTCGCGCGGCGCATAGTGCATGTGGTAGCCGCGCTTGACGGCCAGCGGCAGGCGCAGGCCCAGGCGCCGGGTCAGCGGCTGGGCCCAGGGCCCGAGCGCGATCACGGCCTGCGCGGCCTGGATCTCGCCGTCGTCGGTGCCCACGCGCCAGGCCTCGCGCAGGCTGGCGGCGTCGCCGCGCAGCAGCGTGCCGCCCAGGCGCTGGAACAGCCCGGCATAGGCCTGCACCAGTCCTTGCGGGTCGGCGCAGGGAACCGGCTGCAGGTAGCGCACGGCTCCGGCCAGCCGCGGGCTCAGGCTCGGCTCCGCGCGCCGCAGCGCGGCGGCGTCCAGGGCCTCGAAGGGCACGTCGAACTCGCGCCGGCAGGCCTCGGCCGCGCGTACCTCGGCCTGCCATTTGGCGGGGCTGCGGTAGATGCGCATCCAGCCGGCCGGGCGCAGCAGATCCTGGGCGCCCGCCTGCGCGGCCAGCGCGAGGTGTTCGTCGAGGCAATGCCGGATCAGCGGCGCGTAGCGCCGCGCGATGGCCATGTGCCGGGCCGGCGCGGAGTTGCGCCAGTAGCGCCACAGGAAGGGCAGCAGCGCGGGCAGATCTCGCGGGTGATAGCGCAGCTCGGGGGCGGTGTTGCGCGCGTAACGCAGCAGGGTTGCGGGGTCGCGCGGGAAGGCGTAGGGAATGGCGCCTTCGCGCTGGATCAGCCCGGCGTTGCCCATCGAGGTCTCGCCGCCGGGCTCGCGGCGGTCGACCAGCGCCACCGCGCGTCCGCGCTGCTGCAGGTGCAGGGCCACGCTGACGCCGACCATGCCGGCGCCGAGCACGAGGACATCGAAACGGTTGGGCATCGGATGCGTGTCGCGGGAGGCGGCACCAAGCCGGTGCCGGCGCACAGCATAAGCGCTCGGCTCCGCCGCGCCACGAGTCAGCGCATCAGCACTCGATGATGTTGACCGCCAGCCCGCCGCGCGAGGTTTCCTTGTACTTGCTGCGCATGTCGGCCCCGGTCTCGCGCATGGTCTTGATCACCTGGTCGAGCGAGACCAGGTGGTGGCCGCTGCCGCGCAGCGCCATGCGCGCGGAGTTGATGGCCTGCACCGCGCCCATCGCGTTGCGCTCGATGCAGGGCACCTGCACCAGACCGCCCACCGGGTCGCAGGTCAGGCCCAGGTGGTGCTCCATGCCGATCTCGGCCGCGTTCTCCACCTGCGAGGGGGTGCCGCCGAGCACCGCGCACAGCCCGGCCGCGGCCATGCTGCATGCCACGCCGACCTCTCCCTGGCAGCCCACCTCGGCGCCGGAGATCGACGCGTTCTCCTTGTACAGAAGGCCGATGGCACCGGCGGTGAGCAGGAACTCGACCACGCCCGCTTCGTCGGCGCCGGGGCACAGTTCGACGTAGTAGTGCAGCACCGCCGGCACGATGCCGGCGGCGCCGTTGGTGGGCGCGGTGACCACGCGCCCGCCGCCGGCGTTCTGCTCGTTGACCGCCAGCGCCCACAGGTTCACCCAGTCGAGCGCGCGCAGCGGATCGTCGCGCCCCGGTGCTCCCTGCTGGCTCAGCGAACGCCACAGCGCGGGAGCGCGCAGGCGTACGCGGAAGCCCCCGGGGAGCTCGCCCTCGTCGGCACGGCAGCCGCGCGCGGCGCAGTCGCGCATGGCCTGCCAGATGCGCAGCAGGCCCGAATCGATGGCATCGTCGTTGCGCCATGCGCGTTCGTTCAGGCGCATCACGTCGCCGATGGAGCAACGCAGCCGGGCGCAATGCTGCAGCAGTTCGGCCCCGCTGTGAAAGCTCAGCGGCAGCGCAGGCCCCGGCACCGCGCCGGCACCGGCGCCGGCGGCCAGGGTCGTGGCATCCACGACGAAGCCGCCGCCGACGGAGTACATGTCCTGCTGCGACAGCAGCGCGCCGGCCGCGTCGTAGGCGCAAAAGCGCATTCCGTTCGGATGCAGGGACACGCCGCGGCCGCGCTCGAGCACGAGGTCGCGCCCGGGATCGAAGGCGACCTGGTGGCGCCCCAGCAGCGCCAGGGAACCAGACTCCTGCAGCGCTCGCAACAGCCCCGGGATGCGGTCCGGGTCGACGCCGTCGGGGGTTTCGCCCATCCAGCCCAGCAGCACCGCGCGGTCGCTGCCATGCCCCCGTCCTGTGGCCGACAGGGAGCCGTACAGCCCGCAGCTCACGCGGGCGGTGCGATCGAGCAGCCCCTGCTCATCGAGGGCGCAGGCGAAGCTGCGCGCGGCGCGCATCGGGCCCACCGTGTGCGAACTGGAGGGGCCGATGCCGATGCGGAAAAGGTCGAATACCGAGACGGCCATGGTGTGCTCCGGGCCCGCGACCCGGGCCTTCGGTTCCTACATCCTAGGCCGCCCGACACGGGCATCGGGCATGGGCCTGCTTGCAGCGTGGAATTGTCCCGGCGCCGCCGGGGCCGCGGCTCAGGCGGGCTGCTCGCAGGCGGCCGCGAGATCGGCCGCGAAGGCGTCCACGGTCTGCGGCGTGGTGTCCCAGGCGCACATCAGGCGGCAGCCGCCGCCGGCGATGAACTCGTAGAACTGCCAGCCGCGCGCGTGCATGGTGTCGATCACGCGGCGCGGCAGTTGCGCGAAGACCGCGTTGGCCTGCGGCGGATGCATCACCTGCACGCCGGGCAGCGCGCGGATGGCCTCGAACAGGCGCAGGGCCATCGCGTTGGCATGGCGCGCGTTGTGCAGCCAGGTATCGTTCTCCAGCATGCCCACCCAGGGCGCGGAGATGAAGCGCATCTTCGAGGCCAGCTGGCCGGCCTGCTTGACCCGCCACGCGAAGTCCCGCGAGAGTTCGGGGTCGAAGAACACCACCGCCTCGCCCACCGGCAGGCCGTTCTTGGTGCCGCCGAAGCACAGCACGTCGACGCCGGCGCGCCAGGTGATTTCCGAGGGATGCACGTCCAGCGTGGCCACGGCGTTGGCGAAGCGCGCGCCGTCCATGTGCACCTTGAGCTGGCGGCGCTTGGCGATGGCGGCGATCGCGCGCACTTCCTCCACGCTGTAGACGGTGCCGAGTTCGGTGGCCTGGGTGAGAGAGACGACCTTGGGCTTGGGATAGTGGATGTCGTTGCGCCGGGTGACCAGGTACTCGATGGCGTCGGGGGTCAGCTTGCCCAGGCGCGCCGACGGACTCTCGTTCTCTCCCACCAGCAGCTTGGAGCCGTTGGAGAAGAACTCGGGCCCGCCGCATTCGTCGGTCTCGATGTGGGCCACCGGGGAACACACCACGCTGTGGTAGCTCTGGCACATCGACGCCAGCGCCAGCGAGTTGGCGGCCGTGCCGTTGAACACGTAGTACACGTCGCAGTCCGTCTGGAACAGCTCGCGCAGCATGTCGGTGGAGCGCTGGGTCCACACGTCGTTGCCGTAGCCGGGCTGGTGGCCGCAGGCATTGGCGTCGAGCAGGGACTGCAGCGCCTGCGGGCAGATGCCGGCGAGGTTGTCGCTGGCGAAGTGCTGGCGCGGTTCGGGGGTCTGGGCGGAATGGGGTGCGGAGGATGTCATGAGGTTCGTGCAGGGGGTTCGGGCGGGCGCGCCCGGTTCGCGCGCATGCGCCCGCGGGATCGGATCGGCGTGGGCGCTCAGCCGCTGCTGAGCGCTCCGGCCTTGTCCAGCGCCTCGAGCACCGCGCTGGGAGGCACGCGGCGCACCTGGGGGCGACCGACCTCCTCCAGCAGCACGAGCTCGAGCATGCCTTGCGGACCGTCGCGGTCCACCGGCAGCAATTCCAGCCAACGCGCCGCGGCGACCCGCGGCAGGCGCGTGGGCAGGCCGGCGCGTACCAGCACGTCGCGCAGTCGCGCGGCGCTGGCGGGGCTTTGCACCCCGAGGTCTTCCCCCAGCGCGGTGCTCAGCCACATGCCCAGCCCGACCGTCTCGCCGTGCAGGTACTGTCCGTAGCCCACGAGGGATTCGATCACCCCGCCCAGACGGGTGCCGAAGCTCAGCGGCGAGGGCGCGCGCTGGAGCTTGCGGTCCTGGGATTCGATCTGCGCGCGCAACTCGGGGAAGCGCTGCACCGCGTGCGCCACCGCGTTGGATTCGCGCGCGCGCAGGGCATCGAGCTGGCTTTCCAGCCAGGCGAAGAATTCGGCGTCTCCCACCGCCGCGCACTTGATGACCTCGGCCAGGCCGGCCGAGACCTCGCGGGGGGATTCCTGCTGGGCCTGCAGCATGGACCGCATGCCCTGGCTCAGGCGCGCGAAGGCGGAGGGACGCCTTCCTTGCGCGGCGCCGGGGGCTTCGGCCGGCTGCGCCTGTTCGGGCTCGTCGGGAGGCGGCGGGGTCCGCGTCGCGGCCGGGCCGGCGTCGGCAGGTGGGGGGGCCGCGTCGCCGGGGCCCGCGCCGGAGGGTGCGCCGGAAGGTGCGCCGTCGGTGACCGCTTCGATCAGACCCAGCTCGAGCAGTTGCGCGAAGGCGCCCGGCCCGAGATCGGGGGAACTGAGCATGGACAGCAGCGCTTCATCGCTGCGCTGGCCGTCGATGAGCAGAAGCAGGTTGCGCACGGGCCGGCTCAGCGGGGGCTGGCGGGTGCTCAGGGCCTGGCGTCCGTTGTCGGTCTTGCGAAAGGTCTGGGGCATGCGGCGTCCGGCAGTCGCGGGAAGGAGCGGGCTTCGACCCCCGGGCCGAAGCGTGGTGCAAACCCTAACGGGGGCTCCGGGTCCGAGGCATGGGGAAAATCCGGATTGTGTCGCAATCCATGCGTATCCGGATGCTTAGAAACGCTCCACCCAGGGGCGCAGTTCGATCTCCCAGCTCCACGCGCTGCGTTCCTGACACACCAGATGCCAATAGTTGCGCGCGATGGCCGCCGGGTCGAGCTGCCCGTCCGGTTGCGCGGCCGGCGCCCGCTCGGGGTGCGCGATGCCGCCGTCGATGACCACGTGCGCCACGTGTACGCCCTGGGGCGCCAGTTCGCGTGCCAGCGCCTGCGCCAGTCCGCGCAAGGCGAACTTGCCCATCGCGAAGGCGCTGGAGCCGGCGAAGCCCTTGACGCTGGCGGAGGCCCCGGTGAACAGCAGGGTGCCGTTGCCGCGCGCCAGCATGCGGCGTGCCGCCTGTTGCGCCACCAGCATGGCGCCGTGCGCGTTGACCTGCAGGATCTGCAGCACCTGCGCCGGGTCGAGGTCGGTGATCGCGCCGCGCAGCCGCGCGGCGGCGTTGTACACCACCACCTCGGGGCCGCCCGCGTGCTCCCGGTCCAGCAACGAGAACAAGGCCTCGACGTCGCCGGGGCGGGTCGCATCGCAATGCAGGGCCAGGCCGCCGAGGCCGCGCGCCAGTTCCTCCAGGCGCTCCGGGCGGCGCGAGGCCAGTGCCACCCGCATGCCGCCGTCGTGGGTGAACACGCGTGCCAGCGCGGCGCTCAGGCCGTCTCCGGCGCCGACGATCAAGGCCAGTGGGCGAGGTTCCATCGCGGGCTCCTGGGGGGCGAACGGGACATACGCTGCCACTGTAGCGCCGCCGACCCCCGTGTCCCGGCCCTGGCGGCGCGCGCCCGCGCGCTTGATGCGGGTCAAGGGCGCGTCGGCCCGCGCACGGCATCATCGGTTCATGGTCAAGCGCCACGTCGGAGCACCTGGAACGCGCCGGCAACGCCCCCTTGGAGATATCGCCGATGACTGCATCCTCCCGCTCGCAAAGTCCGGCCACGGCATCGGCGATCCGTGCTATCGTGGGTCCGCTCGACGACCGCGCGGTGCTTGAGATCCTGGCGCTGGGCGCCTCGGAGGCCGAGGTCCTGCAGGCCTGCGCGTGGCGCGACGCGCAGGCGTCGCGCGCCGTGCCCGGAGAATTCGAACTGCACGGCGCCGCGGCCAGGGTGTTCGAGGTGCTCGAGCGCCAGGACTCGCCGCCCGAGGCCGATCGCGCCTGAGTTCTCGCGCAGCATTGCCCGCGACGCTGCCGGCGCCGCGCAACGAACAACACGGAGTCGCCTCGATGCCCTCCACCGCCGCACCTTCCGCCGCACCCCCCGGTGCGTTGCCCGCCTCGCTGCTCGCCGCGCGCTGCGACGAATCGGCGCTGGATTTTCAGACCACGGCGGATCTGCCGGCGCTGACCGAGGTCGTGGGCCAGCAGCGCGCGGTCGAGTCCATCGAGCTTGCGCTGGCCATGGACAAGCCGGGCTACAACCTGTTCGTGCTGGGCCCGGTCGGCTTCGGCCGCCACTGCGTGCTGGAACGCATGCTGGCGAGCCACGCCGCACGGCGCGGCGCGCCGGACGACTGGTGCCTTGTGAATCGATTTTCCGACCCGGGCAAGCCGCGCCTGTTGCGCGTGCCGGCCGGGCGCGGCGCGCAGCTGGGCCAGGACATGGACCACTTCGTCGCCGAGCTGGCGCGTGCCATTCCCGCGGCCTTCGAGAGCGAGCAGTACCAGACGCGCATGGAGGCCATCCAGGGCGCCTACAAGGAACGCGAGGAGGAGGCGCTGCGCCAACTGGGCAGCGAGGCCTCCGAGCACGGCGTGGCGCTGATGCGCACGCCGCAGGGTTTCGTGTTCACGCCGCTCAAGGGCGACGCGGCGATGAGCCCGGCCGAATTCGCGAAACTGCCTGAAGATGAGCAAAAGCGCATCGCGGGCCTGATCGAAGGCTACGGCCAGCGCCTGGGTCAGTTGATGCAGCAGTTGCCGCGCTGGCGGCGCGAAGTGCAGGCGCAACTGCGCGAGGCCGGACGCGAGACCCTGGGCCTGGCGGCCGGGCATCTGATCGACGAGTTGAAGGAACGCTACGCGGACCTGAAGGACGTGCTGGGTTTCCTGGACGAGGTCATGCGCGACGTGCTCGACGTGGGCGAGGAACTGCGCGAGGAGGCGCGCCCCGAGGGCGGCCTGGCCGGCCTGGCAGGCGCGATGCTCGGCTCGCGCGCCTCTGCGGCGCGCTGGAAGGTCAACCCGCTGGTGACCCACGCCGCCGACGGTTCGGCGCCGGTGGTGTTCGAGGACAACCCCACGCTGCCCAACCTGATCGGGCGCATCGACCAGGTGGCGCAGTTCGGCACCCTGGTGACCCATTTCACGCTGATCAAGGCCGGCGCGCTGCACCGGGCCAATGGCGGCTACCTGGTGCTCGACGCGTTGAAGGTGCTGAGCCAGCCCTTCGTCTGGGAGAGTCTCAAGCGGGCGTTGCGCGGCGGCGAACTGCGCATCGAGTCGCCGGGTCAGGCCTGGGGACTGGTCGGCGCGATCGCGCTGGAGCCGCAGCCCATGCCCCTGGCGCTCAAGGTGGTCCTGGTCGGCGAGCCGCGTCTGTACTACCTGCTCAAGGAAGCCGATCCGGAGTTCGCCGACCTGTTCCGCGTGGCGGCCGACTTCGATACCGAGATGCCGCGCGACGTCGAGGGGGTGCGCAGCTACGCGGACTTCGTCGCCACGCTGGCGCGCCGCGCGGGCTTGCGGCCTTTCGACCGTGGCGCGGTCGCGCGCCTGATCGAGCATGCGTCGCGCCTGGCCGGCGACGGCCAGCGCCTGAGCGCCAGCCGACGCCTGCTGGCCGAGGTGTTGCAGGAGTCGGAGCACATGGCGGCCGCGGCGTCTCGCGAACAGGTGGGCCGCGGCGACGTGGACGCGGCGCTGCGCGCGCGCGAGCACCGGGTGGATCGGCTGCGCGGGCGCTTGCAGGAGCAGATCCTGCGCGACAACCTGCTCATCGCGGTGCAGGGCGAGCGCGTCGGCCAGGTCAACGGACTGGTGGTGATCTCGATGGACGACTTCGCCTTCGCCCATCCGGTGCGCATCAGCGCCACCGCGCGCGTCGGCGAGGCCGGCGTGGTCGACATCGAGCGCGAGACCGAGCTCGGCGGCGCGATCCACTCCAAGGGGGTGATGATCCTGTCGGCCTTCCTCGGCGCGCGCTACGCGCGCGCGGTGCCGCTGGCGCTGTCGGCCAGCCTGGTGTTCGAGCAGTCCTACGGGCCGGTGGAAGGAGACAGCGCGTCGATGGCCGAGTTGTGCGCCTTGCTGTCGGACCTGGCCGACCTGCCGGTGCGCCAGTCGCTGGCCATCACGGGCTCGGTGAACCAGTTCGGCGAGGCGCAGGCCATCGGGGGCGTGAACGAGAAGATCGAGGGCTTTTTCGACATCTGCGCGGCGCGCGGGCTGAGCGGCGAGCAGGGCGTGCTGATTCCGCAGTCCAACGTGAAGCACCTGATGCTGCGCGAGGACGTGGTGCAGGCCTGCGAGCAGGGGCGCTTCCACGTCTGGCCGGTGCGCGACGTGGACCAGGCCATCGAATTGCTGACGGGGGTTCCCGCGGGCGAGCCGGACGAGCAGGGCCTGGTGCCCGAGGACACGGTGAATTTCCGGGTCGGTGCGCAGTTGGTGGAAATGGCGGCCATCCGGCAGGCCTACGCGGCGCCGGCGCGACGCGCGCGGCAGCGCCGCGGCGCCGAGAAGGACTCCTCGCCGCCCCCCGCGCCGCCTCCGACCCCCGGTGCCAGGCATGCCGCGCCGCCCCTGCGAAGCCGCGGCGCGCGGCGCGCCCGCTGATGGCCGGCGCGGGGGTGGCGCTGGTCACCCTGACCCTGCAGCCCGGCCTGGACGTTTCCTACGAGGTCGATCGCCTGCTGGACGACCGCAAGCTGCATGCCTCGCACTACCGCGTGGATCCCGGCGGCAACGGCATCAACGTGGCGCGCGCACTGGAGCGCCTGGGCTTGCCGGCGCACGCCTGCCTGGCGGTGGCGGGCGAGACCGGGGAACTCGTCGAACGCCTGTTGCGGCGCCAGGTGCGCCATGTGCACGCGGTGCGCATCGACGGCGAGACGCGCATCAACGCCACCGTGCAGCAGGCTCGACCGCCGGCCCAGTACGAGGTGATCGGCAACGGCCCGCCACTGCCGGAAGCGGCGCTGCGCGAGTTGCTGGGGCTGGTGCGCGAGCTCGGGGCCGACGGCATCGTCGCCCTGACCGGCTCGGTGCCGCCGGGCACCGAGCCGGGCCTGTACGCGCGGCTGACCCGCGACCTGCAAGCGCGTGGCGGCCGCGTGGTGCTGGACATGCAGGGCGAGGCGCTGGCGCTGGCGGTGCGCGAGCGGCCCTGGCTGATCAAGCCCAACCGGTGGGAGCTGGAGCAACTTCTCGGGCGCGCGCTGCCGCGCATCGAGGACGTGCGGCGCGAGGCCCGCGCGCTGGTGCGCCAGGGGGTGCGGCACGTGTGCGTGTCGCTGGGCGCGCAGGGCGCGCTGCTGGCCGCCGCCGACGGCGTCTGGCGCGGCCTGGCGCCGTCGGTCAAGGTGCGCTCGACGGTGGGCGCGGGCGACTCGATGCTGGCCGGCCTGATCGCGGCGCTGGCGCGTGGCGACGAGCCGGAGCGGGCCCTGCGTCTGGGGCTGGCCTGCGGCAGCGCGACCGCGGCGCAGCCGGGCACCGAGATCTTCGAGGCCGAGCGCCTGCCCGCGCTGATCGAACAGGCCAGGGTGCGCCGCCTCGACGGCGACTGAGCGCGCGGGCGCGCGCGCTGGCCCCTTCAGGCCGGCGCCAGCCCTCGACGACTGTGCGCCAGCACGCGTGCGGCCAGCACGGCCAGCAGCCCGAACAGGCCGAAGGCGCGCAACTGCGCCACCTCGAACCATGCCGCCAGCGCGCAGGCCAGCGCCCCGGTGACGCTGATCGCGCTGGATACCCATGCCACGCGCATGCCCATGTCCTGGTGCGCGCGTTCCAGCACCGCCCGGAACAGCGGGGCCAGCAGCAGTCCGGCGCCCACCATGAACACGCCGTACACCGCCACGACCACCGGCGCCGGCAGGCGCAGCAGCGCCGCGACCAGGGTCGCGCCGATGCCCCACAGGCACAGGTCGAGCGAGCGTGCCAGCACCAGGGGCCGGGGATACATGGCCAGCATCGGGTCCACCAGCCGGGTGCCGACGATGTAGGCCGCGCAGGCGTAGATCTGCGCCCACACGAAGCCGCTGCTGCCGCCGTCCGCACCGCGCAGCATGAACGGCCCGCTGACCGCCCAGGACGCCATGACCGTGAACACCAGGCACCACACGCCCAGCAGGCACATCATGGGCTGGTTGCCCAGCAGCGCGGCGTAGCTGGCGCCGAGCCCCCGCGCGGACAAGGCACGGCTGCGCGTGCGGTCGACCGTCTCGGGCATCCAGCGCGCCATCAGCGCGACCAGGCCGGCGCCCCCGGCGGCGAGCAGCACGAACATGCCTTGCCAGGGCGCGATCAGCATGAGGCCGGCGCCGAGCGCCGGACCCAGTGCCGGCGCGAGCACCGTGACGCTGTTCATCCAGGCCTGGATGCGAATGGCCGTACGCGCCTCGAACAATTCATGGATGCCCGCGTAGCCCACGCTGATGGCCCAGATGCCGGCGCACCCCTGCGCGACGCGCGCGGCCAGGAACCAGCCGTAGCTCGCCATCAGCGCGCAGGCCACGCTGGAGATCACGAAGCCCACCACGCCGGCCAGCAGCACGCCGCGCCGGCCCAGGCGGTCCGACACGGGGCCGGTGGCCAGTTGCACCACGGCGGCGCCGACGGACCAGACGGCGACGCTCATCTGGGCCGAGGACTGGCTGATCCCGTAGGCACGCTGCACCTCCGGCAGCGCGGGCAGGTACATGTCCTGCGACAGGTAGACGACGACCTCCAGCAGCATCAGTGCCAGCGGGAAGCGCCACCATGAGGGGAGCACCGGTGCTTGGGGCATCGTCGGACATCGTCGGAACTGCGGCTGGGGCCGGCGACAGGGGCGGACTGGGGGGCAAGGGGGGCCGGGCGGCGCAAGCCTGGACGGCCCGCGTGCGGCGATTGTGCGCACGCGGGCAAAGACCTGGGTAGTCGATACGTCGACAGGGCCGCGCTGCGCGTCGGATAGCGCATCCGGCAGCGGGGCAGGGGGAAGGGGGCGGGCCGCGCCCGCGCGAGCCAGGCGCGGGCGGCAAGCGCCGGCGCGTTCAGCGCGCCTTCAGGTCGACGGTGCGCCGTGCCGTGCGCGCGGCCTTGTGATCCTTCTGGCCGGTGTTGGCGTGGCGCCCGGCGATTTCCTCCGCCGCGGCCTGCTCGCGCGGCGCTTCGGTGTCGCGGGTGGGGGCGCGCCGCTCGGCCGGGGCCTTGGGCGACACGCCGGGGGCGCGAGGGGGCTTGGTGGATGGGGGCATGGCATTCTCCGCGGTGTGGGGTTGCGAGCAGGGCCCGCGAACGGCGGCCCTGCGGCGTCCAATCTAGACCGGGCCCGGCCGACGTGCGCGTGCGAACGCGCACGAAGCTTGATCCGGCACCGGGTCGAGGTCGGGAGCTCCGGGTCTATACCTCCACCACCACCTTGCCCATGACCTGGCGCGCCGCCATGCGCTGCAGCGCGTCGAGCGCGCCGTCCAGCCCGACGCGCTCGGTGACGGGCGGGCGCAGCCGCCCCTCGGAGAACCAGGTCACCAGTTGCTCCACGTCGCGCAGGTGGGCCTGCGGGTCGCGCTGCAGGGCCTCCCCCCAGTACACGCCGAGCACCCTGCGTTCCTGCAGCAGCACCAGGTTGAGCGGCAGGCGCGGGATCTCGCCGGCGGCGAAGCCGACCACGAGGTAGCTGCCGCGCCAGGCCGTGGCGCGCAAGGCGCTTTCGGCGTAGCTGCCGCCCACCGGGTCGAGCACCACGTCGGCGCCGCGTCCGTCCGTGAGTTCGAGCACGCGCCGGCGCAGGTCCTGCGTGGAATAGTCGATGCCGGCATCGGCTCCGTGGCGCTGCGCGAGCTCCAGGCGGGCGGCGCTGGAAGCCGCCGCGAGCACGCGCGCGCCCAGCGCCTTGCCCACTTCCACCGCGGCCAGCCCGACGCCGCCGGCGGCGCCCAGCACGAGCAGGGTCTGCCCCTCGCGCACGCCGGCCACGCCGCGCAGCGCGTGCAGCGCGGTACCGTAGGTCAGCAGGAAGGCCGCGCCTTGCGCGAAGTCCATGCCCGCCGGCAGGGGCAGAAGCCGCACGGCGTCGACCACGCAGCGCTCGGCCAGGCCGCCATGGCCGGCGAAGGCCACGACGGCGTCGCCCACGCGTGGATGCCGCACGCCCTCGCCGACG
Source organism: Pseudomonadota bacterium (assembly GCA_021848345.1). Taxonomy (GTDB): domain Bacteria; phylum Pseudomonadota; class Gammaproteobacteria; order Burkholderiales; family Burkholderiaceae_C; genus Thiomonas_A. The sequence continues at coordinate 37,902 of JAJZUV010000010.1, read as the reverse complement.
ATTTCGACCACGCCGGCGAACTCGGCGCCGGGCGAGAAGGGCAGCGCAGGCTTGACCTGGTACAGGCCCTGCACGATCAGCGCGTCGGGGAAGTTCAGCGAGCAGGCGCGTACGCGCACGACCACCTGGCCGGGGCCGGGCACGGGATCGGGCGCTGATTCCAGGCGCAACCGGGAGATCGGCCCGAAGGCATGGCACATCAGGGCATTCATGGCGATGGCGCCCGGGAGGGCGCGGTGGGCACGGCGGCGGCCGCGATCTCGGCGAAGCGTTCCTGCACGGCCTGGCCGATGCGGCTATGCGGGAGGATGTAGAACTGCTCGCGCGCCACCGCCTCGAAGGCGGTGCGCGCGATGTCGTCGGCGCTCAGGCGCCCGGCCAGCACGGCATGTTCCATGCCCTGCTCGTAGGGTCGGGAGGCCTCGGATGCCGGCGCGGTCGCGCCGAAGCGTTCGGGACGCGCGCGGCTGCTGGCGTGGATCGCGGTGGGAACCCAGGCCGGGCACAGCACCGACACGCCGATGGGGCTGCGCTGCGCGGCCAGTTCGGCGCGCAGGGTCTCCGACAAGGCCACCACGCCCTGCTTGCTGGCGTTGTAGGCGGCCAGGCCCGGGGTGGACACGAGGCCCGCGGCCGAGGCCGTGTTGAGCACGTGCGCGCGGGCGCCCGCGGCCTGCATGCGCGGCAGGAAATGCCGGATGCCGTGGGCCACGGCGAACAGGTTGACCCCGATCACCCACTCCCAGTCGGCCGCGCTGTGCTCGACGGCGAGTCGGCTGAAACCGACGCCGGCGTTGTTGCACAACAGGTGTACCGCGCCGAAGCGCGCGAAGGCGGCGTCCGCCAGCGCGGCGACCTCGGCATCGCGGCTGACGTCGGCCGCGTGGGTGAGCAGGCGCGCGGGATCGGCGCCGAGGGAGCGTCCGGCGGCATCCAGCGCCGCCGCGTCGACATCGCTGAGCACCAGGCGCATGCCGCGGGCCAAGGCCTGGCGGGCCAGCGCGAGGCCGATGCCTCCGGCGGCGCCGGTGATGACCGCGACGCGGTCGGAGAAGTCCTGCATGGGAATGGGCTCCTGGGCTCGGGGGCTGGAAGTCAGGCCGGCTCGCCGGCGCGAGCCTGCCGGTAGCGCGTGAGCTGCCGGCGACTGTCGCCGAGCCAGAGATCGGCCAGGCACAGGCGCTTGAACCAGTGGCTGAGGGGCAACTCGTCGCTCAGTCCGATGCCGCCGTGCAATTGCACGCTGCCTTGCGAGATTTCGCGACAGGCGCGTCCGACGCGGGCCTTGACCGCCGCCATCAGGCAGGCGCGGCGCGGCGGCGGCTCCGTGTCCAGCGCGCGGGCGGCCAGCCAGACCATGGAGCGTGCCTGCTCGAGTTCCATCCAGAGCTCCGCGGCGCGATGGCGCAGCACCTGCTGCGCGGCCAGCGCGCGGCCGAACTGCACGCGGGTGTTGAGGTAGGCCACGGTGGCATCCAGCGAGGCCTGCATCACGCCGACGGCATCCGCGCAGACGGCCGCCAGCCACAGGTCGCGCAGCTCCGCGACCAGGGCCCGGGCGTCGCCGTGCAGGCGCGCCTCGGCCGGCACGCGGACCTCCCGCAGGCGCAGTTCGGCGGCACGCTGGCCGTCCAGCAGCGCATGGGGGCGCAGCGAGACTCCGCCGGCATCGGCGGGCACGGCGAACCAGCCCGGGGCGCCGTCCTCGCAGCGTGCCAGGACCACCAGCACGCCCGCGCGCTCGGCCTGCAGCACCAGGCTCTTGGTGCCGTCGAGCACCCAGCCGCCCGCGTCGGCGCGGGCGGCGCAGCGCGGGTTGTCGTGGTCGAAGTCGCTGCCCGGCTCGAACACGGCGACGCTGCCGATGGTGCCCTCGGCCAGTCGCGGCAGCCACCGCGCGGCGGCGGGGCCGCCGGCGCTCGCGAGCACTCGCGTGGCCAGCACGCAGCTTCCCAGCACCGGTTCGAGCACCAGCGCGGGCCCCAGCCGTTGCAGCGCGTGCAGCGCGTCGGCCAGCGGCGCCTGCAGGCCGCCGTGTTCCTGCGGCACCAGCAGGGCCGCGAGGCCCAGATCGCACAGGCCCTGCCAGCGCGCGGGGTCGAAACCGCCTTCGCGCAGCACGCGCCGGCGTTGCTCGAAGTCGTACTCGCGCTGCGCGAAACGCAGCAGCGAGTCGCCGAGCATGCGTTGTTGTTCGGTGGTGTCCGTCATCAGGCACGGCCTTCGTCGAGGCCCAGCGCGCGGGCCAGGATGTTGCACTGGATCTCGTTGCTCCCGCCGTAGATCGACACCTTGCGCCAGTTCGCGTACTGCGCGCCCAGCAGCGCGCAGTCCTCCCCGGCCACCGGCTCGAAGCCCGGCGAGGGCTCGAAGGCCTCGGGCTCGAAGGGCAGCGCGCGGGCTCCCGCGGCACGGATCAACAGTTCGCTGACCCGTTGCTGCAGCCGGCTGCCGAGCACCTTGAGCATCGAGGCCTCCGCGCCCGGCGGACCCTCGCCCTGCAGCATGCGCGCCTGCGTGGCCTCGAGCGCGAGCAGCTCGATCTCGAGTTCGGCGATGTCGGCCGCCAGCAGCGGCTGCGCGCCCGGCCGATGCCCCAGGTCGTCCGGCTCGTTCGCCAGGGCGCGCAGGCGGTCGAGTTCGCGCTGGATGGTGCCGATTCCGGCGATGTTGGTGCGCTCGTGGCCGAGCAGGTACTTGGCCACCGTCCAGCCCTGGTGCAACTCGCCGACCAGGTTCTCGCGCGGCACCCGCACGCCGTCCAGCCAGACCTCGTTGACCTCGTGTTCGCCGTCGAGCAGGCGAATCGGGCGCACCTGCACGCCGGGGCTGCGCATGTCCACCAGCAGGAAGGAGATGCCGCTCTGCGGACGGGCCTCGGGGTCGGTGCGGGCGAGGCAGAACATCCAGTCGGCATGCTGGGCCAGCGTGGTCCAGGTCTTCTGCCCGTGCAGCACGAAGTCCTCGCCGTCGCGCAGCGCGCGGGTCTTCAGCGAAGCCAGGTCGGAGCCGGCGCCGGGTTCGGAATAGCCCTGGCACCACCAACTGCGTCCCTCGACGATGGGGGGCAGCAGGCGCGCACGCTGCTCGGGCGTGCCGAAGCGCAGCAACACCGGCGCGAGCATCTTGAGCCCGAAGGGCAATTGGCGCGGCGCGCCCAGGCGCGCGCACTCCTCGTCGAACACGGCGGCCTGCGCGGGGCTCCAGTCGAGGCCGCCCCATTCGCGCGGCCAGTGCACCGCGCCCAGTTGCCGCGAGTGCAGCAGGCGCTGCCAGTCCAGGTAATCCTCCCGTCCCAGGCGCCGGCCCAGCAGCACCTTGCGGCGCAATGCGTCGGGGAGCAGTTCGCGCAGGGTTCGGCGCAGTTCGCCGCGCAGTTCGGCAAGCTCCGGGAGGATGTCCAAGTCCATGCGGCTTCCTGGGTCGTGCCTGGTGGGTAAAACCGCTGTGCGGAACGTTGTTCCATGAGGCTAGAATGGGGCCATTCTTCCGTCGGGTCCGGGGGCTGTCAAGGCGGTCCGGCCCGGCCGGCCACGGGGAGCGAGGACCATGGATGCAGGCGGCACGGGACCTGGACGAGGGCAGGCGCGAGACGCGCGCGACGCGGCGTCGGCCGGCGGCGTCGACCAGCGCCAGTTCGTCACGGCCCTGGCGCGGGGCCTGGAGGTGCTGGCCTGTTTTCGCTCCCGCGACGGCGCGCTGGGCAACCAGGACATCGCGCGGCGCTGTGCCTTGCCCAAGTCCACGGTGTCGCGCCTGACCTATACGCTGACCCGTCTGGGCTACCTGAGCGTGGATGAATCAAGCGGCAAGTACCGTCTGGGCAGTGCCACGCTGGCCCTGGGCAGCAGCGTGCTGGCACGCATGGACATGCGCCAGCTCGCGCGGCCGTGGATGCAGCAACTCGCGGACGCCACCGGCACCATGGTCTCGCTGGGTGTCCGCGACCGCCTGTCGATGATCTACGTGGAGAATTGCCGCAGCTCCTCCGCGCTGACCCTGAGCCTCGACGTGGGCTCGCGCATTCCCCTGGGCAGCACAGCCATGGGGCGGGCGTGGCTCGCCGCATTGCCCGAGGCCGAGCGCGCGCAGGTGCTGGAGGACCTGGCCGGGCAGGAAGGCGAGCACTGGCCCGCGCTGCATGCCGGCATCGAGCGCTCGCTGCGCGAGGCGAGGGAACTCGGCTGCGCCTGTTCCTTCGGCGACTGGCAGCCCGACGTGAACGCCATCGCCGTGGCCGTCGACGCCGGTCGCGGCATGCCGCGCATGGCCATCAACTGCGGCGGGCCGGCTTTCCAGCTGTCCCCCGCCTTCCTGCTCGAGCAGGCGCGCCCGCGCCTGCTGGAACTGGCCGAGCGCCTGCGTCAGGCCGTGCACGACTGAAACGCACGGTCCCGAGGCCCATCCTTCCTTCCTACCGCCAGGAGACCCCCATGTCCCAGGTCCATATGCGCGTCGACGGCGACGTCGCCATGCTCACGCTGGACAACCCGCCGGTCAACGGTTTCGGGCTGGAGCAGCGCAGGCTGCTCATCGAGGCGCTCGACGCCGCCGCCGCCGACCCGGCGGTGCGGGCCATCGTGGTCAGCGGCGCGGGCAGGCTGTTCAGCGGCGGCGCGGACATCCGCGAGTTCGGCAAGCCGCAGATGGTGGCCTCTCCGCATCTGCTGGACGTGCTGCAGGTGGCCGAGCGAAGTCCGAAGCCCGTGGTGGCCGCGATCCACGGCACCTGCGTGGGCGGGGGGCTGGAGTTCTCGCTGGCCTGTCACGGCCGCGTGGCGCTGGCCGACGCGCTGGTCGGGTTGCCCGAGGTCAAGCTCGGGCTGATTCCGGGCAGCGGCGGCACCCAGCGCCTGCCGCGAGCCCTGGGGCTGGCGCGCGCGCTGGACCTGATCGTGTCGGGAGATCCCGTGCCGGCCGCGCAGTTGCGCGACGGTGGCCTGTTCGATGCCGTGGTGGACGACGACCTGCCGGGCGCCGCCTGCGCGCTGGCGCGCCGCCTGGCCGATGCGGGCGCGCTGCCCCGACTGCGCGAGCGCGACGTTGCGGATGCGAGCCAGCCCCCGGGGGAGCTGCTGGAGGCGCGCCGCGAGGTGGCGCGACGCCAGTACCCGCGCCAGCCGGCGCGCCTGCACGCCATCGACGCGGTGGCGGCCAGCCTGGGCGACTTCGACGCCGGCATGGAGCTCGAGCGCTGGTTGTTCTTCGCGCTGCTGGCCACGCCCGAGTCGCACGCCATGCGCCACGCCTTCTTCGCCGAGCGCGCGGCCGCGCACGTGCGCGGCGTGGCCGAGGACACGCCGGTGCGCCCGGTGCGCCTGGTCGGCGTGGTGGGCGCCGGCACCATGGGCGGCGGCATCGCGATGAATTTTCTCAACGCCGGCATTCCGGTGGTGCTGGTGGAGGCCAGGCAGGAGGCGCTGGAACGCGGCCTGGCCACGGTGCGCGCGAATTACGAGCGCTCGGTGCGCAGCGGGCGGCTGAGCGCGCAGCAGGTGGAGCAGCGCATGGCGCTGCTGCGGCCCAGCCTGGAGTTCGACGCGCTGGCGCCCTGCGATCTGATCGTCGAGGCGGTGTTCGAGGACCTGCAGGTCAAGCGGGAGGTGTTCGAGCGCCTGGACGCGGTGGCGCGCGAGGGCGCCATCCTGGCCTCCAACACCTCGACCCTGGACCTGGACGCGATCGCCGCCTTCACGCGCCGCCCGGCGGACGTGGTCGGCATGCATTTCTTCAGCCCGGCCAACGTGATGAAACTGCTGGAGGTGGTGCGCGGCAAGGCCACCTCGGCCGAGGTGCTGGCCACCGTCATGCGCCTGGCCCGCGGCATCCGCAAGACCGCGGTGGTGTCCGGCGTGTGCGACGGATTCATCGGCAACCGCATGCTGGAGCACTACGGACGCATGGCCCATTTCCTGGTGGAGGAGGGCGCGTCCCCGCAGCAGGTCGACCGCGCGCTGGAGGAATGGGGCATGGCCATGGGTCCGTTCCGCATGAGCGATCTGGCGGGCAACGACATCGGCTGGGCCATCCGCAAGCGCCGCTACGTCGACAAGCCGCAGGTGCGCTACTCCCGCCTGGCCGATCGCCTGTGCGAGCTGGGGCGCTTCGGACAGAAGACGGGTGCCGGCTGGTACCGCTACGAGAGCGGCAGCCGCGAGGCGCTGCCCGATCCCGAGGTGGACGCTCTGATCCGGCAGTACCGCAAGGACATCGGGGTGAGCGCGCGCGCCGTGACCGATCTCGAGATCGTCGAACGCTGCATCTATGCGCTGGTCAACGAGGCGGCCCGCATCCTCGAGGAGGGCGTCGCGCAGCGCGCCTCCGACATCGACATGGTGTATCTGGCCGGCTACGGCTTCCCGCCGTGGCGCGGCGGCCCGCTGCTGTGGGCCGACATGCAGGGCAGCTACATGGCGGCCCGGCGCATGCGCGAGTTCGCCGCGCAGCCCGGCGCGGACGCCGCCTTCTGGGAACCCGCGCCCTGGCTGGCGCGCCTGGCCGCGTGCGGCGCGGGCTTCCACGACGCCTGACGCGCCCCGAGCCGGCATGCGGCCGGCGTGGGGCGTCCATCCAGGGCACTTTCTTCCGGAGACATCGATGAGCACGAACAACCTGCAGGTCCTGCTGGCCGAACGCCCGGTGGGCTGGCCCGAAGCCCGTCATTTCAAGATCCAGCAGGCGCCGATGCCGACACCCGGAGAGGGCGAGGTGCTGGTGCGCAACCTGTGGTTGTCGCTGGACCCGTACATGCGCGGGCGCATGTCGGACGCGAAGTCCTACGCCGAACCGGTGGCGCTGGGCGCCGTGATGATCGGGGGCACCGTGGGCGAAGTGGTCGAGTCGCGCCATCCGGATCTGCGCCCCGGCGACAAGGTGGTGGGCATGCTGGGCTGGCAGCGCTACGGCTGCGCGCCGGCGCGCGCGCTGATGAAGGTGGACGACTCGCGCGTGCCCCTGCAGGCCTACCTGGGCGCGCTGGGCATGCCCGGGGTGACCGCCTGGTACGGGCTGCTGCGCATCTGCGAGCCCAAGGCCGGCGAGACCGTGGTGGTGACGGCGGCCTCCGGCGCGGTGGGCGCGGTGGTGGGCCAACTCGCCAAGGCGCGGGGCTGCCGCGTGGTGGGCGTGGCCGGCGGCGAGGCCAAGTGCCGCTACGTGCTCGGCGAGCTGGGTTTCGACGCCTGCGTGGACTACAAGGCCGGTCGCCTGGGCGAGGACCTGCGGGCCGCGCTTCCCGACGGCGCCGATTGTCTGTTCGAGAACGTCGGCGGGGAGATCTTCGACCGCCTGCTGGGGCTCATGCGGCCCTTCGGACGCGTGGCCCTGTGCGGCATGATCTCGGACTACAACGCCACCGAGCCGCATCCGATGCGCAACCTGCGCGCGGTGCTGATCCATCGCCTGAAGCTGCAGGGTTTCATCGTCTCGGAGCACATGGAGCTGTGGCCGCAGGCGCTGCGCGAACTGGCGGAACTGGCCGCGGCGGGCAAGCTGCGCTGGCGCGAGACCGTGGCCGAGGGCCTGGAGCGCGCGCCCGAGGCCTTCATCGGCCTGCTGCGCGGCGAGAACTTCGGCAAGCAACTGGTGCGGGTGGGCTGAGCCATGAACGCCGATGCCGACAGCCCGGGCGAGCGCGGCGGCGGGGCGACCGCCGGCTCGGTGCGCATGCGCGAGCCCGGCGGGGCGCTGGTCATCGACACCCGGCGCCTGGGCGAGTACCTCGCCGAGCACCTGCCGGAACTGCGCCTTCCGCTGAGCGCCTCGCTGTTCGAAGGCGGACAGTCCAATCCCACCTACCTGCTGCGCGACGCCGGGCAGGGGCGCTGGGTGCTGCGTCGCAAGCCGCCGGGCCGCCTGCTGCCCTCGGCGCACGCGGTGGACCGCGAGTACCGCGTGATGTCGGCGCTGGCCGGCAGCGAGGTGCCGGTGCCGCGCATGCGCCTGCTGTGCAGCGACGAGTCGGTGATCGGCAGCATGTTCTACGTCATGGACTGCGTCGCGGGTCGCATCTTCTTCGACCCTCGCCTGCCGGGGCTGCAGCCGGGCGAGCGCGGGGAGTTGTTCGACGCGATGAACCGCGCCATCGCCGCGCTGCATCGGGTCGACCCCGCCGCAGTGGGCCTGGGAGACTACGGCAAGCCCGGGCGCTACGTGGCGCGTCAGATCGAGCGCTGGAGCCAGCAATACCGGGCCAGCCAGACCGAGCCGCTGGAGGCGATGGAACGCCTGATGCAGTGGCTCCCCGAGCACGTTCCCGAGGGCGACGAGGTGGCCGTGGTGCACGGCGATTTCCGCATGGACAACCTGATCTTCCATCCCAGCGAGCCGCGCGTGCTGGCGGTGCTGGACTGGGAGCTGTCCACGCTGGGGCATCCGCTGGCGGACTTCGCCTACCACTGCATGGCCTGGCGCCTCGGGCCGGGGCAGTTCCGCGGCATGGCCGGGGAAGACCTGTCCGCGCTGGGCATTCCCTCCGAGGCGAGCTACGTGCAGGCCTACTGCGCGCGCACCGGGCGCGCGCCGGTGGCCGCCCAGGACTGGGAGTTCTTCCTGGCTTTCAACATGTTCCGTCTCGCGGCGATCCTGCAGGGCGTGCTGGCGCGCGCGCTGCAGGGCAACGCGGCCAGCGCGCAGGCGCTGGAGGCGGGTTCGCGCGCGCGCCCGCTGGCCGAGGCGGCGTGGGCGCAGGTGCAGCGCCTCGGCGCACGCTGAACGGAGAACGCGATGGATTTCGACTATTCCCCCAAGGTCCGCGAATGGCAGCAGCGCCTGCGCGAGTTCCTCGAGCGCCACGTGCTGCCGGCCGAGCCGGTGTTCGCCGCCGAAGTGGCGGCCAACCGCGCGGCCGGCAACGCCTGGCAACCCACGCGCGTGATGGAACGGCTCAAGCAGCAGGCACGCGCCGACGGACTGTGGAACCTGTTCCTGCCGGATTCGGGCCACGGCGCCGGCCTGAGCAACCTGGAGTACGCGCCGCTGTGCGAGATCATGGGGCGCTCGCCGCTGGCTCCCGAGGCCTGCAACTGCTCGGCGCCCGATACCGGCAACATGGAGGTGCTGGAGCGCTACGGCACGCCGGAGCAGCAGCAACGCTGGCTGGAGCCGCTTCTGCGCGGGGAGATCCGCTCGGGTTTCGCGATGACCGAGCCCGCGGTCGCGTCCAGCGATGCCACCAACATCCAGGCCAGCATCCGGCGCGACGGCGACGAGTACGTGATCGATGCCCACAAGTGGTGGACCTCCGGGGCCAACGATCCGCGCTGCAAGGTGCTGATCGTGATGGGCAAGACCGATGCCGACCACCCGGACCGCCATCGCCGGCAGTCGATGATCCTGGTGCCCATGGACGCCCCGGGCGTGACGGTGCTGCGCCACCTGGACGTGTTCGGCTTCGACGACGCGCCGCACGGCCATGCCGAGCTGCGCCTGGACGGGGTGCGGGTGCCGGCGACCAACATGCTGCTGGGCGAGGGGCGGGGTTTCGAGATCGCGCAGGGACGCCTGGGGCCCGGGCGCATCCACCACTGCATGCGCCTGATCGGACTGGCCGAGCGCGCGCTGGAGGACATGTGTCGGCGCGTGCTGGCGCGCCGCGCCTTCGGACGCAGCCTGGCCGAGCACGGCGTGACCCGCGAGCGCATCGCCGAGGCGCGCATGCGCATCGACCAGGCGCGCTGGCTGGTGCTCAGCGCGGCCGATCGCATGGACCGGCTGGGCAACAAGGCGGCGCGCAAGGAGATCGCGATGATCAAGGTGGTGGCGCCCAACATGGCCTGCCAGGTCATCGACTGGGCCATCCAGGCGCACGGCGGTGCGGGGGTGTCGCAGGACTTCGGGCTGGCGCAGGCCTACGCCGGCGCGCGCACGCTGCGCCTGGCCGACGGTCCCGACGAGGTGCATCGCGACCAGATCGCCCGCATGGAGCTGGAACCGTACCTGCGGGGCGCGCAGGACGACTGATGCGCGTGCATGGCGGCATCCGCCCGGATTGCAAGGCGGGCGTGCCCGCGGGCTGATCTGGCGCACGAACAGGTCGCGGCGAGATACTCCCCTCGCGTGTTCTTGATTTCGCACAATGTAAAGAAATGTGACGACTCCTACAAAGGATGCAACCGGTCGATCGACCGTGCATTCGAAGGAGATCATCATGGACAAGCAGCAAAGCTCGCCCGCGCGCCGCATGGTGGTGGCCGCCTTGTGCGCCGGATTGGCGCTTCCCCTTGCCGCCTTCGCCAGCGGCGGTGGTGGTGGTGGCGGAGGCGGCGGGGGCGGTGGTGGTGGCGCCGGAGCCGGCGGCGGAGCGGGGATCGGCGCGGGCATGGGTTCCGCGGGTTCCGCGGGACATGGACCCGGCCCGGGTCAGGCGGCTCCGGCGCAAAGCCCGCAGCAGGACGTGGAGCGCACCCGGATCCGCGAACAGACTCGCGAGCAGACGCGCGAGCAGACCCAGGATCAGACCCGCGACCGCACGCGTGACCAGACGCGCGACCAGACGCGCGACCGCACCCGGGACCAGACGCGCGACCAGACCATGGATCGCACGCGCGACCAGACCCGCGACCAGACCATGGACCGCACCCGTGACCAGACCCTGGACCAGGATCGCGACCGCGACCAGGACAAGGATCAGGACCGCGACCGCGACCAGATCAGCCGCTGAGACGGCCTGAGGCTTCGCGCCAGGCGCGCTGCGCTCGGCGCGAAGCCCCGCAGCTATCCGCATACGGGAGACACATCATGAAGCCCCATACCATCCGCACCGCCCTGCTGGGATCCGCGGCGCTCGGGTCCGCGCTGCTCGCCGCCTGTGGCGGCGGGGGAGGAGCGAGCCTCACGCCCTACACGCCCTACGTGCCCTCCGACCAGCTCGTGGCCTGCACGCCGGGCACGGACGTCATCGGCACCTGGAAGACCCTGTCGAACAACAAGACCCTGATTCCCGACTCGGCTTCGGTGGCCTTTTTCAGCTACAACCAACCCTCGGTGAACACCGCGGGCATGGTGGTGTTCCGAGGGCGCGCACGCGATTCCGCGGGTGGCACGGAAGGCGGCTCGACCGGCGGAACCGGTGGAACCGGCGGCATGACCCGCGGCGTGTTCGCGCTCGACGCCTGCGCGAGCAGGCCGACCATGTACACCGTGGCCGACACCAATTTCCTGGTGCCGGATCCGAACAACACCGGCGCGCAGTTCACGGAATTTCCGTCCATTCCGCGCATCGACATCGATTCGGCGGTGATCGCCACGCGCGGCCAGTCCACGCCGGCATGGACCCTGGCCGACGGCACCAAGCTGGGGACCTCGGGCGTCTATGCCACGATGCCCAAGACGCTGGGCACGGCGGTGAACCTGCTGGGCGGCGTGGCCGAGTTCAGCTACATGCAGGTGCCGGGCGCGACGACGCCGGGCACGCGTTTCGACCAGTTCCCCGGTTCGCCCTCGGTGACCCAGGGACACTACGTGGTGTTCAAGGGCAATTACACCGACGGCACCACCTCGCGCACCGGGGTCTACTACCGTGACCTGAACGTGGCGAACGCGCCGGTGCAGCGCATCGCCGACTCGACCTCGCTCATTCCCGGTACCACCACTCCCTTCGGTTCGACCGCGCCGCCGAGCGCGGCCGGGGGCAAGGTCGTGTTCGTGGGTCTGGACAACGAGGACGCCCCGACCGCCGGAGGCCTGTACCTGGCGAACGTGGCCCCGGATCCGGTGCTGAGTCCGCTGGTGACCATCGGCAACACCCAGGTGCCCGACTCCACGGGCACGCCCTTGCCGCCGATGGCCGGCGCGAGCACGTCGCCGACCTTCAGCCAGATCGGCGAGGGCTTGAGCTACGACGGTCGCTACGTGTCCTTCTGGGGCGCCTGGGACACCCAGGACCCGCTGCAGATGCGCACCGTCGCGCGTAACTGCCCGACCGACGGCAACAAGGACCTGATCAAGGCCTGCAACGACCAGTATCCGGGCGGCGTGGCGAATCTGCCCGAGCCGGTGAACCAGGGAATCTTCGTCTACGACACCACGACCGGCAAGCTGTGGATGGCCGCGCGCGCCGGCGCCACCGAGCAGTTCCAGGACCTGCTGTTCTGGACCTTCTCCGGCGCGCCGGCGACCACCGGGTCGAGCGGATCCTCCGGGCCGACCGATGCCGAGCCGCCGCGCTGGCGCGCCTCGGCCTTCACCGCGATGGACGGAGCGCGCGGGGTGCTGTTCAAGGGCGTGCTGACGCCGCCGGCGGGCGGCACGGGGCCGAGCTCGGGCATCTACGGCTCGGTGTTGTCCGGCAGCGGCATGGGCTCGGTGTTCAAGCTGGTGGCGGTGGGCGACGACATGTCGAGCATCGACCCCGCGGCCCCGGCCGGCTCGACGGTGAGCGCGGTGAGCATGGAACGCGAGGCATTGCGTGGAGGCTGGCTGGCGATCAGCGTGTCCTCGCTGAACCCGGCGCAGGAGAGCTGGGCCGGCGTGTACGCCACCTACTTCCCCGGCGCCTGGCACGTGCAGCAGCCCGATCCCCTGGTGATGGGGGTGCTGGGCCTCGGTTCCTGAGCGAACGATTGGCGAGCGGCCCGGGTGTCGTGCGGCTCCCGGGCTCTTTTCAGGCACGGTGTCCCCCTCCGTGCCTGTTTTTTTTCGGGAGTCGATGATGTCCAGACGGAATCTTCGCTTCGGCGCCGCGATCCTGGCGATCGCGCTGACGGGCGGTTGCGCGATGAACCAGGAGCAGAGCGGCGCGGTACTGGGCGGCGCGGTGGGCGCCGCCGCGGGCTCCACCGTGGGTCGCGGCTCCGGGCAGGTGGCGGCCGTCGTGCTCGGTGCCCTGCTGGGCAGCGTGGCGGGCGCCAACATCGGGCGCCACATGGACGAGCAGGACCGCGTGCGGGCGGCCCAGGTGTTCGAGACCTACCCCACCGGGAGCCCCGGACGCTGGCGCAACCCGGACACGGGCGATGCCTATGCCGTGACGCCCACGCGCACCTACGAGACGGCGCAGGGGCCCTGCCGCGAATTCCGCATGCGCGCCACCGTCGGCGGCGAGGCGGACACCGTGTACGGCACCGCCTGCCGGCAGGCCGACGGCACCTGGCAGATCGTGCAGTAGCCGGCGCAGGAGCAGGGGCCGGGGGAGGCCGGCGCGATCCGGCGACAATGTGCGCTGGTTCCCTTCCTGCGAGCACATCCATGCGATTCGACGAACTGGCCCCGGAGTCCGAAGACAGTCCTTCCAGCGTGGCCGAGCGCGCACGCGTGGCTGGTCGCAGTACCTGGGTCAGCGTGGCGGTCAACCTGGTGCTCTCGGTGGGGCAGGTGCTGGTGGGGCTGCTGTCGGGTTCGCAGGGTCTGGTCGCCGACGGCGTGCATTCGGCTTCCGACCTGGTGGCCGATTTCGTCGTGTTGCTGGCCAGCCGCCACGCCAGCAAGGATGCCGACCTGGACCATCCCTACGGACACCAGCGTTTCGAGACCGGCGCTTCGCTGGCGCTGGGCCTGCTGCTGCTGCTGGTGGGCGGCGGCATGTTGTGGGCCGCGGTGCACAAGCTGGAGTCGCCGGCCGCCGTGGCGCGCGTGCACGTGGTGGCGCTGTGGGTGGCGGGCGCCACGCTGGTGGCCAAGGAAGGCCTGTTCCGCTACATGCTGGCGGCGGCCAAGCGGGTGAAGTCGAGCATGCTGGTGGCCAATGCCTGGCACGCGCGCTCCGACGCGGCCTCCTCGCTGGTGGTGGGCGTGGGCCTGATCGGCAACCTGGCCGGCTACTCGCTGCTGGATCCCATCGCCGCGCTGATCGTGGGCCTGATGGTCGCGCGCATGGGCTGGGGTTTCGCCTGGGACGCCTTGCACGACCTGATGGACCGCGCGGTGGACGAGCAGGAGGTGCAGGCCATCCGCGACACGCTCTTGCAGACGCCGGGCGTGCAGGGCGTGCACGACCTGCGCACGCGCAAGATGGGGGACATGATCGTGGCCGATGCCCACCTGGAGGTGGACGCGTCCCTGAGCGTGGAGCAGGGGCACGAGATTGCCGTGTCGGCGCGCGAGCAGGTGCTGCGGCGCCACCGGGTGCTCAACCTGATGACCCACGTCGACCCCTGGCAACGCCCGGACCGGGACCATGCCGGCGTGCAGCCGGCGGTACCCGCGGCGACGCCCTGAGCGCACGCGCGCTCAGGGAGCGTGCGCGCCCGGCTCAGCGGTCGTGGTGCCAGTCGTCGCGGTCATGCCAGTCGTCGCGGTCTCCCCAGCGGTGCCAGGGATGCGCCCACGGGCCGGGGTAGCCGTACACCGGGCGATAGACAGGGCGATAGACAGGGCGATAAACAGGCCGGTACACCGGCGCGTAGCCTGGGTAGTAGACGACCGGCGGCGGAGCCACCACGACCGGCGGGGGAGCCGCCACGCCGGCCCAGACGCCGGGCACGCCGACGTTGACCGACCAGTACACGGGAGAGGCCTGCGCCGCGGGAGCGGCCAGCGCGGCCGCCGCGGCGAAGGCGAGCAGGGCTGATTTCATCATGTCCGAACTCCAGGTTCCGGATGAACATGACGCTATAACGGGCAGCGCCCGGCACTGACGACAGCGCCGGGGCGAGATATGTAATCGAATGTGTCGGCGCTCCCGCGCCGCCCTCGGCGCAGGGCTTCAGCGCGAACCGCCGCCCGCGCCGCCTCCGGCGCCGCCGCCCATGCCCCCGCCGGGCCCCATGCCACCGCCCATGCCGGAGCCGCGCGGGCCCGTGCCGGGACCGTTGCCCGGGCCGACGGAGCGCCGCGGGGTGTCGGGCAGGGTCACGCCGCGTTCGCGGGCGCGCTCCTGCATTTCGCGGTGGTGTTGCAGGCGGATCTGCTCGCGCTCCTGCACGGTGTGGGCATTGCGCAGGCGCTCACGGTATTCCAGGCGTTCCTGCTGGGTCATCAGCTGGCTGCCGTAGATCACCGGCTCGCGCGGTTGCGCCTGGGCGGTGACGGTCAGGGCAGGGGCCAGCAGCATGGCGCCGAGCGCGACGGCAAGCAGGCGGGGACGGGCGTTCATCGAGTTCTCCGGGGTGGCGGTGGCGACACCGACGCGCACCGGCCGCGGCCCGATGCCGCGCCCTCGGGGCACGCATGCACAGGCTAGGGGCGCGCGTCGCCGCGCGCCTTGACCGCCCTCAACAAGCCGTACAGGCCGCCGCGCGCGCAGCGCGCCACGCGCGCTCGCGCAGGGCGGGGCTGACGCGGTAGCGCTCGCCGCGGTAGTGCCGGTCCAGCGCGTCGAGCAGGTCGCAGATGCCGGGAGCGCCGAGGGCACTCCAGCGTGCCAGCCATTCGAAAGGGCCGGCGGGGTAGTTGACGCCAAGTTTCATGGCGGCGTCGGCCCCCTGCTCGGAGCACACGCCCTGGTGCACGGCGTCGCAGGCCTCGTTGACCAGCATGGCGATGCTGCGCGCCACCGCCAGGCCCGGCACGTCGCGCAGGCGCAGCGGCTGCCAGCCCAGCAGGTGCAGCCAGCGCGGAGCCTGCTCGCACCATGAGGCCGAGGCGTCGGCGCTGGGCGCCCAGGCCAGCGCCAGGCCGGGCTCGTCGCGCAGCGGGAGGTCGAACACGGCCACCTCGGCGCCGAGTTCGGTGGCGGCGCGGCCGTCGCTCAGGCGCAGGCTGGCCTGGTCGACGCGCAGGCCGCACCAGCCGGCCTGCGGGTCGAGGCCGTGTTCCACGCCGGCCGCCTGCAGCGTGCGTGCGATGCGCTCGGCCAGCGCGCCGCTGCCGGCCACCACCACCCGTGCGGCGGGGGCCGGCGCCAGCAGGTCGGCCGCGTCCGCCTGGGCCTGGGGCAACGTGCCGCCGGCCGCGTGGTCGTAGAAGCCGCGCCCCGACTTGCGCCCCAGCATGCCCCCGTCGACCAGCTCGCGCTGTACCAGCGAGGGCTGGTAGCGCCTGTCGTAGAAGTTCGCCTCGTACACGGCCTGGGTGACCGCGAAATTGGTGTCGTGGCCGATCAGGTCCATCAGCTCGCAGGGCCCCATGCGAAAGCCCGCGCCGCGCAGGCAGGCGTCCAGCACCTGGGGCGTCGCGGCCTGCTCCTGCAGCAGCGCCAGGGTCTCGGCGTAATAGGGCCTCGCGATGCGGTTGACGATGAAGCCCGGGGTGGAGCGCGCGTGCACGGCGGTCTTGCCCCAGGCCTGCGCGAGATCGAACACACGCGCGGCCACCGAAGCATCGGTGCGCAGGCCGCTGACCACCTCGACCAGTTTCATCAAGGGCACGGGGTTGAAGAAGTGCATGCCCACCAGGCGCTCGGGATGTTTCATGTCGCGCGCCAGCGCGGTGATGGACAGCGAGGAGGTGTTGCTGGCCAGCACGCAGCGGGCATCGACCAGGGCCTCCAGCTGCGCCAGCACCTCGCGCTTGATGTCCAGGCGTTCGATGATGGCCTCGATCACCAGGCCGCAGTCGGCCGCCTGTTCCAGGCGCTGCACCGCTTCGATGCGCGCGAGCGCGGCCTGCGCCTTGTCCGCCGCCAGACGTCCCTTGGCCACCAAGGTCTCGAAGGTGGCGCGGAGCTGGGCGTGCGCCTGCTGCGCCGCGCCGTCGCGGGCGTCGAACAGCGCGACGCGGTGCCCGGCCTGCGCCGCCACCTGCGCGATGCCCGCGCCCATGATGCCCGCGCCCAGCACGAGCACGCGCGCGTCGCGCAGCGAGGCCTCGGCCGCCGCGGCGCAGTCGTGTTGCCCGGATTCGATACTCGACATCAATAGGTCTCCAGATGCAGCCGGCCCTGTTCCTTCCAGGCCGCCGCGGTGCTTTGCCAGGACATGCCGGCCTGGGCGACGACGTCGCGCAGAGCCAGCACGACACCTTCCTCCATCGCCTTGAGGCCGCAGACGTAGATGTGCGTATTGTCGTCGCGCAGCAGTTCGCCCAGGTCGGCGGCGCGCTCGCGCATCAGGTCCTGCACGTAGCGACGCGGCTGGCCGGGGGTGCGCGAGAAGGCCAGATGGATGTCGATGAAGTCCCGGGGCAGGTTCTGCAGCGGGCCGAAGTAGGGCAGCTCGGCCTGGGTGCGCGCGCCGAAGAACAGCATCAGGCGCCCGCCGTCGAACCTGCCCGAGCGGCGCAGGCGTCGGCGCCATTCGGTCATCGCGCGCATCGGCGCGCTGCCGGTGCCGGTGCAGATCATCACGATGTTCGAGCGCGGATGGTTGGGCATCAGGAAACTGGAGCCGAAGGGCCCGATGACCTCCACCTTGTCGCCCACCCCGAGGTCGCACAGGTAGTTCGACGCCACGCCGCGCACCGGTCGGCCCTGGTGGTCCTGGAGCACGCGCTTGACGGTCAGCGACAGGTTGTTGTAGCCGGGGCGCTCGCCGTTGCGCGGGCTGGCCACCGAGTACTGGCGCGGTGTGTGCGGACGTCCGGCCTCGTCCAGCCCCGGCGGAACGATGCCGATGGACTGGCCCTCGAGCACCGGGAAGGGCATGGCGCCGAAGTCCAGCACGATGTGGTGGGTGTCGTACTCGCGCCCGACCTCGGTGACCCGCACGTTGCCGCTGACGGTGGCGGTGACGGACTTGCGCGCGGCCTTCGGGCCGTACAGATTCGTGTAGGCGTGCGCCGCCGACCACGGCGGCACCACGGCACCGTACTGCGCGGCGCGGAACTCGGTCTGCTCGGCGCCGGTCGAGCCGCTCGCGGCGCCCGGTTGCGGGGCCGCGGCGCGCTGGTCGTCCGGCACCGGGGCGCGGGGCAGGTCTCCCTGCGCCGGCAATTCGTCCCACTGCAACTGCTCGGCCAGGGGGTAGGCGGCGGCGTGCGGCACGTCGCGCCAGTTGTCGATGGCGCCGGTCGGGCACGGGGGCACGCAGGCCATGCAAAAGTTGCACTTGTCGGCGTCGACCACGTAGTTGCGGCTGTCGTGGGTCACCGCGCCCACCGGGCAGGTGGCCTCGCAGGTGTTGCAGCGTATGCAGATCTCGGGGTCGATCAGGTGCTGGTGCAGGATCGCGGTGTCGGCCATGTCCATGGCGGTCTCCAAAGGCCCCGCGGCCCCGTGTGGGGCCGCGGGTAGGTGCGGGGTCGGGCCGGGCACGGCCCGGCCCGGCCCGCCCCCCGTGGGGGTCGTCCATCAACTGAAGCGGACGTACTCGAAGTCCAGGGGTTGGCGGTTGATGCCCACCATCGGCGGCGCGATCCAGTTGGCGTACTTGCCGGGCTCGACCACGCGGCCCATCAGCGACGCGACGAAGGCCCGATCGGATTCGGTGGGCAGCCACTGCGCGACCTGCGCGTTCCACTCCTGCTCGCCGATCAAGCGGCCGTCGGGCGAGACCTTCACGCCGGCCAGCGAGCCGATGTTGCGGTGGAAGGCCTTGTGCGGGGTTTGCAGGCGGAAGTCGATGCCGGCCTTCTCGATCACCTTGTTCCAGCGCGACACGCCGCCGATGCTGTCGGTGATGTAGTCGTCGCGCAGCACCTCGTTGAGCGCGTTGAGCATGGGGACCTCCTGCTCCACCAGGGCGTCGCCGCGCAGCTGCAGGATGCGGTAGCTGCTGTCGTGCAGACGGTGGTCGTCGGTGCGCTTGCCTTCCTCGTAGCGTCCCTTGAGCCCGCTGGAGTAGAAGATGGCCGCGTTGCTCGACTGGTCGGCGCCGAACAGGTCGATGGTGACGCTGAAGTGGAAGTTCAGGTAGCGCTGGAGGGTGGGCAGGTCGATGACCCCGGCGGCGCGCAGCCTCGCCGGATCGTCGGTCTTGAGTTCGTTCATGACCTGGCAGGTGCGCTGGATCACCCGCGACACCCCGGATTCGCCGACGAACATGTGGTGCGCTTCCTCGGTGAGCATGAAGCGCGTGGTGCGTGCCAGCGGGTCGAAGGCCGACTCGGCCAGCGCGCACAACTGGAACTTGCCGTCGCGGTCAGTGAAATAGGTGAACATGAAAAAGGACAGCCAGTCCGGCGTGGGCTCGTTGAAGGCCTGCAGGATGCGCGGGTTGTCCTGCTGGCCGCTGCGGCGCTCCAGCAGGGCCTCGCCTTCCTCGCGCCCATCGCGGCCGAAGTACTTGTGCAGCAGGTACACCATGGCCCACAGGTGGCGGCCTTCCTCGACGTTGACCTGGAACAGGTTGCGCAGGTCGTACAGGCTGGGCGCGGTCAGCCCGAGGTGGCGCTGCTGTTCCACCGAGGCCGGCTCGGTGTCGCCCTGGGTGACGATGATGCGCCGCAGGTTGGCGCGGTGCTCGCCGGGCACGTCCTGCCACGCGTTCTCGCCCAAGTGGTCGCCGAAGTGGATCTTGCGCTCCTTCTCGGCCGGGTTGAGAAAAATGCCCCAGCGGTACTCGGGCATCTTCACGTAGTCGAACTGGGCCCAGCCCTGGGGGTCGACGCTGACCGCGGTGCGCAGGTAGACGTCGAAGCCCTGCGAGCCGTCGGGGCCCATGTCGTTCCACCAGTTCAGGTAGTTCGGTTGCCACTGCTCGAGCGCGCGCTGCAGCGTGCGGTCCTCGGCGAGTTGGACGTTGTTGGGAATCCTGGTGCTGTAGTCGATGCTGGACATCACGGTCTCCGTTCGCAGGTTCGGGGGATCACACGCGGTGGAAGTCGAAGGCGGCCTTCTCACCCTTGCCGTATACCTTCAGCGCACCCTTGTCGCCGACGGCGTTGGGGCGCTGGAAGATCCAGTTCTGCCACGCCGTCAGGCGACCGAACACCCGCGTGAACAGGTTCTCGGGGCCGTTGAAGCGCAGGTTGGCCTCCATGCCGGTCAGGGCGTCGGGGGACATCGCCGCGCGTTCCTCGATGGCGATGCGGATCTCGTCGTCCCAATCGATGTCGTCCGGGTTGCTGGTCACCAGGCCCAGCGCGAAGGCCTCGTCGGCGTCCAGCGCCCGGCCGGCGCGCGCGCGCACGGCCTCCATCGCCGGGGCTTCGGCGTAGAAGCGGCGCTCCAGGCGGCTTTGCCCGGTGACCATCGGGTACAGGCCGAAATTGCTCTCGTCCACCGTGATGCGCGGCGCGCGCTCGGGCGCATCGGGCAGCGCCAGGTGGTAGATGCGGTCGCAGGCCAGCGCCGGCTCGAGCAGCGTGCCGGCGAAGCAAGAGCCTTCGTCGACCAGCGCGAACAGGCTGCGCGAGGACACGTCGATGCGCGCGAAGCAGCGCCGCAGCCAGCCGATGGTCTCGCGCACCAGCCAGTGCCCGCGCTGCGCCATCAGCAGGGAGTCGAGTTCGCGCACCCTGGCCGCGTCGCCGCGGGTCTTGATCAGCCAGGTGCCGATGTCGAGCTCGTTGGTGCGCATGGACAGGATCGCGTCGTCGAGTTCGCGTGCCAGGCGCAGCGCGTACCAGTCCGCGCCCAGCGCTTCGATGCCGGCCAAGTCCGTGGGTTGCGCGCCATCGGGGGCGTGGATCGTGAAGGTGGCCACGCGGCGTGCGCGGTCGATGTCCACGCGCAGCGTGGAATAGACCAGCGCGTCGGCCTCGATGCCGCGTCGCAGCGGGGTCAGCGCCACGCCGCGCGCGCCTTCGGGGCGGTCGCTTTGCGCGGCCAGTTGCAGCGCGCGTTCGCGCACCGTCTGCGCGAAGACCGCCGGCTTGGCGATGTCGTCGACCAGGCGCCAGTCCCTGGCCTTGGGCCCGCGCACTCCCTCGGCGGTGGTGCAGAAGATGTCGGCCAGGTCGTGGCGCACGTGGCGCTTGTCGGTGAGGCGGGTCAGGCCGCCGGTGCCGGGCAGCACGCCCAGCAGCGGCACCTCGGGCAGGCTCACGGCGCTGGAGCGGTCGTCGACCAGCAGGATCTGGTCGCAGGCCAGCGCCAGCTCGTAGCCGCCGCCGGCGCAGGCGCCGTTGACCGCGGCGAGGAATTTCAGGCCGTCGTGGCGCGACGAGTCCTCCATGCCGTTGCGGGTCTCGTTGGTGAACTTGCAGAAGTTCACCTTCCACGCATGGCTGGACAGGCCCAGCATGAAGATGTTGGCGCCCGAGCAGAACACGCGTTCCTTCAGGCTGGTGAGCACCACCGTGCGCACCTCGGGGTGCTCGAAGCGGATGCGGTTGAGCGCGTCGGCGAGTTCGATGTCCACGCCCAGGTCATAACTGTTGAGCTTGAGCTTGTAGCCCGGGCGCAGCCCCGCGTCCTCGTCGAAGTCGGCGGCCAGCGTGGCCACGGGGCCGTCGAAGGCGAGGCTCCAGTGCCGGTAGCGCGAGGGTTCGGTCTGGTAGTCGACGCGAGCTGAAGGGTTCACGGGGGACTCCTGGCGATGAAGCAAAGTGCATGTTTCGGGGTGGAATGGAATGGCAGCATAGTGCATGATGATCCATCGTTCAAGAGCATTGACCCGGAGATGGCGTCTTGTTGCGATCAGGGTATGCACTATAGTGCTTGACATCTCGGAACGCGAAACCTACATTGCCCGCAGGCACGATGCTGCACCTCGAGCCCGCGCCCTCGCGGAGGACGACCCAAAACACAGGAGACGAACACCGTGCAAGACGCCCCGCCCGAACTGAGCGAGCCGCCCTGGGAGCGCATCGCCGGCGCGACGCCGCGGTTCAATTTCGCGCAGTACCTGATGGACTGCAATGCCCGGCGCGGCGACAAGACGGCCTACGTGGACGATCACGGCAGCCTGAGCTACGCAGATCTGGAGCTGCGGGCGCGCCGTGCCGCCGCGGCGCTGCGCGCGGCCGGGCTGCGGCGCGAGGAGCGCGTGCTGCTGGTCATGCACGACTGCAACCACTGGCCGGTGGCCTTCCTGGGCGCGTTGTACGCGGGTATCGTCCCGGTGGCGGTGAACACGCTGCTGACGCCCGACGAGTACGCCTACATGCTGGAGAACTCGCGTGCGCAGGCCCTGCTGGTGTCGGGCGCGCTGCTGCCGGCGTTGAGCGCGGCGCTGGTGCGGGCCGATCACGAGGTGCAACAGGTCGTGGTGTCGCACCCCGTGGCGCCCTTGCATGCGGGCGAGGTCGATTTCGACGCCTTCGTCGATGCGCAGCAGCCGCTGGCGCGCGCGGCCGCGACGGGGCCGGACGATCCGGGTTTCTGGTTGTATTCCTCGGGCTCCACCGGACGCCCGAAGGCGGCGGTGCATTCGCACGCGAATCCCTACTGGACCCTGCAGCTGTACGGCAGGCCGGTGCTCGGACTGCGCGAGGACGACGTGTGCTTTTCCGCGGCCAAGCTGTTCTTCGCCTACGGCCTGGGCAACGCGCTGACCTTCGCGCTGGGCGTGGGTGCCAGCGTGGTGCTGATGGCCGAGCGTCCGACCCCCCAGGCCACGTTCCGCAGGCTGCGCGGCGAGGTGGGCGGCCTGCGTCCCACGGTGTTCTTCGGCGCGCCCACCGGGTACTCGGGCATGCTCGCCCATCCGGAGCTGCCCGCGCGGGCCGACGTGGCGCTGCGCCTGGCCTCGTCGGCCGGCGAGGCGCTGCCCGCCGAGATCGGCGAGCGCTTCAAGGCGCATTTCGGCGCCGACATCGTCGACGGCATCGGCTCCACCGAGATGCTGCATATCTTCCTGTCCAATCGTCCCGAGCGGGTGCGCTACGGCACCACCGGCTGGCCCGTGCCCGGCTACGACGTCGAGTTGCGCGGCGACGACGGCGGCCCGGTGGCCGACGGCGAGCCCGGCGACCTGTACATACACGGCCCGTCGAGCGCGCTGATGTACTGGGGCAACCGCGCCAAGTCGCGCGACACCTTCCAGGGCGGCTGGACCAAGAGCGGCGACAAGTACGTGCGCAACGCCGACGGCAGCTACACCTACTCGGGGCGCAGCGACGACATGATCAAGGTCAGCGGCATCTACGTCTCGCCCTTCGAGGTGGAGGCCACGCTGGTGCAGCATCCGGCGGTCCTGGAGGCGGCGGTGATCGGCGTCACCGACGCCGAGGGGCTGGGCAAGACCAAGGCCTTCGTGGTGTGCAAGGACGGCAGCGCGGTCGGCGCCGACGAGCTCAAGGCCTTCGTGAAGGAGCGCCTGGCTCCCTACAAATACCCGCGGCTGATCGAGTTCGTGGACGAACTGCCGAAGACCGCCACCGGCAAGATCCAGCGCTTTCGCCTGCGCCAGCGCGAGGCGGGCCTGGCATGACGGCCGCCGATCGGGTGCGCGTGGGTGTCGACGGGCGCGAGCTGGACATCGAGATCCGCTGGGTGGGCGAGGGCGACGCCGAAGCTCCGTTGCTCGTGTTCCTGCACGAAGGTCTGGGCTCGGTGTCCATGTGGCGCGAGTTCCCGCGGGAGCTGTGCCGGGCGGCCGGCTGCCGCGGCCTGGTGTACTCGCGCCCCGGCTACGGGCATTCCACGCCGCGCGCCCCGGAGGAACTGTGGAATCCGGACTTCATGCACCGCCAGGCGCTGGACGTGCTGCCCGCCGTGCTGCGCGCGGTGGGCGTGGACGTGGAGCGACATCCGCCCTGGCTGTTCGGGCACAGCGACGGCGGCTCCATCGCGCTGCTGCACGCCGCCCATGCCGGGACGCGCGTGGCCGGCGCCATCGTGCTGGCGCCGCACATCCTGGTCGAGGAGCTGAGCGTGGCCAGCATCGAGAAGGCACGCCAGGCCTATCTGGAGACCGATCTGCGCCAGCGCCTGGCACGGCATCACGCCGATCCCGATTCCGCCTTCTGGGGCTGGAACCGCATCTGGCTGGACCCGCGTTTTCGCGACTGGTCGATCGAGCGCGAGATCCGGACCATCGCCTGCCCGCTGCTGGCGGTGCAGGGCGTGGACGACGAGTACGGCACGCTGGAGCAGATCCGCGGCATCGCGCGCCGCGTGCCGCAGACCGAGTTGCTGGAACTCGCCGACTGCGGGCACTCGCCGCACCGCGACCAGCCGCGCGCGGTGATCGAGGCCTGCGTGGAGTTCCTGGCCCGGCACGCCCGCTGAGGCGCGCAGATCGCCGGGCCACCGCGCGACGGCGCGCCGGGAATCGCATTGCGCGGCCCGCGCGGGCGCTGCAAGCTTCGCGCGGGCTCGCTATGCTGGAAGGCTGATCGCATCGATGCGCCCGCGGCAGACGCAATGCCCGCGGGCTGCCTTCACTGCCTGTCAAGCACGGAGCCTGCCATGGAATTCACACGTCTGGGCCGTAGCGGCCTGAGCGTTTCGCGCATCTGCCTGGGTTGCATGACCTACGGCGATCCCGGTCGCGGCAACCACGCCTGGACCCTGGACGAGCAGGCCAGCCGCCCGCTGATCCGCCAGGCCATCGAGCTGGGCATCAATTTCTTCGACACGGCGAACGCCTATTCCGACGGGCATTCCGAGGAGATCCTCGGACGCGTGCTGCGCGAGCACGCGCGGCGCGAGGAGATCGTGGTCGCCACCAAGGTGTACTTCGCGTCGCGCCGGGCGCCGAACATCGGCGGCTTGTCGCGCAAGTCCATCCTGGCCGAGATCGACGCCAGCCTGGGGCGGCTGGGCATGGACTACGTGGACCTGTACCAGATCCACCGCTGGGACCCGCACACGCCCATCGAGGAGACGATGGAGGCGCTGCACGACGTGGTCAAGGCAGGCAAGGCGCGCTACATCGGGGCCTCGTCCATGTACGCGTGGCAGTTCGCCAAGGCGCAGGAAGTGGCCCGCGCCAACGGCTGGACGCGTTTCGTGAGCATGCAGCCCGAGCTCAGCCTGCTGTACCGCGAAGAAGAGCGCGAGATGCTGCCGCTATGCCGCGACCAGGGCGTCGGCGTGATCCCCTGGAGCCCGCTGGCGCGCGGGCGCCTGGCCCGACCCTGGGGCCAGAGCACCGAGCGCCTGCGCAAGGACGAATACGGCAGCAGCCTGTTCGGGGCCACCGAGCAGGCCGATGCGCGCGTGGCCGCGGCGCTGGACGAACTGGCCACGCGACGCGGCGTGCCGCACGCGCAGCTGGCGCTGGCCTGGGTGCTGCAATGCCCCGGCGTCACCGCGCCCATCGTCGGCGCCTCCAGGCCGCAGCATCTGCAGGACGCGGTGGCCGCGCTGGAGCTGCGCCTGACCCCGGAGGAAGTGGCCGCGCTGCAGGCTCCCTACGTGCCCCACGCGGTGGTGGGCTACGAGTAGAAGCGGCAGCGGGGCCGGGCGTGCCTACGCGCCCATCTCGGCGAATACCTCGCGTGCCACGCGGAAACTGTCCAGAGCCGCGGGCGCGCCGCAGTACACGGCGGTCTGCAGGAACACTTCCTTGATCTCGTCCTTGCTGACCCCGTTGGCCAGCGCGCCGCGCACGTGCAGGCGCAGTTCGTGGGGGCGGTTCAGGGCCGTGATCATCGCCAGGTTGAGCAGGCTGCGGTCGCGTCGCGACAGTCCGGGGCGGGACCAGATCTCGCCCCAGGCGTACTCGGTGACCAGTTGCTGGATGTCGCGCGTGAACTCGTCGGCGCCGCGGATCGAGGCTTCCACGTAGTCGGTGCCGAGCACCTCCTTGCGAATGGCCAGGCCGCGCTCGAAGCGTTGGGAATCGTCCATCAGGGTTCTCCGTTTCGGGAATGGGCAAAAGGGGATGCGCCGCGCGCGCACGGCGCCGGCGAGGCGGCCCGCGCGCCGCGGCTCACCAGGGCGGCAGCGGGGCCTCCAGGCGCCGGCCGTCGTAGCCGTGCACCTGGCCGAAATAGTCGGCGCCGGCGTTCCAGTCCTCGCTGGCGCGGCGCAGTTCCTGCGGCGTGCGGGCGACGAAGTTCCACCACATGCGCATGTCCTCGCCGAAGGGCGCGCCGCCGATGAGCAGGCAGCGCGCCGCGGCGCCTGCGGCCACGCGCAGTTCGCGGCGCCCCTTGCCCAGCACCAGCAGGCTGCCGATGCCCAGCGCCTGGCCGTCGAAGCAGGCCTCGTGCTCGAGCATCATCAGCGCGTATTCGAAATCCGGGCGCAGCGGAAGTACCGCCTCGACCGGGCCCGACGACAGCAGTTCCACGCCGAGCAGTGGGCTGTGCACGACGGCCGGCGAAGCCTGGCCCAGGAATTCGCCGATGAACACGCTGGCGCGCAGCCCCTGGTGGTGCACCACGGGCAGGTCCGGCACATGCTGGAAGGCAGGCTCGCGCGCGCGCTGCGCCTCGGGCAGCGCGATCCACAGTTGCGCGCCGTGCAGCGAGGGCGAACGCGGCGAGGGCGATTCCTCGGAATGGGAGATCCCGCGTCCGGCGGTCATCAGGTTGAGCTGGCCGGGGCGGATGGCCTGCAGCGAACCCAGGCTGTCGCGGTGCAGCACCTCGCCCTGCACCAGCCAGGTGACGGTCTGCAGCCCGATGTGCGGGTGCGGCCCCACGCGCATGCCCTGGCCCTGCGCCACGTCGGCGGGGCCGAAGTGGTCCAGGAAGCACCAGGCGCCGACCATGCGGCGCAGGCGGTTGGGAAGCGCGCGCGCGATGCGCATGCCCTCGCCGAGCACGGCCTCGTGGGCGGGAAGGATCTGCGGCAGGGAGTCGTCGGGCTGGTCCATCGGAGGATTGTCGCTCGATTCGGCGCTCGCGTAGTGACTACCATCGCAGGCTTCGACTCACCGAAGTCCCGGACCGCGCCCACCATGGTCGAGCTACGCAACATCGAAACCTTCTACTGGGTCGCGACCCTGGGAGGCTTTCGCGCCGCCGCGGAGAAGCTGCATGCCACGCAGCCGGCGATCTCGCAGCGCATCCACGCGCTGGAGGAAGCGCTCAACGTGCGCCTGTTCGACCGCGACGCGCGCGGCGTGGCGCTCACGCCCAAGGGGCAGGAACTGCTGCCCTACGCCGAGCGCATGCTGCGCACCCGGCTGGAACTGCAGCAGGCCGCGCGCAGCGAAAGCGTGATCCGGGGCACGCTGCGCCTGGGGGTGTCGGAGACCATCGTGCACACCTGGCTGCCGCGCCTGATGGAGCAGTTGCACGAGGCCTACCCGGCGCTGCTCATGGACGTGCAGGTCGACACCTCGACCCTGCTGAAGGAGCAGATCAACACCCACCAGCTGGACCTGGCCTTCCTGCTGGGCCCGATGACCGAGCCGCATGTGTACAACCTGGAACTGTGCGAGTACCCGCTGCGCTGGCTGGCCAGTCCCAAGCTGCCGGTGGGGCGCTCGCCGGTGCCGCTGCGCCGCCTGGGGGACTGGCCGGTGATCACCTATCCCGCCTCCACCGATCCGCACCGGGAAGTGCGCAAGATGCTGCACGACACCGGCGTGGAGCCGCTGCGCATGTACGGCAGCGCGGCGCTGAGCGTGATCGTGCGCATGGCGCAGGACGCCATCGGCACCGCGGTGATCGCGCCGATTTCCGCGCACCGCGCCTTGCTCGACGGCAGCCTGGTGATGCTCGACGTGGCCGGACCGCCCTTGCCCTCGCTGCGCTACACGGCCTGCTGGCGCCATGGTGCCACCGACCTGGTGCCGCGGGTGGTGGCGCAGGCGGCCCTGCGGGTCGCGCGAGAAGACGCGCTTTTGCATCAGGGCAAATACTGATAAGCGGAATTTATCGCCTGTCATCCAAACACGTGATTGGACAGCCCCGGCCACGGGCGCTGAAATGCCCCTCCAACAAGGAGAGGGCATGTCGAACATTCGCAATCCGGCGCCGGGCGCCTCGCCCGGACTGTCCACACCCTACAAGGTGCGCCTGGCCGCGCGCTCGGGCGCGCTGAGTTCGCCCACGGCCGACCTGGCTCCCGGGCACGTGCAGGGCAACCTGGTGGTGCTTCCGCGGGTGCTGGCCGAGGACTTCCTGCTGTACTGCCAGCGCAATCCCAAGCCCTGCCCGCTGCTGGCGGTGGGCGAGGCGGGCGACCCCTCGCTGCCCGGCATGGGCGAGGACATCGACCTGCGCACCGATCTGCCGCGCTACCGCGTGTTCCGCGACGGGCGCCTGGTCGACGAGGTGGCCGACGTGCGCTCGTACTGGCGCGACGACCTGGTGAGTTTCCTGATCGGCTGCTCCTTCTCCTTCGAGCAGGCCATGATCGAGGCCGGACTGCCGGTGCGCCACGTCGAGCAGGGCTCCAACGTGCCCATGTACCGCACCAACATCGCCACCGCGCCGGCCGGCCCCTTCCACGGCTCGATGGTCGTGTCCATGCGCCCGCTCAAGGCGGCGCAGGCGATACGCGCCATTCAGGTGACTTCGCGCTTCCCCGCGGTGCACGGCGCACCGGTGCATCTGGGCGACGCGCGGCAGATCGGCATCCGCGACCTGGCGACGCCCGACTTCGGCGAGCCCGTGCGCATCGAGCCCGACGAGATTCCCGTGTTCTGGGCCTGCGGCGTGACCCCGCAGGTGGCCGTGGCCGAGGCCAGGCCCGATTTGTGCATCACCCATGCGCCCGGCTACATGCTGGTGACCGACCTGCGCAACAGCCAATTGGCCAGTTTTTGATTCCCGCGGCCGCATGTCGCGGCCACGGGCCTTGTTGGAGCTTGGGTTCTCACACTACCTAGGGAGAAATGATGAAGCGCCGCGAATTGCTCAGTGTCATTGCCGCAGGCCTGACCACGGCCTCGATCGTTCCCGCGCGAGCCGCGGGCAAGCCGGTGCGCATCGGCGCGATCTATCCGCTGACCGGTGCCCTGGCCTCGACCGGCCAGGACATCAAGAGTGCCATCGAACTGGCGGTGGACATCGTCAACAAGCCGCACCCCGACCTCAAGACCATTCCGCTGGCGGCGGGCTCGGGGCTGCCGCGCCTGGGCGGGGCTCAGCTGGAGGTGGTGTTCTCCGACTCGCAGGGCAATCCCGCCACCGGCCTGGCCGACGCGCAGCGCCTGATCGACGAGCAGGGCGTGGTGGCGCTGACCGGGGCCTACCAGTCCAACGTCACCGAGACCTGCAGCCGCGTGGCCGAGCAGCGCGGCATTCCCTACCTGAACGGGGAATCCAGCAGCCCCTCGCTG
Source organism: Pseudomonadota bacterium (assembly GCA_021848345.1). Lineage (GTDB taxonomy): Bacteria > Pseudomonadota > Gammaproteobacteria > Burkholderiales > Burkholderiaceae_C > Thiomonas_A. The sequence continues at coordinate 9,076 of JAJZUV010000010.1, read as the reverse complement.
ACCGAGCGCGGCTACAAGTGGTTCTTCCGCACCACGCCGAACGACGAGACCTTCATCCAGAACATGATGGACTTCCTCGGCACCATCCAGAAGGTGCCGACGCAGCGCATCGCGGTGGTCTACGAGAACACCGACTTCGGCGTGAACACCTTCAAGGCGGTGCAGAAGTTCGCGCCCCAGTTCAAGCGCCAGATCGTGGCCGGCATCGCCTACACGGCGGGCTCGCCGTCGCTGAGCGCCGAGGTGGGCAAGCTGGCGGCGGCCAAGCCGGACGTGGCGATCTTCGCCTCCTACACCTCGGACGCGCTGCTGTTCGTGCGCACCATGCGCGAGATGAAGTACGCGCCGCCGGTGCTGCTGGCCAACGACGCCGGGTTCATCGACTCGGCCTTCGTCAAGCAGGCCGGCCCGCAGGCGCAGGGCATCCTGACCCGCGACGTGTGGGCCACCGACATCGCGCAGACCAACCCGGTGCTCAATCGCATCAACGCGCTGTACCACGCGCGCACCGGCAAGGACCTGAACGGCAACAACGCGCGCTCGATGGCCGGCGTGCTGGTGCTGGCGGACGCCATCAACCGCGCCGGCTCCACCGATCCGGAGGCCATCCGCAAGGCCCTGATCGCCACCGACCTCGGCTACGAGCAGGTGGCCATGCCCTGGCCGGGCGTGAAGTTCGATGCGCACGGCCAGAACGAGCGCGGCGCCGGGCTGATCCTGCAGATGGAAGGCCCGGGCTACAAGACCGTGTGGCCGACGCAGTTCAGGCACGACAAGTCGCTGCCCAAGCTGCCGTTCGCCTGGAGTTGAGGCGCAGCCCGCGTGCGGCACGCCCGGGCGTGCCGCACGCACCATCGAAGGGGGAGGAGACACACCATGCTCGAGGCACTCTATTCAGGGTTGCTCGACGGATTGCTGTACGCCGCGGTGGCGCTGGGCCTGGCGCTGATCTGGGGCATTACCGACGTGATCAATTTCGCGCACGGCGAGTTCCTGATGCTGGGCATGTACGCGGCGTACTGGCTGTTCACGCTGGCGCACCTGGATCCGCTGCTGTCGGCGCCGCTGGTCGCGGTGGCGCTGGGCTTCTTCGGCTTCGGGGTGTACGCGCTGATCATCCGGCGCCTGCGCAGCGGGCCGCCGACGGCGGTGATCCTGGCCACCTTCGGGCTCGGCCTGGTCATGCGCCAGGCGGCGTCGATCGCTTTCACGCCGAACTACCGCAGCCTGTCGCATACGGCGCTGTCGGGCAGCGTGACCATCACCGGAGTGCACCTGGGACGCCCGCAGTTCGTCACCGCGCTGATCGCGCTGGCGCTGGTGGCGGTGGTGTTCTGGCTGGTCTACCGCACGCGCTGGGGACAGGCGCTGCAGGCGGTGGCCGAGGACCGCGAGGTGGCCGCCTTCGTGGGCATTTCCCCGCAGCGCGTGGACGCGCAGGTGTGGATGCTCAGCAGCGCGGTGGTGGGCTTGGTGGGCGCCTTGCTGACCAGTTTCTTCTACATCTTCCCCTCGGTCGGGGCGGTGTTCGGGCTGCTGGCTTTCGTGGCCGTGTGCATGGGCGGCTTCGGCTCCCTGCTGGGCGCGGCGCTGGCCGGGCTGCTGATCGGCCTGATCGAATCCTTCACCGGCTACCTGATCGAGCCGGCGCTGAAGACCCTGGGTATTTTCGTGTTGTTCGTGGCCGTGCTGTGGTGGCGTCCGCGTGGCCTGTTCGGACGGTGGTGACCCATGCATCCTGATCTCTCTCCCGATCCGTCTGCCGGCCGCTGGCGCGCGCGAGCGCCGCTGCTGCTGGCCGCGGGCCTGGCCTTGCTGATGGCCCTGGCCCCGGTGTTCACCCACGACGGCTTCATCCTGCAGGTGCTGTTCAAGACCCTGCTGTTCGGCGCGCTGGGCGCGTCGTGGAGCCTGGTGGGCGGCTTCCTCGGGCGCATTTCCTTCGGACACGGATTTTTCCTCGGGGTCGGCGCCTACACCACGGTGCTGCTGATGCTGGACCTGCATGTCTCGCCGCTGCTGGGCATCCCGCTGGGCGGGCTGGCGGCCGCGGCGGTGGCCTGGCTGATCGCGGCGCCCACGCTGCGCCTGTCGGGGCACTATTTCGCGATGGTCACCATCGGCCTGCTGCAGATCGGGCTGCTGGGCACGACCAACCTGTCGTGGGCGGGCGGGGCGAGCGGCCTGTCGGTGCCCATCGGCGACCATCCGTGGATGCTGTTGTTCCGCAACCGCATGCCCTATTACCTGATCGCCGTGGCGCTGGCCCTGCTGAGCTTCGCGGCGGTGTATGGGAGCACGCGTTCGCGCCTGGGCTATTACTGGCGGGCCATCAGCGGCGACGAGGCCGCGGCGCGCAGCCTGGGGGTCTCGGCGCAGCGCTGCAAGCTGCTGGGCTTCGCGCTGTCGGCCGCGCTGACCGGAGTGTGGGGCGGATTTTTCGCGATCTACGTCGGATTCATCGACCCCGACTCCATGTTCAGCCTGTCGACCTCGGTGGAGATCGTGCTGGTGGCCATCCTGGGCGGCGCGGGCTCGCTGTACGGCCCGTGGCTGGGCGCCGCGCTGCTGATCCCGCTGGGCGAGATCACGCGGGCCACCTGGGGCGGCTCCAGCGGCGGCGCGGACGTGCTGGTGTACGGCCTGGTGATCGTGGCCGTCACGCTGTTCATTCCCGGTGGGCTGACCACCTTGCGGAGGCGCCATGGCGTTGCTCGAGGTTGAGTCGCTGAGCAAGCGCTTCGGCGGGCTGACCGCCAACCGCGACGTCAGCTTCACGGTGGAGGCGGGCGAACTGGTGGCCATCATCGGCCCCAACGGCGCCGGCAAGAGCACGCTGTTCAACAGCCTGGCCTGCAGCTACGCGCCCAGTTCCGGCGGCATCCGCTTCGACGGGCGCTCCATCGTGGGCCTGAATCCGGAGCAGGTGGCGCAGCTCGGCGTGGCCCGCAGTTTCCAGATCCCGCGCAGTTTCGGGGACATGACGGTGCTGGAGAACACCATGGTCGGCGCGCTGCTGCGCCACCGGCGCATCGCCGACGCGCGGCGCCACGCCGAGCAGGTGCTGCGCAGCGTGGGCCTGGCCGGGCGCGCCCAGGAGCGGGCGGCCGCGCTCAACGTGGCCGGGCAGAAGCGCGTGGAACTGGCGCGTGCGCTGGCCACCGGGCCGCGCCTGCTGCTGCTCGACGAGGTGGCCGGCGGGCTCAACCCGGGCGAGGCGATCGCGCTGGCCGAGATCCTGCGCGAGATCCATGCCCAGGGGGTGACCCTGTTGATCGTCGAACATGTGCTGGAGGTGGTCATGCGTCTGGCGCAGCGCGTACTGGTGTTGAACTTCGGGCAATTGATCGCGCAGGGTTCGCCGCAGGAGGTCGTGCGGGACCCGACGGTGATCGAGGCCTACCTGGGGAGCAAGCACCGTGTCTGAGACCTCATCCGATCCGATGCTGCGCATCGAGGGCCTGGAGGTCGCCTACGGCGGCGTGCGCGCGGTGGGCGGGGTGTCGCTGGAAGTCGGGCGCGGCGAGGTGGTGGCGCTGCTGGGGGCCAACGGCGCCGGCAAGTCCAGCACCCTGCGCGCCGCGGTGGGCAGCGTGCGCCCCCGGGCTGGACGCGTGGTGTTCGACGGCGTGGACATCACGGGTACGCCGCCGCACCGCCTGGTGTCGCGCGGCATGGCGATGATCCCGGAGGGCGCGCGGGTGTTCGCGCGCCAGAGCGTGGAGGCGAACCTGCGCCTGGGCGCCTTCACGGTGCACGACCAGGCCGAAGTGCAGCGACGCCTGCAGCGCGTCTACGACATGTTCGGGCGCCTGGGCGAGCGCCGCGCGCAACTGGCCGGAACCTTGTCCGGCGGCGAGCGCCAGATGCTGGCCATCGGCCGCGCGCTGCTCAGCGCGCCGCGTCTGCTGCTCATCGACGAGCCCAGCCTGGGGCTTTCGCCCAAGCTGGTGGAGGAGGTGTTCGAGGCGCTGGCAGGCCTGAACCGCGAGCAGGGCCTGTCGGTGCTGCTGGTGGAGCAGAACACCGCCATGGCGCTGGACCTCGCCGCGCGCGGCTATGTGCTGCAAAGCGGCCAGGTCGTGTTGCACGGCAGCGCCGAGGAACTGCGCAACGACGACGAGGTACGGCGGGCCTATCTGGGCCTGTAGCGGGCCCGCGCGGGGTCATGGGCAGGTTTCGACGAACGCGGCGCATCGGCGCCGCGCGGAGCGGGTTCGCCCGCGGCCGGCGCGACAGGAGTCGCCCGGTCCAGCAGCCAACGAGAGGAAACGAGATGAAATGGCAATTCTGGATTGATCGTGGAGGCACCTTCACCGACATCGTCGCGCGCCGGCCCGATGGATCGCTGGTGGCGAGCAAGCTGTTGTCGGAGAACCCGGAACAGTACCGCGACGCCGCGGTGGCGGGCATCCGCCGCCTGCTCGGTCTGACCGAGGACCAGCCCATCACGCCGGAGCTGGTGGAGTGCGTGCGCATGGGCACCACGGTGGCCACCAACGCGCTGCTGGAGCGCAAGGGCGAGCCGGTGCTGCTGGTGACCACGCGCGGCTTCGGCGACGCGCTGCGCATCGGCTACCAGAATCGTCCGCGCCTGTTCGAGCGCCACATCGTGCTGCCCGAACTGCTCTACCAGGAAGTGCTGGAGGTCGACGAGCGCGTGGACGCCGAAGGCGGCGTGGTGCGCGAGCTGGACGCCGCGTCGCTGCGCACGCAATTGCAGGCCGCGCATGCGCGCGGCCTGCGCGCGGTGGCCATCGTGTTCATGCACGGCTACAGGCATACCGCGCACGAGGCGCTGGCGGCGCGGGTGGCGCGCGAGGTCGGATTCACCCAGGTCAGCGCCTCGCACGAGAGCTCGCCCTTGATGAAGTTCGTCTCCCGCGGCGACACGGCGGTGGTGGACGCCTACCTGTCGCCCATCCTGCAGCGCTACGTCGATCAGGTGGCCGCGCAGATGCCGGGGGTGCGCCTGCTGTTCATGCAGTCCAGCGGCGGGCTCACGCAGGCCAGCGCGTTTCGCGGCAAGGACGCCATCCTGTCGGGTCCGGCGGGCGGCATCGTCGGCATGGCGCGCACCGCGGAACTGGCCGGGCACAAGCGGGTGATCGGCTTCGACATGGGGGGAACCTCCACCGACGTGTCGCACTACGCCGGGGAATACGAGCGGGTGTTCGAGACCCAGGTGGCCGGGGTGCGCGTGCGCGCGCCGATGATGAGCATCCACACGGTGGCGGCCGGGGGCGGATCCATCCTGCACTTCGACGGCAGCCGCATGCGCGTGGGGCCGGATTCGGCGGGCGCCAATCCGGGACCGGCCTGCTACCGACGGGGCGGTCCGCTGACCATCACCGACGCCAACCTGATGCTGGGCCTGATCCGCCCCGAGCATTTTCCGGCGGTATTCGGACCCGACGGTCGCCAGGCGCTGGACGAGGAGGTGGTGCGCGAGCGATTCTCGCAACTGGCCGCGCGCATCGAGGCGCAGACCGGGCGCGTGCAGACTCCCGTGGGGGTGGCCGAGGGCTACGTGGACATCGCGGTGCAGGCCATGGCCGGCGCGATCAAGAAGATCTCGGTGGCGCGCGGCTACGACGTCACGCGCTACACCATGCAGTGCTTCGGCGGCGCCGGCGCGCAGGTGGCCTGCCGGGTGGCCGACGCGCTGGGCATGAGCCGGGTGTACATACATCCGCTGGCCGGGGTGCTGTCGGCCTACGGCATGGGCCTGGCCGACCAGAGCGCGATGCGCGAGCGCAGCGTGGAGCAGCCGCTGGACGCCGACGGGCATGCGCGCATGCTGCAGGTGCTGGCGGAGTTGCGCACGCAAGCGCGCGACGCCTTGGTCGCGCAGGGGCTGGAAGCGGCCGGCGTGCGCACCGTCGAGCGCGTGCTGGTGCGCTACCAGGGCACCGACACCGCGCTGGCGGTGGAGCCGGGGGAGCCGGGCCGCATGCTCGAGCGCTTCGAGCAGGCCTACCTGCAGCGCTTCGCCCACCTGCTGCAGGGGCGGGCGCTGATCCTCGAGTCGGCTTCGGTCGAGGCGGTCGCCGGCGGCAGCGCAATGCACGAGCGGGCGCAGGATACCCAACGCCGCGGCGCCGCGCCGGTGGCGCAGACCATGCGCCTGTTCCACCAGGGGGCCTGGCATCCGGCGGTGCTGGTGCTGCGTCGCGACTGCAAGCCCGGGCACCAGATCGAGGGCCCGGCGGTGATCGTGGACGCCAACACCACCATCACGGTGGCGCCCGAGTGGCGCGCCGAGGTGACGGCGCTGGACCACGTCGAACTGGTGCGCACGATGCCGCGGCGCGACGCGCGCGATTGCGACACCGAGGCCGATCCGGTGCTGCTGGAGGTGTTCAACAACCTGTTCATGAACATCGCCGAGCAGATGGGCGCGCAGTTGCAGAACACCGCGGTGTCGGTGAACATCAAGGAACGCCTGGACTTCTCTTGCGCGCTGTTCGACCAGCAGGGCAACCTGATCGCCAACGCGCCTCACGTGCCGGTGCACCTGGGTTCCATGGGCGAGAGCATCCGCACGGTGATCGAGCGCAACACCGCAAGCGTGCGTCCGGGCGACGTATTCCTGCTCAACGATCCCTACCACGGCGGAACCCACCTGCCGGACGTCACCGTGGTGACGCCGGTGTTCGACGCCGCGGGCCGCGAGATCCTGTTCTACGTCGGCTCGCGCGGGCACCACGCCGACATCGGCGGGCTCACGCCGGGCTCGATGCCCCCGGATTCGCGCACCATCGCCGACGAGGGCGTGGTGTTCGACAACGTCAAGCTGGTCGAGCAAGGCGTGCTGCAGGAACAGCGGGTGCTGGACCTGCTGCGTTCGGGGCCGTTGCCGGCGCGCAACCCGCAGGAGAACCTGGCGGACCTGAAGGCGCAGATCGCGGCCAACGCCAAGGGGGCCGCCGAGCTGCTTCGCCTGGTGGAGGGCTACGGCCTGGAGGTGGTGCGCGCCTACATGCGCCACGTGCAGGACAACGCCGAACAGGCGGTGCGCCGGGTGATCGGCGCGCTGCGCGACGGCAGCTACACGCTGGAGCTGGACAACGGCGGGCGCATCCAGGTGGCGGTGCGCGTGGACGCCGAGGCGCGCAGCGCGGTGATCGACTTCACGGGCACCTCGGAGCAGCTGGACAACAACTTCAACGCGCCGCGCGCGGTGACCACGGCGGCGGTGCTGTACGTGTTCCGCTGCCTGGTGGACGACGACATCCCGCTCAATGCGGGTTGCCTCAAGCCCCTGCGGGTGATCGTGCCGGAAGGCTCGATGCTGGCGCCGCGCTACCCGGCCGCGGTGGTGGCCGGCAACGTGGAGACCTCGCAGTGCGTGACCAATGCGCTGCTGGGAGCCCTGGGCGTGCAGGCGGCCGGCCAGTGCACGATGAACAACTTCACCTTCGGCGACGAGCGACGCCAGTACTACGAGACCATCGCCGGCGGATCGGGGGCCGGCGGGGTGTTCGACGCCGACGGCAAGCTGGTGGATGGCTTCGACGGGACTTCGGTGGTGCAGACCCACATGACCAACTCGCGTCTGACCGACCCGGAAGTGCTGGAATTCCGCTTCCCGGTGCGTGTGGAGGGCTTCACGCTGCGCAGCGGCTCCGGGGGGGCGGGACGCTGGCATGGCGGCGAGGGCGGAGCGCGGCGCATTCGCTTCCTGGCGCCGATGACCGCGAGCATCCTGTCCAACGGGCGCCTGCGACCGGCCTTCGGGCTGCGCGGCGGCGCGCCCGGCGCGCCGGGGGTGAACCGGGTGCTGCGTGCCGACGGCAGCGAGGTGCTGCTGGGTCCCACCGCCAGCGTGCAGATGCAGCCCGGGGACGTGTTCGAGATCCTCACGCCGGGCGGAGGAGGCTACGGGGCCGAGTGAGCCACCGGCGGCGCCGCGAAGCGGCGCCGCTCGCAACCCCGAATCCGGGGGCCGGGCAGGCCGTCGGAGCGTCGGCGAACGCCGAGGTGTTGCCTTCACGCATCGGAAAGGGATTGGCGGCGATACGGGGTACGGTATTTTTGACTCTGGGAGCCGGGTTCCCGTTCATCGGACATGAGGCGGGCGTTAGGATTTCGGGATCAAACCTTTCATCAAGGCTCGCCATGGCTTCCCGCCGTTTGTTCGTGCTCGACATTCGCCGCAGTTTCGTGCTGCTGGCCGCGCTGTTCATCGCCTCGATGGCAGTGATCACTCTGGTCAACGTGAACCACAGCCGATCGGCCCTGCTGGCCGAGCGCAAGATCATGCTGCGCAACGCGACGCAGACCGCGCTGGGCGCGGTGAAGTACTACGCCGATCAGGCGCAGCAGGGCAAGATGACCGAGGCGCAGGCCCAGGCCGCGGCGATGGCCGCGGTGAAGGACATGCGCTACGGCAAAACCGGCTACTTCACGATCAGCAACGATACCTATCCGTATCCGACGATGCTGATGCATCCCATGCTGCCGGCGCTGGACGGCAAGGTCATGGATTCGCCCAAGTTCGACAACGCGACCGGCTACCAGATCGACGGGCAGGCGCCGGTGAAGACCGGCGGCAAGACCAACCTGTTCAAGGCGCTGACCGAGGTGGCGCGCGGGGGCACCGGGTACGTCGACTACGGCTTCCCGAAGCCCCTTCCCAGTGGCGGGGTTTCCAAGGTGGATTACCCGAAGGTGGCCTACATCGGCACCTACACCCCCTGGCACTGGGTGGTGGTGACGGGGGCCTACGTGGATGACATCGATGCCGAGGCCTGGCACAACAGCCTGGGCGGCATCGTCGTGTCGGGCGTGATGGTGCTGCTGCTGCTGGGTTTCGCGACCTGGGTGGTGCGGCGCATCGGGCGTGACGTGACCCGCGGCATGGGCACCTTCCAGAAACTGGAGGCCGGCGACCTGACCGTGCGCTTCGACGCCGGCGGCTCGGACGAGATCAGCGCCATCCTGCGCTCGGCGCAGTCGATGGTGGCGCGCTTCACCCAGACCATGGTGTCGGTGTCGCAGGCCTCCGAGGGCATCGAGAGTTCGGCGCGCCAGGTCTCGGCCACCGCGCAGGGGCTGTCGCAGGCCACCTCGG
>JAJZUV010000039.1 GCA_021848345.1 Pseudomonadota bacterium | reverse complement strand
AGGTGCAGCCCGGCGCGTCCGCGCCGGCCGCAGCCTCGGCCGCGGCCGTGCCCGGCGCGCCCGCCGCGGTGCCCGCGCCGCATGCCCGCGCCGCGCGCCGACCGGCGCACCATGCGCCACTTCGTGAAAGCGCGCGCGCCCACGCGTCGGGCGCCAGCGCGGTGTGCAGCCGCGCCGGCTGGTACGTGCAGGTCGGCGCCTTCGCCGAGGTCAAGAGCTACGACAGGCTGCGCGCTCGGCTGCAGCACTTCGACCTGCCGAACTGCCGCGGCCCGCGCAGCCCGCATGGCCTGCACGTGCTGCTGGTCGGGCCCTATGCGACGCGCGCCGAGGCGCAACGCCTGCGCTCGCACCTGAAGCAGCCGCTGCGCAAGACGAGCTACCTGCGGCATCTCGGTTCGAAGTAGTTCCGGGCGTAGCGCTCGCGCGCGCACGTTGCGCGGCGGCTACGCAGGGCGCCGTTTTCGGGCGCCCTGCGCGGGTGGTGCGAGAATGCGCGTCATCACGCCATGAGTAGCACGACGATCACGCCCGAGGATGTAGCCGCCGAGCCCATGCTGCTCGGCGAGAGCGCGCAGATGGTGTCGCTGCGCGCCTTGTTGCGCCGTGTGGCGGCCACCGACAGCACGGTGCTGGTGCAGGGGGAGTCCGGCACCGGCAAGGAACTGGTGGCGCGCCTGTTGCATGCGTGGTCGGCGCGCGCCGGCCGCCCGTTCGTGGCCGTCAATTGCGGCGCCATCCCGGGCGAGTTGATGGAAAGCGAGCTCTTCGGCCACGAGCGCGGCGCGTTCACCGGAGCCCAGGCCGCGCGCAAGGGGCGCTTCGAGCTGGCCGGGCGCGGCACGCTGTTCCTGGACGAGATCGCCGAGATGAGCCCGGCGCTGCAGGTCAAGCTGCTGCGCGTGCTGCAGGAGCGGTGTTTCGAACGCGTCGGAGGCAGCGAGACCCTGCCGGCCGGCGCGCGCATCGTCGCCGCCACCCACCGCGACCTGGAGCAACTCATCGAGCTGGGACGGTTCCGCGAGGATCTGTATTACCGCCTGCACGTGGTTCCGGTGCACATCCCGCCGCTGCGCGAACGCGGCGACGACATCCTGCTGCTTGCCGAGCATGCGTTGCGCGGCCTGGAAGCGTCGGGACTGGGCAGGGTACGTCTGGGCTTCGGCGTGCCCGAGACCCTGCTCGCCTATGCCTGGCCGGGCAACGTGCGCGAGTTGCACAATCTGATGGAGCGCCTGGTCATCCTGCACGGCGGCACGACCGTGCAGCTGCGCGACCTGCCGCCCAAGATGCTGGGGCCGCAGGCGCCGGAGCAGGGCCTGGCGCCGGCCGACGCCGTCGAGCGCGGGGACGACGACGGCCTGCACGATCTCATGCAACTGGTCGCCGAACCCGGCGAGCCGGTGCTGCCGGCGCAGGGCATCGACCTGCGCGCCTATCTGGAACGCATCGAGCGGTCGTTGATCGAGCAGGCCCTGCAGGCCAGCCAGAACGTGATCGCGCACGCCGCGGCGCGCCTGGGGCTGCGGCGCACCACGCTGGTGGAGAAGATCCGCAAGTACAACCTGCGCGACGGCTCGGAATGAGTCGCGCCCTTGCGCCCCGTGGCGCGATGCCGACGTCAAGACTTTGACGCCGCGCGCCTTTCCAGGTCGCGACGCTCGCGGATTGCGTAGGATGTCATCCTGCGCCAACCGGCTTGCCAGTCCGTTTCCCGTTCCCGTCCGATGTCCCTCGCCCCCCGACTCTCCGAAGCGCCCAGCGCCGCAGGCGCCCCCGCGGCGGGGCTGATCGCGCGCTCGGGCGCCATGTTGCAGGTGCTGGACATGGCGGCCAGGGCAGCGCGCACCGACGTGAGCGTCATGCTGCTGGGCGAGAGCGGGGTGGGCAAGGAGGTGCTGGCGCGCTACGTGCACCGGGAATCGCCACGCGCGGGCGGGCCTTTCGTGGCCATCAACTGCGCGGCCATTCCCGAGAGCCTGCTCGAGGCCACGCTGTTCGGCTTCGACAAGGGGGCCTTCACCGGCGCCGCGCAGTCGGCGCCGGGCAAGTTCGAGCAGGCGCAGGGCGGCACGCTGCTGCTCGACGAGGTGACGGAGATGGCCGCGTCGCTGCAGGCCAAGCTGCTGCGGGTGTTGCAGGAGCGCGAGATCGAGCGCCTGGGCGGACGTCGGCGCATCCCGCTGGACCTGCGCATCGTCGCCACCAGCAACCGCGATCTGCAGCAGGCCGTGAGCCAGGGCGTGTTGCGCGAGGATCTGTTCTACCGGCTCAGCGTGTTTCCCCTGCGCGTGCCGGCGCTGCGCGAGCGCCCGGAGGACATCGTTCCGCTGGCCGAGGCCTTGTTGCGGCGTTTCGCGCAGCAGTACGGGGCGGGCCAGGCCGCGCCGGCCCTCGACGCCTCGGCGCGCCAGGCCCTGCAGGGCCACGCCTGGCCCGGCAATGTGCGCGAACTGGAAAACGTGATGCAGCGCGCGGCGATCCTGTGCAGCGCGGGGCGGGTCACCGCGGCGGATCTGCTGCTGCAGCCGGGGGCCTTGCCCGGTGCCGCGCCGGTGCGCATGCCTGCGCCGACGCCTCAGGCCGCGCGTGCGGCGGCGGTGGAGGCGCTGGCGGGCGCGGGCGGCACGGCGACGCTGCCGGGGCAGGGCGCGCGTGCGCTGGGCACCGAACTGGCCGAGAACGAGCGCAGGATGATCGCCGATGCGCTGCGCGACAGCGCCGGCTCGCGCAAGCTCGCCGCGCAGCGCCTGGGCATCAGCCCGCGCACGCTGCGCCACAAGCTGCAGCGCCTGCGGGAGGCGGGGGTCGAACTGCCGGCATCGGTGGACGATGCCGACGACCTGTAGCGGCGCTCGAGGGGGCGTGCTGGCCTGGGTTGGCTTGGAACGCGTCTTGCTTGAGTCTGGATACCGTCATGGTCTTGACGCTTGCCACGGCTTTGGGAGGCCCGTCCGATGAACGTCGATCGCATGCAGCAACTGGTGCAGCAGATGCGCGCGCTGGCCGCGGAGGCTGCGGCGTCGCCCCGTCTGGACGGCGCGCGGGCGCCGGCGGGGGCGGCGGGCGCCGACGGAGACTTCGCGAAGACCCTGCAATCGGCGCTGGAAGGGGTCAACGCGCAGATGCAACAGGCTGACCGCCTGCAGGCCGACTTTTCCACCGGCACCAGCAACGTCAGCCTGAGCGACGTCATGCTGGCCACGCAAAAGGCCTCGCTGTCGTTCCAGGCGGCGCTGCAGGTGCGCAACAAGCTGGTCACCGCGTACCAGGACATCATGAACATCCAGGCCTGAGGCCGCGCGCGAGGCCGCCTGAGGCCTCGGCGCGCCGCGTCACGCCGGCATCCACGAATCCCCGATGGCCACTCTCACCGACAATTCCGCCCCACAGGCCCTGCAAGCTCCGCTGGCGCTGTGGCGGCGCCTGAGCGTCAACCAGCGCATGGGCCTGCTGGTCGGCCTGGCGGCACTCGTCGCGCTGCTCGTGGTGAGCCTGATGTGGGGACGGGTGCAGGGCTACCAGGTGCTCTACACCAATCTGTCCCAGGCGGACGGCGGCTCGGTGATCGCCGAGTTGCAGAAACTGGGCGTGCCCTATCGAATCACCGACGCCGGCAACGTCATCCAGGTGCCCTCGGACCAAGTCTACGCCACGCGCATGAAACTGGCCGCCGAGGGGTTGCCCAAGGGCGCCGGCGTGGGTTTCGAGCTGCTCGACAACGAGCCCATGGGCACCAGCCAGTTCGTCGAACGGGTCAACTACCAGCGCGCGCTGGAGGGCTCGCTGGCGCGCACCATCGACTCCATGTCGGCGGTGCAATCGGCGACCGTGCATCTGGCCATCCCCAAGCCCTCGGTGTTCCTCGACCAGGAACAAAAACCCTCGGCCTCGGTGCTGCTCAAGCTCTACCCGGGGCGCGTGCTCAGCGCCGCGCAGGTCGCCGGCATCGTGCACCTGGTCGCCTCCGGCGTGGCCGGACTGAGCGACAAGGCGGTGAACGTGGTCGACCAGGACGGCAACCTGCTGACCGCCGCCGGGCAGCAGGCCAGCGGCATCGAGCCCAGCCAGCTGGCCTACCGCAACGCGGTCGAGCAACAGTACCGCAAGCAGATCGAAAGCATCCTCAGCCCGCTGGTGGGCAGCAACGGGGTGCGCGTGGCCGTGTCGGCGGACCTGGATTTCGGCAAGACCGAGACCAGCTCGGTGATCTACGGGCAAGGGCATCTGCTCAGCCATCAGGCGCAGACCCAGAGCAGCACGGGCAACGCCAGTCTTCCCGCCGGCGTGCCGGGCGCGCTGACCAACCAGCCGCCGGGCGGAGTCACCGCGCCGTTCACGGTGGGCTCGGCCTCCGAGCCGCTGACCCCGCAGCAGTTCACCCAGCTCGCCCCCGCGCTGCGCAGCCTGGCGCCCACGGCGGCGAGCAGCTCGGCCACCACCAACTACGACGTCGACAAGACCATCAGCCATACCCAGGCGCCCGTGGGCTCGGTGCGGCGCATCAGCGTGGCCGTGCTGATCAACGATCGGCCCGCCTCGGGCAAGGGCGCGAACGCCAAGCCCCAGCCGATGAGCGCGCAGCAACTTGCGCAGGTGCGCCAACTGGTGCAGGATGCCATCGGGTTCGATGCCAAGCGCGGCGACCAGGTCTCGGTGGTCAGCATGCCCTTCGGCGCTGCCGCGCAGACGCAGGAAGCGGCCTTGCCGCTGTGGCGCTCGCCCGCGATCTGGGATTCGGTGCGCGCGGCCGTGCCCTATGTGCTCGCGCTGATCTTCGGCCTGCTGATCTATCGCGCGGTGCGACGCCTGGCGACGCCGGCCGCGCGCGGCGATGAGGAGCAGGGCGAGGACGAGGAGCGCGAGGAGGGCGTGCGCGGGACGGGCGGCGGGGCGGCGCCCGGGGAACTCGCGCCGGAGGTGGTGCACCTGAGCAACACCTTCGAGAACGACGCCGCGGTGTCGCGCGAGCTCGCCAAGCAGGACCCGCGGCGTGCCGCGCAGGTGGTCAAGGAGTGGCTTGCCGATGGCCAGTGAGGAGGAAGAGCTCAAGGGGCTGGAACGCGCCGCCGTGCTGCTGTTGAGCCTGGGCGAGGACCAAGCCGCGGAGGTGATGAAACACCTGGCGCCGCGCGAGGTGCAGCGCCTGGGCGTGGCGATGTCGCGCCTGGGGCGCGTGAGCACGGACCAGGCCCACTCGGTGATGCGCGAGTTCCGCGACAAGCTCGAGCGCCAGACCTCCCTGGGCCTGGGCGCCGACCAGTTCCTGCGCGCGGCGCTGACCAAGGCCCTGGGCGGGGATCGGGCGAATTCGCTCATCGAGCGCATCCTGCACGGCGGCGAGTCGACGGGCCTGGAAAACCTGAAATGGCTCGAACCGCGCGCCGTGGCCGAGCTGATCAAGCTGGAACACCCCCAGGTGGTCGCGCTGGTGTTGTCCTACATCGACCCCGACCAGGCCGCCGAGGTGCTGCATTTCCTGCCCGAACGCCTGGCCAGCGAGGCGATGCTGCGCCTGGCCAACCTGGATGGGCTGCAGCCCAGCGCGCTGCGCGAGCTCAACGACGCGCTGGACGAACTGCTGTCGGGAGACTCGCAGAGCGTGCAGGTCAGCGCGATGGGCGGGCCCAAGATCGCCGCCGAGGTGCTCAACCGCCTGGACACCTCGCTGTCGAACTCGATCATGGATCACATGCGCTCCCAGGACGAGGACCTGGCCGGCAAGGTGCAGGAGCAGATGTTCGTGTTCGACGACCTGATCAACGTCGACGACCGCAGCATGCAGACCATGCTGCGCGAGATTTCCTCCGAGAGCCTGATCGTGGCGCTCAAGGGCGCCAACGCGCCGTTGCGCGAGAAGTTCCTGGGCAACATGTCCAAGCGCGCGGCCGAGATGCTGCGCGACGACCTGGAGGCCAAGGGACCGGTGCGCCTGACCGAGGTCGAGGCGGCGCAGAAGGAGATCCTGCAAGTGGCCACGCGCCTGGAGGCGGCCGGACAGATCCAGCTCGGCGGCGGCGGGGCCGAGGCGATGGTGGGCTGATCCCGTCATGCAGGCGTCCCCGAATGGCGCGCGCGGAGCGTGCCGATGATCATCCCCAAGGAATCCGCCGGCAAGGCCCGCGCCTGGGCGGCCCCCGAGCTGGGCAGCGGCGTCGGGCGCGAAGTCGGTGGTGCGGGCGCCTCCGGCGGCGCGCCCGCGTCGGCGCTGCCCACCGCGCGCGACGTCGAGGCGGTGTTCGAATCCGCACGCGAGCAGGGCAGGCGCGAGGGCTTCGAACAGGGCTACCAGGAGGGGCGCGCGGCGGGCCTGCAGGCCGGGCGTCAGCAGGCGCAGGCCGAGCTGGAGGCGCTGCGCGCGCTGCTGCAGCGCCTGGGCACGGCGGCGGGCGCGCTGGACACCGAACTGGAGGCGGCGCTGGTCGCGCTGGCCATGGAACTGGCGCGCCAGGTGGTCGTGCACGAACTGCGCACCCAGCCCCAGCAGGTGCTGGACGTGCTGCAGAAGGCCCTGGCGGCCTTTCCCGCGCGCGCCGGCGTGCCCTGGGTGCGCCTGCATCCGGACGATGCCGCGCTGTTGGGTGAACTCGCCCCCGAGCTCGAGGAAAGCGGCCTGGGCCTGGTGGCCGATGCCACGCTGCAGCGCGGCGACCTCGTGCTCGGCGCCGGCCCCGAGTCCTCGCGCGTGCACCCCGAGCGCCGCTGGCGCGTGCGCGACGCCCAGGCCGAACTCGACCTGCGGCTGGAAGAGCGCTGGCGCCAGGTCATGGCGCGCCTGTTCGAGGAGGGCTCTCTGTGAGCGCGCCCTCGACGAGTTCCCCGCAGGCGCTGGCGCGCCTGGGCACGCTGTACCGGCGACTGCGCGCGGCCGGTGACCTGCCGCTGCTGCCCAGCGGCAGCCTGGTGCGCGTGCGCGGGCTGATCCTGGAGGCGCAGGGGCTGGATCTGAGTCTGGGCGCGCGCTGCCTGATCCGCACCGACGGCAACCGCCGGGTCAGCGCCGAGGTGGTGGGCTTCCACGGGGACAACGTGCAGCTCATGGCCAGCGGGGACATGCAGGGCCTGGCGCCGGGCGCGCGCGTGATGCCCGTGCCGGGCGACCTGCGCGTGCCCGCGGGCATGGAGCTGTGCGGGCGCGTGCTCGACGCCGACGCGCGGCCGCTGGACCGCCACGGGCCCTTGCTGGCCAGCGATTTCACCAGCCTGAGCACACCGCCCATCAACCCCCTGGAGCGTGCCTTGGTGCGCCAGCCGCTGGACGTCGGGGTGCGCGCGATCAACGCGCTGTTCACCGTCGGGCGGGGCGCGCGCATGGGCCTGTTCGCCGGCAGCGGCGTGGGCAAGAGCGTGCTGCTGGGCATGATGGCGCGCAACACCACCGCCGACGTGATCGTGGTGGGACTGATCGGCGAGCGCGGGCGAGAGGTCAAGGAATTCATCGAGGACATCCTGGGGCCCGAGGGGCTGCGACGCGCGGTCGTCGTGGCCGTGCCGGCCGACGCGCCCGCGCTGTCGCGCATACGCGGCGCCCGGCTGGCCACCGCGCTGGCCGAGTACTACCGCGACCAGGGCCTGCACGTGCTGTTGCTGATGGACTCGCTGACCCGCTACGCGCTGGCGCTGCGCGAGGTCGCGCTGGCCGCCGGCGAGCCGCCGGCAGCCCGGGGATTCCCGCCTTCGGTGTTCGCGCGCCTGCCCGCGCTGGTCGAGCGTGCCGGCAACGGGCGCGACGGCGGCGGCAGCGTGACGGCCTTCTACACCATCCTGATGGAGGGCGACGACCAGCAGGATCCGGTGGCCGACAACACGCGCGCGATCCTCGACGGCCACGTGGTGCTCAGTCGCCGCCTGGCCGAGCAGGGCCATTTCCCCGCCATCGATCTGCAGGCCTCGATCAGCCGCGTCATGCCCTCGCTGGCGGATACCGAAGAGCTGCGCCGGGTGTATCGCCTCAAGGAACTCGAGGCACGCTACGCGGCGCAGCAGGACCTGATCGCCGTGGGGGCCTACACCCCGGGCTCCGATCCCATGCTGGACCAGGCCGTGCATGCGCACGCGGCCATCGGCGGCTTCCTGCGCCAGGGCATGCACGAAGCCGTGGACCTGGCCGCCAGCCGTGCGCTGCTGGCGCAATTGATGGCGCCGTACCTCGGCCCCTCTGTCGCCTGAGCGCGACAAGGCCTACACTCGGAACCGGGTCGACGCCCGTCGTCGGCCGCTGAATGCCGTCCATGTCGCAACAACAAGCCAATCCCCAGCGCATGCAGACCCTGCGCAATCTGCACGAGCAGGCGCAGCAGGAAGGACATCGGGTCGCCGTGCAACTCAAGCGCGCGCAGGCCGAGCAGGCCCAGGCCGAGGCCAAGCTGGGCCAGTTGCAGCAGTTCGCCGATCAGTACCTGCGCCAGCTCTCCGAACTCGAGCGGGCCGGCGGCGCCTGGAGCGCGGTGCGCGACATGCGCAGCTTCCTGGAGCGCATCGCCGCGGCGCAGGCCGCGCAGCGCACCGAGATCGAAGCCGCCCGCGCGCGCTGCGCCGAGCAACTGCGGGCGTGGACCGCGATGCGCCAGAAGGAAAAGGCCTTCGAGGTGCTGCTCGCGCAGGAACAGGGCCTGATGCTGACGCAACAACGCAAGCGCCAGCAGGCCGACTTGCAGGAATGGTCCCTGAACCGGCGCGACGGCTTCGCCGACAGTTTCACCGACAGCCAGAATTCGCGGTTCGGCGACACCGGAACGCGGCGGCGCTGAGCGCCGGCGCGGCGACGGAATTCCGTCGCCCGTGCGGCGCGCTCCGGGCCGGCAGCCGACCCCGGCGGGGCTGGCGCGACTCTTGCATGCGGTTGGCTGCGTCCGAGGCCCCCTTGCCGCCGGCGCAGCTCCCATGACCCAGATCGCATCCCTCCCCTCCCTGCTCGGCAACCCGGGCGCCACGTCCTCGACCATGCCCTCCGAGGCCAGCGACGGCGCGAGCTTCGCCAGCGTCCTGTCGGTGGCGCAGTCCGGCGCCCAGCCCCAGGCGGCCCAGCCGGCTCCCACCGCGCCCGCGACTTCCGCTTCGGCGCAGGCGCGCGGGCAGACCCAGGCCGGGTCCGGCGGCGCCTCGCAGGGCGGTGCCACGGCGTCGAACGGCGATTCCCAGGCCCAGGCTTCGTCGGCGCAGTCCGGCAGCGCGGGGGCGCAAGGCGGCGGCGCCGATTCCGCCTCGGCCCAGGGCTCGTCCGGGGCCTCGCAGGGGGCGAATTCCGGGGCCGCGGCCGCCGGGTCGCAGTCGCAGGCCGCCGCCAAGGCGGGATCCGACAAGGGCACCACGCAGACTTCGTCCACGAACTCCGGTTCCGCCGACGGGGCCAAGCATGCCGCGGCCGACGTCGCGGCCCAGCAGGCAGGTTCGGCGGCCCAGGCGGCCGCCCAGGCGCTGCTCGCTCAATGGGCGGCGCTGGCCGGGCAGGGTGGCGCGGCAACGGGCGGCGGCAAGGCCCAGACCCCGACCGGCGGCAAGAACTTGCCGCCCGGCGCACAGGGCGCGAATGCGGCGCAGGCGCTGCCCGACGGCCAGGTGCTGGCGAGCGCCCTCTCCGACGGCGGGGCGAAGGCCCTGCAGGCCGACGCCCAAGCGGAACAGGCGGCGGTGAAGGCCGATGCGACGGCCGGCCAGGCGGGCAAGTTCGCCCAGGTCGCCAACGCGGTGGTGACGGCCTCGGCGCGCGCGGCTCCGGCCGCTGCGGCGCCGCTGGCCGCCGTGGGTGCCGGGGATGCGCAGACCCAGGCGGCCACCGTCGGGACTCCGCGTGGCGACGCCGCGCAGGCCTCGGCCTCGGCGCTGGCCGCGCTGAACGCGGCGGCCCAGCTGGGCACCGCCGTCCAGGTCCCGGCCTCCGGCGTCGAGGCGGCCGCCACCTACAGCGCGGCGCTGCCGTCGCCGGTGGGCAGCGCGCCGTGGGGGCAGGAACTGGGCCAGCAGATGCTGATGGCGGTGGACGGCAAGCTGCAAAGCGCTACCTTGCACCTGAATCCGCCCCAGCTCGGCCCGCTGGAGGTCCAGTTGCAGATGCAGGGCGGGCAGGTCAACGCGCAGTTCGTCTCAGCCCACCAGGCCGTGCGCCAGGCGGTGGAGAGCGCGCTGCCGCAATTGCACGACATGTTCGCCGGCGCGGGGATCAACCTGGGACAGGCCTCCGTCGGCACCGGCAGCCCGCGCGACGGCGGCAGCGGCGGCACGCGCTCCCGCTCCGGCTCGGCCCAGCCCCAGGACGCGCTGGACGCCGCGCCGGTGGCCGGTGCGGCCCGCGGGTCCGCGGCGTGGCTGCGAGGCCTGGTCAACACCTACGTCTGAGCCCGCCGCGCATTCAACTCGGCGGCCGTCGTGTCGTTTAAAGTACTGAGTCCCCGCGAACGCGGGCCGGAGCCTCACCGGTCCGCCCGCTCGCGCTGAATCACCCGAACGCGAATATCACGGCCCGCGCGGCGCACCCATGGTCAAGGACGTCTTATCCCAGGACGAAGTCGATGCCCTGTTGCAGGGCATCACCGGCGAGGACAGCGAACCCGAGGTCGAGGAGGTCGACGAGGGCGGGGTGCGTCCCTACGACCTGGCCAGTCAGGACCGCATCGTGCGTGGGCGCATGCCCACGCTGGAGGTCATCAACGAGCGTTTCGCGCGTCTGTGGCGCGTCGGCCTGTTCAACTTCCTGCGTCGATCGAGCGAGATCTCGGTCTCCTCGGTGCGCCTGCTCAAGTACAGCGAGTTCATCCGCACCCTGGTGGTCCCCAGCAACCTCAACCTCGTGCAGCTCAAGCCGCTGCGCGGCACCGCGCTGTTCATCTTCGACCCGCGCCTGGTGTTCAGCGTGGTGGACAACTTCTTCGGCGGCGACGGGCGCTTTCACGCCCGCATCGAGGGGCGCGACTTCACCAATCTCGAGCAGCGCATCATCGGGCGCATGCTGGACATGGTGTTCAAGGAATACCGCAGCGCCTGGAGTCCGGTGCTGGGGCTGGACATCGAGGTGCTTCGCTCCGAGGTCAACCCCCAGTTCGTCAACATCGCCACGCCGACCGAGGTGGTGATCACCTCCACCTTCGATGTCGAGATCGAGGGCGGCGGCGGCTCGCTGCACATCTGCATTCCCTACAGCATGGTCGAGCCGATCCGCGACCAGATGACCACCGGCATGACCACCGACCGCAACGAGGTCGACCAGCGCTGGATGCAGGCGCTGCAGAGCGAGATGCGCGAGGCCGAGGTGGAGATGCGGGTCGAGTTGCTGCAGCGCAGCGTGCTGGTTCGCGAACTGCTGAGCATGCGCGTCGGCGACGTGATCCCGGTCGACATGCCCGAGACGGTGGTGGCTCGCGTCGACGGCATCCCGGTGCTGGTCGCAGAATACGGACAACACGACGATGCCATGGCCATCAAGGTGCGCCAGCGCCTGTTGGCCGAGGCGGGCCTGGGGCAGTCCCCGAAGGCCCATCTGCGCTGAATCCCGGCCGCGCGCCACGGGCGCGGGCTCCGCAACCATCCTGAATCCGCACGAACATCATGGCCGAATCCGATCAAACCGGCGCAGCGCCCGAGCAGAGCGACCCCGCGGCGTCGGACGCGGCGATGGCCGACGACTGGGAAGCCGCGCTGGCCGAACAGGGGCCACTCGAGGCCGTCGCCCAGGCGGCGCCCGCGGCGCCGCAGGCACAGCGAGCCAGTTTCGCGCAATTGCAGCCCGACGCCGGGTCCGGTATCGCCGGCCCCGAGCAGCTCGATCTGGTGATGGACATTCCGGTGACGCTGTCGGTGGAACTGGGACGCACCAAGATCCAGATCCGCGAACTCCTGCAACTGGCGCAGGGCTCGGTGGTCGACCTGGACCGGCTGGCCGGCGAGCCCATGGACGTGCTGGTCAACGGATTCCTGATCGCGCGTGGCGAGGTGGTGCTGGTCAACGACAAGTTCGGCATCCGGCTTACCGACATCGTCAGCCCCACCGAGCGGGCCCGCCGACTGGGCTGAACGCCGCTTCAGCGGGGGGCGTGGGCGAGCGCTGCCTCGATCTGCTCGCGCGTACGGGCGTAGACCCGCGGGTTGGGCTTGCCGATGGCCTGCGCCTGTTCCACCGCGCCCAGCGCGCCGTGCAGGTCATCGGCGGCCAGCAGGGCCTGGGCCAGGTTGTTCAGCGGATCCCCGTCGTGCGGATGGGCGCGCGCCGCCTGCGCGAAGCGGGCCGCGGCCTGCGCGTAGTCCTTGCGCGCGTAGGCCAGGTTGCCCAGGCCCATCATCGCCACCCAGGAGTCCGGCCAGCGGGCCAGCGCGTCGCGGTAGGCCTGGCGCGCGGCCTCGGGCGCCACGCCTTCCATCGGCGCTACCGCCTGCAGGTAGCGCAGCGGTACGACCTCGGCCGGGAAATCCCCCGGACGCAGCGCCACGAAGCCCCAGCGGCCGCCGCCCGCCCAGGTGGCATCGAACTGACCGATCGACAGCACCAGGGCGCGCGCGGTGCTGGAGCGCAGGGTGACGCTGTCATGGCGCAGGTCGTAGGCCACGACCACGGCGAAGTGCCATATGTTGCCGGGGATGCCCAGGCGCTGCAGGACCACCACCGGGCGGCCGGCGGCCACGTTGGCGAACAGTTCGCCAAGCGTGGGCCGGATCACGTAGGCCACGCGCCCGGCGCGCCGGGTCGCGCCCAGCATGTCGTACTGCAGCGTGCCGTCCAGCGCGGGGGTGATGAGCTGGGGCTTCAGGCGGTCGACATCGGTGTCGACGCCGGAAAATCGCAGCACTTCAGCCAGCGACGCGGGGCCGCAGGCGTTGGTGTCGTCGGGGTAGAAGGGCACCCCGGCCACGCGCGCCTGCTCGGGCAGGCCGGCCGGGCGCTGCAGCAGCTTGCCGTCGCGGAACTGGGGCGGTCCGGAGGCAAGCGGCAAGGCGCAGCCGCCGAGGGCACCGGCCAGCGCCGCCAGCAGCGCGAGCGCGGCCGCGGCGCGCCACCGACTCCTGGGCGCGGCCCGGCTCAAATCGCCACGACCACCAGAATGGCCACCAGCAGGATGACCACGGTCTCCTGGAAGCCCAGTGTACCCGCGGCGGGCATGGACTGGATGCGCGAGGCCAGACTCGCCACCTCGGCATCGCTGAGCGCGGCCACGCGCTGCTGGGTCAGCCCGTCGCTGACGCCCATCTGCTCCATGCGGTGACGCACGTCGGCGCGGGCCAGGAACTGCTCGACCACGCTGCGATCATGGGCAATGTCGGCGGAGCCGTGGCCGCCGGCCTGGCGGACGATCTGCTGGGTACCGATCAGGTCGGCCTTGGCCACCGGGGGCAGCGCGAGCATGCCGGCGCTGAGCAGCGCGGCCACGAGTTGGCTGGACAGGCGTCGGGGGTGCATGGCGGGTCTCCTGGACGTACGGGTGGAGGGGCGTCGACGCGAGGACCCTCCGGGTCGCCTTGCCGGCCGCGCCGGCCGGGCCCGGCCCCGGGGATGCTCGCGATGGAAAAGTTTACGACGAGCGGGGATGCGCGGTGTCGCCTGGGTCGCCCGGGTTGCCCGGGTTGCAAACCGCCGGCGCGACCCGGCGCGGAATCGCTACCCGCGCGGCGCGCCACCACAATCGGCGCAGAGCGCGCGCGTCGGCACCCGCGGGGGCGTAGCGGGCGCGATCCAGATCCAGCAGCAGGGTCCGCACGGCCTGCAGGCGCACATCGTGGCCCAGTTCGCGCGCCAGTTGCGCGGGCGCCCGCGCGGGACGCGCATCCACGCCCGCACGCCGCAGTCGCGCGCACAGCAGCGCGTAGGCTCGCTGCCAGGGATCGTGGCGTGCCCTGCCACGCCACAACAACCAGGCGCCCCCCAGCGCCAGCAGCAGGCCCAGGCTGAGCGCGGCGTCGCCGACCAGTCGCGCCGGGTCGGTGGAGCCCAGGCCGAGTTCGTGCAGCAGGCGACGCTGGCGCGTCTGGCCGTACTCCAGGACCCAGTCGTTCCAGGTCTGGTCCACGGCGTCGCCCAGGTCGCGCAACCAGCGCAGCGCGGACGCGCCGCGGGGGGCCATCAGCGACAGCCCGAACAGTGGCTCGGAGGCCTCCAGGGTCTGCCCGCTGCGCTCGATGCGCGCCGGGTCGACCATCGCCGTGGGGTCGGCGCGCACCCATCCGCTTCCGGCCACCCAGTATTCGGCCCACGCGTGCGCGTCGCTCTGGCGCACCACCCACAGGCCGTCCAGGGGGTTTTCCGAGCCGCCCTGGTAGCCGGTGACCACGCGCGCCGGGATGCCGGCGGCGCGCATCAGCACCACGAAAGCCTCGGCATAGTGTTCGCAAAAGCCGACGCGACGCTCGAAGAGGAACTGGTCGATGGAGTTGGCGCCCTCGTAGCTGCCCGGATGAAGGCTGTAGCGAAACGGTTGTTCGCGGAACATGCCCAGCGCCGCCGCCGCCACCGCGCGCGGGCCGCCCGCGGCGGCATCTCGGCGCGCCAGTTCCCGCCCCAGCGCCACGGTGCGAGGATCCTGGCCCGGCGGCAGGCGCGTGTAGGCGCGCAGGCGCGCGGCCGGTTCCTGCCCGCCCCAGTCGTGGCGCAGCCAGGAGGTGACCGTGTAGCGCGTGACCTGTTTCAGCGCGTGGTCGGAACGCAGTTCCAGATCGGGCAGCAGGTGCAGCCGGGTACCCGGCTGGCCGCTCAGGTCCGGCGCACTGGCGGGAGCCTCCAGCGCGAATGCGAAATCGCGTTGCGTGGGTTGGAGGGTCACCGTGTAGCGCACCGGAGCGCCGAGATCGCGCAGTCCGGGGCTCGAGGCGGACTCGTTCGGCGGGCTCGGCGGCAGGGCGCTCCAGCGTCGTCCGTCGAAGGCGCCCAGCACGGGCCCGCGCCAGTACATCGCGCGCTGCGGCGGACGCTTGCCGTGGAAACGCACGTTGAAGGCCACGCTGTCGTCCCGGGCCAGGCGCGCGATCGCGCCGGGGGCCATGTCCGAGGCCAGCCCGGTGCGCGCGCGCGCATCGTCGGGAAGGCTCCACAGCGGGCCGCTCAGGCGCGGAAACAGAAGGAACAGCGCGGCCATCACCGGCAGGCCCAGGCCGATCAGGCGCAGGCCCAGGCCGAGGCGCCCGGCCAGCGAGGGGCGTCGTCCCGGCAGGTTGGCGTCGATCAGCGCGGTCAGCCATCCCAGCGTGCAGGCCAGCATCCACGCCGCGGCCAGCGCGGACTGCAGGTACAGGAACTGCGCGAACACGCAGAACAGGCCGAGATAGAACACCACGTAGGCGTCGCGCCTGCGGCGCACCTCCAGCAGCTTGAGCGCCAGCAGCATGCACACCAGGCTCACGCCGGGGTCGCGCCCGAGCAGGCTGTGAAAGCGCAGCGCCACCGCGGCCACCGCCAGGGCCAGCAGCGCCGCCAGCAGCCCCCGCGAGGGCAGGGGCCGCGAGCGCCAGGCCAGCACCGCCCTCCACAGCAGCAGCGCCAGGCTGAAGGCGCCGACCCACGCGGGCAGGTACGCCAGCAGCGGGGCCACGCTCATCGCCGCCGCGACGAGCACCAGCAGCGTGTCCTGCGCCTGCGCCGGCAACGCGCGCAGGCGCGCGCCCGGGCCCCGTGCGGGCGCGCGCTCAGTCATGGTCGGGCTGCTCCGGCAGGCCCCAGCCGGCGAGCAGGCGCAGGCACTCGCGCGCGTGCTGCTCGCCGGTTCCCGGCGCGACCGCGTGCCCGGGCATGCGCAGCCCGTAGTGGAGTTCGCGGGCCCGCGCCGTCAGCACCCAGGCGCACAGGCGGCGCAGGCGCGCCTCGGTATCGCCGGCGCCGGCACTGGCCTCCCAGTCCAGCCAGAGGCGCTGGTGCGCAGGCGTGGTGCCCGCGGCGCGCACCACCATCTGTTCGCCGCGCGTCTTGCGCCAGACCACGCGGCGCAGTTCGTCGCCGTCGCGCCAGGCGCGGAGTTCGTCCGCTTCGTCGCTCGGTCGACTGCGCCGGGCCGTGCCGTCGCCGGCCTGGGCCTGCGCGGGCGGCAGCGGCGCGGCGGGTTGTTCGGCAGCGGGATAGACCCACAACTCCTCGGGGGGACGCCACACGCTCCAGGCGCGCCACAGGCCCAGCGGGTAGCGCGTCTCCAGGTGCAGCGCAGGCCAGCGCGTGCGGCCGCGCCGCGCTGGCGTCCAGCTCAATGCCAGGGGCGTGTCCACGCCGGGTTGCAGGTCCGCCACCTGCACGGCGCCCTCGTCGAGGCGCACCAGCAGTCCCCAGCGCGCTCCGCGCTCGGCCTGCAGGCGCAGACTCAGCGTGCCGGGCTGCCCGGCATGGAACTCGCCGTCCGCCGCCCGGGCCACCGACACGCGCACTCCGCGCAGGTTCGCGTGCGTCACGTGCATCGACATGAGCGCGCTGCCGGCGAGCGCGAAGCTGAACAGGTAACCCAGGTTGAGCTGGTAGTTGATGGAACCCAGCAGCAGCACCAGCAAGGTCAGCGCGAACATCCAGCCGGCCGCGGACGGAAGGATGTAGACGTTGCGCTGACCCAGCAGGGTGCTCGGGCCCGGCGCATGGCGTGCCATCGCCCAGCGGGCGAAGCGCCCGCGCGGGCGCGGCGGGCGGCGCACGCTGGACGGGCCGGGCGCGGGCATGCTGCCAGGCACGGCGGCGCTACAGCGCGATGCGCTGCAGCATGTCCTGCAAATGCGCGAGCACCCGCGGACCGCCTCCCGCGTGCTCGCCGACGGCCACCAGGCGGTGGGCGGCCACCGCCGGCAGCACCTGCTGCACGTCCTGCGGCGCGCAGTAGTCGCGTCCCTGCATGAGGGCGTGGGCGCGCGCCGCGCGCAGCAGCGCCAGCCCGGCGCGCGGGCTCAGGCCCGCCGCCAGGCCGCGGCCGTCGCGGCTGGCCGCCAGCAGGCGCTGCACGTAGTCGGCCAGCGCCGGGGCCACGTGCACGCGCCGGGCCTGATCCTGCAGGCGCAGCAGGGCCTCGCGGTCCAGGCGCGCGGGCAGGCGCCGCAGCAGTTCGCGGCGGTCCTCCCCCAGCAGCAGGGCGCGTTCGGAGGCGGCGTCCGGATAGCCCAGCGACAGGCACATGAGAAAGCGGTCGAGCTGGGATTCGGGCAAGGCGTAGGTGCCGCGCTGTTCGTGCGGGTTCTGCGTGGCGATCACGAAAAAGGGCTCGGGCAGCGCGCGCGACACGCCGTCCACGCTGACCTGGCGCTCCTCCATCGCTTCCAGCAGCGCGCTCTGGGTCTTGGGCGGCGCGCGGTTGATTTCATCGGCCAGCAGCACCTGGGTGAACACCGGCCCAGGATGGAAGCGGAAGGCGCCGGTCTCCCGCTCGGGCATGCTCACGCCCAGCAGGTCGGCGGGCAGCAGGTCGGCGGTGAACTGCACGCGCGTGAAGCCCAGCCCGAAACCCTGCGCGAGGGCCTGGGCCATCGTGGTCTTGCCCACGCCGGGCAGGTCCTCGATCAGCAGATGGCCGCCGGCCACCAGGCAGCACACGGCCAGCTCGAGCTGCGCATGCTTGCCCACCAGCACGCCGTCGAGTTGCGCCACCAGTTCGGCGAGTTCGTGATTCATCGCAATCCGCAGCCCTTCGCTCGGGAGCACAATCCATGATCGAGAAGGGTTATTGTGCCTGCGCGTGTCCGCGGGCACCGAACCGCGCCAACCCAGGAGACGACATGCGCACCGGGTACTACACCCATCCCGACTGTTCCCGCCACGAGATGGGCCGGGACCACCCCGAGTGCCCCGCGCGCCTGGCGGCCATCGAGGATCGGCTGATCAGCGCCGGACTCGACTGGGCGCTGCAGCGTCCGCAGGTTCCGCTGGCGCAGGAGCAGCAGCTGGAGCTGGCGCACAGCGCGCTGTATCTCGCCGAACTGCGCGATCGCGGCAGTGTCGAGGAGGGCTATGCCTGGATCGACCCCGACACGCTGATGAATCCGCATACCCTGCGCGCCGCGCTGCGCGCGGCCGGTGCCGCGTTGGCCGCGACCGACGCCGTGCTCGACGGCGAGCTCGACAACGCCTTCTGCGCGGTGCGCCCGCCCGGACATCACGCGACCCACGACCGCGCGATGGGCTTCTGCTTCATCAACAACGTCGCCGTGGCCGCGCGCCACGCGCTGGATCGCCGGGGCCTGGAGCGCGTGGCCGTGGTCGATTTCGACGTGCACCACGGCAACGGCACCGAGGACATCCTGGCCGGCGATTCCCGCGTGCTGATGGTCAGTTTCTTCCAGCATCCCTTCTATCCCTACAGCGGCACCGAGCATCCGGCCGACAACATGCTCAACGTGCCGCTGCCCGCCTACACCGCGGGGGCCCAGGTGCGCGAGGTGGTCGCGCACCGCTGGCTGCCGCGCCTGCGCGAGTTCGCGCCGCAGATGATCTTCATCTCCGCCGGCTTCGACGCCCATCGCGAGGACGACATGGCGCAGATGGGCCTGGTCGAGTCCGACTACGCGTGGATCACCCGAGCCATCCGAGACCTCGCCGACGAGGTCTGCCAGGGGCGCATCGTGTCCTGCCTGGAGGGGGGCTACAACCTCAGCGCGCTGGGCCGCAGCGTGGCCGAGCACCTGCGGGTGCTGGCGGGCGTCGATTCCTGAACCTGGGCGGGCCGGACGCGCGTCGCGCTGCCGATCTCCGTTACGCTTCGTCATGGCGGCCGGCCCGGCCGGGCGCCCCCCATTCCCGACTGGAGAAATCCGATGTCCGCCGTCAACGAACACGCCGCGCCCGTCGCGGCCGCCCCGGCCCCGCTGCTGGTCGATCGCGACGCGCGCGGCGTGGTCACGCTGACCCTGAACCGCCCGCAGGCCTTCAATGCGCTGTCGCGCGAACTGCTGCAGGCCCTGCGCGACGCGCTGGCTGCCTTGCGCGAGGACGCGCAGGCACGCGTGGTCGTGCTGCGCGGCGCCGGCAAGGCCTTCTGCGCCGGCCACGATCTGCGCGAGATGCGCCCCCAGGCGGGCAGCGAGGGCATCCACGACCTGTTCGAGTTGTGCGGCAAGTGCATGCAGGACCTGGTGGGGCTGCCGCAGCCGGTGATAGCCTGCGTGCACGGCATGGCCACCGCCGCGGGATGCCAGCTGGTCGCGCAGGCCGATCTGGCGGTGGCCAGCCTGGAGGCCCGCTTCGCCACCTCGGGGGTGAACCTCGGGCTGTTCTGCTCCACCCCCAGCGTGCCCCTCGGGCGCAACGTGCCCCGCAAGCGGGCCATGGAAATGCTGTTGACCGGCGATTTCATCGACGCCGCCACCGCCGCCGAGTGGGGGCTGATCAACCGGGCGGTGGCGCCGGAACAACTGGAGGCCGAACTGGAGCGCCTGGTCGGCTCGATCCTGGCCAAACCGGCGCAGGCGATCGCGCTGGGCAAGTCGCAGTTCTACCGCCAGATGGAAATGGGTCTGGCCGGGGCCTACCAGCTCGCCTCGCAGACCATGGTGTGCAATTTCCACGAACCCGACACCCTCGAGGGCGTGCAGGCCTTCCTGGAAAAGCGCCCGCCGTCCTGGAAAACGTCACCGTGAACCACGTGTTGCCGATGCGCGCGAGCTCGCCCGTGCTGCATGCGGTGGCGCATCCCGGCTGGGGCCAGCCGCTGCATCGGCAGCTGCTGGTGCTGGCGGGCTGCGTGCTGCTGGGCCTGCTGGCCGGAACGCTGGTGGAGCGGCGCTTCACCGCGTCCACCTGGAAGGGGGCGCTGGGCGCCGCGCTGCGCGATGGCGTGGGCCTGCCCCTGGTGGCGCTGCTGGCGCTGCAGTTGATCCGTCACGCCTCGCGCGAGCTGCAGCGCGCCGAACTGCTCAAGGTGATGCTGCCGGTGCTGGCGGTCTGGCTGCTGGCGCGGGTGGCGGGGCGCGCGGCGCACCGCGTGCTGGCCGACCCGCACAGCGCGCGCTGGCTGACCTGGGTCGTGCGCATCTGCGCCGGGGTCGGGCTGGTGCTGTATCTGAGCGGCGCGTTGCCGGAGGTCAAGGAGGCGCTGGACGCGGTGTCGGTGCACATCGGCCCGCAGCGCCTGACCGCGTGGACCCTGCTGCGCGGGGCGGTCTCGGTGGCCGTGACCTTGTTGCTGGCCCTGTGGCTGTCCTCGCTGATCGAATCGCGCCTGCTGGCCTCGCCGCTGGACATCAACCTGCGCCTGGTGCTGTCGCGCCTGGTGCGCGCCGCCGTGTTCACGGTGGCCCTGCTGACCGCCTTGCAGATGGTGGGCATCGATCTCACGGTGCTGGGGGTGTTCGGCGGCGCCCTCGGCGTCGGGCTGGGCCTGGGCCTGCAGCGCATCGCCGCCAATTACGTGTCGGGTTTCGTGATCCTGCTCGAGCGCAGCGTGCGCGTCGGGGACAACGTGCGCCTGGACAGCTTCCAGGGGCGCATCCAGGACATCAAGACCCGCTACACCGTGGTGCGCAGCGCCGGCGGCACCGAGTCCATCGTGCCCAACGAATTGCTGATCTCGAGTCGCATCGAGAACCTGTCGTACACCGACCCCAACGTGTGGTTCTCCACCGTGGTTTCGGTGGGCTACGGCAGCGACGTCGAGCAGGTGCTCGCGCTGCTGGCGCGCGCGGCGGCCACGGTGCCGCGCGTGGTGGCGCAGCCCGGACCGTCGGCGGTGCTGAGCAATTTCGGCGCCGACGGACTGGAGATCACCGTGGGTTTCTGGATCGCCGATCCCGAAAACGGTACTCTCAACGTGCGCGGTGGCGTGAACCTCGCCCTGTGGCGCGCGCTGCGCGACGCGGGCATCGAGATCCCGTACCCGCAGCGCGTGCTGCACTGGCCGGCGCAGGCCGCGCCGCCCGCCACCGGTGGGCAACCGGGTTTCGGGGCTTGATTCGACGTCGGGCTTGCCGATACACTGCAAAAAAAGAACGATCGTTCGCTTTTTGGCCGCATGCCGCTTTTCCGGGCGGGGCGTGGCCGTCATCTCCTGAGGAGTCTGAGGCATGAAGGTTCTGGTCGCCGTCAAGCGCGTCGTGGACTACAACGTGAAGGTCCGCGTGAAGTCCGACGGCAGTGGGGTGGACACCGCCGGGGTGAAAATGAGCATGAACCCCTTCGACGAGATCGCGGTGGAGGAGGCGGTACGCCTGAAGGAAAAGGGCGCCGCCACCGAGATCGTGGCCTTCAGCGCCGGCGTGGCCGCCTGCCAGGAGACGCTGCGCACGGCGCTGGCCATCGGCGCCGACCGCGGCGTGCTGGTGAGCACCGATGCCGAGCTGCAGCCGCTGGCGGTGGCCAAGCTGCTCAAGGCGGTGGTGGACAAGGAGCAGCCGCGCCTGGTGATTCTGGGCAAGCAGGCCATCGACGACGACAGCAACCAGACGGCGCAGATGCTGGCGGCGCTGCTGGGCTGGGGCCAGGCGACCTTCGCCTCCAAGGTGGAGCTCGACGGCGACAAGGCGCGCGTGACGCGCGAGGTCGACGGCGGGCTGGAGACCCTGGAGCTGGCGCTGCCGCTGGTGGTCAGCACCGACCTGCGCCTGAACGAGCCGCGCTACGTCACGCTGCCCAACATCATGAAGGCGAAGAAAAAGCCCCTGGACACGCTCAGCCCCGAGGAGCTCGGCGTGGACGTGGCGCCGCGCCTGAAGACCCTGAAGGTGGCCGAGCCCCCGAAGCGCGGCGCCGGCGTGAAGGTACCCGACGTGGCCACGCTGGTGGCCAAGCTCAAGAACGAAGCCAAGGTGATCTGAGATGAGTGCACTCGTCATTGCCGAACACGACAACCAGGC
>JAJZUV010000009.1 GCA_021848345.1 Pseudomonadota bacterium | reverse complement strand
GGGCCGCGCTCGAAAAACTCGTCGGTGCTCCGCCCAGGATTCAGAAGGTTGCAGCCGACATCGTCGAGCACTTCGAGAACCGCCTCACCGCGATGGACGGCAAGGCGATGGTCGTCGGCATGAGCCGTGAGGTCTGCGTGCATCTGTACGACGCCATCGTCGCGCTACGCCCCGACTGGCATCACCCTGACCCCGAGAAGGGGGCCATCAAAATCATCATGACGGGCTCGGCCGCCGACAAGCCCTTGCTCAAGCCCCACATATATTCGAAGGACGTCAAGAAGCGCCTAGAACGGCGCTACAAGGACCCGACCGACCCGTTCAAGCTCGTCATCGTGAGGGACATGTGGCTGACCGGCTTTGACGCGCCTTGCATGCACACGATGTACGTCGACAAGCCGATGCGGGGGCACAACCTCATGCAGGCCATCGCTCGCGTCAACCGTGTCTTTCGCGACAAGCCAGGTGGTCTCGTCGTCGACTATCTCGGCATCGCGAACGAGCTTAAGGCAGCGCTAAAAGACTACACGTCTGCCCACGGCAAGGGCCGGCCGACCATCGATGCTCGCGAAGCATTGCATGTGCTGCTGGAGAAGATGGACGTCTTGCATGGCTTCTTCCACGGTTGCGACTACGCCGAATTCAGGACCCAGGCATGGCAGCTTCTGCCGAAGGTGTTGGAGCATGTGGTTGCCCAGGATGAGGGCAAGAAGCGCTTTGCCGACGCAGTGCTCGCTGCCACCAAGGCGTTCGCGCTTTGCTGCACCTTGGACGAGGCACTCGACCACCGTGATGAGCTCGCCTTCCTGCAGGCGGTGAAGGCCGCTCTGACGAAACACACCACCCAGGACAAAAAGCTCACTGACGAACAGAAAGAGCACGCGCTGCGGCAGATTTTGAGCAAAGCCGTCGTGAGCGCTGAGGTCGTCGATATCTTCCAGGCCGCGGGGCTGAACAGGCCAGACATCGGCATCCTCTCCGAGCAGTTCCTTGAGGATGTGCGTCACATGAAAGAGCGCAACCTCGCGGTAGAGCTGCTCGAACGCCTGCTCAACGATGAAATCACAACACGGTTTAGGACCAACGTGGTGAAGGCGGCCAAGTACTCCGAACTGCTTCAGGAGAGTCTGAAGCGCTATCGGAACCGCGCCATTGAGACGGCCCAGGTCATCGAAGAGCTCATCGCGATGGCCAAGAAGTTCCACGAGGAAGCCATGCGGGGAGCAGAGCTTGGCCTCGGCCCGGAGGAGCGCGCCTTCTATGACGCCCTTGCTGCCAACGAGTCGGCCGTCCGGGAGCTCGGTGACGAGACGCTGAAGAAGATTGCGGTCGAGCTGACCCTGAAGCTCCGTAACTCTGTAACCGTGGACTGGTCCGTGCGGGAGTCTGTCCGGGCGAGCATGCGGGTCATGGTCAAGACGCTGTTACGCCGTTACAAGTATCCGCCGGACAAGCAAGAAGAGGCGACGGAGACCGTGCTCAAGCAGGCGGAGATGCTTTCGACGGAGTGGGCAATCTGAGACTGCTGTTATCGACAAACTCTGATAACGGCGCTCCTTTGGGCGCAGCCTTAAATTTCCCCCTTATCGTCTGCCCAAGGGCGCCGCCCCTTGAAGCACTCCGCCCGATTCAAATCAGGCCGCCGACCTCTCCTCAAGAATACGCTCGAATATTTCCGGACAGGCATCTGGAAATTCCTCGCGAATATTGAGAATCGTCTCCACTAGGGCCCTGTGACGCGGAGTCCCTCTCCGAACGGTCGAAAAATCACTCTCGGCGTCGTGATTCCAAAACATTGTGTTTCGGTCATAATCCACCGACGACTTTCTCCCCGATGGAAAATACACGCAAATATTTCCACATCTAGTCCAAGAACACCAAAACCAACGCACAGCCCAAGGACACGACCTTTCAGCTGTTAGCTTGTCAAATATGGCATTCAGCTCTCGCCCTTTGAGACTCGCGAGTCGTTCCATTATATAAATCTTTGACGCGACATTAAAATTCATGGTTTTTCGATTGATTTGATTGGAAATATTGACTTAACAGATTGCAAGCCAATGCGTCGGCCGCATACCCTTTGCGTACCCCAGCGATGCTGGAAGAGATGGCGCTTCAACCCTCCGAACGATGCCTTGAGCTCTATCCGCCCTCTGCCGTACGTAGGATGTGTAGCGACCTCCTTTAGAAATTTCGCTCAGCTTTTGCATGCCGAGCTTCTGTCGCTTTAACTACCCTTCTCGCCGGTCTTTACGGGGCGCATGAGCCGGCACGTCGAGGAACCAGTCTTACCTAGCAGTCCAATGATGGGACGACCTGGAAGTTCTGGTTGACAGTGGCTGGAGCCAAGGCATCGGACGCGAAAATTTGGCGCGAGATGCCGGTTTGTAGAAGAATTGAATTGCTGGATAGGCTTCCGCCTGTCGTATCTTTGTCGCTCACGCCGGGAGGCAACATGGCTGACTTCGCACCAGGATTCGTGATGCAGGAAGCGCTCGACGCCATCTGCCTCTGCATGCAACTCAATGGCACCGGCATAGATGGAATGGATGCGCCCGCAATGGACGAGAGGTGGCGTACGGAATTCGATAGCCGTCAAACTGACCCTTCGCGGCAGGAGAAGCGTGCACTGTCCGACGGGACCGCTCAGGCCATCGAAGGCATGGGACCTTTCGACAACGCATGGGCAGCATGGAAGTGCGTCTTCGACGAGAACCTGTATGCCATAGTGATACGCGGCACGGTGGGCGAAGTCTCCAGCATCTTGGATGATGTCCTGGCCACGTCCGTTGAGGCAAATGCTCCACTGCCGATTTCGATGCCGCAGGGCTCGGGCAAGCAGCTTCCCCTCTTCGTCGTGTCAAGCCAGAACGCCGATACCGCGGCCGTTCACCTCGGCTTCATCTGGGGCACTGCAATCTTGCTGTATCACGAGACCCTTGGCATCCTGCGCTACTTGCTGTCTCTGCCGAGTGGGAGCAAAGTGCTTATCGCCGGTCATAGCCAGGGCGCAGCGATTGCAACGTTGGTGCATGCGGTCCTGCTGCAAGCAACGACCGATGCATCAGGAACGATGCCGGAGGCGCTCAAGGCGAAGTCGCTGAGATTCAAGTCGTACGTCTTTGCGCAGCCCAGGCCCGGCAACTGGCAGTTCGGCCAGGACTTCGCTCAAGCGGCTGGCAACCGTGGAATGGCCCTGTGTATCAATAACAGCCGCGACTGGGTGCCCCAAGTCCCACTGACGATGGACATGCCCGATGAGGTCGCCGGGAATCCCATCGACCCGTACCTCTCAGCGAAGCACCCGATTCTGAAGCGCCTTGCGGACATCGTCGAGGCCAGCGCCAGGGATGCCCGGAGCGCCATCGGAGAGGTTGCGCAGAAGGCTGCCGACAGGGCGATGACATACCTTGGGCAGAACATGCCCGCTGGAACGTATCTGCTTGACGGGACGCCGCCGAATAGTGCAGCCCCCTACCTCAACTATGTTCAGTGCGGCAGGCTTTATTCCTTGGCAGGACAGGTCACAGTGGAAGAGAGCACTGACCCCTTGTGGCAGCACCACTGTGGCAACTACTACAAGTTGCTTATGGCACAGGGCGCGATGTTCAAGTGACGGCGAACAGGTTAGCGTGCGCCTATGAACTCCCAGGCTGCGGCGGTGACAGTGGCAATAGCCGACGAGGTTCCGGCGCTCATTCGCGACCTCTATGCCATCGTCGCCAAGCTCGAGACCATCTTCCCTGGGCGGCACTTCACCCCCGACGGCCACCTCGTCGGCAGCATTGGCGAGGCGCTTGCGAGCACCTACTATGCCATCGAACTCTGCCGAGCCTCGACTGAAGGCTATGACGGCGTACGCGAGGGCAGAAAGGTCGAGGTGAAGGCGACCCAAGGCGACAGAATTGCTCTCTCCAGTTGCCCGGAGCACCTCCTCGTCTTCAAGCTGAACGAGGATGGCTCATTCGACGAGTGCTTCAACGGCCCGGGGCTCTTGGCGTGGGCCCTCGTCGCGAAGCGAAAGTCGACCAAGAACGGCCAGCACCAGGTGTCGCTGGCCGCGCTAAGGCGAATGATGGCAACGGAGGTGACGGCGGCTCAGGTGCTTGAGCCTGTCAGGGAGTTGCCAGAGGGAACTAAGCGCGCTCGGGTGGCGAGGTCAACTGCCCCCACCTAAGCGGGTTGCCGGGCACTTCACCCTCAGCAGCGGCATAGCGCTCGGCTGCGTCGGTGTAGGAGTCTCCCTGCGGGGCTCTTGCCCCCTTCCGGCGACGACCGCCAACTCAGCCAATCAGGAAGTCTTCCTTGCGACTACCCGCGGCGACCGCGGCTTGCAGCCAACGTGGCATCTTGCCCCGGCCAGTCCACGTCTCGCCGGTTGCCGAGTTCCGGTACTTTGCAGCGACGGTCGTGCCCTTGGCGCGTGAGGAGCGCCCGCTGGGGCCAAGGTCGGCGGCTGTGATGCCGTACTCGCTCATCTTGGCTTTGATGTCGTCGATGACCGCTCGCACTTCGGCTTTGCGAGCAGCGTCGGCCTGCTGCATGAGGCGCGCGATTTCGCGTTGGAGTTCTGTGTAGCTGGTCATGGTCATGGAGCTCATCCGAAGAATTGGGTAAGCAAATCTTAGTCGGCGAACGCCAACGACCATGCAAGAGCTTCGGCCATCGTTTCCCCTCTCGATTTGGGTGAACACGGCCCGGGCGCTGAGCGAGAGCCCGGGCGCGTCGGGCTACAGTCACCGGTGGAAGGCTGCGCCGCCACAGTCGGGATGCCACCCCAAGAGCACGGAAGGGCTCAGACGCGTGGGAGAGTTGTTGTTCGGCCCCCGACTTGATGCTGAATAGATAGGGCTGCAGCGCCCACTGGTGCCCGGGTCGTGGCATGTCGTCGGCCGCGCGTGCTAGAGTCTGGTCGCCGCGGAAGTTGCTGTACAAGATGCTGTACGGCGAAGGGAAGAAACGATTTTTCTCCCTCTAATCAATAACTTAGAGGGCATGAATGTTCGAGCCTCCTCCTCTCCACCACCGATCCGGAAAGCCAGGCCTTGTGCCTGGCTTTTCCTTTTTCGGCGCCCGGCACAATTTCCACATGAAATGCAGGGAAATGCCGCAGGATGCCCGGCGGCGCATGCGAATCACTAGCATTCCCGGGTTCCCATCCTTCATGAACCCGGAGACTCCCACCATGGCCCAGATCACCCTGCGCGGCACCCCTGTCGAAGTCCGCGGCTCGTTGCCCAAGCGCGGCGACAAGGCGCCGGCGATGCGCCTGACCGACAAGGGCCTGGCCGAGGTCGGGCTCGACGCCTGGGCCGGCAAGCGCAAGGTGCTCAACATCGTGCCCTCGCTGGACACGCCGACCTGCGCGCAGTCGACGCGGCATTTCAACCAGGACGCCTCGGCGCTGGACAACACCGTGGTGCTGGTGGTCTCGGCCGACCTGCCCTTCGGCGCCAACCGCTTCTGCACCGTCGAGGGGCTGAACAACGTGCTGCCCCTGTCGACCTTCCGCAACCCGGAATTCCTCGACGCCTGGGGCGTGAACATGGTCAGCGGCCCGCTGCGCGGCCTGACCGCGCGCGCCGTCGTGGTGCTGGACGAGAACGACCAGGTGCTGCACAGCGAACTGGTGCCGGAGATCGCGCAGGAACCCGACTACGCAGCCGCGCTGGCCGTGCTGCGCTGAGCCCCGGATCCCGCGCGACCGCCCACGCGCGCGCCGGTCTGCGCGCGCGCAGGCGCTACAGTGCGGGCTGATTCCTGCATTCGTCAGCCTTCACGCGCCCATGTCCAGCCTGATCTGCGGTTCGCTCGCATTCGACACCATCGCCCTGTTCGAGGGCCGCTTCGCCGACCACATCCTGCCCGACAAGGTCCACGTGCTCAACGTGTCCTTCCTGGTCCCCGAGCTGCGGCGCGATTTCGGCGGCTGCGCCGGCAACATCGCCTACACCATGCGCCGGCTCGGCGGCCACCCCGTGGTGCTGGCCACGCTGGGCGAGGACGGCGGCGCCTACGAGCGGCGCCTGGACGAACTGGACATCGCCCGCGAGCACGTGCGCGTGGTGCCCAACACCCACACGGCGCAGGCGCACATCGTCACCGACCGCGACGACAACCAGATCACCTCCTTCCACCCGGGGGCGATGCAGTTCGCGCACACCCAGCCGGTACCCGCGATGCCCGGGCTGCGCCTGGGCATCGTGGCGCCCGACGGGCGCCAGGCCATGATCGAGCACGCCGCGCAGATGGCCGCGGCCGGCCTGCCCTTCGTGTTCGACCCGGGTCAGGGCCTGCCCATGTTCGACGGCGCCGCGCTGCGCGACTTCGTCGAGCAGGCCGACTGGGTGGTGGTCAACGACTACGAGGCGGCCATGCTGTGCGAACGCAGCGGCTGGAGCCTGGAGCAGCTCGCCGAGCGTCTGCGCGGGCTGGTGGTGACCCGCGGCGCACAGGGTTGCGACGTGTTCGAGTCGGGCAGCTGCACCCGCGTGCCGGGCCTGGCGGCCGCGCGCGTGGTGGACCCCACCGGGTGCGGCGACGCCTTTCGCGGTGCGCTGCTGTGGGCGCTGGAGGCCGGCTGGCCGCTGGTCGACGCCTGCCGCCTGGGCAACGTGCTGGGCGCCGCCAAGGTCGCCTGCAGCGGCCCGCAGAACCACCAGCCGGACCTGGCGCAGGCGCTGCGGGATTTCCGGGCGGCCTACGGCGAGCCCCCGGCGGCGGCGAACCCCGCCTGAGTCGCGCATCCCGCCCCAGCCCCGCGGCGGGGCGGGGGCGAGCTCCACGGGCAGGAAAACCCCAATCGGCGTAAAGTGATTACTTTGCGCCGCGCGCGGCGCAGCACGGTTTCCGAACAACCTCCCGCCCCCAGAATGTCCCAGTCCGACGCCGCCGCCGGCGCCCCGCAACGCACGCACTATTCCGTGCTCGGCGCCATCAGCCTTTCGCACCTTCTCAACGACATGATGCAGTCGTTGATGCTGGCCATCTACCCGCTGCTCAAGGGCAACCTGCACCTGAGCTTCGGCCAGATCGGCCTGATCACCCTGACCTATCAGATCACGGCGTCGATCCTGCAGCCGCTGGTGGGCCTGTTCGCCGACCGCAAGCCGCGACCCTATTCCCTTTCAGTTGGAATGGGCTTTACCTTCGTCGGGCTGCTGCTGCTGTCGCGCGCCGACAGCTTCCCCCATGTGCTGATGGCCGCCGCCTGCGTGGGCATGGGCTCGTCGATCTTCCACCCCGAATCCTCGCGCGTGGCTCGCATGGCCTCGGGCGGCCAGCACGGGCTGGCGCAATCCATCTTCCAGGTCGGCGGCAACGCCGGCAGCGCGCTGGGCCCGCTGCTGGCCGCGGCGATCATCGTCAGCCACGGCCAGCGCTCCATCGCCTGGTTCTCGGCGGCCGCGCTGCTGGGCATGGTGGTGCTGGCGCTGGTCGGGCGCTGGGCGCGTCATCACCTGAACCTGGTGCGCAAGCGCGCCGCCGCGAAGCCGGTGCAGGCGCCGGAGCCGAGCGTGGTACGCCGCACCATGGCCGTGCTGCTGGCGCTGGTGTTCTCCAAGTTCTTCTACCTGGCCTCGATCAACACCTACCTGATCTTTTTCCTGCAAAAGCGCTTCGACGTCAGCGTGCGCGACGCCCAGCTGCACCTGTTCGTGTTCCTGGCCGCGGTGGCCGCGGGCACCCTGCTGGGCGGGCCCATCGGCGACCGCATCGGGCGCAAGCGCGTGATCTGGGTTTCCATCCTCGGCGTGGCGCCGTTCACGCTGGCGCTGCCCTACGTGGGCCTGGGCACCTCGGCGGTGCTCACCGCGATCATCGGGTTCGTGCTGGCCTCGGCCTTTCCCGCCATGGTGGTCTACGCGCAGGAACTGATGCCCGGGCGCGTGGGCGCGGTCTCGGGGCTGTTCTTCGGCCTGGCCTTCGGGCTGGGCGGCATCGGGGCGGCCGCGCTGGGGCAACTGGCCGACCTGATCGGCATCGTCGGCGTGTACAAGGTGTGCTCCTTCCTGCCCCTGATCGGCCTGCTGGCCGCGCTGCTGCCCGATCTGCACCAACCCAGGGCACGCCGGCAGGGCGCCGCCGCCGCGAGCGCCGGAGCGGCCTGAGCAGGCGAACGGGGCCGCCGCCGACGGCCAGCGGGCGCGGGCTCAGCGCACCAGCTGCACGCTGCCGCTGACGCTGACGCTGACCTCGCGCCGGCCCGGCTGCACCGCCATCGCGGGTTGCGCGGCGCGTGCGCCCAGCATGCCCTGCTGCAACATCATCGGCCGCGGCTGGGGCTCGGCGCCCTGCAGGTCGCTGAGCTGCACCTCGCCCAGCGTGTAGCCCGCGTAGCCGAACTCGCGCGCGCAGGCCTGCGCACGGGCACGGAACGCGGCGATGGCACGCGCCCCCAGGGTGTCGAGCTCATGCTGGCGCTGGGTCGCGGACATCTCGCCGCGCACCGACTGCAATTGCAGGGTCTTGCCCAACTCGCCCAGCAGCACCCCGAGCTTGTCCGGATCGGCCGTGCGCAAGGTCAGCACGGCGCTGACGGTCCAGCCGTCCTGGCGCACCGTGCCGCCGGTATCGCGAAACCTGGGCTGGGTGGACACCTCGCCGGTGCTGGCCTGCACGCCCTGCACCGCCCGCGCGCTGCGCAGCGCGGCGTCCAGGCGCCGCGCCACGTCGGCGTTCAGCGCCGCCAGGTCGTCGCCCTGCGCGACCGCCGCCAGGCTGGCCACGCTGCGGTCCGGCACCACCTCGGCGCTGGCCTGCGCCTGCAGGCGCAGCAGGCCCGCGGGCGCGGGCTGCTCGGCCCATGCCGGGCCCGCCAACGCGCCCAGCGCCAGCGCGCAGCACATGGCGCCTCGACGCAGGAAAAAGGGTACGGCGGGCAAGCGCTGCGGCATCGTGAACTCCTCGGTAAAAGGGGATGGACCCGGGATGGGATGGACCTGGGAGGGTGAGCGCAAGGACCTTGGACACGCGCAGGGCGAGCCATCGCGCACACCGCGATGCCCCAACCCTACGCCCGCCAACGCCGAAGCTTCAAGCCTTCCCCCAGACTCCGTGGGGTCGTGCGCCGCGAGGCCGCGCGGGCGGCAGCCCCTTAAGGCCCCCCTAAGCACCGCGATGCAACATGGGAACCTGCCGAATCAAATTCCCCTGGATTGCACATCAGGAGCTACGCCATCATGAAGAACACCCGTTTCATCGCCGCGATCGCGGCCTCGGCCGCCATCGCGCTGGGCGGCCTCACGTTGTGGCAGGTCAGCTACGCGGGCAATCCTCCGCCCGTGAAGCTGGACCACAAGACCCTTCCGCTGTTCAACAACCCCCCGGCCGCGGTCGGGCAGACGGCGGCGGTCGGCGGCCCGAATTTCTCGTCCATCGTCAAGCGCTTCGGTCCCACGGTGGTGCACATCAACGTGCGCGGCGAGACCACCACCACCGGCGGGCCGGACATGTCGCAGGTCCCTCCGCAACTGCGCAACTCGCCCTTCTTCCAGTTCTTCCAGCAGTTCCAGAACCAGGGCCCGCGCGAGGTTCCGACCGAGGGCCTGGGCTCGGGCTTCATCATCAGCTCCGACGGCCTGGTGCTGACCAACGCGCACGTGGTCAAGGGCGCCAAGTCGGTCACCGTCACGCTGACCGACCAGCGCAGCTACAAGGCCAAGGTGCTGGGCACCGACGCGAAGACCGACATCGCCGTGCTGAAGATCGCGGCCACCGGGCTGCCCACGGTGCGCATCGGCGATCCGTCCAAGCTCGAGCCGGGTGACTGGGTGCTGGCCATCGGCTCGCCCTACGGCTTCTACAACACCGTCACCGCGGGCATCGTCAGCGCCAAGAGCCGCGCGCTGCCCGACGACAGCATGGTGCCCTTCATCCAGACCGACGTCGCGGTCAACCCCGGCAACTCGGGCGGCCCGCTGTTCAACACCCAGGGCGAGGTGGTCGGCATCAACTCGCAGATATTCACCCAGACCGGCGCCTTCGAAGGCCTTTCCTTCGCCATTCCGATCAACGTGGCCGAAGCGGTGGCGCGTCAGATCATCGAACACGGCCAGGTGCAGCACGGCAAGCTGGGCATCGCGGTGCAGACCGTCACGCAGCAGCTGGCCAACTCCTTCGGCCTGCAGAACCCGCGCGGCGCGCTGGTGGCGCAGGTCAGCGACGGCAGCCCGGCGGCCAAGGCCGGCCTGAAGGCGGGTGACATCATTCTCAGCGTCAACGGCCAGCCGGTGAACGATTCGACCGATCTGCCGATGATGATCGGCATGATGCAGCCGGGGCAGAAGGTCAAGCTGGGCGTGTGGAGCAACCATCGCCAGACCACGCTGGACGCCACGCTGGGCAGCTTCAGCGAGGGCTCCCTGGTGGCCGACGCCGGCAGCACCGCCAGCGGACATGGCCTGGGTCTGCAGGTGCGGCCGCTGAACCCCGCGGAGCAGTCGCAGGCACAGGTGCACAACGGGCTGCTGGTGCAAGGCGTGTCCGGCCCGGCCGAGCAGGCCGGCGTGCAGCCCGGCGACATCCTGCTGGCCATCGACGGCAAGGCGGTGAGCAGTGTGGCGCAGGTGCGCTCGATCCTCAAGTCCGCAGGCAACACCGTGGCGCTGCTGATCCAGCGCGGCCACGCCCGCATCTTCGTGCCGGTGGACCTGGGTTGAACCAGGTCCGCCGACCCACCCCCGCCTCGGCGGGACCGAACCCCCGGCCGGCGCCGCAAGCGCCGGTCGGGACTCCCTGACCGGGTGGCTCCGGCCAGGGCTCAAGCGAGCGGCAAGCGATTGCGGCGGGGCGCGTCCCCGCCGCTTTTTTTTGGAGCGCGCGCACTACCATGGAGCCTCGCCACAGCCCACCGGATGCTCGCGTGCCCGTACTCGAATTCGACCCCGCCACGCGCCGCATGCGCACCCAGCGCATGCTGCTGCGCCCGCTGGGGCTGACCGACGCGGCGGGACTGCTGGGCATCTACAGCCAGCCCGAGGTGACTCGCTACTACGAGCTGGATACCCTGGCCGATCTGCAGCAGGCCCAGCGCGTGCTGGACTTTTTCCTCAAGCATCACGACCGCTTCGCCATGCTGGAGCCGGACAGCCTTCGCATGATCGGAACCTGCGGGTTGTTCTTCCGGGACAAGACCACCAACATGGCCTCCTTCGGCTACGACATGGCCAGCCAGTACTGGGGGCGAGGCCTGATGCGCGAGGCCGCCGGCGCGGTGCTGGCCTACGGCTTCGCCACCATGGGCCTCAACCGGGTGAACGCGTTGACGGCGCTGGACAACCAGGCCTCGGTCAAGGTGCTGCAGGCGCTGGGTTTCGAGCAGGAGGCGGTCCTGCGCCAGTTCGCGTTCTGGAAGGGCTCCTACCACGACATGCGCATGTTCGCGCTGCTGCGCGAGCAGCTCGGCGACGGCCCGATCGCCAGGGCGATGAGCGCCTTCTGACCCGGCCCCGGGGCCGGGGCGCGCCCGGCCCACCGACGCCGGCAGGCTGCTAAAGTGCCCGCATGGCGGCCTGCCCCGCGCGGCGCGGCCCGACTCCTTCCCCTTTTTCGTTTTTCCGCACCTCCATCCATGGCGCAATACGTTTTCACGATGAACCGCGTCGGCAAGGTCGTTCCGCCGAAGCGCCACATCCTGAAGGACATCTCCCTGTCCTTTTTCCCCGGAGCCAAGATCGGCGTGCTGGGCCTCAACGGCTCGGGCAAGTCCACGCTGCTGAAGATCATGGCCGGGGTGGACCAGGACTTCGAGGGCGAGGCGGTGCCGCTGGCCGGCACGCGCATCGGCTACCTGCCGCAGGAACCCCAGCTGGACCCGGAGCTGACCGTGCGCGAGGCGGTCGAGCAGGGCCTGGGCGGTGTGCTGGCGGCCAAGAAGCGCCTGGACGAGGTGTACGCCGCCTACGCCGAGCCGGACGCCGATTTCGACAAGCTGGCCGAGGAGCAGGCGCAACTCGAAGCGGTGATCGCCGCCGGCGAGGGCGAGAACACCGACCTGCAACTGGAGATCGCGGCCGACGCGCTGCGCCTGCCGTCGTGGGATGCCCGCATCGGCCCGCTGTCCGGCGGCGAGAAGCGCCGCGTGGCGCTGTGCCGCCTGCTGCTGTCCAAGCCCGACATGCTGCTGCTCGACGAGCCCACCAACCACCTCGACGCCGAAAGCGTGGAATGGCTGGAGCAGTTCCTCCAGCGCTTCCCCGGCACGGTGGTGGCGGTCACGCACGATCGCTACTTCCTGGACAACGCCGCGCAGTGGATCCTCGAACTCGACCGCGGCCACGGCCTGCCCTTCAAGGGCAACTACAGCTCGTGGCTGGAGCAGAAGGAGCAGCGCCTGGAGCACGAGGCGCGCGCCGAGGCCGCGCACCTCAAGACCATGAAGCAGGAGCTCGAGTGGGTGCGCCAGAACCCGAAGGGGCGCCAGGCCAAGAGCAAGGCACGCATGGCGCGTTTCGAGGAACTGGCCGCGGTCGAATACCAGAAGCGCAACGAGACCAACGAGATATTCATTCCCGTGGCCGAACGCCTGGGCAACGAGGTCATCGAGCTGCGCTCGGTCAGCAAGGCCCACGGCGAGCGCCTGCTGATCGACAACCTGAGCCTGCAGATCCCGCCGGGCGCGATCGTCGGCGTGATCGGCCCCAACGGGGCGGGCAAGTCCACGCTGTTTCGCATGATCGCCGGGCAGGACACGCCGGACTCCGGGGAGATCGTCGTCGGCCCCACGGTGCGCATGGTCTACGAGGACCAGAGCCGCGGCTCGCTGCCGGACGACAAGACGGTATGGGAAGCCCTGTCCGACGGCCAGGACATCCTGACCGTGGGCAAGTTCCAGGTGGCATCGCGTGCCTACTGCGGGCGCTTCAACTTCAAGGGCTCGGATCAGCAGAAGATCGTCGGCCAGCTCTCCGGCGGTGAGCGCGGGCGCCTGCACCTGGCCAAGACCCTGGTCTCGGGCGGCAACGTGCTGATGCTCGACGAGCCCTCCAACGACCTCGACGTGGAAACCCTGCGCGCCCTGGAGGACGCCTTGCTGGAGTTCGCAGGCTGCGTGCTGGTGAGCAGCCACGATCGCTGGTTCCTGGACCGCATCGCCACCCACATCCTGGCGGCCGAGGGCGATTCGCAGTGGACCTTCTTCTCCGGCAACTACCAGGAATACGAGGCGGACAAGAAGCGCAGGCTGGGCGACGAAGGCGCCCGCCCGAAACGCCTGCGCTTCAAGCCGCTGCGCTGAACGTCATGAACCCGGCGGGCACGTCCGCGGCGCCGGCAGGCGACTGGATCGTCGCCTGCCTGTGCGCGCAGTGGTGCGGCATCTGCCGCGGCTGGCGCGATGCCTACCGCGAGCTGGCGCAGCAGTCGGCGGACCTGCTGCCGGCCTCGCGCTGGCTTTGGGTGGACGTGGAGTCGCAGGCCGATGCGCTGGGCGACTTCGAGCCGGAGAATTTTCCCGTGCTGGCCGTGCAGCAAGGCGCGCGCCTGTTGTACTGCGCCGCGCTGCCCCA
The DNA here is from genome assembly GCA_021848345.1 of Pseudomonadota bacterium. Taxonomy (GTDB): domain Bacteria; phylum Pseudomonadota; class Gammaproteobacteria; order Burkholderiales; family Burkholderiaceae_C; genus Thiomonas_A. Next base: position 80,627 of record JAJZUV010000009.1, on the reverse strand, counting down.
GCAGGCCGGCAACTGGCGCCGCATGGTGCAGTCGCTGGGCGCGCTCGACGACGAGCAGGCGCGGCGCTGGGCGCAGCAGCTGCAGGCGCTGGGCCTGGACCTGCGACGCCTTCGCGACGAGGCCGACTGACGGCGGGCCCTCAGCGCTGCGCCCGCGCGGGACGCTCGCCGAACAGCGCGCTGCCCACGCGCACGATGGTGGCGCCCTCGAGCACCGCGGCCTCCAGGTCGGCGCTCATGCCCATGGACAGGGTGTCCAGGCTCAGACCCAGCCGCGCGGCCAGATCGTCGCGCAGCTCGCGCAGGCGCGCGAAGGGGGCGCGTTGCGCGGCCGCATCGGTCGCGGGAGCCGGGATGCACATCAGGCCGCGCAGACGAAGCCCGGGCAGGCGCGCGACCTCGCGGGCCAGCCCGGGGAGTTCCTCGGGCACCACCCCGCTCTTGCTCGCCTCGCCGCTGACGTTGACCTGCAGGCACACCTGCAGCGGCGCGGGCACGCCGTGCTCGCCGGGCGGCGGGCGCTGTGCCGACAGGCGCCGAGCCACCGAGACGCGATCGATGCTGTGCACCCAGTCGAAGCCGGCGGCCACGTCGCGGGTCTTGTTGCTCTGCAGCGGCCCGATGAAGTGCCAGCACAGCGCCGGCCACTCGGCGCGCAGCGCGCCGATCTTGGCCACGCCCTCCTGCACGTAGTTCTCGCCGAACTCGGTCTGGCCGCAGCGAGCCATCGCCGCCACGGCCTCGGCGCCGAAGGTCTTGGACACGGCGAGCAGGCGCACCTCGGCGGGGTCGCGCCCGGCCGCCCGCGCGGCCCCTTCGATGCGCAGGTGCACCTCGCGCAGCCGGGCGGCGGGGCCGTCGGCCATGTCGTCACGATCTGGAATCACGGACAAAATCTGCGAATGCCCGGCCTGCGTACCGGCCGGGACGTATGGACGAAACAACAAGCCTCGGGCATGCTTGGGACAAAAAGCGGCGGCCCGACGCCCTGCCCTTACTATAGAGTGTGTTTCGGCTCGCCAGATAATCAGGGGGATTGCAGTGGATATCACGCAATTGTTGGCGTTCAGCGTGAAGAACAACGCATCGGATCTTCACCTGTCGGCCGGACTGCCGCCGATGATCCGGGTGCACGGAGACGTGCGCAGGATCAACGTCGAGCCTCTGGACCACAAGATGGTGCATGCGATGGTCTACGACATCATGAGCGATGTCCAACGCAAGCACTACGAGGAATATTTCGAGGTCGACTTCTCCTTCGAGATCAACGGCCTGGCGCGCTTCCGGGTGAATGCGTTCAACCAGCAGCGCGGCGCCAGCGCGGTGTTCCGCACCATCCCGAGCAAGATTCTCTCGCTCGACGACCTCAACGCCCCGAAGATCTTCGGCGAGCTGGCGCTCAAGCCCCGCGGGCTGGTGCTCGTGACCGGACCGACCGGCTCGGGCAAGTCGACCACGCTGGCGGCGATGGTCAACCACCTGAACGAGAACGAATACGGCCACATCCTCACCATCGAGGATCCGATCGAGTTCGTGCACGAATCCAAGAAGTGCCTGATCAACCAGCGCGAGGTCGGGCCGCACACCCTGAGCTTCTCCAACGCGCTGCGTTCGGCGCTGCGCGAGGATCCGGACTCGATCCTGGTGGGCGAGATGCGCGACCTGGAGACCATCCGCCTGGCGCTGACCGCCTCCGAGACCGGGCACCTGGTGTTCGCCACCCTGCACACCTCGTCGGCGCCGAAGACCATCGATCGCATCATCGACGTGTTCCCGGCCGCCGAGAAGGACATGGTGCGGGCCATGCTGTCCGAGGCCCTGATCGCGGTGGTCTCGCAGACCCTGTGCAAGCTCAAGGACGGCAGCGGGCGCGTGGCGGCGCACGAGATCATGATCGGCACCCCGGCGATCCGCAACCTGATCCGCGAGAACAAGGTGGCGCAGATGTACTCGATGATCCAGACCAGCCAGGCACACGGCATGCAGACCCTGGACCAGAACCTGTCCGACCTGGTGCGCCGCAGCCTGATCTCGCCGGCCGAGGCGCGCAGCAAGGCCAAGCAACCGGAGAATTTCCCCGGCGCCTGAGCCGCGCGACCCCCGTTGCGGCCGCCCCACCACCGATGCCTCCCCAGCTCTGCTCGGATGCCATGAAAAAAGTCCTGGGTTTTCTGCGAACCGGACGCCCCGGCGGCGACGTCGAGGCCGAGCGCGAGGGCTTTCCCGAATCGCAGTTCTTCTCCACCGGTTTTCATGACGCCTCGGCCAGCCCGGGCGGCGTGCTGGGATGGGACGAACGCGCGCGCGCGCTGGGAGCGCGGCGCCTGCCGCACGAACCCGGCGCGCGGCGCCTGCGCGAACTGTGGACCCAGGACCGGTTCATGACCGGCCTGTCGGGCGCCGAACTCGACAAATGCGCCCGGCACTTCGCGTTCTGGGCGGTGGATGCCGATCGCGACATCATCGAGCAGAACGAACACGGCAGTTTCATGTTCATCGTGCTGCACGGCGTGATCGCGGTGGATCGCCAGCAACCCTGGGGCGAGCGAGTGCGCCTGACCGAGTCGCGCGCCGGCAGCGTGCTGGGCGAGATGTCGCTGCTCGACGCCGGCCCGCGCGCGTCCTACTGCACCACCTTGCGCCCTTCCGAGATCGCGGTGCTGGAGGCGCGCATGCTCGATGATCTCATCGAGCGCGATCCCGCCTCGGCGGTGCGCATCGTCGGCTCGCTGGCGCGGCGGCTGTCGCTGCGCCTGCGCAAGCTGGGCGCGCCGACGGTGGGCACGTCGGCGTGAACCGTATCCGGGGAACTCGTTCATGGAACGCGACCAGGCTTCGAAATTCGTCCAGGACCTGTTGCGCAGCCTGCTGCAACGCGGCGGCTCGGACCTGTTCCTGACCGCCGACTTCCCGCCGGCGATGAAAATCGACGGCGAGGTGCACCGCGTGTCGGCACAATCGCTGAACGCGCAGCACACGCAGGCCCTGGCGCGCGCCTTGATGAGCGAGCGCCAGGCGGCCGAGTTCGAGCGCAGCAAGGAGTGCAATTTCGCCATCGCCCCGCCGGGCATCGGGCGCTTCCGGGTGAACGCCTTCGTGCAGCAGGGGCGCATCGGGCTGGTGCTGCGGGTGATTCCCCAGGAACTTCCGACCATCGAGGCGCTGGGCCTGCCGCGGGTGCTCGAGGGACTGGCCATGAGCAAGCGCGGGCTGCTGGTGCTGGTGGGTGCCACGGGCAGCGGCAAGAGCACGTCCATGGCGGCGCTGCTGGACTGGCGCAACGAGCACAGCCGCGGCCATATCGTCACCATCGAGGATCCGATCGAGTTCGTGCACGCGCACAAGAACTGCATCGTCACCCAGCGCGAGGTCGGCCTCGACACCGAGAGCTGGGAAGCGGCGCTGAAGAACAGCATGCGCCAGGCCCCGGACGTGATCCTGATGGGCGAGATCCGCGACCGCGAGAGCATGGACCACGCGGTGGCCTTCGCCGAGACCGGACACCTGGTGCTGGCCACGCTGCACGCCAACAGCGCCAACCAGGCGCTGGATCGCATGATCAATTTCTTCCCCGAGGAACGTCGCGCGCAGCTGCTGATGGACCTGTCGTTGAACCTGCGCGCGATGATCTCGCAGCGCCTGGTGCCGCGCCAGGACGGCCGCGGCCGCGTGGCCGCGGTGGAGGTCATGATCAACTCCCCGCTGATCGCCGAACACGTGTTCAAGGGCGAGGTGGGCGAGATCAAGGAAGTCATGCGACGCTCGCGCGAGCTGGGCATGCAGACCTTCGACCAGGCGCTGTTCGACCTCTACGAGCAGGGAGTCATCGGCTACGAGGACGCACTGCGCAACGCCGATTCGGTCAACGACCTGCGCCTGCGCATCAAGCTCGACAGCCAGCGCGACCAGGCCGACCCCGCCAGCGGCACCGAGTACCTGGCCATCGTCTGAGCGGCGGACGCCGGACGGCGCCGCGGCTCAGCGCGCGCCGAAGAACCAGTAGCACACGGCGATCGAGGCCAGGATGCCGGCCAGGTCGGCCAGCAGCGCGCAGGCCACCGCGTGGCGCACGCGGCGGATGCCCACCGCCCCGAAATACACCGCCAGCACGTAGAAGGTGGTCTCGGTGCTGCCCTGCATGGTGGCGGCGGTCAGCGCGGGGAAACTGTCGACCCCGTCGTGGCGCATGGTCTCGATCAGCATGGCGCGCGCCGCGCTGCCGGAGAAGGGCTTGACCAACGCAGTCGGGAGCGCATCGACGAAACGCGTGTCCAGGCCCGCGTGCTGCACCGCCCAGCGCACCGCGTGCAGGGCCATGTCGAGCGCGCCCGAGGCGCGCAGCACGCCCACCGCGCACAGCATGGCCACCAGGTAGGGCAGCAGGTCGCGCGCCACCTCGAAGCCCTGGCGCGCGCCGTCGATGAACGCCTCGTACACCGGCACGCGGCGCCAGGCACCGACCAGCAGGAAGGCCACGATCACCCCGAAGAGCATGAGGTTGCCGGCGAGGTCCGACACGCGCGCCAGTGCCGCGGCCGAAAGCGAGGCCAGGCCGGCCAGCGCCGCCGCGTACAGCAGCAGGGCCGCGGCCATCCAGCCCAGCGCGCGCGCGTCGCGCAGCGGCAGGCGCTGCACCAGCGCCACGCTCAGCAGGCCCACCAGCGTGGAGGCGCTGGTGGCCAGCAGGATGGGAAGGAACACCAGGGTCGGGTCGCTGGCGCCCTGCTGCGCGCGGTACATGAAGATACTCACCGGCAGCAGGGTCAGCGAGGAGGCGTTGAGCACCAGGAACAGGATCTGCGCATTGCTCGCGGTGTCGGAGCTGGGGTTGAGCCCCTGCAACTCGCGCATGGCCTTGAGCCCGATGGGCGTGGCGGCATTGTCCAGGCCGAGCATGTTGGCGGCCATGTTCAGGGTGATCAGGCCCAGCGCCGGATGGCCACGCGGCACCTCGGGCATCAGGCGCGCGAACAACGGGCCCAGTGCACGCGCCATGGCCTGCACCAGTTGCGCGCGCTCGGCGATGGCCAGCAGGCCCAGCCACAGCGTGAGGGTGCCGAACAGCAGCACCATCACATCCACCGAAAGCCGGGCCATCGCGAACAGGCTGGCCACGATGGCGGCGAACACCCCGGCATCGCCGCCGATCAGCCAGCGCCCGGCCGCCGCCGCCGCCGCGACCAGGAACAGGCCGAGCCACAGGCGGTTGAGCATGCTCGCCGGCGCCGGCGCTTCAGCGTTCGTGCTTGCGCCGCGGCGCGGCGGGCTTGGCGCGCGGCGCGGCGCCGCGCGCGGGCGGTCGCGCCGAGGCCCCGGCACGCGGCGAATCCCTGCGCGCCGAGTCCTTGTACGGCGACTCCTTGTGCGAAGACTCCTTGCGCGGCGCGCCGGCGGCGCCTTCCTCGGCCGGCGCCAGTTGCAGCGGCCGCCCCAGCACGCGCAGGCGTTGCAGCATGCGCAGCACGTCGCGCGGCATGTCGGCCGGAAGTTCCACCAGGCTGTAGTCGCGGCGAATCGCGATGTTGCCGATGCGGCTGTTGTCCAGCCCGGTCTCGTTGGCGATGGCGCCCACCAGGTTGCGCACCTCCACGCCGTGCTCGCGTCCGATCTCCACGCGGTAGGTGCACAGCGCCCCCGGCGCGGCGCGTCGGCGGCGCGGATGCTCGTCGTCGCCCTGTGCGGCGCGGGTATGCTCGAAGTCCGACAAGGCCTGCTCGGCCAGTTGCTCCAGGCTGCGCGGCGCGCCGGCCGGCGCCTGCCGGGGCGGACGCGGCGCGGGCGTCTCGCCCGCCGCCCGAGCCTCGCGCACCGCGCGGCTCTCGTAGGGTTCGCGCGCCGCGCGCGGTCGCGCGGCCGCCTCCTCGGGGCCCAGCAGCAAGGGCTTGCCGCCCTGCAGCAGGCTGGCCAGCGCGGCCGCGATCTCCACCGCCGGCACATTGTGTTCGCTCTCGTAGCGCTCGATCAGCGCCTGGTACGGGCGCAGCGCCTCGTCCTGCTCGCGAGCCTCGCTGATGCGCTCGAAGAAACGCTCGGTGCGCCGGTCGTTCACGGCCTCGACGCTGGGCAGTTGCATCGGCTCGATGCGCTGGCGCGTGGCGCGTTCGATGGCCTGCAGAAGGTAGCGCTCGCGCGGCGTGACGAACAGGATCGCCTGGCCGCTGCGCCCGGCCCGTCCGGTGCGCCCGATGCGGTGCACGTAGGACTCGGTGTCGGTGGGGATGTCGTAGTTCACCACGTGGCTGATGCGATCGACGTCCAGGCCGCGCGCGGCCACGTCGGTGGCCACCAGGATGTCCACCTGGCCGTCCTTGAGGCGCTGCACCGTGCGCTCGCGCTGCGCCTGCTGGATGTCGCCGTTCAGCGCGGCGGTGGCGAAGCCGCGGGCCGCCAGCTTTTCCGCCAGTTCCTCGGTGGCCATCTTGGTGCGCGCGAACACGATCATGGCTTCGAAGGTCTCGACTTCCAGGATGCGGGTCAGGGCGTCGAGCTTGTGCATGCCGCTGACCATCCAGTAGCGTTGCTGCACCCCTGACGCGGTGCGCGTGCGGGCCTTGATGGTGATCTGCGCCGGCTCGCGCAGATGGCGCTGCGCGATGGCGCGGATGGCGGTGGGCATGGTCGCCGAGAACAGCGCCACCTGGCGCTGCGGGGGCGTGCTGGCGAGGATGCGCTCGACGTCGTCGATGAATCCCATGCGCAGCATCTCGTCGGCCTCGTCGAGCACCAGGTGGCGCAGCGAATCGAGCTTGAGGGTGCCGCGCTCCAGATGATCGATGATGCGCCCCGGCGTGCCCACCACGACCTGGGCGCCGCGGCGCAGCGCCGCCAGTTGCGGCGTGTAGCTCTGGCCGCCGTACACGGGCAGCACCTGGAAGCCGCCCAGATGGGAGGCGTAGCGCGAAAAGGCCTCGGCCACCTGGATCGCGAGTTCGCGCGTGGGCGCCAGCACCAGCGCCTGGGTCTCGCGGCGCGCCGGGTCCACGCGCGCCAGGATGGGCAGCGCGAAGGCCGCGGTCTTGCCGGTACCGGTCTGCGCCTGCCCCAGCACGTCGCGCCCCTCCAGCAGCGGCGGAATGGTCGCGGCCTGGATGGGCGAAGGGCTTTCATAGCCCACGTCGCGCAAGGCGCGCAGCAAGGCCTCGGGAAGGCCGAGGTCGGCAAAGGCGACGCCGGGCTCGGAGGGCTGGCCGTCGGAGACGGGGGACGGGGATTCGACGTCGGACATGAGTGCGATACAGGGGCTTGGCCCGACATTGTGCGCCACCCGCACCTGCCATGGGCCGAAGCCCCGTGCGCGACGGGCAAAAAAATGCCAAGCACGCGGCTTGGCCAAGGGGGGACGGGAGCCTGGCGGTGCCTTCGGGCACCACCGGGCGATGTTCATGGCGGATCAGTGCATGACGCCGCCGCTGCCCGGCTTGCCTTGCGCCGGGGAGGGGGAATTCGTGGCCTGCTCGTGCCCGACAGCGGCATGCGCGGGGGTCGTCGCCGGAGCCGGCGCGGCAACCTGCCCTTCGGCCTGCGCGCCGGCCGCCGGCTGTTCCGGGGGCATGCCCGCCGCCCGCGCACCCGCCCATGCACAGCAGCCCGCCAGTGCGATGGTCAAGGTCCTCGAGCGAAACTGGATCATGGTCGGAACTCCTTGCGACTGCGGACCTTGCCGGAGCGGATGCCCCTCGGCGGGTCTGCACCCTGGCTTGAGCAATCGCCGTGCCAGGAAGATTTTTCTTCGAGATATCAGGCACTTGGGCAAGCCCCCTCGCCGAGTCGCCGGATCGCGTGGGCGATTCGGGGCGGCCGGACCGGCGTTTTGTCGCCGAAATCCGACGCCTGGAGCCCCCATGGCCCAAATCGGCGCCGATATTGGGCTTTTTTGTCGCCTCCCAGCGACAGCATCGCCGGGCGTCCAGCGGGGCCCCGGCGATCGATTCAATCGGTCTGCTTGAACAACGCGGGAGAGAGTTCGTGCTTTTGCAGCAGGCGGTAGAACTCCGTGCGGTTGCGCTGCGCCAGACGCGCGGCCTCGGACACCTGGCCCGCGGTGACCTTCATCAACTGGATGAGATAGTCGCGCTCGAAACGGTCCTTGGCCTCGGCGTAGCTGAGGATTTCCACCGGCTTGTTGCGCAGGGCGCGGGTCACCAGCGCCGCCGGGATGCGCACCGTCGTGCACAGCGCGCAACACTGCTCCACCACGTTCATCAACTGGCGCACGTTGCCGGGCCAGTCGTAGCGCATCAACACCTCCATCGCGTCGGACGCGAAGCCGACCACGTGGCGCCCGTGCTTGGGCCCCAGGGTGCCGACGAAATGCTGCGCCAGCGCGGCGATGTCCTCCCGGCGCTCTCGCAGCGGGGGAATGTGCAGATTGACCACGTTGAGCCGGTAGTACAGGTCCTCGCGGAAGCTCTGCTCGGCGATCAGCAACTCCAGGTCGCGGTGGGTGGCGGACACGATGCGCACGTCCACCGCGACGGCCTGCTGGCTGCCCAGCGGGCGTACCTCGCGCTCCTGCAGGACGCGCAGCAGCTTGGCCTGCAGGGCCACCGGCATGTCGCCGATCTCGTCCAGGAACACCGTGCCGCCCTGCGCGCTCTGGAACAGGCCCTTGCGGGCGACGTCGGCGCCGGTGAACGCGCCCTTGACGTGTCCGAACAGTTCGGACTCCAGCAAGGCCTCGGGGATCGCCGCGCAGTTGATCGCGACGAACGGTCCGTTGCGCCGCGGACTCGCCTCGTGCACGGCGCGCGCCAGCATTTCCTTGCCGGTGCCCGACTCGCCCTGGATCAGCACGTTGGCCTGGCTGCCACCGACCAGCACCACTTCGTCGAGCAGTGCCGCCATCAAGGGGCTCGCGGTGACGATGCCGGCAAGACGAGGTTCGCCCGCGGCAGGCTGGCCCGCCGCCCCCTCGCCCACCGCGCGGTGCAGCAGGTCCAGCAGCTCCGGAGACTCGAAGGGCTTGGTGAGATAGCCGAACACGCCGCGCTGAGCCGCCGCGACGGCGTCGGGAATCGTGCCGTGGGCGGTCAGGATGATCACCGGCAACGACGGGTCGGACTCGTGGATGCGCTCGAACAGGGCCTGGCCGTCCATGCCCGGCATGCGCAGGTCGGTGATCACCGCGCGCGGACGCGCGACCGCCAGACGTGCCAGCGCCTGCTCGCCGCTGTTCGCCAGCACCGGCCGGTAGCCGGCCGAGCGCAGGCGCATGTCCAGCAGGCGCAGCAGGTCGGCGTCGTCGTCGACCACGAGCACGCTGGCGGAAGGCTCGCTCATCGCACGGCCCCCTTGGGCGGCGTGGGCTTCGGGGCATGCTCCTGGGTACGGCCTTGCAATTGCACCTCCAGATTCTTGATCTGGCCGATCTTGTCCTCCAGATCGGCGGCCTTCCGGTTGGCCTTCGCGAGGTCGGCGCGCGCCTGGGCCAGTTCCACGGTCTGGCGGCTCAGGCGCTGCAGCACGCGGATGAACTGGCGGCTGGCACGATCCTCGGTCAGGGAGTCCAGCCCTCTAAGCAATTCGTGTGCCTGCGACGCCTCGTCGCTGCTCGGAGCGGCCCGCGCGATCAGCAGATAGGCCAGCTCCAGGCGCTGCTCCGGGCGCCGGCGCGGGCCCAGCGCCTGCAGTTGCTGCTGGCGCAGATTGGCCTCCGCCTGGCTCATCGCCGAGATCTCGCGCAGCATGACGGCCACGGAATGCATGGCCAGCGGATCGGTCCCGGACCGCGACTCGACGCCGGCAGGCGACAACTCCGAGGCCGAGGAGCCGGAAGGCGACGCGGCGGATACGCCGCCGGACTCGACGCCGGGCGCCGGTGCGGAGTCCGCGCGCGGCGCGCTCGTCGCCTGCGGCGGCGCCGACGCTCCGGACGGGGTCCGCGGTGCCGCGCAGGCCCCGAGCGAGACCGCAAGAACCAGGGGCAGCGCGCGCAGCGCCCGGCAGGAGGCGCGTGGAACAGACGCAGGGAAGGTCATGGTCGCGGGGTCTTGGGGTTCCGGGCCGGCGCCGCGAAAGCGGGCGGGACGTGGTCGTGCGCATGGGGAAGGCGCACGCAGAAACAGGCGCCGCCGCCTTCGGCCGGGTCGCAAAGCCGGATCTGCCCGCCATGCAGCACGGCGTATTCCTGCGCGATGGCCAGCCCGAGCCCGTTGCCCGGAGCCGCGCCCGCGGGCTGGCGCATGCCCTGGAAAAAGGGCTCGAACAGGTGCTCGCGGTCCTGCTCGGCGACACCGGGGCCTTGGTCGCAGATGCTGACCGTCACGCCCTCGTCGTCATCGCGCAGGCGGATGCGCACGATGCCCGCCGCCGGGCTGAAGCGCATGGCGTTGATCAACAGGTTCTCGAACAGCGTGTCGAGCTTTCCCTGGTCGGCCTGCAGGGGCCCGGCCTCGCCGTCGATGCGCACGCCCACATGCTTGGCGCGCAGGGCCAGTTCGTTGCGCCGCACCAGCGAGCCCAGCAGTTCCTTCAGGTCCACGCCGGCCGACACCAGCGGATCCAGCCGGCGCTGCGCACGGCTGTAGTCGATGAGGTTCTCGATGCGCTGCTGCAGATCGCGGGCATTGCCGCGCATGATGGTTCCGATCTCGCGCTGCTGGGCGCTCAGCGGCCCCGCCACGCCGTCCATCAACAGCTCGACCCCCTCGCGCAGCGAGGCCAGCGGCGTCTTCAGTTCGTGGGACACGTGACGCAGGAAACGCTGCTTCTGCTCGTCGGTCTCGCGCAGACGCCGGCGCAGCCAGTCCAGCTGATGACCGAGTTGCACCAGGTCGCGCGGTCCGCGCACCTGCGGCTGGGGCTGCAGATCCCCGGCGCCGAGCCTGCGGATGGCCTGGTCGATCTGACGCAGCGGGCGGGTCAGCACCCACGACAGCAGCGCCGCGATGAGCACCGACAGCAGCAGCGCGGCGCCGGCCTGAAGCAGCAGTGCCGCGCGCAGCGTTCGCGACCGACGCCCCAGGGCGCTGACCTGGCGGTCGACCAGCACGTTGCCGGCGCCCAGGACATGGTCGATGCTGGCGGCCAGCGCGGCGAAGCGCGGCGCGAAGGCGTCGAAGCGCGGCAGGTCCGCCGGGCCCGCTCCGCTGAGTTCGTCGTACAGCGCGGCCTCGCTGGCGCCGATGCGCTGCAGCCGGGACTGTTCCTGCGCGTCGAAGGGCATGGCGCTCAAGGTGCGCAGCTCGGCCTGCAGCGCGCGGTGCGCGTCGCGCATGCCCACGCGCAACTGCGGATCCTGCAGCACGTAGTACTGACCGGCGGCGCGTTGCAGCGCGGACAGGTCCTCGGACATCTGGCGCGTGGTGCGCGTGACGTCGACGGTGATGCGGATCGCCTCGCGCGTCTGCAGTGCCAGGCGCTGCTGCGCGTAGGCCGTGTAGATCATGCCCACCACCAGCGGCAGCATGACCAGCGCGAAGGCGGTCAGCAACAGCGCATGGAAGGAACGCGGATACGGAGGAGTCGGAGACTTCAGCGGCATGGACGACAACATACCCGGCGCGGCGCGCCACCAGGGGTGCTCGGGCCCATTATCCCCGGCTTCAGGGCGTATGCGCGTCCAGCACGAATCGTCCCGCCCCGTCCTGTCCCAGCGCCTTGGCCAGCCAGGGGCCGGCCTCGCGCAGGGCCTGGGGCAGCCCGAAGGGCGGATTCAGCACGAACATGCCGCTGCCCATCAAACCGAAGCCGTCCGCGCGCGGCGGCGCGGTCCACAATTGCGCGTCCATCCAGCTGCCGGGGGCCAGCGCCCGCAAGCGTTTGGACAGACGCTGGGACTCCAGGCTCTGCAGCAGCGGGTACCAGACGAGGTACACGCCGGTGGCAAAACGCTCCAGCGCGTCGCGCAGGGTCGCCAGCACGCGGGAGTAGTCGGCGTCGAGTTCGTAGGACGGGTCGATCAGCACCAGCGCCCGGCGCGACGGCGGCGGCAGCACGGACTTGAGTTCGGCGAAGCCGTCGGCCTGGCTCACCGTGGTCTGGCGCCGACGCGCAAAGGCCGAGCGCAACGCACGGCAGTCCGCGGGGTGCAGTTCGAACAGGCGCATCGGATCGTCCGCGCGCAGCGTGTCGGCGGCGAGCAGCGGCGAGCCGGGCGCCACGCGCAGGCTGCCGTCGGGATTCAGCGCCAGCACGGCGCGCAGGTAGTCCAGCACCGCCTCCGGCACCCGGCCGGCCTTGCCGTCCAGCAGCGCATGCTGCACGTCCTCGCGCTGCCACAGGCAACCCACGCCCTGCAGGTACTCCGCCAGGCGCTGGCTCATGCGTTCGGCCAGCTGATAGCTGCCGGCACCGGCATGGGTGTCCACGTAGCTCAGCGCCTTGGGCTTGCTCAGCAACAGGTGCAGCGCGCGCAAGAGCACCACGTGCTTGAGCACGTCGGCCGGATTGCCGGCATGGAAGGCGTGGCGGTAGGCGAGCATCGGACAGGGGCTTGGCGGACAAGGCGCAACTGTAGCGCCGCCGCGCCCCACCCCGCCCGAACAGCCCGCCGTCCCCGGCCTGGCCTACTTCGTGGGGGCGAGGGAGCAGTGGCCGGCGTCGGCGGCGGGACCGTTGCCCAGAGCCAGCGGCATGGGCTCGGCGAAACGCCGGTGCGGCGTGCTGGCGTGCCAGTCCAGCGCCAGCAGTACCAGCACCACCACCCACAGCAGCCAGGCGCGCCAGGAGGAGAGCAGCCTGCGCCACGCGGCGCGGGAATCCGGGAGTCGGCGATCATGCGGCATGGTCAGGCTCCCACGCCCAGTCGACTGCGCAGGCGCACGCCGAGCAGACTGCCGGCGAAGGCGCAGGCGAACCACACCCAGCCGTGCAGCGAGCCGGTGGCGATGCCCGAGAAATAGGCCCCGACGTTGCATCCGAAGGCCAGCCGCGAGCTGTAGCCCAGCAGCAGCCCGGCCACGATCGAGGACACCCAGGCGCGCGCCGGCAGGCGCACCCTCGGGCACAGCTTGCCGCCGCGCTGCGCGGCCAGCAGGGCGCCGAACAGCATGCCCAGGTCGGTGATGCTGGTGTTGTCGGCCAGCACGCTCGCGTGCAACTGCGCCTGCTGCACCGGCAGGCCGTAGAAGGCGTTGTGCGAAAGGTCCACGCCGAAGGCCTGCACGATCTTCGCACCCCACAGACCCAGCCCGTAGACGATGCCCCAGGGCTGGCCGGCCACGACCAGGTTGAGCGCGCCCAGCACGCCCAGCGCGACCGCGGCGATCCATACCGCGGATCCGGTCCAGCGGCGCGGGGTGTCGGGGCGACGAGCGCGCCAGATCCACGCCGCCAGCAGCGCCAGCACGCCGAGCTGCAGCGCCAGCGTGCCCGGCGCGCCCAGCAGGTGCACGAAGGACACCGGCGGCAACGCGCCCAGGCTCAGCCAGGCCGGCAATTGCGCCGAACCGGCGAAACTGCCGAACACGAAGGCCGGCAGCACGGCCAGGCTCACCGGATGCCCCAGGCCGGCCTTGTACAAGGTGCCGGAGCCACAGCCGTCGGCGATCTGCATGCTGGCGCCGAACACGAAGGAGCCGATCAGCAGGCTCCAGGACAGCGGTCCGTCGGCCCCCTGCAATTCGGGATGCGCGGCCAGCAGGGGCACGCTCAGCACCATGCACACGGCGATGCCGAGGAACTGGGCCAGCAGCCCGGTGGGGTCGCGGTGGGTGATCCACACCCGCCAGCCGGTGGTGAAACCGAAGCTGCCGGCCGCCAGCGCCACGCCCAGGCCGACGCCGATGCACCACAACAGGCCCTGGCGCCAGCCCACCAGCCAGGTGGTGGCGACGAAGCCCGCCAGCGCCAGCGCGATCAGCAGGGCCTGGGTGGAGCGCGCCGCGCGCGGGGGTGCCGCGTTCAGCGGGATTGCCAGGTCTGCTTGAGCTGCGCCCATAGTTGATCGGTGCGGGAGGGAACGTGGGTCATCGGCTCGTCGTGGCGCGACCAGTCGACCATGGAGCCGGGATACAGGCGTACTCCCGGGCGGTGAAGCAGTTCGGACAGCACGAACCAGTTGGTCGCCGCCCAGTGCCCGGTGTTGCAGAAGGAGATGGTCTGCCGCGCCCGGCTCTCCTGCGCGGGCAGTCCTTGCGCGATGGCCTCCAGCACCGCGGGGGCCGGCAGCGCGCCGCCGCCCTGCGGGAACCAGCGCATGTTGCTGAAGTCCACCGATCCGGCGATGGTCCCGGGCGCCGCCGCCGCCGGCGCCTTGACCTTGCCTTCCCAGAAGGCGGGCGGGCGCGCGTCGAGCAGCACCCGCGAAGCCTCGGGCGCCTGCACCGCCCGCAGCACCTGGGCGCGCGTGGCCAGCAGCGCGGCATCCGGGTGGGCGACGAAATGCGAGGGCACCACGCGCGGCGCCGCGGTCTGCAGGCCGCCCAGGCCGGCGTCCTTCCAGGCCTGCATGCCGCCGTTGAGAATCGACAGATGCCGCATGCCCAGCCACTTCAGGGTCCAGTACACCCGCGCCGGAGCGCCGAAGTCGGTGGGATCGCCGCCGGCCGAGACCAGCACCACCTGGTCGGAGTCGTGCAGGCCGAGGCTGCGCACGAGGCGCACGAAGGCGTCCACCGGCAACAGCTTGCCCGGGTTGTCGGCGTCGCCGCGCCAGCGGCCGTAAGGCGCGTCCACCGCGCCGGGAAGGTGCCCGGCCGCATAGTCGTCGGCATCGCGCAGGTCGACGATGCGCAAGGCCGCGTGGTTCTGCAGGGCCGCCTGCAACTGGGCCGGCTGCACCAGCGGCCCGAGGGAGCCTGCCGCCGCGCCGCCGGGCTGCGCCGCCCCGGCAGGCTGGCTCAACGCCCAGGCCGCCAGCGCCACGCCCAGGCCGATCCCGCGCAGCAAACGCCGCCAGAACCCGCCCCTGGGAGCAGGCAATACGGGCGGCGCGCCTCGGGAGACGGAAGCAACATCGGCATGAGGTTTCATCCCGACATTTTCCGGCCCACCCCGTTATCCGAAAAAATACCCTTTTCACATACCCTTAGAACCCAAAGTCATAAACCCCACCCCGCTGCCGGTCCCACCCCGCCTGACGCCGCCAGTTCCTGCACTCCGCACCGCTGCCACCCCCACCCCGCCTGACGCAGCCAGTTCCTGCACCCCACCCCGCTGCCGGTCCCACCCCGCCTGACGCCGCCAGTTCCTGCACTCCGCACCGCTGCCAAGAGCACCCCCGCCGCAGGGCCGCCCCAAGGCGGGGTGCGTCCCCCAGGGGGGGACGGAGCGGGGGTCGCCCCCCGCGACGAAGGGGGCCGTCAATACCTCCCCGTCCCCCCCGCCAGCGCGATGAACAGACGCGCGGCGACGCCGACCAGCGGGCGCGTCCACCAGGCCACGCGCTGGCGCAGGCGGGCGTGGTCGATGGGCAGCGCCCAGTGCAACTGCTCGTGCACGTGTCGCGCCAGTTGCCCGGCGAAGCCCGCGTCGCGCACGACCACGTTGGCTTCGCGGTTGACCAGCAGGGACAGCGGATCGATGTTGGAGCTGCCCACGGTGGCCCAGGCCTCGTCGACCACGGCCACCTTGCCGTGCAGGTAGGCCCGCTGGTATTCGTGGATGCTCACGCCGGCGTCGATCAGCTCGCGGTACAGCGCCTGCGCGGCCCAGGCAGCGGCCCGGTAGTCGGCGCGTCCCTGCAGCAGCAGGCAGACCCGCACGCCACGCAGCGCCGCCGCCTTCAGGCTTTCGCGAAAGACCTGCCCGGGGTAGAAGTACGGGCACACCAGCAGCACCGATTCACGCGCCTCGTCGATGGCCTGGATGTAGCAGTGCTCGATGGAGCGCCGGCGCAGCAGGTTGTCGCGCAGCACCAGCGCGGCGCGCTGCGGCGCGGCTCCGCCGCCGCAGGCGGCGATCAGCGGCGGCGCCGCGGTCGCCACGCGGGCGGCACGGGGCGGGCGCGAGCCCGGCAGCACGCCGGCCGCGCGCAGTTCCTCGACGTAGCGCCTGCGCTGCTCCTGCGAGCCCAGCAGGCGCGGTCCCGGGGCGCGCCGCAGCCCGCGCTGCACGCTGCCGGTGGCCACCGTGCGCAGCCACAGCCGGCGCATGCTGCGCAGCACCTGCGCCACCACCGGCCCGCGCACCCGCACCGCGTAGTCCAGGCGCGGCTGCTCGCTCCAGCCGTGATGGATGTCGTAGCGGTCGTCGATCAGGTTGATGCCGCCGACGAAGGCCACGCGCGCATCGACCACGCACATCTTCCGATGCAGGCGCCTCCAGTGGCCGCGCTGCAGCAGGTCCAGCCAGCGGCGCCACGGCCGGTACACCATGAACTCCACGCCGGCCGCCTCGAAGCGCTGACGCAGGGTGGGAATCGAGCGGTTCGAGCCGAGCCCGTCGACCAGCACGCGCACCTGCACGCCGCGGCCCGCGGCGGCGATCAGCGCCTCGGCGAGTTCCAGGCCGGTCGCGTCGTCGTGGAATATGTAGGTTTCAACCCAGATGCTGCTGCGCGCTTCGCTCCACGCCTCGAGCAAGGCCGGAAACAGGCTCTGGCCCAGCGGCAGCAGGTCGATGCAATTGCCCTCGCGCCAGGGCGTGCGCAGCGAGGCGTGCTCGGCGCCGCTGCCTTCGCGCAGCGCCCGCAGATTGCGCCGCCACCACGCGCGCAGGCGCCTGCGGCGCGAGGGCCGGCTAGCCATGGAGGGTGTGCCGCGCTACGCCTCGGCCCGGCGCGCGCGGCGCGTCCTGGGCTTGCGCGGTCAGGTCGACCAGCAAGGGAGCGTGGTCCGACAGCCGCGCCCAGTCGGCGCCCCAGCCCAGGCCCAGGCCGTGGGCAGCGAAGCCGCGCACATAGATGCGATCCAGGGGCATCAGCGGCAGCCACGCGGGAAAGGTGCGCGTGCGGTGGTGCCAGCGAGGGTGGCGCGGGTCCACCGCGGTCGCGGCGCGCGCCGACACGTCGACCAGACCCGCGGCGGCGAGTTCGAGGCCGAGCTCGCCGCGCCAGTCGTTGAAGTCGCCGCCCACGATCACCGGCTCGTGCGCCGGCACCTGGCGCGCGAGGAATTCCGCCAGACGCTCGATCTGGCGCTTGCGCCCGCCGCGAAACAGTCCGAAATGCACCACCACGCAGTGCAGCACCTGTGCCGGGGCCGCGCCCGCGCTGCCCTGCGGCAGGGCCAGGCGCACGTGCAGCAGGCCTCGCTGCTCGAAGCGGTGGTCCGACACGTCCTCGTGGGACACGCCGAGGATGGGAAAACGCGACAGCAGCGCATTGCCATGCTCGCCGTGGCGCGTGCGCGCGTTCGTGTGGTAGGCGGCGAACATGCCCAGGCCCTGACCCAGCAGCTCGTGCTGCGGCTGCTCCGGCCATCCGGCCAGGCGCATGGCATGGCGGCGATGCTCGAACTGCACCTCCTGCAGCAGCACCACGTCGGCATCCAGGCTGCGCAGGCCTTCCTGCAGGGCGTGGATGCGCAGGCGCTTGGCCGGGCCCATGCCCAGCACGCCCTTGTGGATGTTGTACGAGGCCACGCGCAGCGCCTGCGGCCAGTCGCGGGCGGGCGTGCGCGGGTGCATCAGACCGGCTCCCGGCGGCGCAGGCGCCGCGGCAATTGCTCGATGGCCTGCGCGTTGGACGCGGAAAAGCAGCGCGCCGCGGCCTCGCGCCAGGGCAGCCATTGCCAGGCACGGTGCTCGCGCTCGGCCAGGCGCACCGGCGTCGCCTCGGGCACCTCCAGGCTGAACACGTGTTCCACGTTCTTCCAAACCCCGGGGGCGTAGCGATGGCGCCAATGGGGGTAGATCTCGTATTCGTTGGCCAGGTGCCAGTCGCGCAGCCCGCCGTCGGCGACGATGCCCGTCTCCTCGGCCACCTCGCGCGCGGCCGCCGCGGCCAGCGGCTCATCGGGGAAATCCAGGCTGCCGGTGACGCTTTGCCAGAACCCGGGCTGCGCGGCCCGCTCGATCAACAGCACGCGCAGCCCAGGGTCGTGGATCACCACGAGCACCGACACCGGCAGCTTGGACGCCGCCACGGCCTCAGCCCCCTGCCCGCCTCGCGCGCACGCTGGCGGCCAGGTCGTGCAGCAGGGCCAGGGAATCCGCCCAGCCCAGGCAGGCATCGGTGATCGAGACGCCCTCGCGCAGCGCCTGCCCCGGACGCAGGTCCTGGCGGCCTTCGTGCAGATGGCTCTCCACCATCACCCCGACGATGCGCCGCTCGCCCGCGGCGATGCGCCGCCCGATGTCGGCGGCCACGTCGATCTGGCGTCGAGGCTGCTTGGACGAATTGGCGTGGGAGCAGTCGATCATCACCTGTTCGCGCAGTCCGGCGCGGCGCAGCACCTCGCAGGCCGCGTCCACCGCGGCCGCGTCGTAGTTGGGTAGGCGCCCGCCGCGCAGGATGACGTGGCAGTCGGCGTTGCCGCGGGTCTCGAAAATCGCGGCCACGCCCATCTTGGTCATGCCCATGAAGGCATGGGGCGCGCCGGCGGCGATCACCGCGTCGGCGGCCACCTGCACGCCGCCGTCGGTGCCGTTCTTGAAACCCACCGGGCACGACAGCCCCGAGGCCAGCTGCCGGTGGCTCTGGCTCTCCGTGGTACGCGCGCCGATGGCGCCCCAGGCGATGAGGTCGCTGAAATACTGCGGCGACAGCAGGTCGAGAAACTCGGTGCCGGCCGGCACGCCCATCTCGCCGATGTGCAGCAGCAGTTCGCGCGCGCGCCGCAGGCCCTCGTTGATGCGAAAACTGCCGTCCAGCCGCGGGTCGTTGATGAAGCCCTTCCAGCCCACCGTGGTGCGCGGCTTCTCGAAATACACCCGCATCACCGGCAGCAGAGCGTCGTCGAGCTCGCCGCGCGCGTCGCGCAGACGCGTGGCGTACTCCAGCGCCTGCGCCGAATCGTGGATGGAACAGGGACCGATGACCACGATCAGCCGGTCGTCGTCGCCGCGCAGCACGCGGGCGATGTCGGCGCGCGCCTGTTCCACCAGGCTTTCCACCGCCGGCGTCACCGCCAGCTCCTCCAGCAGCACGGCCGGGGACACCAGCGCGCGCACCGCGGCGATGCGGGTATCGTCGATGCGCGTGGTGTCCAGCGTGGCTTCGGCCCGGCCTGCCTCGCTGTCGTGCCGGGGATCGTCGATGCGGGTCATGGCGGGCAGTTCCGGGCTCAGGCCGGTGCGTTCTGGCGCAGGCGGATGTGCAGCTCGCGCAGCTGGCGCTCGTCCACCGGGCTGGGCGCGTTGGTGAGCAGGCATTGCGCGCGCTGCGTCTTCGGGAAGGCGATGACGTCGCGGATGCTCGCCGCGCCGGTCATCATCGTGACGATGCGGTCCAGGCCGAAGGCGATGCCCCCGTGCGGCGGCGCGCCGTACTGCAGCGCATCGAGCAGGAAGCCGAACTTGGCCCGCGCCTCTTCCTCGCCGATGCCCAGCGCGGCGAACACCTTGCTCTGCATCTCGGCGCGGTGGATGCGCACCGAGCCGCCGCCGATCTCCCAGCCGTTGAGCACCATGTCGTAGGCCTTGGCCAGGCAGCGGCCGGGATCGCTGGCCAGGTAGTCGACATGCTCGTCCTTGGGCGCCGTGAAGGGGTGGTGGCAGGCCACCCAGCGCTGCTCGTCGTCGTCGAACTCGAACATCGGGAAGTCCACCACCCACAGCGGCTTCCAGGCGTCCTCGAACAGGCCGCCGGCACGCCCGAAGTCGCTGTGGCCGATCTTCACCCGCAGCGCGCCCAGCGCGGCGTTGACGACCTTGGCGCGGTCGGCGCCGAACAGCAGCAGGTCGCCGTCACGGGCCCCGCTGCGCTCCAGCAGCGCGGCGATCGCCGCGTCGTCGAGGTTCTTCACGATCGGCGACTGCAGGCCGTCGCGTCCGCGCGCGACCTCGTTGACCTTGATCCACGCCAGGCCCTTGGCGCCGTAGATCTTGACGAAATCGGTGTAGGCGTCGATCTCGCTGCGGCTGATCTGGCCGCCGCCCGGCACGCGCAAGGCGGCCACGCGTCCGTCGGGCAGCGAGGCCGCGGAGCTGAACACCTTGAACTCCACGTCGCGCATGACGTCGGTCAGTTCGGTGAACTCCATGCGCACCCGCAGATCCGGCTTGTCGGAGCCGAAGCGCGCCATCGCCTCGGAGTACGGCATCACCGGGAAGGGATCGGACAGGCTGACGCCCAGCACCCCGGCGAACACGCCGCGGATCATCGGCTCGAACAGTGCGCGAATCTCCGTCTCGTCGAGGAAGGAGGTCTCGCAGTCGATCTGCGTGAACTCGGGCTGGCGGTCGGCGCGCAGGTCCTCGTCGCGGAAGCACTTGGTGATCTGGTAGTAGCGGTCGAAGCCCGACACCATCAGCATCTGCTTGAACAACTGGGGCGACTGCGGCAGCGCGAAGAACTGTCCGGCGTTGACCCGGCTGGGCACCAGGTAGTCGCGCGCGCCTTCGGGCGTGCTCTTGGTGAGCATCGGCGTCTCGATGTCGATGAAACCCTCGGCGTCCAGGTAGCGCCGCACCGCCATCGAGACCTGGTAGCGCAGCTTCAGGTTGTGCTGCATCTGCGGGCGACGCAGGTCCAGCACGCGGTGCGTCAGGCGCGTGGTCTCGGACAGGTTGTCGTCGTCGAGCTGGAAGGGCAACGCGGCCGAAGCGTTGAGCACCTGCAGTTCGTGGCACAGCACCTCGACCTTGCCCGAGCCCAGCGTGGCGTTCTCGGTGCCCTGCGGGCGCGCGCGCACCAGGCCGCGCACCTGCACGCAGTATTCGTTGCGCACGCCCTCGGCCACCGCGAACATGTCGGCACGGTCGGGATCGCACACCACCTGCACCAGGCCCTCGCGGTCGCGCAGGTCGATGAATATGACTCCGCCATGGTCGCGGCGCCGCTGCACCCAGCCGCACAGGCTGATGGTTTGTCCGAGCAGGGCTTCGGTGACGGCGCCCAGGGTATGGCTGCGTAGGGTCATGATCGGGAACGGAAGACTTTGGCGATGCCCAAAGGATTTCGGGAGACTTGCGGCGCGCACCGGCGCCGGGATGACGGGGTCAGCGGGACGGAACCTGCGCGGAAGGCGGCAGCGGCGCGACCACTCCCATCGAGATCACGTATTTGAGCGCCTCGTCGACGCTCATCGACAGTTCCACCACTTCGGCCCTGGGCACCATGAGGAAAAAGCCCGAGGTGGGGTTCGGCGTGGTGGGCACGTACACGCTGATGTGCTCGCCGGGCAGGCTGAGCGCGACCTCGCCGCTCGGAGAGCCGGTGACGAAGGCGATGGTCCAGCTGCCCGCGCGGGGGTATTGCACCATGACGGCCTGCCGGAAGGCGTTGCCGTTGCTGGAGAACAGGGTGTCGGAAACCTGCTTGACGCTGCTGTAGATGCTCTTGACGATGGGGATGCGCGCGATCACCGCATCCCATTGGCGCAGCCACCACTGCCCGACGATGTTGGCCACCAGCAGCCCGGTGAGCAGGATGGCCCCGATCACCACGACCACGCCCAGACCGGGGGTGCGGGCCAGGTTGTCCAGCAGCGGACCCAGCGACGGCGCGACCGCATCCAGCGCGCCGAGCACGGCGCGGAAGATGCCGTCGAACACCGACAGCAGCTGCCACAGCACCCAGATCGTGATGGTCAGCGGCAACCAGACCAGCAGTCCGGCAACGAACAGGTTTTTCAGGCGCATGCGCAGCTTTCGCGCGACGACGTCGGTGGGGAGCGGCGGCGCGCGCCGGGCGGAGTGCTTCAGTGGCAGGCGCAGGAGGCCCCGCACGACGCGGCGGGTGGCGAATCGCTCGCCGCCGCGGTGGTCGCGGCCGCGCCGCCTCCCGTCTTGGCGGCGGGGGAGGCGCCGGAGCCGCCCTTGAAGTCGGTCGCGTACCAGCCCGAACCCTTGAGCTGGAAACCCGCGGCGGTGACCTGCTTGTGCAGCGACGCGGCGCCGCAGGCCGGGCAATCGCGCAACGGCGCGTCTGAAATCTTCTGCAGCGCGTCCAGGGTATGTCCGCAGGACTCGCAGCGGTAGGCGTAGATGGGCATGACGAACTCCTGATGCGAAATGCACTCGCCCGACTGCATCGCGGGCTGGGCCGACCTTGTATATGGAGTGGGTTCGCAGGGGCTTCAAGCCCATGCGCGCACCGCCGGGCCCTTGCGGGCCGGGGGTGCAAGATTCGTGCCGATTATAGGGAAAACACCGCGCCGCGGCGGCGATGCGGCCCGTTCCGGGCTCACCGCGGCACTTGCTGCTCGCGCACCAGGCGTTTGCCGCTGCCCTGCGGGAAATCCGCGAAGGCGGCCGCGGCGAGCTGCCCCGCCACCGGGGCGATGCGCGGGTCGTAGCCGCCGATCATCGAGCTGCTGCGCCACACCAGCGCTCCGCTGGAGGCGTCCCGGATCTCCACCTCGAACACCCGCTCGTACCAGGGCGGGGGCCACGACCAGCCCCGATACCACCACGGATAGCCGTTGTAGATCCAGGCCCCGTCGGGCAGCAGGATGGGTTGCCCGGGCGGCGGCCAGGCGCTGGGAAAACTGGCCTCGAAATCGGCGTAGCTGTGGAAGGCGTAGCGTGCCGTGAACGGCGCCGGACTGCCCAGCAGCGGCACCATGCCGGCATGGGTCATGGCGTCCAGCACGGCCGTGCGCAGGACCTCGGCCTGCGGCCCCTCGGAGTCGGCCGGCGCGGCCTGCAACTGCACCTGCGCGCCCACCAGCGCCGCCGGCGCCGGCTTCGGCGTGTCGACGTGGTAGGCGTTGACATTCAGCGACGCGCAACCACCGAGCAGGCCGAACAGCGCCAGCGCGCCGCCCAGCACGCCGGCGCGCAGCACGCGCGTCGCGCGCCGGGTCATGACGAGGGGGGGCATGGAAGTTGGCATGGATCGGAGGGCGCGGAGACGGAAGTCCGTCGCCTCAGCGTCTACTGTACTCGCGCCGCGGCGTCATGGCCGCACGCTGGGTCAGCCGACGCTGTCCAGCCAGGCCAGCGCCTTCCGGGCGTCGGGGGCGGGTTCGCAGGGCTCGGGGTCGAAGGCCCTGTCGCCGTCAGGGTCGGCGACGCCATGCGCGCGCAGGTCGGCGAAGGGGTAGGCGCCGCGGTCGAGCAGATGCGAGGGCACCACCCGTCCCAGCGCGCCGAACATCGACTCCAGGCGCCCGGGATGCTGGCGCTCCCAGTCGCGCAGCAACGCGGCGACCTGCTTGCGCTGCAACTGCTCCTGGCTGCCGCACAGCGTGCAGGGAATGATCGGAAAGCCCCGATGCTCGGCCCAGCGCGCCAGGTCCGCTTCCTCGACGTAGGCCAGCGGGCGGATGACCACGTGGCGCCCGTCGTCGCTGACCAGCTTGGGCGGCATGGCCTTGAGCTTGCCGCCGAAGAACAGGTTGAGCAGGAAGGTCTGCAGGATGTCGTCGCGGTGGTGCCCCAGCGCGATCTTGGTCGCGCCCAGCTCGCCGGCCACGCGGTAGAGGATGCCGCGGCGCAGCCGCGAGCACAGGCTGCACAGGGTCGCGCCCTCGGGCACCACGCGCTTGACCACCGAGTAGGTGTCCTGCTCCTCGATGTGGAAGGGCACGCCGCGCCCGGCCAGGTAGCGCGGCAGCACGTCCTCGGGGAAGCCCGGCTGCTTCTGGTCCAGGTTGACGGCGACGATGTCGAAGTCCACCGGAGCCCGCTCGCGCAGGCTGAGCAGCAGGTCGAGCAGCACGTGACTGTCCTTGCCGCCCGACATGCACACCATGACCTTGTCGCCGTCCTGGATCATGCCGAAGTCGCCGATGGCCTGGCCGACCAGGCGGTGCAGGCGCTTGGACAACTTGTTCGTTTCGTGCTCGTGCTTGCGCGGATCCATCGCGACCCTCCGGAGTCCGATCAGCGGCTCGCGAGGTCCTGGGCCACTTCGATGCCCACGCCGTCGCAATCGGGAAAGATGTTGGGCTTGTCCACCCGCACGCGCACGCGCCGCACGCCGTGCAGGCCCAGCACGCGCTGCGCGATGCGCCCGGCCAGCGTTTCCAGCATGTTCACGTGGCCGTGGCCGACCTCCTCCAGCGCGATCGAGCGCAGCAGGCGGTAGTCCAGCACGTGCGCGACGTCGTCGGCGGCCGGCAGCGAGGGCGCCTCGGGCAGCTCGGCGGCGATCGACACCAGCAGCAACTGGCGCGAGCGCAGCTCGTGCTCGAGGATGCCCACGCTGGCCTGCACGCGCAGGCGTTCGAGATAGAGGGTACGCATGGTCAGAAGGCGAAATCGCGGGATCGCGGTTGCAGATGCTGGCCCGCGTCCACCAGCAGTTCGCAGCCGCTCAAGCCGGGGTTGCGCAGGGCGAACAGCACGGCGTCGGCGACGTCATCGGCGCTCGGCCCCCGGCCCAGCGGGCCGGCGGCCTGCAGTTCGCGCAGCCGCGCCTCGTCGATCATCTCGCTGCCCAGGGTCATGCCGGGGGCCACCGCCACCACCCGCAGGGTCGGCGCCAGCGCCTGCGCCAGCAGGGTGTTGGCCTCGCGCAGCGCCGCCTTGCTCAGGGTGTAGGAGAGATGGTCGGGGTTCGGGTTCCACAGCTTCTGGTCCAGCAGGTTGACCACGCAACCGCGGGTGTCCCGCCGCTGCAGCTCGGCGTGCAGCGCCCGCGCCAGCAGAACCGGCGCGACGGCGTTGATGCGGTAATGCCGCAGCGCGGCCTCGGCGCCGAAGTCGGCCACCGCGTCGTATTCGAACAGCGAGGCGTTGTTGACCAGCGCGTCGACCCGGCCCAGCTCGCGCGCCACGCGCGGCACCAGCTCGACGGCGGCGGCCTCGTCGCCGAGCTCGGCGCGAAAGCCCTGCGCGCGCGCGCCCGACGCGCGCAGCTGCGCGCACAGCTGCTCGGCATCGTCGTGCGAACCCCGGTAATGCACCGCCAGGTCCCAGCCGTCCTGCGCCAGGCGGGTCGCGATGGTCCGGCCCAGGCGCCGCGCCGCGCCGGTGACCAGCGCCACGGGGCGCTGCGCGGGGGCATCGGCCCGCGAGCCGCCGAGCGGGCCGGCGCCTTCTCGGGCAGGTTCCCCTGCAAGGCGGGATGACGCTTCGGACATGGGCGGCGAACCTACAATCGCTTCGATGGAGCAAACGCGTAGTCTACCCCGCGAGCCGGCCGCAACGCCGCCCGAAGAGGCGCGGCGCGCGGCCGCGCTGATGGATGTGCTGCGCCGCGAAATCGGCGCGGCGGGCGGATGGATCGGCTTCGACCGCTACATGCACCTGGCGCTGTACCAACCCGGCCTGGGCTATTACGCCGCATCGGCGGGGGTGCTCGGGGCCTGGGGCGGCGCCAGCGACTTCATCACCGCCCCCGAGTTGTCGCCGCTGTTCGCGGCCACGCTGGCACGCCAGCTGGGCGAACTCGGCGCCTCGCTGCGCCTGGACCTCATGGTCGAGTTCGGCGCCGGCAGCGCCGCGCTGGCCTGCGCGCTGCTGCGCGAGCTGGCCGATGCCGGCGCCTGGCTGCCCGAGCAATACGCCATCGTCGAGGTGTCGGCGGCGATGCGCGAGCGCCAGCGCGCCGCAGTCGCCGAACTGCCCGCGGAGCTGGCGCGCCGCGTGTGCTGGTGGGAGCGCTTGCCCGAAAGCTTCGACGCGCTGGTGCTGGGCAACGAGGTGCTGGACGCCATGCCGGTACGCCTGCTGCGCCGCGCCGGGCACGGCTGGCTGGAGCGCGGCGTCGGGCTCGACCCCGAGGGGAACCTGATGTGGAGCGAACGCCCGCTGCCGCCGGGCTGCGCGCTGCGGCCGAGCCTGCGGCAACTGCCCGAGGGCAGCGTGACCGAATGGCACGAGGCGGCCGAGGGATTCATGCGCAGCCTGGGCGCGCACCTGGGCCGGGGCGTGGCGCTGTTGTTCGACTATGGATTCCCGGCGCGCGAATACGACCACCCGCAGCGCGCGAGCGGGACGCTGCGCTGTCACCGCGCGCATCGAGCCCACGACGATCCCTTGTGGGAGCCGGGGCTTTCCGACATCACCGCCCACGTGGACTTCAGCGCCATGGCGCGCGCGGCGCGCGAAGCCGGCCTGCGCGTGCTGGGCTACACCAGCCAGGCGCGTTTCCTGCTCAACGCGGGCCTGCTCGACCTGCTGGCGCCGCGCATGGCCGCCGGCGACGCGGCCTCGTTGCGCCTGGCCTCGGGTGTGCAGAAACTGCTGGGCGAGCACGAAATGGGCGAACTCTTCAAGGTGCTGGCGGTCGGCCGCGACGTGCACGCGCCGTTGTCCGGCTTCGCGCAAGGCGACCGCAGCGCGGCGCTGGACGAGGCGCCGGCCGGGGCCGTGGAGCCGCCGTGGGCCTGATCGGTTTCCTGCTCGGCAGCCTGGTGCTCAGCGCGCTGCTGCCCTGGCTGAGCAAGTTCGGTTTCGGGCGCATGCCCCTGGACCTGCGCTGGCGCATGTTCGGCAAGCCCTGGCTGCTGCCGCTGGGCTCGCTAAGCCTGCTGTGGCTGGGGCTTTGGCTGGTGGATCGGGTGTTGCGCTGAGTCGGGCCGTGCCGGCCAGATGCGCAGCGCCGCCGCGGCGATCAGCAGCTGCACCAGGATGACCAGCGCCACGCAGCCGGGCCAGCCGGCGCGCAGCCACACCACGCTGGGAGCGAAGGCGCCCACGCTGCCCCCGATGTAGTAGCACATCACGTACAGGCCCACGGCGCTGGAACGGGCCTGGCGCGCGAACACCGGCACCTGCGAGGTGGCCATGCTCTGGGCGATGAACACACCGGCCGAGCTCAGGGTCAGTCCGATGACGATCAGCGCCAGGCTCGGCGCCAGGGTCGACGCGATCCCCAGCACCGAGCAGGCGACGGCCGCGAAGAACACCCGCCTCTGCCCGAAGCGCCAGGCCAGGCGCCCCGCCAGCGGAGTCACCGCCATGCCCACCAGATACACCGTGAACAGCAGACTGAGCTGGCGAAGGTCGAGGTTGTAGGGAGCCTCGGCCAGGTGGAAGCTCACATAGGTGAAACTGCACACCTGGGAGAACAGGATGCCGAATCCGATCGCGTAACTGCCCAGCAGCAGCGGATTGCGCAGGTGCAGCGGCAGCCCGGCCAGGGACTCGCGCAGGCTGGTGGAGGGCCGGAACCGCGTCGACGCCGGCAACCACGCGGCGATCACGACGGCGATGCCCGCGTTGATCAGGCCCAGCAGCACGAAGGCCGCCTGCCAGTCCCAGCGGGCAGTCGCCAGTCCCGCGATGAAACGACCCAGGAAGCCCCCGGCGACCGAGCCGGAGATGTACAGCGCCGTCACCGACGGAATCTGCCCGGACGGCCATTCCTCGCCGATGTAGGCCACGGTGGCGGTGAAGATGCCGGGAATGCACAGCCCTTGCGCCAGGCGCCACAACAGCAGACCGTGCAGCGAGCGCGCGGTGGCCGCCAGCAGCGTGGTCAGCGCCAGCGCCCCCACCGACAGCAGCAGCACGCGGCGACGCCCGAAGCGATCCGACACGCTGCCGGAGAAAGGAGCCGCCAGCGCCACCGCGAGGGTCGTGAAGGTGATGGTCAGGCTGAGCTCGGCGACCCCGGCGTGGAATACGCCGCGCAACGAGGGCAGCAGGCCCTGGGTCACGTACATGGTGAAAAAGGCGCTCATGCCGGCGGCGACGACGGCGACGCGGGCCCGCCACGAAGGCGCGACAAGGACCGGGCGATGGGCCGCGGCGGACGAAGCGGCGCCTGGAGCGCTGGATGGCGTGGTGGGCATGCGCGATGCCGATGCGCGGGGCGCAGGGCGTGAATGCGAAGGAACATTTTCAGCATAGTCCCGTGCGTTCCATATGGAAAATCGATTTTTCATCTGCTTTGATATGATTTCCATATGGACGTACAGGATCTGCGGGCTTTTCTCGCGGTCGCCGAGGAACGCCATTTCTCCCGCGCGGCGCAGCGGCTGCACATTTCCCAGCCGCCGCTGTCCCAGCGCATCGGCGCGCTGGAGCGCAAGCTCGGGGTGCGCCTGTTCGAGCGCGGGCGAGGCGGCGTGAGCCTGACCGCGGCGGGAACGGCCTTGCTGCCCCAGGCGCGCGTGGTGCTGCAGCAACTGGCGCGCGCCGAGGAACTGGCGCAGCGCGCCGGGCGCGGCGCCAGCGGCCAGCTGTCCATCGGATTCGCCGGCTCGATGCCCTTTTCCGAGCTGCTCCCCCGGCTGTTGCGCGATTTCCGCAGGGCCTGGCCGGCCGTGCAACTGCAGTTGCGCCAGCTCTCCTCCAACGAGCAGCTGCGCCAGTTGCAGGAACACGGCCTGGATCTCGGATTCATCCGCAGCACCAGCCAGCCCGACGAGCAGGCGCTGCAACTGCGCGCGCTGCAGCGCGAGCCGCTGTACGCGGCGGTGCACTCCGGACACGCGCTGGCCGGGCTCGGGCGCGTGGACCTGAAACGCCTGCGCGACGACCCCTTCATCCTGTACAGCCGCGAGTTCGGCTCGGGGCTGCGCGAACAGATACTCGCGCTGTGCCTGCGCGCCGGTTTCAGCCCCCAGGTGGTGCAGGAGGTGCACGAGATGCCCACGCTGATCAGCCTGGTCTCGGCCGGCATCGGCGTCGGGCTGGTCGCCGCGTCCATGCAACGCGCCTCGGTACCCCAGGTGCGCTACCTGGAACTCGCCGACCCCGACGCGAGCACCGATATCGTGCTGGCCTGGCGGCGCGGCGACGCCTCGCCGGTGCTGCGCAATTTCCTCGAGCTGGCGTTCGCCCACGCGAGCTCCGGCTGAACCGCGCGGCGCGCCCAGCCAGCGCGGCTGCCGGTGGCCCCGGTTCAGCCGGGATCGCGCGCGCCCGAGGCTTGCTCGATGGCCTGTTCGCGCGCCCGCGCCACGGCCTGCGCGATGGCCTGCGCGCCGGCGCCGCGCGCCACCACCTCCCGCGCCACCGCTCCCGCATCCACGGTCAAGGCGGCGCGCTGCGCGGCCAGCAGGCGCGGTTCCTGCGGATAGGGGCGCGCGGGCCAGTCGCCGCCGCGGCCCAGGTGGTCGGCGCGACAGGCCTGCAGCACGAGCTCGAAGCGCCGCGGACGGCGCAGCGCGTCGCAACGCTGCAGCAGGCGCAGCGTGGCCGCCGCGCCCAGCTCCCGGCTGCGGTGCACGTTGCCGTGCTCGGCGGCGACCACCGCCGCCAGCTCGGCGCATTCGGCGGGCACGCGCAGCCTGGCCGCCACCGTGGCCGCCAGGCGCACGCTGCGCGCCTCGTGCCCGATGTGGCGCGGCAACACCTCGGCCGGGGTGCGGGCCTTGCCCAGGTCGTGCATCAGGCAGGCCCAGCGCACGGACAACGGCGCCTGCGCCGCGGCGGCCGCCTGCAGCACCAGCATCTGATGCTCCCCGCAGTCGACTTCCGGGTGGGCATCGGCGCGCTGGGGCACGCCCCACAGCGCGTCGAGCTCGGGCAGCACGCGGGCCAGCGCGCCGCAGTCGCGCAGCACCTCGAACATGCGCCGCGGCGCCGCTTCCATCAGGCCGCGCGCCAGTTCCTGCCACACCCGCTCGGGAACCAGCGCGTCGACCTCGCCGGCGGCGACCATGCCGCGCATCAGCTCCAGCGTGTCCGGGTGCAGCCGGAACGACTCCAGGCGCGCGGCGAAACGGGCCACGCGCAGAATGCGCACCGGATCCTCGACGAAGGCCGGCCCCACGTGGCGCAGCACCCGCTGCTCCAGGTCGCGCATGCCGCCCCAGGGATCGATGATGTGTCCCTGCTCGTCCTGCGCCATCGCGTTGATGGTCAGGTCGCGTCGCTGCAGATCCTGTTCCAGGGTCACCGACGGATCGGCGTGCACCGCGAAGCCGCGGTAGCCCGCGGCGGTCTTGCGCTCGGTGCGCGCCAACGCGTACTCGGCCCCGCTGACCGGATGCAGGAACACGGGGAAGTCCCGCCCCACCGGGCGGAACCCGGCGTCGACCATCTGCTGCGCGGTGGCGCCCACCACCACCCAGTCGCGGTCGTGCACCGGGCGTCCCAGCAGCGCGTCGCGCACCGCGCCGCCGACCACGTAGGCGCGCCCGGGAACCCGCGGCTCGGTCATGGGTGCGGGCGCCCCGGATTCAGGCTCGGGAGGCCTGGCGCTGCACCACCTGCTCGCGCAGCGAGCGGCGCAGGATCTTGCCCACCGAGGTCTTGGGCAGTTCGTCGCGGAACTCGATGCGCCGCGGCCGCTTGTAGCCGGTCAGGCGCTCGGACATCCAGGCGCGCAGGGTTGCCTCGTCCAGCGCGGGATCGGAGCGCACGACGAACAGCAGCACCGACTCCCCCGAATCCGGGTCGGGCAGGCCGACCGCGGCGGCCTCCAGCACTCCGGGGTGGGCCACCGCGACGTCCTCGACCTCGTTGGGGTAGACGTTGAAACCCGACACCAGGATCATGTCCTTCTTGCGGTCCACGATGCGCACATAGCCCTGCGCGTCGATGATGCCCACGTCGCCGGTCTTGAAAAAACCGTCGGCGGTGAAGGCGCGCGCGGTGTCGTCCGGGCGCCCCCAGTAGCCCTGCATGACCTGCGGGCCGCGCACGGCCACCTCGCCGCGCTCGCCGGTGGGCAGCACATGGCCGTCGTCGTCGATCACGACCATTTCCGTGGACGGCAGCGGCAACCCGATGGTGCCGCTGAAATGGTCGGTGTCCGTCGGGTTGCAGCACACCGACGGCGAGGTCTCGGACAGGCCGTAGCCCTCGCAGATGGGGCATCCGGTGCGCTCCAGCCATTGCCGGGCCACCGCCTCCTGCACCGCCATGCCCCCGCCCACCGAGAGCATCAGGCGGGTGGTGTTCAGGCGCCCGAAGTCCGCGTGGTGCAGCAGCGCGTTGAACAGCGTGTTCACCGCCGGGAAACAGTGCAGCTCGTAGCGGCTGAGCTCGTCGATGGTCGCCTTCAGGTCGCGCGGGTTGGGGATCAGCACGATCATGCCACCCTGGTAGGCGGACAGGAACATGACCACCGTGAAGGCGAAGATGTGGTAGAGCGGCAGCGCGCACACCGTGTTGATCTGCGCCAGCTCGGGATGCCTGCGCAGCGCCGGCTGGTTCCAGGCATCGCTTTGCAACACGTTGGCGATCAGGTTGCGATGGCTCAGCGCCGCGCCCTTGGACACCCCGGTGGTGCCGCCCGTGTACTGCAGCACCGCGACGTCCTCGGGCCGCGCATCGACGGGCGCGAAACGCAGCGCGCGCCCGCGAGCCAGCGCCTGCGGGAAGCGGTGGTGACCGGGCAGCGAGAAGGCCGGCACCAGGTGCTTGAGGTGGCGCACCACCAGATTGACCACCGTGCCCTTGAGGCCGCCGAGCATGTCGCCCATGCTGGCCACCACGACCACGCGCAGGCCGGCGCGTTCACCCGCCTGCTCGAGCGTATGGGCGAAATTCTCCAGGATGATGATCGCGCTGGCGCCGCTGTCGAGCAACTGGTGCTCCAGCTCGCGCGCGGTGTACAGCGGATTCACGTTGACCACGACCAGCCCGGCGAGCAACGCCGCCGCCACCGCGATCGGGTACTGCGGCACGTTGGGCATCATCAGCGCGATGCGCTCGCCCGGACGCAGGCCCTGGGCCTGCAACCAGGCCGCCAGCGCCTTCGCATCGCGTTCCCATTGGGCGAAGGTGGTGCGCTTGCCCATGAACGCGAAGGCCGGGCGCTCGGCGAACTGCTCGAAGCTGCGCTGCAGCAACTCCGGCAGCGAGCGAAAGGCGCCGGGGTCGATGTCGGCGGGCACCCCTTGCGGGTAGCGCTCGAGCCAGGGTCGGTCCATCGGTATCTCCTCGGAATCAAGCCGCCCTTCTGCGGGGCGGAAAAACGAACGACCGTTCGTATGTCCGCGAAGCATAACCCGCGGGACCCCGGCTTGCCCAGATCATCCTCACGGACAGCAGGGCTCCGCCTCGCCCGGCTGCGCTGCCGGGCCGGCGGAGTCAGGTCTCGACCACCTTGATGCTGGGAAAACGTGCCGAATAGTCGCGCGCGCGCTGCGCCACGCGCGCGCCCACGCGGCGCGCGATGGCCAGGTATTCGCGCGCGGCCGCGCCCTGCGGCTCGGCCGCCACGCTGGGGGTCCCGCTGTCGGCCTGTTCGCGGATGCGCAGGTCCAGCGGCAGCGATCCCAGCAGCTCGACGCCGTACTCCTCGGCCATGCGCTGCCCCCCGCCGCTGCCGAAGATGGCCTCCACGTGGCCGCAGTTGGAGCACACGTGCGTGGCCATGTTCTCCACGATGCCCAGCACCGGAACCTGCACTTTCTCGAACATCTTCAGGCCCTTGCGCGCGTCCAGCAGCGCGATGTCCTGGGGCGTCGTGACAATCACCGCCCCGGTCAGCGG
Source organism: Pseudomonadota bacterium (assembly GCA_021848345.1). GTDB lineage: Bacteria > Pseudomonadota > Gammaproteobacteria > Burkholderiales > Burkholderiaceae_C > Thiomonas_A. The sequence continues at coordinate 48,356 of JAJZUV010000009.1, read as the reverse complement.
CACGCGCTGGCTGAGCGTGAGCTGGATGTCGCCGGTGCCGGGAGGCATGTCGACCACGAGGTAGTCCAGGTCCTGCCAGCGGGTCTGGTGCAACAGTTGTTCCAGCGCCTGCGTGGCCATCGGACCGCGCCAGATCATCGGCGTGTCCGCGTCCATCAGCACCCCGATGGACATGACCTGCAGGCCGTGGCCCGCCATCGGCTCCATGGTCTTGCCGTCGCTGCTCTGCGGGCGGCCCTGCAGGCCCAGCATCATCTGCTGCGAGGGGCCGTAGATGTCGGCGTCGAGCAGCCCGACCTTGGCGCCCTCGGCGGCCAGCGCCAGCGCCAGGTTGGCCGCCGTGGTGCTCTTGCCCACGCCGCCCTTGCCGGAGGCCACGGCGATCACGTTGCGCACGCCTTCGAGGGTGCGCACGCCGCGCTGCACCGAGTGCGCCTCGATGCGGGTGGAAATGTCCACCTCCACTTCGGCCGAGCCGGCGCCGGGCAGAGCGCGCACGGCCGCGCGCACGGCCGCGCGCACCGCCTCGTGCTGGCTGCGCGCCGGATAGCCGAACTGCAACTGCACGCGCACGCCGGAGCCGGCGGTCTCCACCTTGCGCAGCACGCGCGCGGCATGCAGCCCCTGGCCGCTGCCGGGGTCGGCAATCGCGTCGAGGGCTTGTTCGATCTGTTCCTGGGTCGGCAACGAGGACATGATGGGTGCGAGCGGAGTGACGGTTTTCGGAGCGCCCGCGCGGGTGCGCCGCGGGGCCTGCAAGTCTAGCCCCGCCCGGCCGGCCCCGCCGAGGCAAGACCGCGCGACGCCTGCCTACAATGACGCATCCGGCGCGCCGAGCGCCGCCCGGCCGGCGCCCGCCGGCCCCCGCCGCCCATCACGCCGAACCGGCCCGACCGGACGGCACGCCCCGACCGCGATCCGACCGCGCATGACCTCGCCGACGCCCTCCCCCTCCAGCAGCCCGCTCGCCGACAAGCGGCGCCTGTTCGTCACCACGGCGCTGCCCTATGCCAACGGCGCCTTCCACATCGGCCACATGATGGAGTACATCCAGGCCGACATCTGGGTGCGCCTGCAGCGCATGCAGGGCCACGAGGTGCACTTCGTCTGCGCCGACGACGCGCACGGGGCGCCCATCATGATCGCCGCCGAGAAGGCGGGCAAGACCCCGCAGCAGTTCGTCGCCGACATCGCCGCCGGACGCCAGGCCTACCTGGACGGCTTTCTCATCCGTTTCGACAACTGGCACAGCACCGACGGGCCCGAGAACCACCGACTGGCGCAGGACATCTACCGCGCGCTGCGCAAGGCGGGGCTGATCTACGCACGCTCGATCGAGCAGTTCTACGATCCCGTCAAGGGCATGTTCCTGCCCGACCGCTACATCAAGGGCCATTGCCCGAAATGCGACGCGGCCGACCAGTACGGCGATTCCTGCGAGGTCTGCGGCGCGGTCTACGGTCCCACCGAACTGCGCCAGCCGTACTCGGTGCTGTCCGGCGCCACGCCCGAGTTGCGCAGCAGCGAGCATTACTTCTTCCAGCTGTCGTCCCCGCGCTGCGCCGAGTTCCTGCGCGACTGGACCCAGGGCAACGGCGCGCACGCGCTCCCCCGCCTGCAGGCCGAGGTGCTCAACAAGGTGCGCGAGTGGTTCGCCGTCGACGAGCACGGCCGCGGCGGGCTGGCCGACTGGGACATCTCGCGCGACGCGCCCTACTTCGGCATCGAGATTCCCGACGCGCCGGGCAAGTACTTCTACGTCTGGCTGGACGCGCCGATCGGCTACCTGGCCAGCCTGAAGAACCATTTCGACAAGGGCCAGGCGGCCGCGCACTGGCACGAGGCCTCGCGCACCACGCAGAGCTTCGACGAATTCGTCGCCGACCCGGCGGTGGAGCAGGTGCATTTCATCGGCAAGGACATCGTGTATTTCCACACCCTGTTCTGGCCCGCGATGCTGCACTACTCCGGGCGCAAGACGCCCAGCCAGATCAACGTGCACGGCCACGTGACGGTCGGCGGCGAGAAGATGAGCAAGAGCCGCGGCACGGGCATCTCGCCGCTGCGCTACCTGGAGCTCAAGCTCGACCCCGAATGGCTGCGCTACTACCTGGCGGCCAAGCTGTCGGCGCGCGTGGACGACCTCGACTTCGGCGCCGAGGACTTCGTCGCCCGGGTCAACAGCGACCTGATCGGCAAGTACGTGAACATCGCCAGCCGCGCCAGCCGCTTCATCACGCAGTACTTCGACGGCCGCCTCGACTACGCCGGCGCCACCGACGCGCTGCGCGAGACCGCCAGCGCGCTGGCGCACGACGTGCGCGCGGCGCTGGACGCGCGGGAATACGCCCGCGCGCTGCGCGAGATCATGGCCCACGCCGACCGCATCAACGCCGCCTTCGACAGCGCGCAACCGTGGGTGCTGGCCAAGGATCCGGAGCGCCGCGTCGAACTGCAGGACGTCTGCTCGCGGGCGCTGGCCGGGTTCTGGACCCTGTCCGTGCTGCTGGCTCCGGTGCTGCCGGCCACGGCGTCCCGGGTGGCACGCGAACTGTTCGGACTGGAGCGCGACTTCCTCTGGAGCGACTGCGCCGAACTGCCGCGACGCGTGGCGCCCTACCGTCACCTGATGCAGCGCGTCGACCCGGCCACGCTGCAACGGCTGCTGGAGCCCGAAGCGGCGCCGGCGCCGGCGCCGGCGCCGGTCGCGGCCGCGGCAGCCCCGGCGCCACGCGCCGAGGCCGACGCCTCGGACACCATCGGCATCGACGACTTCGGGCGCGTGGATCTGCGCATCGCGCGCATCCACGACGCGCAGGCGGTGGAAGGCTCGACCAAGCTGCTGCGGCTGAGCCTGGACCTCGGCGAACGCGACGACGCGGGCCAACCGCGGCTGCGCAACGTGTTCTCCGGCATCGCCTCGGCCTATGATCCGGCGGCGCTGGTGGGCAAGCTCACCGTGGTGGTGGCCAACCTGGCGCCGCGCAAGATGAAGTTCGGCGTCAGCGAGGGCATGGTGCTGGCCGCCTCCGGCGACGACGCACCGGGCTTGTTCCTGCTGTCTCCCGACACGGGCGCGCGGCCCGGCATGCGGGTGAGCTGAGCCGTCACGTCCGAGGAGCCGCGATGCCTGGCCTGATCACGCCGCCCGCAGGGCGCCAGCCGACCCAACCCACGCCGCAGCAGGCGTTGCGCGATTTCGACGATACCGACTACGCGCAGGGCCCCAGCCGGCACCTGGAACACCTGGTCGAGAGCGGTTGCGTGCTGCGCTTCTCGCGCATGCCCTTCGTGCTGGAAACGGGCGAGGCGCGTTTCCTGGATACGCGGTGGAGCAACGGCAAGGCGAAGAACATCAGCCTGCGCGGCTCCGGCGAACTGCGCGGAGCGCAGGGCGAGGAATCGGACCTGCAGGCGCTGCGCGCGATGATCGAGCGCTTCGCCTCGCAGTCCGCGCAACTGGTCGAGCGCCTGTTTCCGCAGTACCGGGGCAAGCTGCGCGCCGGCAACGCGTCGCTGCGCCCCTTCGAGGTGGAGACCCGCGATCGCTCCTGGCGCCAGGACGACACCCGCCTGCACGTCGATGCCTTTCCGTCCAATCCGATGCGCGGCGTGCGGCTGCTGCGCGTGTTCACCAACGTGCACCCGGGCCAGCGCGCGCGCCAGTGGCGCGTGGGCGAGGCCTTTCCCGATTTCGCCGAGCGCTTCGCGCCGCGCCTGCGGCCACCCGTCCCGGGCTCCGCCAGGTTGCTGCGCCTGCTGCGCGTGACCAAGGCGCTGCGCACGCCCTACGACCACGCCATGTTGCAGCTGCACGACCTGGCCAAGTCCGACCTGGACTACCAGCGCGATGCCCCGCAGGCGGCGGTGGACTTCGCCCCGGGCAGCACCTGGGTGGTGTTCTCCGACCAGGTGCTGCACGCGGTGATGGGCGGGCAGCACATGATGGAACAGACCTTCTACCTGCACCCCGACGACCAGCTGGCGCCGTCGACGGCGCCGCTGCGGGTGCTCGAGCGCGTGCTCGGGCGCGACCTCGGCGTGCCGGCGCGGCATCCGTGAACACGGCCCCGGGTGCGCAAACCGCCTAAGATTGCACATTCCGCTTTTCCCGAATCCTCCTTGCCCGGTACGACGCCCATGCCCTTCGCCGTCAAACCCTACGTGTCCGAAGCCACGCGTTTCCTGCAGGAACTGAAGTCCCAGCGCCCCGAGCTCGAGTCCGAGCAGAAGGCCGGCCGCGGCCTGCTGTGGGACCGTCCGCAGGACCCCCAGTTGCGCGCCGGATTCGACGCCGCCCGCGTGCGCCAGAAGGCCTACGTGTACGGCATCGACTGACGGCCGGAGCGCTTCGTTGTCCAGCGCGATGTCCGACTCCGGCGCTCCCGAGCAGGCGCTCGCGGCCGCCGCGGACTCGCTGCCGCAGACCGTCGACGGCCTGGCGGTGGCCCGGCTGTACGGTCAGCCGCTGTTCGAGCTGCCGCAGGACCTGTACATCCCGCCGGACGCGCTGGAGGTGTTCCTCGAGGCCTTCGAGGGCCCGCTGGACCTGCTGCTCTACCTGATCCGACGCCAGGACTTCAACATCCTGGACATTCCGCTGGCCCAGGTCACGCACCAGTACCTCGAGTACGTGGAGCAGATCCGGCGCACCAATCTGGAGCTGGCCGCCGAGTACCTGCTGATGGCGGCCATGCTCATCGAGATCAAGTCGCGCATGCTGCTGCCGCGCCCGCCGGCGCCCGACGGCGGCGAGCCCGAGGACCCGCGTGCCGAGCTGGTGCGCAGGCTGCTCGAGTACGAGCGCATGAAACTGGCGGCCCAGCAGCTCGACGCGCTGCCGCAGGCGGGGCGCGACTTCTGGCGCGTGCAGGTGGCGGTGGAGCGCGCGCCGCGTTCCCTGCTGCCCGAACTCGGGGTCGAGGAATTGCGCAGCGCCTGGGCCGACGTGCTGCGGCGCGCGCGCCTGAACGCGCACCACACCATCGGACGCGAGCAGATTTCCCTGCGCGAGGTCATGAGCGGCGTGCTGCGTCGCCTGCAGGATCGCCGCTGGGCCGAATTCGCCGACCTTTTCGAGCCTTCGCAGGGCGTGCTGCACGCGGTGGTCACCTTCGTGGCGCTGCTGGAGCTGGCGCGCGAGGGACTGGTGCAGATCACCCAGGCCGAGGCCTTCGCGCCGCTGTACCTGCGCCTGGCCTACACCCCTTCCTGACCATGTCCGACACTCCCTCCCAGGGCGCGGCCGCGCCCTACGGCGGCACGGCGCCCCCCGCGGCCCGCAAGCCCATGACCCTGCACAGGCTGCGCTCGATGCGCGAGGCCGGCGAGAAGATCGCCATGCTCACCGCGTACGACGCGGCCAGCGCCGCGCTGCTCGAGGATTGCGGCGTGGACTGCCTGCTGGTGGGCGACTCGCTGGGCATGGTCATGCAGGGCCACGCCTCCACGCTGCCCGTCACGCTGGAGCAGATGAGCTACCACGTGGCCTGCGTGAGCCGCGGCGCGCCGCGATCCTGGGTGCTCGCCGACCTTCCCTTCGGCAGCTACCAGGCCGATGTCGCGCAGGCCGTGCGCAGCGCCGCGACGCTGATGCAGGCGGGCGCGCAGATGGTCAAGCTCGAGGGCGGCGGCTGGACGGCCCCGGCGGTGGCCGCGCTGGTCGAGCGGGGCATTCCGGTGTGCGCCCATCTCGGACTCACGCCGCAGAGCGTGCACGCGCTGGGCGGCTACCGCATCCAGGGGCGCGACGAACAGGGCGCGCAGACCCTGCTGCGCCAGGCGCGCGAACTCGGCAAGGCCGGCGCGGCGATGCTGGTGCTCGAACTCGTCCCCTCGGATCTCGCGGCGCGGGTCAGCGCCGAGTTTCCCGGCATGACCATCGGCATCGGGGCCGGCGCGCGCACCCACGGCCAGGTGCTGGTGCTGCACGACATGCTCGACATCACGCTGGGCGCCAAGCCGCGCTTCGTGCGCAATTTCATGCTCGGCGCGGGCAGCATGCGCGCGGCCGTGCAGGCTTATGTTCGCGACGTCAAGTCCGGCGCCTTCCCCGACGAGGCGCTGCACGGCTACGTCGCCTGAGGGAATCCTTCGATGCAGATCCTGCACAGCCGCGACGCGCTGCACGCGGCGCTGGCCTCCGGGCCGCATCCGGTGCTGGTGCCCACCATGGGCAACCTGCACGCCGGCCACCTGGCGCTGGTGGCGCGCGCGCGCGAACTCGGCGCGCCGGTGATCGCCAGCGTATTCGTCAACCGCCTGCAGTTCGGCCCGGGCGAGGACTTCGAGCGCTACCCGCGCACCCTGCAACGCGACGCCGAGCTGCTCGAACAGGCGGGCTGCGACCTGCTGTTCGCGCCCGACGAGGCGCAGATGTACCCGACGCCGCAGACCTTCCACGTGCGCCCCGATCCGCGCCTGGCGGGCGAGCTCGAGGGCGCCTCGCGCCCGGGGCATTTCGAGGGGGTGACCACGGTCGTGCTCAAGCTGCTGCAGCTGGTGCGGCCGGCCGCGGCGGTGTTCGGCAAGAAGGACTACCAGCAGCTGATGCTGATCCGCGCGATGGTCGAACAGTTCGCGCTGCCGGTGCGCATCGAGGGGCTGGAAACCGTGCGCGAGCGCGACGGCCTGGCCATGTCCTCGCGCAACGGCTACCTCAGCCCGGCCGAACGCGCGCAGGCACCGCAGTTGCAGCAGGCGCTGCGCGCGCTGGCCGCGCGCGCGCGCGAATGCACCGAGCTGGGGCAGTTGCCACGCATCCAGGCCGAAGCCGAGCAGGATCTGCGCGCTCGCGGCTGGGAACCGGACTACCTCAGCGTGCGCCGGCGCGCCGACCTGCAGGCGCCGGCCGACGACGAAGAGCTGCGTCGCGACGCGCATCTGGTGGTGCTGGGCGCGGCCCGCCTGGGACGCACCCGCCTGATCGACAACCTCGAATTCTGAGCCGGAATACCCACGATGGCCTCGACCCCTCCTCCCCGCGACGGCGTGCTGATCATCGGAGGCGGCCTGGCCGGGCTCAGCGCCGCGCTGCAGCTGGCCGACCGCATGCCGGTGACCCTGCTGGCCAAGCGCGAACTCGAGGTCTCGTCCAGCCAATGGGCGCAGGGCGGCATCGCCGCGGTGCTCGGCAGCGGCGACACCTTCGAGGCCCACGTGCACGACACCATGGTGGCCGGCGCGATGCTCAACGACCTGCCGGCCACGCGCTTCGTCATCGAGCAGGGCCCGAAAGCCATCGAATGGCTGCGTGCGCAGGGCGTGCCCTTCGATACCGAGCAGGGCCAGTTGCACCTGACCCGCGAAGGCGGCCACAGCCAGCGCCGCATCGCCCACGTGGCCGACGCCACCGGCGCGGCGATCCAGCGCACCCTGCTGGCGCGCGCGCGCGCCCACCCCGGCATCCGCCTGCTGGAGAACCACGTGGCGGTGGACCTGATCACCGGGCGCCACGTCGAGGACGGCCACCAGGACCGCTGCTGGGGCGCCTACGCGCTGGACCTGGAAAGCGGACGCGTGGGAGCCTACGGCGCCGCGCACACCATCCTGGCCACCGGCGGCGCGGGCAAGGTGTATCGCTACACGACCAACCCCGACACGGCCAGCGGCGACGGCGTCGCCATGGCCTGGCGCGCCGGCTGCCGGGTGGCGAACATGGAGTTCATCCAGTTCCACCCCACCTGCCTGTACCACCCGAAGGCCAAGAGCTTCCTCATCTCGGAAGCCGTGCGCGGCGAGGGCGGCGTGCTGCGCCTGCCCGACGGCACGCGCTTCATGCCCGCGCACGACGAGCGCGCCGAGCTGGCGCCGCGCGACGTGGTGGCGCGGGCCATCGACTTCGAGATGAAGCGCCACGGCATCGACTGCGTGTACCTGGACATCACCGCGCGCGGCGAGGAGTTCATCCGGCACCATTTCCCGACCATCCACCAGCGCTGCCTGGAGCTGGGCATCGACATCGCGCGCGAGCCCATCCCGGTGGTGCCGGCGGTGCATTTCACCTGCGGCGGCGTGCTCACCGATCTGGCCGGACGCACCGATCTGCCGGGGCTGCATGCCATCGGCGAAGTGGCCTACACCGGCCTGCACGGGGCCAACCGGCTGGCCAGCAACTCCCTGCTGGAGTGCGTGGTGTTCGGCACCGCCGCGGCCCAGGCCATCGCGCAGGAGCCGCCGGCGCGCGCGCCGCGCCTGCGCGCCTGGGACGAGAGCCGGGTCAGCGACGCCGACGAACTGGTGGTGATCAGCCACAACTGGGACGAACTGCGCCGCATGATGTGGAACTACGTGGGCATCGTGCGCACCGACAAGCGCCTGGAGCGCGCCGCGCACCGCATCGCGCTGCTGCAGGCCGAGGTGCAGGAGTTCTACGCCAATTTCCGCGTCACACGCGACCTGCTGGAACTGCGCAACCTGCTGCAGGTCGCCGAGCTGATCGTGCGCTCGGCGCGCCTGCGCCACGAGAGCCGGGGCCTGCACTTCAGCACCGACTGGCCGCGCACCTCCGCCCCCGCGGCGCCGACCATCCTGGTGCCGGGCGCGGGCGGCGAATCCTGAGTCGCCCCCGCTCGCAGCGAATTCCCGAGGCCATCTGCGAGACAATCGCACCATGCCCCACCGACACCCCCAACCCGGCGACCTGGACCTGCTCGGCGAACTGCTGCGCGAGGCGGCCGGCGAGCACATCCTGCCCCGCGCGGCCGATCCCCGGGCGCGCCTGAAGGACGACGGCAGCTGGGTCACCGACGCCGACCTGGGCATGCAGCGCCACCTGCAGGCTCGCCTGGCCGAGCACTGGCCCGCGGTGCCCCTGCTGGGCGAGGAGATGAGCCCGGAACGCCAGCTCGAACTCATGGCCGCCGAGGCCGGCGCGCCCGACGGGCCCGGCCTGTGGGTGCTCGATCCGCTGGATGGCACCAGCAACTTCACCGCCGGGCTTCCCGCCTTCGGTCCCTCGCTGGCCTGGGTGCAGGCCGGGCGCGTGCGCCTGGGTCTGGTGCTCGACGTCATGCGCGACGAACTGTTCGACGCCGCGCTGGGCCATGGCGCGCGCCTGCAGGGGCGGAGCCTGCGTTGCCCGCCGCCGCCGGCCATGCAGCGGGCGATCGCCTGCGTGGACTTCAAGCGCCTGGGCCCGGCGCTGGCCGCCAGCCTGGCCACGCACCCGCCCTACGCCTCGCAGCGCTCGCTGGGATCGGTGGCGCTGGACTGGTGCTGGGTCGCCGCCGGGCGCTTCCACCTGTACGTGCACGGAGCGCAGGGCCTGTGGGACTACGCCGCCGGCAGCCTGGTGCTGGCCGAGGCCGGCGGCAGCGCGCAGACCCTGCAGGGCGAGCCGGTGTTCGACAACTCGCTGCGCAAGCGCTCGGCGCTGGCCGCGGTGGACGCCGCGCTGCTGCGCGACTGGGCCGCCTGGGTGGCGCGCGCCGCCGAGGCCTGAGCCGTCCCGCGCACCCGGGACGGTCGGCTACTGGAAGGCCACTTCGTCGAAGCTGCGCAACTTGCGGCTGTGCAGGCGCTCCATGCGCTGGCCGCGCAGGATCTCCAGTGCGCGCAGGCCGATCTGCAGGTGCTGGTTCACGCGCTCGCGGTAGAAACGATCGGCCATGCCGGGTAGTTTCAGGTCGCCATGCAGCGGCTTGTCGCTGACGCACAGCAGCGTGCCGTAGGGCACGCGCAGGCGAAATCCGTTGGCGGCGATGGTGGCGCTTTCCATGTCCAGCGCGATCGCCCGGCTTTGCGAGAAGCGCAGGCGCGGCGTGCTCAGCGGCCCGCCGAAGGGCTGCAATTCCCAATGCCGATTGTCGGTGGTGGCCACGGTGCCGGTGCGCATCACCCGCTTGAGCTCGAGCCCCTGCAGGCGCGTGACCTCGGCCACCGCCTGCTGCAGCGCCACCTGTACCTCGGCCAGTGCCGGGATCGGCACCCACGGCGGCAGGTCCTCGTCGAGCACGTGGTCCTCGCGCACGTAGCCGTGGGCCAGCACGTAGTCGCCGAGCTGCTGGCTGCTGCGCAGACCCGCGCAATGCCCCAGCATCAGCCAGGTGTGCGGGCGCAGCACGGCGACGTGATCGGTGATGGTGCGCGCATTCGACGGTCCCACGCCGATGTTCACCAGGGTGATGCCGGAGCGGTCGCCACGCACCAGGTGGTAGGCGGGCATCTGGGGCATGCGCGCCGGGGGCATGCCGGCGTCGCCGGGCGCCGCGGGACTGCCCGCGCGGCGCGTGATCACGTTGCCAGGCTCGACCAGCGCCAGATAATCCTGCGCATCGCGCGCAGGCTCGAGCAACATCTCCCGGGCCATGCGCAGGAATTCGTCGACGTAGAACCCGTAGTTGGTGAACACCACGAAATTCTGGAAATGCTCGGCCGAGCAGCCCGTGTAGTGCCGCAGGCGCTGCAGCGAGTAGTCCACGCGCGGCGCGTTGAACAGCGCCAGCGGCCGCGCCTGACCGGGGGCCGGCGCGAAGGTGCCGTTGGCGATGCCGTCGTCCATCGCCGCCAGGTCGGGCATGTCGAAGCCGGCGAGCAGCTCGCGGCGCGACGCGGCGTCCAGTTCGGCCTCGAATCGCGTGTGCTCGTCGAAGGTGAAGGGCAGCGCGATGGGCACCTCGCTGGGCCCCACCTGCAGCGGGGCGCCGTGGTTGCGCAGCAGCAGTTCGAACTGCTCGCGGTAGTAGTCGGCGAACAGGTCGGGCCGGGTCAGCGTGGCCTCGAACACTCCGGGTCCGGAGACGAAGCCGTAGCTGGGCAGCGAATCGGCCAGCGCCTCCGGTGACGGATGCCCCTGTGCGACCAGGCGCACCCGCGGATAGTAGGCGCGCACCCGCCGCGCCGGCGCGTTGCCGCGCACGGCCTCGCGCAGCGCCTCGTGCAGCCGCGCCACCCCGTCCGCGTACAGCGCCTGCACATGCGCCAGCGCCGCCTCCGCGCTGACGTGGCTGCGCTCCATCGCCTCGCCCTCCAGCACCGGCCGCGCCCCGTCCCCCAAGGCCGCAGCCTCCGGCAACGCCCCGACTCGTCCTTCAGATCCCGACTCGTTCATGCGCCGAGCTTAGCAGTAGAGATGCCCCCTCCGTCGCGGGGGGCGACCCCCGCTCCGTCCCCCCGAGGGGGACGCACCCCACCTTGGGGCGGCCCTGCGGTGGGTGTGCTCTCGACAATGGGGAGGCGTCGCGATTGCCGCCAGTTTCAGGTGGCGGTGCAGAGCCGCCTTCGGCGGCCCAAAACCTAAGGGTGCTTGGCTTCAGGCCGCCGCAGGCGGCTATGCAGCCCGCCTGAAAGCCCCCCTTCAGTGCACCACGCCCCGCTGCCGAGAACCCACCTGCCGCAGGGCCGCCCCAAGGCAGGGGGTGCCCCCCTCGGGGGGCGGAGCGGGGGTCGCCCCCCGCGACGGAGGGGGCACCCTCCCGCGCCCGGCGACGGAGGGGGCTCACACCCTTTCAAGGACGGCGAGGCTGGCGTCGGCCTGGTTCAGGGTGTAGAGGTGCAGGCCCGGGGCGCCGCCCTCCAGCAGCTTGCGGCACAGCTGCGCCACCACGTCGCGCCCGAATTCCAGGATGGACGCGCGGTCGTCGCCGAAGGATTGCAGCCGCAGGCGGATCCAGCGCGGAACCTCGGCGCCGCATACGTCGGAAAAACGCAGCAGCTGGCTGGCGTTGGTCACCGGCATGATGCCCGGAACCACCGGAGCGTCGATGCCGGCCTTGCGCACCTCGTCGGTGAAACGGAAATACGCGTCGGGATTGAAAAAGTACTGGGTGATCGCGGAATCGGCGCCGGCGCGCATCTTGGCCACGAAATGCTTCAGGTCGTCGGCCGGGCTGCGCGCCTGCGGGTGCATCTCCGGATACGCGGCGACCTCGATGTGGAACCAGTCGCCCGTCTGCTCACGGATGAAGGCCACGAGGTCGGCGGCGTGCGCGAACTCGCCGCCCAGGCCGTAGCCCGAGGGCAGGTCGCCGCGCAGCGCCACGATGCGCCGGATGCCCTGATCGCGGTAACGCTGCAGCAGCGCGCGCACGCTGTCGCGGCTGCCGCCGATGCACGACAGGTGCGGCGCCGCGCGCATGCCCTCCCCGGCGATCTCCAGCACCGTGTCCAGCGTGCCCTCCTGCGTGGAGCCGCCGGCGCCGAAGGTCACCGAGCAGAACTCCGGCGCGCAGGCGTACAGGCGCCGGCGCGCCGCGCGCAGCTTGTCGGCACCCTCGGGCGTCTTCGGCGGGAAGAACTCGAAACTGAGATGGTCGACGTTCATGCGGGTCCGTGGGGTCAGTAGCGGTAATGCGCCGACTTGTACGGGCCTTCCTTGGGCACGCCGATGTAGGCCGCCTGCTGGTCGCTCAGCTCGGTGAGGCGCGCGTTGAGCTTGCGCAGCTGCAGCCGGGCGACCTTCTCGTCCAGGTGCTTGGGCAGGGTGTACACGCCCACCGGATACTGCTCGGTGCGGGTGAACAGCTCGATCTGCGCGATGGTCTGGTTGGCGAAGCTCGAGCTCATCACGTAGCTCGGGTGACCGGTGGCGCAGCCCAGGTTCACCAGTCGCCCCTTGGCCAGCAGGATGATGCGCCGCCCGTCGGGGAAGATGATGTGGTCGACCTGGGGCTTGATCTCCTCCCAGCGGTACTGCTCCAGCGACGCGACGTCGATCTCGTTGTCGAAGTGACCGATGTTGCAAACGATGGCCTGGTCCTTCATGCGCACCATGTGGTCATGGGTGATCACGTGGTAGTTGCCGGTGGCGGTGACGAAGATGTCGGCCTGCGAGCAGGCCTCGTCCATCGTGACCACGCGGTAGCCCTCCATCGCCGCCTGCAGCGCGCAGATGGGGTCGATCTCGGTCACCCACACCTGCGCGGACAGCGCGCGCAGCGCCTGCGCCGAACCCTTGCCCACGTCGCCGTAGCCGCAGACCACGGCGATCTTGCCGGCGACCATCACGTCGGTGGCGCGCTTGATGCCGTCCACCAGGCTCTCGCGGCAGCCGTACAGGTTGTCGAACTTGCTCTTGGTGACGCTGTCGTTGACGTTGATGGCCGGGAAGCGCAGTTCGCCGCGCTGGTGCATCTGGTACAGCCGGTGCACGCCGGTGGTGGTCTCCTCGGTCACGCCGCGCACATGCGCCAGGCGCGTGGAATACCACTTCGGGTCGAGCTTGAGCTGGGCGCGGATGGCCGCGAACAGCACCCGCTCCTCCTCGCTGGTGGGATGGCTCAGCACCGCGAGATCGGCCTCGGCGCGCGCGCCCAGATGCAGCAGCAGCGTCGCGTCGCCGCCGTCGTCCAGGATCATGTTCGAGTAGCCGCCGTCCGGCCAGTCGAAGATGCGATGGGTGTACGCCCAGTACTGTTCCAGGGTCTCGCCCTTGACCGCGAACACCGGGGTGCCGCTGGCGGCGATGGCCGCCGCCGCGTGGTCCTGGGTGGAGAAGATGTTGCACGAGGCCCAGCGCACCTGCGCGCCCAGCGCCTGCAGGGTCTCGATGAGCACCGCGGTCTGGATGGTCATGTGCAGGCTGCCGGTGATGCGCGCGCCGCGCAGCGGCTGCTGGGCCGCGAACTCGTCGCGGATGGCCATCAGGCCGGGCATCTCGGTCTCGGCGATGCGGATCTCGCGTCGGCCCCACTCGGCCAGGCCGAGGTCGGCGACGACGTAATCGGTGGGGGAAGCGTTCGAAGCCACAGCGTTCATGTCGGAATCTCCGCGAAACGTGGGCCCGCCAGGGGATGCGCACCGCATCGCCGTGACGGGCACGGATGAGGTGAGCGCGGTTGCATGGACGGCGCGCACCGAAGTGCGCTCCGTCGACGTCAACGGACCCCGAGCCTGGCGACCCGCGGCTCCGGCGCGCGCATCATGCGCACCCGGGCCGAGGGCGTTGCAACGCTCCTCGAGGCCGAGAAATTGTACTCAGGCGGCGACCACCGGCACCTCGGGACTGAGGCCGGCGTCGGCGCGCAGCGCCGCCGCCTTGTCCACCGCCTCCCAGGTGAAGTCCGGCTCGTCGCGTCCGAAATGCCCGTAGGCCGCGCTCTTGGCGTAGATCGGGCGCTGCAGGTCGAGCATGCGGATGATGCCGCGCGGGCGCAGGTCGAAGTTCCGGCGCACCAGATCCTCCAGGCGCGCGTCGTCCACCACGCCGGTGCCCTGGGTGGTCACCATGATGCTGGTCGGCTCGGCCACGCCGATGGCGTAGGACACCTGCACCAGGCAGCGCCTGGCCAGGCCCGCGGCGACGATGTTCTTGGCCACGTAGCGCGCCGCGTAGGCGGCCGAGCGGTCGACCTTGCTCGGATCCTTGCCGGAGAAGGCGCCACCGCCGTGCGGCGCCGCGCCGCCGTAGGTGTCGACGATGATCTTGCGCCCGGTCAGGCCGCAGTCGCCCTGCGGGCCGCCGATGACAAAGCGCCCGGTCGGGTTGATCAGATACTTCACCGGGTTGCGCATCCAGTGCGCGGGCAGCACCGGCTTGATGATCTCCTCGATCACCGCCTCGCGCAGCTGCCCCATCTCGATGTCGGGCGCGTGCTGGGTGGACAGCACCACGGTGTCGATGCCCACCGGGAGCCCGCCTTCGTAGCGGAAGGTGATCTGGCTCTTGGCATCGGGGCGCAGCCACGGCAGGCGCCCGTCGCGGCGCACCTGGCTCTGGCGCTCGACCAGGCGGTGGGCGTAGTAGATCGGCGCCGGCATCAGCTCCGGCGTCTCGTCGCAGGCGTAACCGAACATCAGGCCCTGGTCGCCGGCGCCCTGGTCGAGGCCGTCGTCCTGCGCGCGGTCCACGCCGCGGGCGATGTCGGGGCTTTGCTTGTCGTAGGCCACCAGCACCGCGCAGCTCTTGTGGTCGATGCCGAAGTCGGCGTCGTCGTAGCCGATGCGCTGCAGGGTGTTGCGGGCGACCTGGATGTAGTCCACCACCGCGCGGGTGGTGATTTCGCCGGCGAGCACGATCAGGCCGGTGTTGGCCAGGGTCTCGGCCGCCACGCGCGATTGCGGGTCCTGCTCGAGCAGGGCGTCCAGGATAGCGTCGGAGATCTGGTCCGCCACCTTGTCGGGGTGGCCTTCCGAAACCGATTCGGAGGTGAACAGGTGCGAGGAAGAGTGCTGATCGGCCATGCGCGAGCTCCAGAAGTTCATGCGGTGGGGGAACCGCCTCGGGCCTGCTGCATGCCGACGCTTTAGCGGTTCCCACGGCAGGCAGCGTCGGAAGCTGCCGGCTTGTCGCCCCGCAAGTTGTCATTAACTCGGCGACAGAGCCCATTATAGAGCGACGGAGCCCGCTGCGTGAGGCGACGCCGGGGCGGCGTCGCTAACATGCTGCGCTTGCCCGCCCTCGCCGCCTCGATGCCGCCGTTCACCATGCTGCGCCTGATCCGCGTCCTGTCGCTGCTGCCGCTGGGTCTGCTGCAGGCCGGTGGCGCCGTGCTCGGCCTGCTGGTCTATGCCGCCGCGCCGCGCTACCGCCGGGTGCTGCGCGACAACCTCGCGCAAGCCGGCCTGGGCTCGCGTTCGCTGGCGCTGGCGGCGGCCATGGAAGCCGGGCGCATGGCCAGCGAACTGCCCTTCGTCTGGCTGCGCACGGGCGCCGGTGCCGCCGTGCACCGCGTGCGGGTGCAGGGCCGCGAGGCGGTCGAGCAGGCCTGGCGGGAAGGACGCGGCGTGCTGTACCTGACCCCCCACCTGGGCTGCTTCGAGGTGTCCGCCCAGGTGGCCGCGCAGTGGGGTCCGATCACCGTGCTGTATCGCCCTCCGCACAAGGCGTGGCTGAACGACCTGGCCGACGCCCGGCTGCGCGAGAACCTGCGCGCCGCGCCGGCAAGCGTGGCGGGCATGCGCCCGCTGCTGCGGGCGCTGCGCAACGGCGAGGCCGTGGGCATGCTGCCCGACCAGGCGCCGTCGGCCGGCGAAGGAGTGTGGGCGCCGTTTTTCGGCCGCCCCGCCTACACCATGACCCTGCCGGCGCGCCTGGCGCAGCTCACCGGCGCGCGCATCGTGTTCGCGGTGGCCGAGCGCCTGCCGCGCGGCGCCGGCTACCTGCTGCGCCTGCAAGCGCTGTCGGCGCCGCTGCCGGACGATGCGCAGCAGGCGGCGACGCTGCTCAACGCAGAGATCGAGCGACTCGTGCGCGCCTGCCCGCGACAGTACCTGTGGGGCTACAACCGCTACAAGCACCCGGCCGGCGCACCGCTGCCGCCCGGCGGGCACGACGTCGCGGCTGGGGAGGCCTCGTCATGACCACGCGTGCGCTGCTGGCGCTGCTGTGGCTGCTGCACTGGCTGCCCTACCCCGTGCAGGCCGCGCTGGGCTGGGCCCTGGGACGCGCGCTGTGGCTGCTGGCGCGCCGGCGCCGGCGCATCGCGCTGCGCAACCTGGAGCTGTGCTTTCCGGACTGGAGCGAGCGCGAGCGCGAACGCGTGGCGCGGGAACACTTCGTCTGCGTGGCGCGCGCGCTGCTCGACCGCGGCCTGCTCTGGTGGGGTGGCCCGCGACGCCTGCGACGCCTGCTGAAGCTGAGCGGGCCGGTGGACGAGGCGCTGCACGGCGAGGGCGCGGTGCTGCTGGTGGGCCTGCATTTCGAAGGCATGGACGCCGCGTGGACCGCGCTGACCCTGGCCGCGCGGCGCCCGCTGTCGGGGATGTACACGCCGCAGAAATCGCGGGCGCTGGACCGCTGGGTGCTCAGCGGACGCAGCCGCTTCGCCACCGAGCGCATCGTGTCGCGCCACGAAGGCGCCACCGGCATGCTGCGCGCGCTGCGCCGGCACACGCCCTTCTACACCCTGCCGGACATGGATTTCGGCCCCAAGCATTCGCGCTTCGTGCCCTTTTTCGGCGTACCCGCGGCCACGCTGGACGTGGTGCCGCGCCTGGCCGCCTCCTCCCACGCCCGCGTCTACCCGGTGGTGGCGCGCATGCTGCCCGGAGCGCGTGGCTACGAGGTGACCATCCACCCCGCCTGGGACGACTACCCGGGCCTGCGCGACGGCCGCATCGCGGACATCGACGCCGAGCTGCTGCGCCTGAACCGGTTCATCGAACAACGTGTGCTGGAGATGCCCAGCCAATATCATTGGGTGCACAAGCGATTCAAGACCCGCCCGCCGGGCGAGCCGCCGCTGTACTGACCGGGCAACGCCCCCCCCACCGCCTCCTCCATGGTCCTGCATTTCGCCAAGATGCACGGCGCCGGCAATGACTTCGTGGTCATCGACGCCACCCGCGAGCCCTTCGCGCTGCAGCCGGGGCAGCTGCGCCTGCTCGCCGATCGGCATTTCGGCGTCGGTGCCGACCAGATCCTGGTGGTGGAGGCGCCCCCCGGCCCCGACGTGGATTTCCGCTACCGCATCTTCAATGCCGATGGCGGCGAGGTCGAGCAGTGCGGCAACGGCGCGCGCTGCTTCGTCGCCTTCGTGCGCCGCCGCGGCCTGACCGACAAGCGCACGGTGCGCGTGCTGACCCGCGCGGGCGTGATCGAGCCCAGCATGGGCGACGACGGCGAGGTCCGCGTGGACATGGGGCCGCCGCGTTTCGAGCCGGCCGACATTCCCTTCGACGCCTCGGGACTGCGCTCGAGCCTCGAGGGCGATCTGCCGCGCTGGGAGCTTGCGCTGGACGACCAGCTGCTGCGCCTGAGCGTGGTGTCCATGGGCAACCCGCATGCGGTCCAGCGCGTCGACGACGTCGACCGCGCCCCGGTGGGCCTCGTGGGCCCGCGGCTGGAACATCACCCCCGATTCGCGCAACGCGTCAACGCCGGCTTCCTGCAGGTGCTCGACCCGCACCATGCACGCCTGCGCGTGTGGGAGCGCGGCGCCGGCGAGACCCTGGCCTGCGGCACCGGCGCCTGCGCCGCGGCGGTCGCGGGGATCCGCCACGGCTGGCTGCACAGCCCGGTGCGCATGCAGGCGCGCGGGGGCGAGCTGGGCATCGCCTGGGAAGGGCCGGGCCATCCGGTGCTCATGAGCGGCCCGGCGGTGCACGTGTTCGACGCCAGCATCGACCTGGACACGCTTGCCGCGCCGCGCGCGACGCCTTGAATCTTCTGGAAGGAATCCGATGGAACTCAGCGAACAGGACCTCGCCGCCTACCTGGCCGAACACCCGGACTTTTTCGAACGCCATGCCGAACTGCTGGCGACGGTGCAGCTGGCCAGCCCGCACGGCAACCGCGCGGTGTCGCTGCAGGAACGGCAGATCGAGATGCTGCGCGACAAGATGCGCGCGCTGGAACACCGCCTGGCCGACATGATGCGCAACGCCGCCGACAACGAGGCCCTGTCGGGCCGTCTGCTCGGCTGGGCGCGCGCGCTGCTGGAGCTGACGGACGCCTCGGCGCTGCCGCGCCGCGTGGTGGAGGAATTGCGCGAGCGCTTCGATCTGCCGTTGGCCGCTCTGCGCCTGTGGGGCGTGGGTCCCGAGTTCGCGGGGCTCGACGAGGCGGCCCCGGTGGGCGAGGACATCCCGGTGCTGGCCAACAGCCTGAGCCAGCCCTTCTGCGGCGCCAACGCCGGCTTCGAGGCCGCGCGCTGGCTGTCCGCGCCGCCGCAGTCGCTGGCCATGGTTGCGCTGCGCGCGGACGCGCAGTCCGCCGCGTTCGGCTTGCTGGTGCTGGGTTCGCAACAGTCGGATCGCTTCACCGCCGACATGGGCACCGAGGTCCTCGCCCGCGTGGGCGAGGTCGCGTCGTCGGCGCTGCTGCGCCTGCTGGCCCGGGCCTGAACCATGCCGGCGCCGCGGCCCGCCGTTCCCGACGCCGCGGCCGCGCCGCCACGGCTGGGACAGGCCTGCGAACAACACCTGCTGCGCCTGGAGCAGGTACGGCGCCTGGCGCCGCGTACCCTGGTCAACTACCGGCGCGACCTGCGCGACCTGTGCCTGCGCGCCGCGCGGGCCGGCGTGGACGCCGACGCCCTGCAGCCGCGGCACCTGCGCGCCTGGGTCGCCGCGCTGCACGCGCAGGGCATGAGCCCGCGCGCCATCGCGGCGCGCCTGTCGGCCTGGCGCGGCCTGCTGCGCTGGATGGGCACCGAGGGCCTGCTGCGCACGGACCCGGCGCGCGAACTGCGCGCCCCCCGCGCGCAGCGCCCGTTGCCGAAGGCGCTGAGCGTGGAACACGCGCTGGCGCTGGCCTCGGCAGGCGACGCCAAGGCCGATGCCCGCGCCGAGGCGCGCGCCCATGCGCTGACCGAATTGCTGTATTCCAGCGGGCTGCGCGTGTCCGAGCTGGTGGGGCTGGACCTGCGCCCGGTGCGCGGCGCCGAGCATGTCTCGCTGGGCTGGATCGACTGGGACGGCGCCGAGGCCCACGTGCTGGGCAAGGGCGGCAAGCGGCGCAGCGTGCCGGTGGGCGCGCAGGCCATGCAGGCGCTGCGCGAATGGCTGCGGCTGCGCGGCGAGGCGCCGGCGCAGGCCGCCGCTGGCGACCGCGCGGCCCTGTTCCTGGGCCCGCGCGGCGCGCGCATCACCGCCCAGCGCGTGCGCGAGGAGCTGCGCCGGCGCGCGCTGCAGGCGGGCCTGCCGATCGCCGTGCACCCCCACATGCTGCGCCACTCCTTCGCCTCGCACCTGCTGCAGTCCAGCGGCGACCTGCGCGGCGTGCAGGAGCTGCTGGGACATGCGAGCATCGCCAGCACCCAGGTCTACACCCGGCTGGACTTCCAGCACCTGGCCAAGGTCTACGACCAGGCCCATCCCCGCGCGCGCAAGCCGCGCTGAATCCCCACCGCGCATCGCCGTGAAAGTCATCCGCCTGTACCCCGGCAAGGAGCGCGCCGTGCTGCGCCGCCACCCCTGGATCTTCGCCGGCGCCATCGCGCGCGGCGGCGCCGACAGCGGCGAGACCGTGCGGGTCGAATCCCACGACGGCCAGGTTCTCGGCTGGGCCGCCTACAGCCCGGCCTCGCAGATCCGGCTGCGCATGTGGAGCTTCGACCCGGCGCAGCGCATCGACCGGGATTTCCTGCGCGAGCGCGTGCGCGCGTCGATAGAGCGGCGCCGCGACCTGGGCATCGACCTGCGCGCCGCCCGCCTGGTGTGGGGCGAGGCCGACGGACTGCCCGGATTCGTCGTCGACCGCTTCGCCGACATCGCGGTGGTGCAACTGCTCAGCGCCGGTGCCGAGCGCTGGCGCGAAACCCTTCTGGAGGCGCTGCGCGAGAGCCTGCCCGGCCTGCGCATCCACGAACGCTCCGACGTCGGCGTGCGCGAGCGCGAGGGCCTGGCCGAACGCAGCGGCTGGCTGCACGGCGACGGCGACAGCCGCGTGGACATCGAGGAGCACGGCATGCGCCTGCACGTCGACGTCGCCAGCGGGCACAAGACCGGCTTCTACCTCGACCAGCGCGACAACCGGCTGCGGTTTCGCGAACTCGTGCGCGAGCGCGGACTGCGCCGGGTGCTCAACTGCTACGGCTACACGGGGGGGTTCACGCTGGCGGCGCTGGCCGGCGGCGCCTCCGAGGTGATCACCGTCGACTCCTCCGCGCCGGCGCTGGCGCTGGCGGCCGAACACCTGCGCGACAACGGCTTCGACGCCTCGCGCAACCCCTTGCGCGAGGCCGACGTGGGGCGCGTGCTGCGCGAACTTCGCGAGGCCGGCGAGCGATTCGACGCCATCGTGCTCGACCCGCCGAAACTGGCGCCCACGGTGGCGCAGGCTCCGCGCGCCACGCGCGCCTACAAGGACATCAACCGCCTCGCGCTGGGGCTGCTGCGTCCGGGCGGCTGGCTGTTCACCTTCTCCTGCTCGGGGGGCATCGACGCGCCGCTGTTCCAGAGCGTGGTGGCCGGGGCCGCGGTGGACGCAGGGCGCGACGCCGACATCGTGCAGCGCGTGGGCGCCGCCCCCGACCATCCGCTGCTGCTGAGCTTCCCCGAGGGCGAGTATCTCAAGGGTCTGCTGCTGCGCGCACGCTGAATCGCGCGGCGGCTTACACTTTCGGGTCGGAGGCGCGCCGCGCGCGCCCCGCGCCGCGGCGCGGCCACGCCCGCCCGAAACCCCACCCGTCAGACCCGCCAGCCCGATACGCCATGTCGTCCGCCCTCATTCCCGCCACCATCCTCACCGGCTTCCTCGGCAGCGGCAAGACCACGCTGCTCAAGCGCGTGCTCGGCGAGGCGCACGGCTCGCGCATCGCGGTGATCGAGAACGAGTTCGGCGAGGAGAACATCGACAACGAGATCCTGGTGCAGGAGCGCCAGGAGCAGATCGTGCAGATGTCCAACGGCTGCATCTGCTGCACCATCCGCGACGACCTGCGCGCCACCCTCAGCGACCTGGCCCAGCGCCGGCGCAACGGCGAGCTGATGTTCGACCGCGTGATCATCGAGACCACCGGGGTGGCCGACCCCGGCCCGGTGGCGCAGACCTTCTTCATGGACGACGACGTGGCCAGCCAGTACCTGCTGGACTCGATCGTCACCCTGGTCGACGCGGTGCACGCGCCCCAGCAGCTCGACCAGCGCCTGGAGGCCCAGCGCCAGGTGGGGTTCGCCGACCGCATCTTCATCTCCAAGTCCGACCTGGTCGACGCCGCCGCGCTGGCCGAGCTGCAGCAGCGCCTGCGCCGCATGAACCCGCGCGCACCGCAGACCCTGGTGCACTTCGGCGAGGTGCCGCTGAAGGAGGTGCTGGACCTGCGCGGCTTCAACCTGAACGCGCGCCTGGAGATCGACCCGGAATTCCTGCGCGAGGAGCAGCACGCGCACGATCACCACGACCACGATCATGATCACGGCCATGATCACGACCACGCCTGCACCGAGGACCACGAGCACGGCCCCGGGTGCGCGCACCATCATCACCACGACGACGACGTCAAGTCCTTCGTGTTCCGTGCCAGCCAGCCCTTCGAGCCGGCCAAGCTGGAGGAGTTCCTCGGCACCATCGTGCAGATCTACGGCCCGCGGATGCTGCGCTACAAGGGCGTGCTGAACATGCGGGGCATCGACCGCAAGGTCGTGTTCCAGGGCGTGCACCAGCTCATGGGAAGCGACCTGGCATCCGCCTGGGGACCGCAGGAGACGCGCGAGAGCCGCATCGTGTTCATCGGCATCGACCTGCCGCGCGACATCATCGAACAGGGCCTGCGCCAGTCGCTGGCGGCCTGAATCCTGGCGGCGCCCGCCCGCCGCGCGGGTATGGCCCGGCTTGCGCACCCGATGCGCTTATAATCCGCCGGTTTTTGGTCTTCGCGCCGAGCGAGCCGGGATCGGCACGCGGCCGCGCAAGGGCCCGGGCGCGAACGGCGCCGGCATCCGCGGGAGCCAGGCCCGGTCCGGCGCTGACGCTGGAATCACGCCCCCGGTTGCATTCGAGCAACAGCTGCCTGCGGCCTGCGAGGTCGCAGGTGCTACAAAGACCACAGGGGGATGAATCGTGGCCAAGAGCACACGCGCAGCACCTGCGGCACCCGGCACGCGCGGCAAATCCGCCACGCGCCGGCCGTCCGGATCCGGTGTCGCGCGTGCGTCATCCGCTACCGCTACACTGCCCGCCGCGCCGCTTCCCGAGCCCGCCGCGGGCAGCACCTCCGCATCGTCCAACGCAGCCACCGCCATGAGCACCGTCGCCCCCTCCACCGCACCGACCCACGCCGACCCCAAGCTGGCCAACGCCTGGAAGTCGAAGTCGCCCCAGGAACTGACCGACGCCGAAGTGCTCGCGATGCCCGAGAGCGAGTACATGAATTCGGCCCAGCTCGAGTTCTTCCGTCACCGCCTGGGCACGCTGCGCGACGAACTGCTGCGCAGCGCCGGCGAGACCACCGAGCACCTGCGCGAGGACACGCTGCTGGTGCCCGATCCGGCCGACCGCGCGACCATCGAGGAAGAGCACGCGCTGGAGTTGCGCGCGCGCGACCGCGAGCGCAAGCTGCTGAAGAAGGTCGAGCAGGCGCTGGCGCTGATCGACAACGGCGAGTACGGCTGGTGCGAGGAGACCGGCGAGCCGATCGGCATCGGGCGCCTGCTGGCGCGCCCCACGGCGACGCTGTCGCTGGAGGCCCAGCAACGGCGCGAGATGAAGCAGAAGATGTTCGGGGACTGAGCGCAGCCCAGCCCGCCCGGCGCAGCCGCCCCATCCACCGCCCATGGCCGACGACGAATCTCCCAAGCCACGCAGTTTCTGGGGTCGGGTCTCGGAATTCGTCAAGAATCCGACCCAGGACTGGGCGCTCACGCGCCACGAGAACGCGCTGCGCGAACAGCAGGAACAGGAACACCAGCGCGCGCGCGAGGAACAGCGCAAGCTCGACTCCTTCATCCGCAAACGCGAACTCGCGGCACTGAGGCGCCTGCGCAAGCAGCAGGCCAGCGGCGAAACCCCCGACCTGGTGTTCTCCGACCTCCCGGACACCGGCGCCGGCGTCGTCGCGCCCAAGGCGCCGCAGCGCGAGGCCACGCTGCGCAAGATCAACGAGATCGAGCGCGCGATGGTGCAGGACTCCACCGCGGAGTCGCGCATCCACCCGCCTTCGCTGGCGCCCACCGCGGCGATGACCCGGCCGCAACCGGCTCCGCCGCTGAGCACGCAGCCGCTGAGCTTCGCCTCCACCAACACCTCCAGTCGCCTGCCGACCCGCGCCGCTCCCGACCAGGCCACCATGCCCGCGCCGACCCAGATGGCGCCCACGCAGATGGCCGCGGGCCACATGGAGCCCACGCGCATGGCGCCGGGCCCGCTGGACGCCGGGGGCCTGGAGCTCGCGCCTCTGGAGCCCACGCGCATCGAGGCCACGCAGCTGGCGCCCACGCGACTGGGCCCGGTGGCCACGACCGAGCCGCCGCTGTCGGGCGAATCCGCCTGGCTGCGCAGCTCGCAGCCCAGCGACCCGACCCGCTCGATGGCCGTGGACGTGCAGGAAGGCGTGTCCTCCAGCCCCCTGTTCGACCAGGCCTGCATGGACTTCGCGAACGGCAACGACCAGGGGGCCGAGCGCGCGCTGCTGGAGGCGATTTCCGGCTCGCCCGAGCGCAAGCTGGAAAACGAGTTCTGGCTCGCCCTGTTCGACCTGTACCGCGCCAGCGGCGACATGCAGCGATTCGAGGCCCTGGTGGTCGACTATCTGGATCGCTTCCAGTCCTCGGCGCCGTCCTGGGGAAACGCCGCGCCGACCGCGCCGCGACCCGATGCCGCGCGCGCCGCCGCGGGCGGCGGCGCGCAGGCCTCCTTCGCGGCGCTGGGCGAGTTCGACGCCGCGCAGGCGCGGGCGCTGCTGCAACTGGCGCGCGCCGGCGCGGCCAGCGTCAACCTGGACTTCAACGCCCTCACCGCCGCGGCTTCCGGAGCCGAACAACCCCTGGCCGAGGCCTTGAAGGTGCTCAACGCGGCCAGCGGCTGCGAGGTGGAGATCTCGGGCCTCGACCATCTGCTCGAGGCCTGCACGGCGAACTCGCCGGCGATGCAGCGCGAAAGCGATGCCGCGTGGTGGAACGCGCGCCTGGAGGCGCTGCGCCTGGCCGGAGCCCAGGAAGCCTATGAAGCGACCGCGCTGGACTACTGCGTCACCTACGAGATCTCGCCCCCGTCGTGGGAGCCCAGCCGCGCCCGCGTGCGACTGACCGCCGGCGACGCGTCCGCGGCGACCGGCCCGCACGGCGGCGAACCGACGGGCCGCGTGGCCACGCGGTTCGCCAACAGCGAGATGGACGGCGTCGCGCTGGCCCACCTGGACGGCGAGATCCGGGGCGGCAGCGAGGACTTCCTCCAGCCGCTGGACGAGGCCGCCGCGGGGCGCTCGGCGGTGCTGGTCGACCTCGCCGCGCTGCGCCGGCTGGACTTCGCCAGCGCCGGCATCATGCTCAACTGGGTGATGGCGCAGAGCAGCGCCGGGCGCAGCGTGCGCTTCGAGGGTACCCACCGGCTGATCGCCGGCCTGTTCGCCATCCTCGGCATCAGCTCGGTCGCGCAGGTGGATTTGCGCAAGACCTGAATCCGCGCGCGGCGGCCTGCCGAGTCGCGGCCGAGGGCTTATGCTTCATCCATGGACCAATATCACGGCACCACCATTCTGAGCGTGCGCCGCGGCGCGCAGGTAGCCCTGGGCGGCGATGGCCAGGTCACGCTGGGCAACGTGGTGATCAAGGCCAGCGCGCGCAAGGTGCGCAAGCTGCATGACGGACGCGTGCTGGCGGGCTTCGCCGGCGGCACCGCCGACGCCTTCACGCTGTTCGAGCGTTTCGAGGCCAAGCTGCAGGAGCACCACGGCCAGCTGGTGCGCGCCGCGGTCGAACTGGCCAAGGACTGGCGCAGCGACCGCGCGCTGCGTCGCCTGGAGGCCATGCTCGCGGTGGCCGACGCCAGCGCCTCGCTGGTGATCACCGGCAACGGCGACGTGCTCGAACCCGAACAGGGCATCCTGGCCATCGGCTCCGGCGGCGCCTACGCGCAGGCCGCGGCGCGCGCGCTGCTCGAGAACACCGAGCTGGCGGCACGCGAGGTGGTGGAGCGCTCGCTGCACATCGCCGCCGACCTGTGCATCTACACCAACCACGAGCTGCGCATCGAGACCCTCGACTGATGCGCGGCCGCACCGCGAGAGCGCGATGGAAATGACCCCGCGAGAAATCGTCTCCGAGCTCGACCGCTACGTGGTCGGGCAGGCTCAGGCCAAGCGCGCCGTCGCGGTGGCCCTGCGCAACCGCTGGCGCCGCCAGCAGGTGGCCGAACCGCTGCGCCACGAGATCACCCCCAAGAACATCCTGATGATCGGCCCCACCGGGGTCGGCAAGACCGAGATCGCGCGCCGCCTGGCCCGCCTGGCGCGCGCCCCCTTCGTGAAGATCGAGGCGACCAAGTTCACCGAGGTCGGCTATGTCGGACGCGACGTCGACACCATCGTGCGCGACCTGGTCGAGGTGGCCGTGAAACTGGTGCGCGAGCAGGCCATGCAGGCCCATCGCGCGCAGGCCGAGGACGCCGCGGAGGAACGCGTGCTCGACGCGCTGCTGCCCGGCGTGGCCGCGGACTCCAGCACGCGCCAGGTGCTGCGCAAGCGCCTGCGCGAGGGCCAGCTCGACGATCGCGAGATCGAGATCGAAGTGGCGCGCGCCCAGCCCAGCGTGGACATCATGACCCCGCCGGGCATGGAGGAAATGGCCGAGCAGCTCAAGGGCCTGTTCGCCGGCATGGCCCAGGGCCAGGGACGCGGCGCGCGCCGCACCCTGAAGGTGCGCGAGGCGCTGCGCGCGCTGCAGCAGGAGGAAGCCGCCCGCCTGCTCGACGAGGAGCAGGTCAAGACCCGCGCCGTGCAACTGGCCGAGCAGCACGGCATCGTGTTCCTGGACGAGGTGGACAAGATCGCCGCCTCGCCCAACTCGCACGGCGCCGACGTGTCGCGCCAGGGCGTGCAGCGCGACCTGCTGCCGCTGGTCGAGGGCACGACGGTGAGCACCAAGTACGGCATGGTGCGCACCGACCACGTGCTGTTCATCGCCAGCGGCGCCTTCCACGTGTCCAAGCCCTCGGACCTGATTCCCGAACTGCAGGGGCGCTTCCCGATCCGGGTCGAGCTCGACAGCCTGTCGGTGCAGGACTTCGTCGCCATCCTGGGCGCCACCGACGCCAGCCTGATCAAGCAGTACGAGGCGCTGCTGGCCACCGACGGGGTGCGCCTGGAGTTCGCGCCCGACGGGGTCGAGCGCATGGCCGAGATCGCGCACGCGGTGAACGCGCGCACCGAGAACATCGGCGCGCGGCGCCTGCACACGGTGCTCGAGCGCCTGCTGGAGGACATTTCCTTCCAGGCCGACGGCAGCCGCCCCCAGACCCTTCGCATCGATGCCGGCTTCGTCGAGGCCCAGCTCGGCGAGATCGCGCGCGACCAGGACCTGTCGCGCTACGTGCTCTAGGCGCGCGCGCGCGGCTGCGCGATCAGGCCCAGCTCGGCCGCGATGCCCTGCAGGCCGTCGAACACCAGGTGCTCGACGCTCTGGTGGGGCAGCCCCAGCGCCAGTTCCAGCTTGGGCGCGGCGCCGCCGGTCAGCAGCACCAGCGGCGTGCGCTGCTCCACCCGCCCCAGGCGCTCGTGCATCTGGCGCGCGGCCCCGGCGATGGCCAGCGCGCCGCCGGTCATCAGCGCGTCGCTGGTGTTGTTGGGGAATTCGCGCAACTCGCCCTCGGGCACCTTCAGGCCCGCGGTGCCCATTTCCAGCGCCCGCAGCATGAGCCCGAACCCGGGCAGGATCACGCCGCCGAGAAAGCGCCCGTCGGCGGCCAGGCAGTCGATGGTCACCGCGGTGCCCACGCTGATGATCAGCACCGCCTGACCGGGGTGGCGCAGGCGCGCGCCGACCAACGCGGCCCAGCGGTCGGCGCCCAGCATGCTCGGCGTGGTGTAGCCGTTGCGCACGCCGCCCTGCTGGGGCAGCGAATGGATCCAGTGGCAGCGCAGGCCCAGGCGGGTGAGTTGCGCCTCCACGCGCATGGTGGCCACGGCGCCGGCCACCGCGCAGCCCACAGCCGCGCGCAATCCGGCACTGCCGTGGGGGCGCACGCTGTCGGCCAGGGTCTCGATGGACTCCAGGGGCATGGCCCCATGCGCGCGCACCGGCCCCGGCGACGCGTCGGGAGGGCACTCGCACACACCCC
Source organism: Pseudomonadota bacterium (assembly GCA_021848345.1). GTDB lineage: Bacteria > Pseudomonadota > Gammaproteobacteria > Burkholderiales > Burkholderiaceae_C > Thiomonas_A. The sequence goes on along the minus strand of JAJZUV010000009.1, from coordinate 20,764 downwards.
ATTTCAGGCGGGTATTGCCGAGATCGAGCAGCAGCAGGGCCATGGCGTGGGCGGTGGGAAGTTGGCGCTACCTTAGCAGGCTGTCAGCTCAGAACGGGCGCAGATCCCACAGCGCGATCACCAGCAGCACCGCAAGCACCCCCAGGCCGAAACCCACCAGTCCCTGCAGCAGCATGTTGGTGCGTCGCTGCTCGGCCAGCAGCTGGCGCTGCAGATCGCGGTCGCGGGCGCTCACCGTGTGCTCCAGCGCCTGGTGCACCAGGCGCGGCAGCGACGGCAGGTACTGCGCGTAGCGCGGCGCCTCGCGGCGCAGATGCTCGCGCAGCGCCGGCCAGCCCACCTGCGAGCGCATCCAGCGCCGCAGGAAGGGTTGCGCGGTGCTCCACAGGTCGAGATCGGGGTCGAGCTGGCGTCCCAGGCCCTCGACGTTGAGCAGGGTCTTCTGCAGCAGCACCAGCTGCGGCTGGATCTCCACCTTGAAGCGGCGCGAGACCTGGAACAGGCGCATCAGGATCTGCCCCAGCGAGATGTCCTTCAGCGGGCGCTCGAACTGGGGCTCGCACACCGTGCGCACCGCCGCCTCCAGCTCCTCCACCCGCACGTCGGCGGGCACCCAGCCGGACTCCAGGTGCAGCTCGGCCACGCGCCGGTAGTCGCGCTGGAAAAAGGCGATGAAATTCTGCGCCAGGTAGTCCTTGTCGAAGGCCGACAAGGTGCCGATGATGCCGAAGTCCAGCGCGATGTACCAGCCGAAGGTCTGCGGATCCACGCTGACCATGATGTTGCCCGGGTGCATGTCGGCGTGGAAGAAGCCGTCGCGGAACACCTGGGTGAAAAAGATCTCCACGCCGCTTTGCGCCAGCTTGCGGATGTCCACGCCGGCCTCGCGCAACCGGTCCACCTGGCTGATGGGCACCCCGCGCATGCGTTCCATGACGATCACGCTGGGCCGGCACAGGTCCCACACCATCTGCGGGATCAGCACCAGTCCCAGCCCGTCCATGTTGCGCCGCAGTTGCGCCGCGTTGGCGGCTTCGCGCACCAGGTCCAGTTCGTCGTGCAGATATTTGTCGAACTCGCCCACCACCTCGCGCGGCTTCAGGCGCTTGCCGTCGGCCCAGGCCCGCTCCACCCAGCCGGCGAGCAGGCGCATCAGGGCCAGGTCCTGGTCGATGACCGTCAGCATGCCCGGGCGGAGCACCTTCACCGCCACGTCGCGCGGGGTGTCCTGCGCGCGCGCGGGCGCCGCCGGCGGCAGCGTGGCGAAATGCACCTGCGCGATCGAGGCGCTGGCCACGGGGGTGCGCTCGAAGGTCTCGAACAGTTCGTCCAGCGGACGTCCCAGGGCCTTCTCGATCATCGCCACCGCGAGCTCGGAATCGAAGGGCGGCACACGGTCCTGCAGCAGGGCCAGTTCGTCGGCGATGTCCAGCGGCAGCAGGTCGCGCCGCGTGGAGAGCATCTGCCCGAATTTCACGAAAATCGGCCCGAGGCTCTGCAGCGCCAGGCGCAGGCGCACGCCGCGCGGGGTGCTCAGGTCGCGCCCCACCGCCAGCACCCGCGCCAGCACGCGCAACCAGCGATGCCTGAACCCGCCCAGCACGAGCTGATCCAGCCCGTAGCGGTGCGCGACCAGGAGAATGCGCAACAGGCGCAGCAGTCGGCGCATGAGGGCTCAGGACCCGTGCAGGCGCCGACGCACCGCGTCGACGCGCTTTTCCAGCCGGGCCGCGGCATCGCGCAGGCGCGCCACGTCGCCGGCCGCCGCCTGCAGCTCCCAGCGCCCCACCACGCCGCGCGGCCCCTCGCGCAGCCATTCCCGCGCATCGCTCTCGGCACGCCGGGCGAAGGAGCGCGCGCGTGCCGCGGCGGCTCCCGCGGCGCGCGCGGCGCGGTGCGCGACCACGTCGCCCACCACGCGCGACAGGTCCGCCTCGGCATCCCAGCGCAGGTGCCCCAGCAGCCAGGACACGGCCTGCGCGAACTCGGCGTCGCCGGCGATGCGCACGCCTCCCAGCGCCGCCTCGGCGCCCCCGCGCAGCTGGGCGGACAGCCAGCGCGCGACGTCGACGTCCAGGCGCAGCGCGGGGGCGGCGTCCTCGCGTTCCCCGGGCTCGCCCGGTTCCAGCGCAAGCAGCCGCGCGTCCTCGCTCACGCGAAAGCGCAGGCCCAGCGAGCCGGCGCGCAGTTCCAGGGTCTTGCCGGCATGCGGCAGCAGGCGCCGGCGCCCCTCGGGCTGCTGGCGCAACAGGTGGTCGAGCAGCGCGGCCAGCGCGCGCAGCGCGTGGCGCTGCGCGTCGGCGAAGGCCTTGCCCGTCGCGGAACCTGCCGTGGCGGTGGTGTCGGACATCGCCGGATCAGCCCCGCATGCCCACGTGCAGCGCCACCACTCCCGCGCTCAGGTTGTACCACTGCACCCCGACGAAGCCGGCCTGTTCCATCATCGACTTCAGCGTGGCCTGGTCCGGGTGCTTGCGAATGGATTCGGCCAGGTAGCGGTAGCTGCCGGCATCGCCCGCGACCATCTGGCCCAGACGCGGCAGCACCTGGAAGGAATACCAGTCGTACAGCGGACGCAGCGGCTCCCAGGGACGCGAGAACTCCAGCACCAGCAACTTGCCGCCCGGACGCAGCACGCGCCGGAATTCGGCCAGCGCGGCCTCCTTGTGGGTCATGTTGCGCAAGCCGAAGGCCACGCTGACGCGGTCGAAGCTGGCGTCGGCGAAAGGCAGGTGCTCGGCGTCGCACTGCGCGGCCGGCACGCACACGCCGGCGTCGAGCAGGCGCCGGCGCCCCTCGGCCAGCATGGCGCCGTTGATGTCGGTGGCCACGACCATGCCGCCCGGTTGCACGCGCTGCGCGAAGGCGCGCGCCAGGTCGCCGGTGCCGCTGGCCACGTCCAGCACCCGCTGGCCCGGGCGCAGCCCGGCCAGTTGCACGGTGAAGGCCTTCCAGGCGCGGTGCAGCCCGGCGCTCATCAGGTCGTTCATCAGGTCGTAGCGCGGGGCCACCGAGTCGAAGACCTCGGCGACCCGCCGCGCCTTCTCGCTCTCGGCGACGGTCTCGAAGCCGAAATGCGTGGTCGGTTCAGTGGGCATGCCTTCCCCCTTGGTGTGACGAACAGGCGGAGCCGGAACCGGTGCCCGCGGCCTGCATCGGCGCGTCGCGATCCGCGCCGGCCAGCTGCAGCCGCTCCAGATACTCCTGCCACAGCCGTTCGCGCTCCTGACCGAGGAAATACAGGTACTCCCAGGTGTAGATTCCGGTGTCGTGCCCGTCCGAGAAACTCGGTTGCACCGCGTAGTTGCCCACCGGTTCGAGCGCGTCGACCAGCACCTCGCGCTTGCCGGTCTGCAGCACCTCCTGGCCCGGGCCGTGGCCGCGCACCTCGGCCGACGGGGAATACACCCGCATCAGCTCGAAGGGGATGCGAAACCGCGCGCCGTCGTCGAAGGCGACTTCCAGCACGCGCGAGCCGCGGTGCACGGTGAGTTCGGTGGGTTGTGGGACAGGCTTGGTCATGGCGCAAAGGAACGACGGAAAGTGCATTATGCGACTGGCCCGCCACCCTGGCTGCGGCGCACAATGCGCAGTATGGACAAGCACTACCTCAAGCCGCTGTTCGCCCCCGATTCGGTCGTGGTCTTCGGCGAGGCCGACGGGCAGGCAGGCGACAGTCCGGCGCTGGCCGTGCAACAGGCCCTGCGCCAGGGCGCCTACCAGGGCCGCCTGCACTTCGTGGACCTGCGCACCAGCGGCACGCTGGAGGAGCTTTCCCACGCCCATGCCGACCTGGCCGTGCTGGCGCTGCCCCAGGAGCAGGCGGCCGAGGCCCTGGAACTGGCCGCGCGCATGGGCTGCGCGAGCGCCCTGCTGGTTTCGCACGGAATCGACGGGCAGCGCGCGCGTCAGTTGCGCGACATCGCCGAACGCGAAGGCCTGCAGTTGCTCGGACCCAACAGTCTGGGGTTCCAGCGCCCCTCCGCCGGTCTGAACGCCAGCGCCTGCGGTCCGCTGGCACAGCCGGGTCCGCTGGGCCTGGTGTCGCAGTCGGGCGCGCTGACCGCCTCGATGCTGGACTGGGCGCTGGAAAACCGCGTCGGCTTCTCCTCGCTGATCTCGGTGGGCCCGCACACCGGCGTGGGCATCGACGGCGCGCTGGACTTCCTGGCCAACGACGCGCAGACCCACAGCATCATCGTCTACCTGGAAGGCATCACCAACGCGCGGCGCTTCATGAGCGCGCTGCGCATGGCCGCCAGCGCCAAGCCGGTGATCGTGCTCAAGGCCGGCCGGCGCCCGGCCGGCGGCGAGGCGGCGCAGACCCACAGCGCGGCCAGCGTGGGCAGCGACGACGTGTTCGACTCCGCGCTCAGCCGCGCCGGCGCCGTGCGCGTGCGCTCCTTCGTGGAACTGTTCTCGGCCGCCAAGTGCCTGGCCTCGCGCTACCGCGCGGTGGGGCGACGCCTGGCGGTGATCACCAACGGCGGCGGCCCGGGCGTGCTGGCGGCCGACTGGATGAACGAGATCGGCCTCGAGCTCGGCCGCCTGGATGCCGGCTCCGCCGCCGCGGTGCGCGACCGATTGCCGCCGCTGGCCTCGCTCAGCGACCTGGTCGACCTTTCCGAGGACGCGCGCGCCGAGCATTACCGCATCGCGCTGGAGGCGGCCGCGCAGGACCGCTCCATCGACGGCGTGCTGGCCATCCATTCCCCCAAGGCGGGCAGCGACGGACTGGCCGCGGCCGAGACGGTGGCGGCGATGCGACGCCAATTCGGCAAGCCGCTGCTGGCCTGCTGGATGGGCGACTCCACCACCGAGCCGGCGCGCGCGGCGCTGCGCGCGGCCGACATCCCGAGTTTCCGCACCCCGGAAGCCGCCGTGGGAGCCTTCGGCAACATCTCCACCTTCTACCGCAACCAGCAGTTGCTGCAGCAGACGCCGCCGCCGCTCAGCGACCTGCGCGCGCCCGACGTCGAATGCGCGCGCCTGGTCATCGAGGGCGTGCTGGCCGAGCGCCGCACCGTGCTCACCGAGATGGAGTCCAAGGCGCTGCTGTCGGCCTTCCACATTCCGGTCACCCACGCGGCCCTGGCGCGCAGCGGCAACGAGGCGATGCTCCTGGCCAGCCAGATGGGCTTCCCGGTGGCGATGAAAATCGACTCGCCCGACATCAGCCACAAGTCGGACGTGCAGGGCGTTGCGCTGAACATCTCCAGCGGCGCGCAGGCGCGCGACACCTACGACGAGATGATGCGCACCGTGGCGCGCCTGCAGCCCGGCGCGCGCATTCACGGCGTGACGGTACAGAAAATGGCCGCCGCGCGGCGCGGTCGCGAGGTATTCGTCGGCATGGTCACCGACGACCCCTTCGGCCCGGTGATCGTGTTCGGCGCCGGCGGCGTGCTGGTCGAGCTCATGCGCGACCGCGCCATGGAACTGCCCCCGCTGAACCCCTTCCTGGCGCGCCACATGATCGAGCGCACCCGCGTGGCCGAGACCCTGGGGGCCTGGCGCGGTGCCCCGCCGGCCAGCCTGGAGGCGCTGGAGCAACTGCTGCTGCGGGTGTCCGAGATGGTGTGCGAGCTTCCCCAGTTGCGCGAGATGGACATCAACCCGGTGATCGTCGACGAGCACGGCGCGGTCGCGGTGGATGCGCGCATCGTGGTCGACGGCGGCCAGCTGGCCATGGCCGGCAGCGCCGACCGCTACCGCCACCTGGCCATCCTGCCCTACCCGGCACGCTTCGAACAGGTGCAGCCGCTGCCCGGCGGCGGCGAGTACCTGCTGCGCCCGGTGCGCCCGGGCGACGGCGCGCTGTTGCAGCAACTGGTGCAGAACCTGTCGCCGGAAAGCCGCTACTTCCGTTTCGTCTCGTCGCGCGCCGAACTGCCGGCGTCGATGCTGGCGCGCTTCACCCTGATCGACTACGACCGGGAGATGGCGCTGGTCGCCGTGGTGCACGAGGTCGACCCCGCCGCGCCCGAGTCGCCGGGCCGCGAGCGCATCATCGGCGTGTCGCGCTACATCACCAATCCGGACCGCAGCAGTTGCGAGTTCTCCCTGGTCGTGGCCGACGAATGGAACGGCAAGGGCATCGGCTCGCGCCTGATGCAGGGCATCATGGACGTGGCGCGCGAGCGCGGGCTCAAGACCATGGAGGGCCTGGTGCTCAGCAACAATCCGGCCATGCTCAAGCTCATGCGCGCCCTGGGCTTCGCCGTCGAGGCCTACCCCGAGGACCCCGATTTCCGCCTCGTGCGCCACGCACTGTAGACACGGCTCAGCCGTGCAGGGCCAGGCCCTTGACGGCCTTGTCCACGTCCTTCCTCGGGCCGTGCAGGGCCAGGCCCACGAGGTCGGGTGCGTCGGCGTCGTCGGCCCGGAAGACCTCGCGGTTGGCGGCGTCATGGCCGGTGGAGAACATCGCGCGCACGTAGGGCACGACGAGCAGGCCGCGCTCCAGCGCCTTTCGGCGCGCAGCGCGCAATGCGTCCAGCCCGCCGACGAACACCAGCATCGGCTGGCCGAGCATGCGCGCGTAGCGCCGCCCGGCCGCATCCTCGTAGGGTTCGCCCAGCGCCCGCGGCACCTCGGCCGCGATGCCGGTGGCGAGAAAGGCCGCCACGTTGAGCTTTTGCCACACCGCGAGATCCTCGCGCACGACCAGCGCCACCTTGGTATCGAACATGTCCGCTCCTTTCGAGACGACCATGATCGCCGGCGCGGCCGGCCTCAGTCTGGAACGTTCGTGCACATGCGCCGGTAGGCGGCCGGGGTCATGCGGTAGGCGCGTCGAAACCAGCGTCCCATGTGGCTCTGGTCGGCGAAGCCGGTCTGCGCGGCCGCCTGCGCCGGCGTCGCCCCGGCCGCCAGCAGGGCGCGCGCGGCGCGCAGGCGCAGGCGTACCAGGTAGGCGTGCGGCGAACTGCCGTAGCCGCGCTGGAACCCGCGCGTGAGCCGGAAGCGGTCGATGCCCGCCAGTTCGGCGAGGTCGTCCAGCCCGAGGTCCTGCTCCATGCGCTCGTGCAGCAGTTCGCGCACCCGCGCCACGGCCGCCGGCACGGCCCGCTCGGCGGACGGCGCCGCGACGCGCGACTGCGCGCCCAGCTTGCCCAGCAAAGTGTCCAGCGCCTGGTCGCGCGCCAGGCGCCCCTCGCGGCCATGGATCGACGCGAAGGCGCCCCGGATCGCCCCGACCAGCGCGGCGTCCTCCACCAGCGTCTGTCCGAACGCGGCTCCCACCTGGAGCAGACCGTGCAACTCCAGGCGCCGCGCCGCGCCGTCGACCCAGGCCTGCGGCAGGTACAGCATGGCGTAGGTGAATCCGCCGGGCTCGGGGGCGTGCCCGTCGTGCAGCGCGCCGGGTTCGATCAGGATGGCACGCCCCGGCAGGCTGGTGTGCACCGCGCGGCGACAGCGAAAACGCTGCACGCCCTGCTCGGTGAACCCCACCAGCATGTCGTCGTGGTCGTGAGGATCGTAGGCATGGCCCTGGAAGTGCGCGCGCAAGGCCTCGATGCCGGTCTCGGCGTCGCGACGCGCCCGCAGCCAGTCGCCCGCGGGCGCGTCGAAGGGCTCGCGCGCCATGGCGCTCAATTCCCCGTCTCCCCACCGAGCGCCAGACGGCCGTCGGGCTCGCCGTCGGGCGCGTCCAGGCGGCGTACCACGCGGGCCGGCACGCCGGCCACGAAACGGTTCGGCGGCACGTCGCGGGTCACCACGGCGCCCGCGCCCACCACCGAGTTCTCGCCCACGGTGACGCCACCCACGATGGTGGCGCCGGCGGCGATCCACACGTTCGCACCGATCACGATGGGCCGCGCCTCGATCCAGGCGCGGCGCTGCGAGGGCGGCATCGCATGCCCGTCGGTGATCAGGCTCACGTTGGGCCCGATCATCACCCGATCGCCGATGTCCACGCCGCCCATGTCGTAGATGGTGCAGCACTGGTTGATGAACACCCTGCGCCCGATCCGGATGCGCCGGCCCCCGGCCGTGTAGAACGGCGGGATGAGCCGGAAGCCCTCGTCCACGGGCCGCCCCGTCAACTCGGCGAACAACTCCCGGATGCGCGCCGCGTCGTCGAAGCCCAGCTTGTTCAACTCGGCGGCCAGGCGCATGCCGCGCGCCACCTCCTGCGCCCGTTCGGCCCACTCGGGGCCGGAGGTCGCCACGCGCATCGGCGCGGGCCTGGGATTCGTAGCCATGGGAACCGCCGTCCGCCGGATCGAGTCGGGAAGCACCGCATCGTATCGGCCATGTGGCGGGCCCCGCAAGAACATGAAAAATCGATTGATAAAAGGAAAACAATTCGTTTTACACATCCAAACACCCCGGGGAGAATTCTCCCCATGAACTCGAACGCCTATGTTTTCAGCTTCCTGCGCCCCGCCGGGCGCGCCGCGGCCCTGAGCGTCCTGCCGGGCCTGGTCCTGTGCGTGGCCGTCACCGCGGCGGCGATGGGCCTGCAAGCCCTGGAGACGCGCTGGCTCGGCCGCGCCTGGCTGGAGGCGCTGGTACTGGCCATCCTGCTGGGCACCGCCGTGCGCACCCTGTGGGCACCGGGTCCGCGCTGGACCGCGGGCATACGCTTCAGCGCCAAGACCCTGCTGGAGATCGCGGTCGTGCTGCTGGGCGCCACCATCAGCGCGCGCATGGTGCTGCAGGCCGGTGTCGGACTGCTCGCGGGCATCGCGCTGGTCGTGGTGCTGGCCATCGGCGCCAGCTATGCGCTGGGGCGCCTGTTCGGCCTGTCGCATCACCTGTCCACGTTGATCGCCTGCGGCAACTCCATCTGCGGCAACTCGGCCATCGCCGCGGTGGCTCCGGTGATCGGCGCGCATGGCGACGACGTCGGCGCCTCCATCGCCTTCACGGCCGTGCTCGGCGTCGCCGTGGTGCTGGGCCTGCCGCTGCTGGCCTCGGCCGCGCACATGGATGCGCGCATGTTCGGGGTGTTCGCCGGCATGACCGTGTACGCCGTGCCGCAGGTGCTGGCGGCCACCGCGCCGGCCGGCCAGGTCGCCGCGCAGGTGGGCACCTTCGTCAAGCTGGTGCGGGTGCTGATGCTGGGTCCGGTGGTGCTGTCGCTGTCGCTGGCCGGGCGGCGCGCCGCGACCGCGCGAGCCGCCGGGTCCGCGACGCCCCCCCGCCTGCCCTCGCTGGGCCAGCTGGTGCCGTGGTTCATCCTCGGCTTCCTGGGCCTGGTGGCGGCACGCTCGGCGAACCTGATTCCCACGCATCTGCTGGCGCCGCTGTCCGCGGCCTCGACCTGGCTGACCATCGTGTCCATGGCGGCGCTGGGCCTGGGGGTGGACATGCGCGCCATCGCCAAGGCCGGACCGCGGGTCACGGCGGTCGTCTCGCTGTCCCTGGTCGTGCTGGGCCTGGTGTCCTGGGCGTTGATCCACCTGCTGAACCTGGGCGCGCGCTGAAGGCCCGCCAGGCCCGGTCCAGTCGACCCCTCGACCCCCTGCCTTGTAGTAAGGTCCGTGGCCTGGCCCACCCGCCCGGGGCCGTGACCCGACCGCTCCGCTCCATGCCGACCTCGCCGTTCCGCCCTTCCCGTCCGCCCCGCCCGCGCAGCCTCTTCGCCGCGGTCTGCATGCTCGGCCTCGTGCTCGCCTGGATGCCGGCCGCGGGCGCCGCTCCCGCGGCCACGCTGGACCAGGTGGAGGCGCTCCTGAGCGACGGCCACCTGAACCAGGCCGACCACGCGGTGGCGCAGGTGCTGGCCGCGCAGCCGGATTCGGCGCGCGCCCACTACGTGGACGCGCGCGTGCTGGCCGCCGAAGGCAAATGGCCCCTCGCCGAGGACGAACTGCAGCGCGCGCGTCGACTGGACCCCAAGCTGGACTTCGCGCCGGCGGCCCAGGTGCAGGCACTCGCGCACGAGGTGATCCAGCATCGCTGGAAGAACCCTTCGGGTTTCGCAGGCTACGGCCAGGCCGCGCTGGCCGCGCTGTTCCTGCTGGTTTCGGGCTACCTGGTGTTCGGCATGCTGCGCGGCCGGCGCCCGCCGCCGAAGTCCTGAGCCGACCCCGGCCGTTGGGGTGGCGCGCGGGCTGCGCGCCGTGCACGGCGCGCTCGAACCGGCCTGGCCCTACCATCGGCGCATGTCCGCCACCGCCGTGCTCACCCTGCTCGCGGCCTCCGTGCTGCTGGTGCCCCTGTTCAAGCGTCTTGGACTGGGCTCGCTGCTGGGCTACCTGATCGCGGGCATCGCGGTCGGCCCCTACGGGCTGCGCGTGGATTCCCAGCCCCAGACCGTGCTGCACACGGCCGAACTGGGCGTGACCCTGCTGATGTTCCTCATCGGCCTGGAACTCAAGCCGGCGCGCCTGTGGGCGTTGCGGCGCCAGGTATTCGGCCTGGGACTGCTGCAGATGGCCGGCGTCGCGCTGCCGGTGGCGGCCATCGCACTGCTGGCCGGCCTGCGCCCGCCGGGCGCCGCGCTGGTGGGCGTGGCGCTGGCCATGTCCTCCACCGCCTACGTGCTGCCGCTGCTGGCCGAACGCCGCGAACTCACGACCCGCCAGGGGCGCGAGGCCTTCGCCATCCTGCTGTTCCAGGACGTCAGTGTCATTCCCATCCTGGCGCTGCTGTCGATGCACGGCGGCGCCGGGCGCAAGCCCGGCTGGGCGGCGCTGGTGGTGCTGGGCCTGCTCGCGGTGGCGGGTCGCCCCTTGCTGGCCGGCATGTTCCGCTACGTGGCCCGTTTCGGGCGCGGCAATCGCGAACTCTTCGCCGCCGCGGCCCTGCTGGGCGCGGTGGGCATCGCGGTGGCCCTGAACGCGGTGGGACTGTCGGCCTCGCTGGGCGCCTTCCTGGCCGGGGTGCTGCTGGCCGATTCGGAATTCCGCCACGAGCTCGAGGCCGCGATCGAGCCCTTCGAGAGCCTGCTGCTGGGCCTGTTCTTCATCGCGGTCGGCATGGGCATCCCGCTGGCCCTGCTGGCCTCTCGCCCGCTGCTGATCGGCGGCCTGGGCGCCGGCATCGTGGTGCTCAAGGCGCTCACGCTGTATGCCGGCCGCCGGGCCGCCGGCGGCCCGGCCGCGGTGGCCCGGCCGCTGGCGGTGCTGCTGGCCTGCGGCGGCGAATTCGCCTTCGTGCTGTTCGCCGCCGCGCGCGGCAACCTGCTGGCGCCGGACGCGGCGGACGTGCTCACCGCCGCGGTGGCGCTGAGCCTGGCGCTGGCGCCGCTGGCGGTGATCGCCCACGACAGGCTGCTGCACCCGTGGGCACGCGCCCGCGAAGCTCCCCCGTTCAGCCCCATCGACGAGCCCGGACGCCCGGTGGTGATCGCCGGCTACGGACGCGTGGGCCAGGTGGTGGGGCGCATGCTCAACGCGCGTGGCGTGCCCTTCACGGCGCTGGACGCGAGCGCCGAGCAGGTGGATTTCGTGCGCCGCTTCGGCAACACCATCTACTACGGCGACGCCAGCCGCCTGCCGCTGCTGCGAGCGGCCGGCGTGGACCGTGCGCGCCTGTTCGTGCTGGCGGTGGACGACGTGGAGGCCAGCGTGAAGATCGCCGAACTCATGCGCATGCATTTCCCCGAGGTCCCGGTGCTGGCCCGCGCGCGCAACCGCACCCACCTGATGCGCCTGCGCGAACTCGGCATCCAGCAGGTGCTGCGCGAGACCTGGGGCTCCAGCGTGGACATGGGCAAGCAGGCGCTGCGCCAGGTGGCGCCCGAACTGGACGTCGAGGCCTTCGCCGCCGTGTTCGCCCAGCACGACCAGCGCCTGCTCGAACGCCAGCAGGCGGTCTATCACGACCAGGCCGCGCTCATCGCGCTGTCGCGCCAGGCCGGCGCGGAACTCGAGGACATCCTGCAGAACGACGCGCGCCTGCGCGCCGCGCCGCAGCCGGCCGCGGCCGACTGAACCCCACCGCCTCGTTCGCGCGGCGCAAGCGCCCTACGGCGTGGCGCCGTCGCGCTCGCAACGCACCTGCGTGCCCCCTCCGGGACGCGACACAAAGCCCAGCGAAGCGCCGATGATGCGAGCGCGGTAGCGCATGATCGACAGCCCCAGGTGCCCCCAGGCCGGGTCGGCCTCGGGAAGCCCGACGCCGTCGTCGTCCACGCGCAGGCTGAAGGCCGCGCCGTGCGCCTCGAGGCGGATCTCGATGCGCGAGGCGTGCGCATGCTTGGCGGCGTTGGCCACCGCCTCCTGCGCGATGCGGTAGAGGTGGGTCGCCGTGACCTGGTCCATGCCCTGGGCGTCGCCGGAGAACTCGACCGCGCAGGGCACGCCGTGGGTGGATGTCGCGCTGGCGGCCATGGCCTGCAGACTCGCCTGCAGCGAGGCGGCGTCGATGTGCACGGGCGCGCTTCCATTGGCCAGCGCGCGCGCCTGCCCCAGCGCCTGCTCGATCTGCGCGGCGATCTGGCGCAGCGATTCCAGCGCCTTCGCGTCCGCGCCGTCGCGCGCCATGCGCCGCTCCAGGCCCAGCACCATCAGATCGGTGGCCAGCAGTTGCTGGCAGATGCCGTCGTGGATCTCGCGTCCGATGCGCGCCTGCTCGGCGGTGCTGATCTCGATGATCTCGCGCTCCAGCGCGCGGCGCTCGCTGACGTCCTGCACGATCACGTGCATCAACCTGCGCCCCCCTTCGAGCAAGGGCGAGGCCATGTATTCAACGTCGAACTCCTGCCCGTCCAGGCGCCGCGCGCGGCCTTGGCGCAGTTCCTGCGCCTCCTCGCCGGTGGCCCGGAAACGCTCCAGGCTCTCGAGCACGACGCCGCGGCGCGCCTCGGGCACCACGTCCAGCAGACTGTGGCCCACGAGCTGCGCCGCATCGCCCGCCCGGAACATGGCCGACGCACGCTCGTTGGCCATCACGATGCGCTCGCCGTCGCAGACCAGCTTGCCGATGGGCGAATGGTCGAACAGATCGCGGTAGCGACGCTCGCTGTCGGCCAGGGCCTGCTCGGTCTTGCGGCTTTCGCTGAGGTCGAACACGAAGGCGATGCAGTAGCGCGCCGCGCCCGCGGCGTCGCGCACCACGGTGGCATCGATACGCACCGGGAAATGCGAACCGTCGGCGCGAAGGTTCTCGCTTTCCAGCACGCCGTGTTCGCCCTCGTCCAGGCTGTCGATCAGGCGCCGCAGCTCCGCCTCGCGATCCTCGGGAAACAGGCGTGCGACCGGCCAGCCCGCGAAATCTCCGCGGCGCCGACCGCGTGCCTCCGCGAAGGCCTGGTTCACCGCGATCAGCCGCCTGCTGTGCGCGTCCGAGATGGCGATGCCGAAGCCCGCCGACTCGAACACCGTGGTCGGCAGCACGCGGCGCATCAGCGCCTCGCGTCCCAGGTGGCGCAGCAGCCGGTGCAGCAAGCCGGCGGTGATCGCCACGAACACCAGGCCCTTGGCCGATGCGAAGGCCTCGGTCATGCCCGCGTTGCCCACCGAGACCCGGACGATGCGATCCGACACCAGGACCCACAGGCTCGCCGCGGCCACGTAGGCCGCGACCACGGTCCATGGCTGCCACGCGAAGCCGCGTCGCGCCTCGCGGGGCTCGCCACGCGCCTGCCGCGGCATGAGCTTCACCACCTTGCCCCCGCGGTCGCCGCCCTCTCAGACGTCGATCGCATCGCGGGAATGCGCGCGCTCGCGCAACACGAACTTCTGGATCTTGCCCGTGGCCGTCTTGGGCAGTTCCCCGAACACCACCTGGCGCGGCGCCTTGAACCCGGCCAGGTGCTCCTTGCAGAAGGCGATGATCTCGTCCTGCGTGGCGCTGGCTCCGGCCTTGAGTTCGACGAAGGCGCAGGGAGTCTCGCCCCACTTCGGGTCGGGGCGCGCCACCACCGCGGCCACCATCACCGCCGGGTGGCGGTACAGCACGTCCTCCACCTCGATGCTGGAGATGTTCTCCCCGCCGGAGATGATGATGTCCTTGCTGCGGTCCTTGATCTTGATGTAGCCGTCCGGGTCCACCACCGCCAGGTCCCCGGTGTGGAACCAGCCGCCGCGGAAGGCCGCCTCGCAGGCCTTGGCGTCGCCCAGGTAGCCCTTCATCATGATGTTGCCCTGGAACATCACCTCGCCCATGGTCTGCCCGTCGTGCGGGACCTCGAGCAGGGTGTCGGGGTCGCGCACCGTGGCGCCGTCCTGCAGGTGGTAACGCACGCCCTGGCGGGCGTTCAGGCGCGCTCGCTCGGGCAGGGGCAGCGCCTCCCAGTCCTGCTGTTTCACGCACACCGCCGCCGGGCCGTAGACCTCGGTGAGTCCGTAGACGTGGGTGAGGTCGAAACCCATGGATTCCAGGCCCTCGATCAGCGCCGCCGGCGGCGCGGCACCGGCCACCATCGCGCGCACCTGGTGCGCGATGCCCGCCTTGAGCGCGGCCGGCGCGTTGACCAGCATGCCGTGCACGATCGGCGCCCCGCAGTAGTGGGTGACCCGGTGCTCCCGGATCAGCCCCAGGATGGCCGCGGCGTCCACCCGGCGCAGGCACACGTTCACCCCCGCGCGTGCGGCGATGGTCCACGGAAAGCACCAGCCGTTGCAGTGGAACATCGGCAGGGTCCACAGATACACCGGGTGCTGGGGCATGTCCCACTCCAGCACGTTGGAGACGGCGTTCAGATGCGCGCCGCGGTGGGAATACACGACCCCCTTGGGCTTGCCGGTGGTGCCCGAGGTGTAGTTCAGCGCGATCGAGGCCCACTCGTCGTCGACTCCGGGCGGATGCTCGGCGGAATCCCCCTCGGCCAGCAGCGCCTCGTAGTCCACCCCGCCCAGGCTGGCGCCGGCCACGTCGAACTCGGTCTCGGCCACGTCCACCAGCAGCGGGCGCTCCAGGCCCTGGGCCACCGCCAGGTCCACAGCCTGGCGCATCACCGCGGCGAACTCGGGGTCGCACAGCACCGCGCGCGCGCCGCCGTGGTGCAGCATGTAGGCCAGCGCCTCCGGATCCAGCCGGGTGTTCAGGGTGTTGAGCACCATGCCGGCCATGGGAATGCCGAAATGCGCCTCCACCATCGCCGGCACGTTGGGCAGCATCACCGCCACCACGTCGCCCGGGCGCAGCCCGCGCCGGCGCAGCGCGCTGGCCAGGCGCCGACAGCGCTGTCCCACCTCTCCCCAGTCCCGGCGCAGCGCGCCGTGCACGACGGCCAGGCGCCGAGGATGCACCGCCGCGGCGCGCTCCAGGAACTGGATGGGGGTCAGCGGGCGGTGGTTGGCCGCGTTGGGCCGCAGGTCTGCGTCGTGCATGGGCGAGCTTTCTCGGTGGGCAAATGGGCCGTTTTGCCTGGGTTGTATCCCGAGTCTGGCCCGGACACCAGAGGGTTTGGACAAGCTTTGTCCGGGACTCCGGGCGCTCGCTGAAATTTTTGAGGGATTTCACCGAAGATCGGTCAACTGCGAGCCGATTCTTCCCGAGGCCCATGACATCCGGGCCCGCCAGCATCGGCCGGCACGCCGGGCGAACCCTGCAATGCAGCCCCGGCACATCGCAACCGATCCTGATATCCGGGAAGCGGCGCACGCGTTGCGGGGCGCACCGGCCATGGGCGCGCGCCCCGCGCTACGACAATCGATGTGCGTCCCTGCGCGGCAGCAGGCGATCGCCCAGGTAGATGGCGATGCCGACCCACACCAGGCCGAACCCGACACCGTGCGCCATATCGAATCGTTCGCGGTACAGCGCGACGCCCAGCACGAGCAGCATGGTCGGCGTGACGTACTGCAGGATGCCGAGCATGGCCAGCGGGATGCGTCTGGCCCCGGCCGCGAACAACAGCAGGGGGATGGTGGTGACCGGCCCCGCGGCGGCCAGCAGCAGGCGTTCGCCGGGTGTCGAGGCGAGGAACACGTTCGCCTGCCCGGCGGGGAGCCAGGCCAGGTACCCGATGGCCAGCGGAAACACCAGGGCCGTCTCCAGCGCCAGGCCCTCGAAGGCCCCCAGGGGCGCGGTCTTGCGCAACAGGCTGTAGCCGGCGAAGCTGGCTGCAAGCGCAAGCGCGATCCAGGGCGCCACGCCCAGGGCCACACCCATCCACGCGACTCCCGCCACGGCGAGGGCGATGGCCACGCGCTGCGCCCGGCGCAGCGGTTCGTGCAGCACCAGGGTAGCCAGGCCGATGGTCAGCAGCGGATTCAGGAAATAGCCCAGGCTGGCCTCGACGACATGTCCGTGGTTGACCGCCCAGATGTTCACCCCCCAGTTGCACACCAGCAGCAGCCCGGCGGCACCGAAGTGCGCAAGCCATGCGGGCCTTTCGCGCAGCCGGGCCAGTCCGCGCCAGTCGCCGCTCCAGGCCACGGCGGCCAGCGCCAGCGGCAGCGACCAGATCACCCTGTGCGCGAGGATCTGCAGCGCGGGAACATGCTGGAGCAGTTTGAAATACAGCGGGTAAAGACCCCAAATGGCGTAGGCCGCGCAGGCACAAGCGATCCCTGGTGATTCGCGCGACATGCTCGAGGCGGGTTTCATCCTTGCACTCCAATCCGAGGTCGAGCCGGCAGGGAATTCGTGGAGGCCGAGATGGACCAGGCGACCGACTGTTAGACCAGCCACGCCGCGCGGAGTTCCACCGTCCTCCGCAAGCGCTGATCGGGTCCCCCTGGCGACCGTTCGGGCAGAAGCCTCGGTGCGCCGCTGGAACCAAGATCCTGAGCCCCGGAGGCGCAAGGGCCGCCGACGCGTGTCCGGGCCATGCCGGGCGCGTGATCGGCATCGCATGCGACGGCGGCAGGCGATTGCCCCGATGCGAGCATCGGCTTCAGGAATCCCGGTATCGTGCCGACATGGCCTCGCTAGAACAGCATCGAAGCTTCTTTGCCAAACTGCTCGTGCACGGCGCCGGGTCGACCGACGAGCGCCTGATCGCGGCCTTCTCGGACATCGCACGCGAGGACTACCTGGGCCCAGGCCCCTGGTGGGTCTGCGCGGGCGCCGCGTATGTGCGCACCCCTGACGCGGACCCTCGCTGGCTGTATCAGGACATCCTGGTCGGGCTCGACCTCGAGCGAAGGATCCACAACGGCCAACCCTCGCTGCACGCGCAATGCCTGGCCGCGGCGGCTCCTCGCGGCGCGCAGACCGTTCTGCACGTGGGCGCCGGGACCGGGTACTACACGGCGATCCTGGCCAGCCTGGTCGGCCCCGCGGGCAGGGTGCTGGCGTTCGAACTGGATCCCGGGCTTGCCCGACAGGCGCGCATGCATCTGCAGCGCTGGCCGAACGTGGAAGTGCACGCCTGCTCGGCGCTCTCGCGAGCACCGGCCGATGCGCCGCCACGCGGTGTCGACGTGGTCTACGTGAACGCCGGTGTGGCGGACCTGCCGGCTGCGTGGCTGGATGCGCTGAACCCCGGGGGTCGCATGATCGTTCCGCTGACACCGGACAGCGGGTGGGGGCTGTTGCTCGAAGTCACCCGCCTGGACGCCGACCGATACTCGGCGCGTGGCCTCGGCCGAGCGGGGTTCACGCCCTGCATCGGCGCACGCGAGGCGCTCGACCCGGGCGCCCTGAGCCGCGCACTGGAAACCGAGAGCTGGAAGGACATTCGCTCCCTGGTGCGCGATGACCGCCCCGGCGACAGCGCGTGGTGTGTCGGCAAGGGATGGTGGCTGTCGCGCAGTCCGCCGCGCGAAGTACCCCGAGGTGCGCGCGGATCTCCGAAGAGCCTTGGCTGAACAAGGCGCGCCGTGATGGTCGGCCCGCATCCGCATTCCGGGTTCGCGAAGGGCTACCTGCTCGCGTTCACGGTGGCCCGCAAGGGGTATCCCGGGTTCGCCCGGCAGTTCGCGCTGGCCTGCCTGATCGTCGCCGGCGTCGCGTTGCTCAACTCGGCCATCCCGTACCTTCTGCGCCTGGCCATCGATGCCATCGGGCCTGGTTCCAAGGGCGACGCTCGCAGGCTCGCCCTGTCGTTCGCATTCGCCTACGGCGTGTGCTGGAGCACCGCGGCATCGATGGAATGGCTTCGCAACGCGGCCGCGGCATCGACGCAGGCGCGATGCGAGGCCGCCTTCCGACAGGCCTTCCATGCAAGCTTTCTGCGCGCGCAATACGCCGAGGTGCTTCGCATCGACCCGGGAACGCTGCTGTCCCGGTTCAACCGCTGCGCAACGGCCTTCGGATCCCTGACCTACACCCTGTTCTGGGCCCTGCTGCCCACGGCGATCCAGTGGATGCTGGCCTGTGCGGTGCTGGCGCGCGTGATCGACCCGCGCTACGCCCTGGCCTTCGGCGCCTTGATGCTGGCGGTATTCGCGGGAACCGTCGTGCTGTCCCGGCGCACCCAGGGCGCCCACACCAGCGTCGCCCAGGCTGCCGATCGGCTGGGCTCCTATTTCACCGAACGCGTCGGCTTCGTGTTCGACGTCAAGATGAATGCCGCCCAGGCGCGGGAGCAGGCGTGCTCGCGCGAATTCCTGCGGCGCCATGCCGACGACGTGAGCAAGGGCAATGTTCGACTGGCCATGCTGCTGGCCGGCCAGGCGCTGCTCGCCGGCACCAGCCTCACGGTACTCACGGTGGCGGCCGCCGTGCTGGCGCTGCGCGGCGCCCTGAGCGCGGGCGATTTCGCGATGGTCGCGGGCTACGTGGTGGCGCTGACCTCGCCCTTCACCGTGCTGGCGTCGACCCTGTCCGATTTCAAGCGCAACGAGATCAACCTGCGCGACGGCCTGCGCATCCTGGAACTGCCCGAGGAACCCGATGCGGGCAAGCTGGAGTTCGACCAGTCGAGTGAACTGGCCGTGGAGGTCCGCGACCTCGTCTTGTCCCTGAACGGCGCGAGGGTGCTCGACGCCGTGGGATTCGACGCTCGGCGCGGACAGCTCACGCTGCTCGTCGGTCCCTCCGGCGGGGGCAAGTCCACGCTGCTGCTCGTGATGCTCGGCCTGCTCCCACCCGAGCAAGGGCGGGTGAGCATCCTCGGGCGGGATGTCACGGGCCTGGGATCCGCCGCGGTGACCCAGGCCGTCGCCGCGGTTGCGCAGTCACCGCTGATGATTACCGGCACGGTCGCCGACAACCTGGGCTACGGCTGCGCCCAGGCGCCATCCCTGGAGGATCTGCGGCAGGTGGCGCGGGACCTCGAACTCGACGAACTGGGGGGAGCTCCGCGCGACGTCGATATCGCCTTGCGGCGCCATGTGGGCGTGATGGGCCGCGAGCTCTCGGGGGGACAGCGGCAGCGCATCGCCATCGGCCGGGCGCTGCTGCGGCATCCGCGCATCCTGTTGCTCGACGAAGCGACGTCGGCCATCGCCCCCGACCAGGCCGAGCGCCTGATTCCGCGCATTCGCCGGCGCGTACCCACCGTGGTGGCCGTCGCGCATGGATCCGCCGGCTATGGCGGTGCCGACAGGATCTACGAGCTTGCCAAGGGCCGCGTACGCGAACGCCCCCCGGCGCAGCCGCCAGAAAGCGCCTGATCGGCCTTGCGCGCTGCAATCGTGGTGCCGCTTATCCGAATCGAACGGATGACCTACCGCTTACAAGGCGGTTGCTCTACCAGCTGAGCTAAAGCGGCCGGAAAGGCGTTCCGGGTGGGTGCGCCCTACTTGACTCGTTTGAGATGCGAGCCCGGTGTGCGGGGAGGCGGCTCGGGCTCGTCGTCGCCCGGTGCCTTGCGCGCCGCCGGCGCCTCGGAGCCGACAGGCGGCACCGCATGCAGGCGCGGGGTGCCGGCGGCGGGCGCCGCGGGCGCCGGGACTGCGGCGGCGGGTTGCGGCGCGGGCTCGCCTTCGACATGCGGGCCGGGCCGCGCCTCGCCCCCGCCCTGCCCCTCGGCCTCGGGCTGGCTCACCGGGAAGGCCATGCCCTGGCCGTTCTCGCGGGCGTAGATGGCGGTGACGTGGCTCACCGGCACGACGATGTCGCGCGCCACGCCGCCGAAGCGGGCGCGGAAGCTGATGTCGTCGTTGCCCATGTTCAGACCGCTGGTCGCGCCGAAGCTGATGTTCAGCACGATCTCGCCGTTGCGCACGTGCTCGCGCGGCACGCGCACGCTGGAGTCGACCCGCACCGCCAGATGCGGCGTGAAGCCGTTGTCGCAGCACCATTCGTACAGGGCGCGCAACAGGTAGGGCTTGGTGGAGGTGGAGCCCTCGGCGGTGTCGGTCATGGTGGCCTCCAGCGGCGTGCCGGACTTACTTGCGCATCACCTTCTCGGACGGCGTCAGCGCCTCGATGTAGGCCGGGCGCTGGAAAATGCGCTCGGCGTACTTGGCCAGCGGCGCCGCCGACTTGGGCAGGTCGATGCCGTAGTGGTCCAGGCGCCACAGCAGCGGCGCGATGGACACGTCGAGCATGGAGAACTCGTCGCCCAGCATGTAGCGGTTCTTGGTGAACACCGGAGCGAGCTGGGTCAGGCGGTCGCGGATGGCCGAGCGCGCCTTTTCCATGGCCTTCTCGTTGGCCTTGGTGGCGCGAGCCTCCAGCGTGCCCACGTGCACGAACAGTTCCTTCTCGAAGTTGAACAGGAACAGGCGCACGCGCGCGCGAGCCACCGGGTCGCCCGGCATCAGCTGCGGGTGCGGGAAGCGCTCGTCGATGTACTCGTTGATGATGTTCGATTCGTACAGGATCAGATCGCGCTCGACCAGGATGGGAACCTGGCCGTAGGGATTCATGACGTTGACGTCCTCGGGCTTGTTGAACAGGTCGACGTCACGGATCTCGAAATCCATGCCCTTTTCGAACAGCACGAAACGGCAACGCTGCGAGAACGGGCAGGTCGTGCCGGAATAAAGCACCATCATGAGAGGCGACTCCTGAAAAAGCAAAG
>JAJZUV010000038.1 GCA_021848345.1 Pseudomonadota bacterium | reverse complement strand
TGAGCGATTCCTCGAACAGGGCGGCGAAGGATTCGCCAGACGTGCTGGCGCTGGGGTTGACAGACATGGATGACTTTCTCGTCCGCGGGGGGCCCCGCGGGGTTCGTGGCAAGGCCTGGGCACGCGCGTTGCGCGCCGTGCTCAGGTACGTTCGCGCCACCACTGCAACACGCGGGCCACCGTCTGCTCGACGTCCAGCTCCGCGTTGTCCAGCGGCAACGCATCCTGCGCGGCCGCCATCGCCGCGACGCTGCGCGAGGCATCGCGCGCGTCGCGCGATTCAAGGTCGCGCAAAACATCTTGTAGTGTAGTCGAAATGCCCTGGGAAATCAATTGCTTAACCCGGCGCTCCGCGCGGGTGCGGGCGCTGGCCACCAGGAATACCTTCAGCCGGGCGTCGGGAAACACCACGGTGCCCATGTCGCGGCCGTCGGCCACCAGGCCCGGGGCGCGGCGTTGCGCGCGCTGCAGGCCCAGCAGGGCCTCGCGCAGCCGGGGCAGCGGGGCGATCGCGGAAGCCGCGTTGCCCACCTGCTCGCTGCGCAATTCGCGGCTCACGTCGACGCCGTCGAGCAGGGTCGCGCCGTCGCGCCAGGACACCGGCAGGCGCCGCGCCAGCCCGGTCAGCCCGGCCTCGTCGTCGAGCGCCACGCCCTGGCGCATCGCGCACAGCGCGGTGGCCCGGTACAGGCTGCCGGAATCCAGCACATGCCAGCCCAGACGCTCGGCCAGGCGGGCCGCCAGCGTGCCCTTGCCGGAGGCGGTGGGGCCGTCGATGGCCAGTACCGGCACCGGGCGCGCCACCCGCGCGAAGGCCTCGAAGTAGCCGGGGAAGGTCTTGCCCACGCAGGCGGGGTCCTCGATGCGCAGGTCGGCCGGGCCGAAGCTGGCCAGCGAGAAGCACATGGCCATGCGGTGGTCGTCGTAGGTGGCGATGCTGGCGCTGCGCCAGTCGGCGTCGGCCAGCGGCCATACCCGCAGCCAGTCGTCGCCGGACTCCACGCGCGCGCCCAGCTTGGCGAGCTCGGTGTGCATGGCGTGGATGCGGTCGGTCTCCTTCACCCGCCAGCTGCCGATGCCCCGCAGCAGGGTGGGGGAATCGGCGAACAGCGCCGTGACCGCCAGGGTCATCGCGGCGTCCGGGATGGCCAGGCAGTCGATGTCGCCGCCGGCCAGGCACGCGCGTCCTTCGCGCAGGCCGCGCGCCTCGATCCAGCCGTCGCCCCAGGCGATGTCGGCCCCCAGGCCCTCGAGCACGCGCGCAAATTCGACGTCGCCCTGCAGGCTGTCGGCGTCCACGCCGAGCACGCGCACCGGGCCGCCCTGTCCGTGCAGCCCGCCCAGCGCGCCCGCGGCGAGGAAATAGGAGGCCGAGGAGGCGTCGCCCTCGACCGGCAGCCGGCGCGGGCTGCGCAGGCGGCTGCCGGCGGGCACCACGAAACGCTGCCAGTCGTGGTTGCGCACCTGCACGCCGAAGCGCTGCAGCAGCGCCAGCGTGAGCGCCACGTAGGGGCGCGAGATCAGCGTGCCCTCGACCTGCACCTCGATGTCGTGCTCGCCCGACAGCAGCGGCAAGGCCAGCAGCAGGGCGGTGAGGAACTGGCTGGAGACGTCGCCGCGCACCCGCAGGGGCGCGTCGACGCGCGGACGGCCGTTGCCGATGCGCAGCGGGGGGTAGCCCGGCTGGCCCAGGTAGTCCACGGTGCACCCCATGGCGCGCAAGGCTTCCACCAGGTCGCCGATCGGGCGTTCGTGCATGCGCGGCACGCCCCGCAGCACATAGTCCCCGCCCAGCACGGCGAGCGCGGCGGTCAGCGGACGCACCGCGGTGCCGGCGTTGCCCAGGAACAGTTCGGCCGGGCCGCGTCCGAGGCGGGCGCCGCAGCCATGCACCAACACCGGAGCATCGGACGAGCCCGCGCGCCCCTGCACGCGCACGCCCAGCGCGCGCAGCGCGTCCAGCATCACCCGGGTGTCGTCCGAATCCAGCAGCCCCGGCAATTCGACGGGGCCCTCGGCCAGCGCGGCCAGCAGCAGCACGCGGTTGGAAATGCTTTTCGAGCCGGGCAGTTGCACGCTGCCGGCGGCGCCGATCAGGGGCGGCAGGTCGAGGTATTCAGGTCGCGTCATCGGCGGGAGAGGGGGAGGCCCAGTCCCGGCGCGACTGACTGGCCTGTCGGATGAGGGATTCGAGCACGGTCCAGTTGCCCTGACGCAATTGCGCCTCGAAACCGGCCACCGCCTGCTTGAACATCTGCAGCTGCTGCAGCACTTCGGCCGAGTTGGCCTGGAACACGTCCCGCCACATCGTCGGGTCGCTGCCGGCGATGCGGGTGAAATCGCGGAAACCCGGCCCCGCCAATTGCAGGAAGCTCGAGCCCTGGGGTTGCCGCGCGATGGCATAGACGAAGGCGAAGGCCAGCAGGTGGGGCAGGTGACTGACCGCGGCGAAGGCGGCGTCGTGCTCGTGCGGGCTCATCACCGAGACCACTCCGCCCAGCGCCTCCCAGACCTGCGTGGCGGCGTCGACGAAGCGCGCCGGATTGGCCTCCAGCGGCGTGACCACCACGCGGCGTCCGTCGAACAGGTCGACCTGCGCGTGCTGCACGCCGCTGCGCTCGCTGCCGGCGATCGGGTGGCAGGGCACGAACTGGCGCGCGGCGTCCCCCAGCGCCTGCAGCGCGGCTTCGGCGACGTCGGTCTTGGTGCTGCCCACGTCCAGCAGCAGCGCGCTGTCGTTCAGGCCGAGCCGGATCTGGCGCAGCAGCGGGCCGATCGCGCCCACCGGCACGGCCAGCACCACCAGGTCGGCACCGGTGGCCGCCTGCAGCGCCGAGTCGGCGCCGCGGTCGATCACGCCGGCCTTGATGGCCGCCTGGATGGTCGACGGGGACTTGCTGTAGCCGACCACCTCGCGCGCCAGCGCGGCGCGCTTGGCGGCCAACGCGAAGGAACCGCCGAGCAGGCCGACGCCGAGCACCGCGAGGCGGCGGAACTGGGGCGTCAGCGCGCCCGGCTCGGGCGTCGCCGGGCGCGGGGCGGGTTTGCGCGAAGCCATGCTCCGCCTCAGGCCACGGCCTTGCCCAGCGCGGCCAGGCAACTGCGGTTCTCCGCTTCGGTGCCCACGGAGATGCGCAGCCACGAGCCGAGCCCGTAGTTGTCCACCGGGCGGGCGATCACGCCCTGCGCCAGCATCGCGCGCGCCACGCGCGAGCCGGCCTTGTCGTCGTCGCCGACCCGCACCAGCAGGAAGTTGCCGTGCGAAGGCACGCGCTCCAGTCCGAGCTGGTCGATGCCGGCCTCCAGCTGGCGCATTCCCGCCCGGTTGAGCTCGGAGGAACGGCGCACGAACTCCTGGTCGCGCAGCGCCGCCAGTGCCGCCGCCTGGGCCAGGTTGCTGGTGTTGAAGGCCGAACGCACGCGGTTGAGCACGTCGCCCAGCGCGGGATGCACGGCGCAATAGCCGATGCGCAGGCCGGCCAGCCCGTAGGCCTTGGAAAAGGTGCGCGAGACCACCAGGTTGGGGTGGCGGCGCAGCAGTTCCAGGCTGGCTCCCTGCAGCGAGGGATCCAGGTACTCGACGTAGGCCTCGTCCAGCACGATCACCACCCGCTCGGGCACGCTGCGCACGAACTCCTCGATCTGCGCCGGGCTGGCCAGCGTGCCGGTGGGGTTGTTCGGGTTCGCCACGTACACCAGCCGGGTCGAGGCCTCGATGGCCGCCGCCATGGCCGGCAGGTCGTGCCCGTAATCCTTCGCCGGCACGACGATGTGCCGCGCGCCGCGCTGCTGCACCGCCGAGGCGTAGACCACGAAACCGTACTGGGAGTACACGCAGGAATCGCCCTCGGCCAGCAGCGCGCGCGCGGCCATTTCCAGGATGTCGCTGGAACCGTGGCCCAGCACGATCCACGACGGGTCCACGCCGAGATGCCGCGCCAGCGCCCCACGCAGTTCGAAGGCGTCGTTGTCGGGGTAGCGCGGGGCCTCCAGCGCGGCGTCGAGCATGGCCTGGCGCGCGGCCGGGGACATGCCCAGCGGGTTCTCGTTGGAGGCCAGCTTGACGATGGACTCGGGGGCGAGCCCGAATTCGCGGGCGACCTCGGAAATCGGGCGGCCGCCGACGTAGGGGTTGATGCTGCGCACCGATTCGGTGCCCCAGTCGGTGGAGGAACGGGCGACGTTGGACATGGCGGATGCTCGAAGCGGATGGGCAGGACCGGGCGATCAGTCCTGGCGGATCGGGTAGGAACCCAGGTTCTTGAAAAAGGCGCAGTGCGCGCGCAGCGCCTGCAGCGCGGCGGCCACAGGCGGGTCGTCCGCGTGGCCTTCCAGGTCGACGTAGAACATGTACTCCCAGGCCCCCGAGCGCGCCGGGCGCGACTCGAAGCGGGTCATGCTCACGCCGTGCTCGGCCAGCGGGCGCAGCATGGCCACGACCGCGCCGGCCACGTTGGGCACGGCCAGGATCAGGCTGGTGCGATCGCGGCCGCTGGGCGCCGGGGTCTCGGCTCCCAGCACCACGAAGCGGGTGCGGTTGCCGACCTCGTCCTGGATGTGCGAGGCCGCCAGGCGCAGGCCGTACAACCCCGCCGCGTGTTCGCCGGCGATGGCCGCCAGGGTCTCGTCCTGCGCGGCCAGGCGCGCCGCCTCGGCGTTGCTGGCCACGGCGCGACGTTCCACGCCCGGCAGGTGCGCATCCAGCCACAGCCTGCATTGCGACAGGGCCTGCGGATGCGCGAGCACCGCGCGCACGCCCTGCGTATCCTCGCGCAGACGCAGCAGGTTGTGGTGGATGGGCAGGCTGATCTCGCCGCACAGATGCGCCGGCTGCGCCAGCAGCAGGTCCAGCGTGCGAGCCACGGCGCCCTCGGTGGAATTCTCCACCGGGACCACCGCGTGGCTGGCGCCGCCGCCGAGCTGGCTGCGGAACACCTCGTCGAGGTCGGAGCAGGGCAGAAGTTCGCAACTCGACCCGAAGAAGCGGCGCGCCGCCAACTCGGTATAGGTGCCTTCCGGGCCCAGGTAGGCGACGCGTTGCAGGCCCTCGAGGGCGCGGCAGGCCGACATGATCTCGGTCCACACCGCCGCCAGGCCGGCATCGAGCAGCGGGCCGGGGTTGGCCTGCTGCACCTTGCGTACCACCGCCAGCTCGCGCTCGGGACGAAACACCGGCATGCCCAGCCTGTGCTTGTGGGCGCCGATTTCCTGCGCCAGGCGCGCGCGGCGGCTGAGCAGTTCGAGGATTTCGCGATCGATCGCGTCGATCTGGTCGCGCAGGGGATGGAGGACGGTGTCTGAGCTCATGCTGGGGCGGATCGGCGCGGGCCCGCGCCGCGGGTTCAGTGGCTGCGCTCGAAGTCGCGCAGATAGTCGACCAGCGCGCGCACGCCGGCCTCGGGCATCGCGTTGTAGATGCTCGCGCGCATGCCGCCCACCGACTTGTGGCCCTTGAGCTGCAGCAGTCCGCGCTGGCGCGCGCCGTCCAGGAAGGCCGCGTCCAGCGACGTGTCGCGCAACTGGAAGGGCACGTTCATGCGCGAGCGCACCGCGGGCGCCACGCGGTTGACGTACAGCGACGATGCGTCGATGCACTCGTACAGCATGGCCGCCTTGCGCCGGTTGCGCTCGGTCACCGCCGCCAGGCCGTGCAGCTCGCCCTCGCGCTGGCGGGCGATCCACTGCAGCACCAGCCCGGCCATGTAGATGGCATAGGTCGGCGGGGTGTTGTACATGGAGCCGTTGGCGTCGGCCACGGCGTAGTCGAAGGCGCTCGGACAGAAGGGCAGGGCGTGGCCCAGCAGGTCCCGGCGCACGATCACCAGGGTCACCCCGGCCGGGCCGATGTTCTTCTGCGCGCCGGCGTACACGCAGCCGTGGGCCGCGACGTCCAGCGGGCGCGACAGGATGCTCGAGGACATGTCGGCCACCAGCGGCGGCGCGAAGCCCGTGGGCACGTCGGCGAACTCCACGCCGTCGATGGTCTCGTTGCCGCAGTAGTGCAGGTAGGCGGCGTCCTCGCGCACCTGCCACGATGCCGGCGACGGAATGTCCACGAAGCCGCCTTCGGGCATCGCGGCCACGTGCACGTCGCAGAACCTGCGCGCCTCGCGCTCGCTCTTGGCCGACCAGGAGCCGGTGACCACGTAGTCCGCGCGACCGCCGCGCGACAGGTTCAGCGGGATCAGCGCGTTCTGCGCCAGCGCGCCGCCCTGCATGAACAGCACCGCGTAGTCGGAAGGCACCCCCAGCAGCTGGCGCAGATCCGATTCGGCCTGGTGGATGATGCGTCCGAAGGCTTCGCCGCGATGGCTCATCTCCATCACGCTCATGCCCGTGCCCTGCCAGTCCAGCATCTCCTCGGCGGCCTGGCGCAGCACCTCCTCCGGCATGGTCGCCGGGCCGGCGGAGAAGTTGTACGGGCGTCGATCAGGCATCCGCGTCTCCGTTCGCCTCTGCGCCGGCATCGCCGTTGCCCTCCGGCGCGGCGTCGCCTTCGGCGCCGATCACCTGGGGATCCGATTCGGCCACCCGTTGCACGCCGATGAGCAGCGCGCCTTCGTCGAGCGCGATCAGCGTGACGCCCTGCGTGGCGCGGCCCAGTTCGCGGATCTCGGCCACCCGGGTGCGCACCAGCACGCCGGTGTCGGTGATGAGCATGATCTCGTCGTCGCCCCGCACCAGGCAGGCCGCCACCACCTTGCCGTTGCGCTCGCTGGTCTGGATCGCGATCATGCCCTTGGTGCCGCGGCCGTGGCGGGTGTACTCGGTGATCGGCGTGCGCTTGCCGAAGCCGTTCTCGGTGGCGGTGAGCACGCTCTGGGTCTCGTCCTCGGCCACCAGCATGGCGATCACGTTCTGGCCCGACTCCAGGTTCATGCCGCGCACGCCGCGCGCCTCGCGGCCCATCGGGCGCACGTCCTCCTCGTCGAAGCGCACGGCCTTGCCAGCGTCGGAGAACAGCATGACGTCGTGCTTGCCGTCGGTGATGGCCACGCCCACCAGGTAGTCGTCGTCGTCCAGCGCGCAGGCGATGATGCCGGCGCTGCGCCGGTTGGCGAAGGCCGACAGCGGGGTCTTCTTCACCGTGCCCTGCGCGGTGGCCATGAACACGAAATGCTCCTCGTCGAAGGTCTTCACCGGCAGCACCGCGGTGATCTTCTCGCCCTCGGCCAGCGGGAACAGGTTGACCAGCGGGCGTCCGCGCGATCCGCGCCCGCCCTGCGGCGCCTCGTAGACCTTCATCCAGTACACGCGACCGCGGTTGGAGAAGCACAGCAGCATGTCGTGGGTGTTGGCCACGAACAGCTGGTCGATCCAGTCGTCTTCCTTGGTGCCGCTGGCCAGCTTGCCGCGGCCGCCGCGGCGCTGTGCGCGGTACTCCAGCACCGGCTGGCTCTTCACGTAGCCCACGTGGGAGATGGTCACCACCATCTCCTGCGGGGCGATCAGGTCCTCGACGTCCAGTTCGGTGGCGTTGGGCTCGATGCTCGAGCGCCGGGCGTCGGAGAATTCCGTCTTCAGCGCGGTCAGCTCGTCGGCGATGATGCGGGTGATGCGTTCCGGGCGCGCCAGGATGTCCAGCAGGTCGGCGATCTGGCCCATGACCTCCTTGTACTCCTGCACGATCTTGTCCTGCTCCAGCCCGGTCAGGCGCTGCAGGCGCATCTGCAGGATCTCCTGCGCCTGGGTCTCGGACAGGCGGTAGCCGTCTTCCTTCAGCCCGAAGCGCGCATCCAGGTCGGCGGGCTGGAAGTCCTTCGCCGAGCCCTCCACGCGCGCCAGCATGGCGCGGGCCTCGCCCGGCGCCCAGACCTCGGCCAGCAGCTGCTCGCGCGCCACGGGCGGGGTGGGGGCCGACTTGATCAGCTCGATCATGCGGTCCAGGTTGGCCAGCGCCACCGCCAGGCCTTCGAGCACGTGGCCGCGCTCGCGCGCCTTGCGCAGTTCGTACACGCTGCGCCGCGTGATCACCTCGCGCCGGTGCTGCAGGAAGGCCTGCAGCATCTGGCGCAGGTCGAGCAGGCGCGGCTGGCCGTCGACCAGGCACACCATGTTCACCCCGAAGGTGTCCTGCAGCTGGGTCTGCTTGTACAGCTTGTTGAGCACCACCTCGGCCATCTCGCCGCGCTTGAGCTCGATGACCACGCGCATGCCCGACTTGTCGGACTCGTCCTGGATGTGGCTGATGCCCTCGATCTTCTTTTCCCGCACCAGCTCGGCGATGCGCTCGAGCAGGGTGCGCTTGTTGACCTGGTAGGGCAGTTCGTCGACGATGATCGACTGGCGCTGGCCGCGGTCGATGTCCTCGAAATGGCAGCGCGCGCGCATCACCACGCGCCCGCGCCCGGTGCGGTAGGCCTCGCGCACCCCCGACAGGCCGTAGATGATGCCGGCGGTGGGGAAGTCGGGGGCCGGGATGAACTGCATCAGGGTCTCGACGTCGGCGTCGGGATGGCGCAGCAGATGCTGGCAGCCGTCGATGAGCTCGCCCAGGTTGTGCGGGGGAATGTTGGTGGCCATGCCCACCGCGATACCCGCCGAGCCGTTGAGCAGCAGGTTGGGAATGCGCGCCGGCAGCACCAGCGGCTCCTGCTCGGAACCGTCGTAGTTGGGGCCGAAATCGACGGTTTCCTTGTCGATGTCCGCCAGCATCTCGTGGGCGATCTTGGCCAGGCGGATTTCCGTATAACGCATCGCCGCGGCGTTATCGCCGTCGACCGAGCCGAAATTGCCCTGGCCGTCCACCAGCATGTAGCGCAGGGAGAAATCCTGCGCCATGCGCACGATGGTGTCGTACACCGACTGGTCGCCGTGCGGATGGTATTTACCGATCACGTCGCCGACGATACGAGCCGATTTCTTGTAGGGCCGGTTCCAGGAGTTGGACAGCTCGTGCATCGCGAACAGCACGCGCCGGTGCACCGGCTTGAGGCCGTCGCGCACGTCTGGGAGGGCACGGCCGACGATCACGCTCATCGCGTAATCGAGGTAGGAACGACGCATCTCTTCTTCCAGGCTGACTGGAAGGGTTTCTTTGGCGTAGACGGACATGCTGGACCTGGGTGGAGCGCCGAGCCGGCGCCAAGGCAGGCGTGCCCCGGGCGCGCGCTTCGAAAATCAAGCATTCCATGGTAACAGCGCGCGCCGCCGGCTCCCCGGGGCGCGGGGGTGCCGAGGGCGCAACGCGCCAATCGCGCAGGTTTCGCATCAGACGCTGCTTTTGCGGGGGGCGATGTGGCAGAATAGCGACGCAGATGTGGCCGCGAACCCGTCCAGGGGTGGGGTAATCCCTCCCATGCCTGGATCCCCACGGGTACGATAGGCAGGTGGTCCCAACTTTGGAGAGATACAACATGATCAAGACCCAAAAATTCGGAAAACTCCTGGTCGTCGCTGCCCTGGCCGCTTGCAGCAGCGCGGCTTTCGCCCAAGGCTCGCCCGACGTGAACAACTGGGTCAGCCCGTTCGGCCAGACCTGGCGCGACGGCACCGGCAATCTGTGCTGGCGCGATAACTTCTGGACCCCCGCCACCGCCGCCGCCGGCTGCGACGGCGCCATCGTGGCCAAGGCCGCCGCCCCGGCCCCGGTCGCGCAACCCGCTCCCGCTCCCGCCCCGGCCCCGGCGCCCGTGCCGGTGCCCACCAGCGAGAAGATCACCTACTCGGCCGACGCCTTCTTCAACTTCGACAAGTCGGTGCTGCTGCCCGCCGGCAAGCAGGCCCTGGACGAGCTGGCCCAGAAGATCAAGGAAGTGAACCTGGAAACCGTGATCTCCACCGGCTACACGGACAGCTTCGGCCCGGTCAAGTACAACCTGAAGCTGTCGCAGCGTCGCGCGATGGCGGTCAAGGAATACCTGGTGAGCCAGGGCATCCCCGCCGACAAGATCTACATCGAAGGCAAGGGCAAGACCGACTTCCGCGTGGATCCGAAGAGCTGCCACGGCACCTTCAAGGCCCGCGTGGCCTGCCAGGCTCCGAACCGCCGTGCGGTGGTCGAGATCGTCGGCACCCACACCGTGATGAAGCAACCGGATCAACAGCAGTAAGATCCGGGCAAGACCACCCGGCCGCGCGGTGCGCGGCCGGTGCGACCCCGCCATGGCGGGGTTTTTTTTCGGCCCTGTGGGACGCCCGGGACCCGCGGCCATGCGGCCGGGGTTTCCGATCGGTGCCACAATGCCATCCGCGGAGCGGCACGCCATGACGGCAACGACCATGCACACCAATTCGGACGCGGCGGAACTGAACAAGTTCGCCGGCGCCGCCCACCGTTGGTGGGACCTGGACGGGGAGTTCAAGCCCCTGCACGACATCAATCCCCTGCGCGTGAACTGGATCGCCTCGCATGTCCGGCTGGAAGGCGCGCGTGCGCTGGACATCGGCTGCGGCGGCGGCATCCTGTCCGAGGCGCTGGCCGAGCGCGGCGCGCGGGTCACCGGCATCGACCTGGCCGAGCGCGCGTTGAAGGTGGCGCGCATGCACGCGCTGGAACGCTCGCTGGAGCTGAACTACGAACTCATCAGCGCCGAACAGCTCGCCGCCGAGCGGCCGGCCGGCTTCGATCTGGTGTGCTGCATGGAAATGCTCGAGCACGTGCCCAGGCCCGATTCCGTGGTGCGCGCGGCGGCGCAACTGGTGCGTCCCGGCGGGCGGGTGTTCTTTTCCACCATCAACCGCAACCTGAAGTCCTTCGCGCTGGCCATCGTCGGCGCCGAGTACCTTTTGCGCCTGCTGCCACGCGGCACCCACGAGTACGCGCGCTTCCTGCGCCCCAGCGAACTGGCGGGCTGGGCGCGCGAGGCCGGCCTGGACGCGGTGGAATTCCGCGGCCTGGAGCCCGATGTGCTGCGGGGAGGCTGGCGCATGGGCTCGCGCGTGGACGTGAACTACTTCCTGGCCTGCCGGCGTCCCGACGCTGCGGCCGCGACTGGGGCATGAACACCCTGGCGCGAAGTGCCCCGGCCGCGTCGCGCGCCCCTTACCGCAGCGTGCTGTTCGACCTGGACGGCACGCTGGCCGACACCGCGCCCGACCTCGCCGAGGCGCTCAATCGCATGCGCCGGCGGCGCGCGATGGCCGCGCTGCCGCTGGAGCAGCTGCGCCCGATGGCCTCGCACGGCGCGCGCGGGCTGTTGCAGGTCGGCCTGGGCGCGCAGCCCCAGGACCCCGACTGGAGCTCCCTGCGCGAGGAATTCCTGGCCAACTACGAAGCCTCCATCTGCGTGCTCACGCGCCCCTTCGACGGCATCGAGTCGCTGCTGCGCGAGCTGCGGCGCCGTGCCATTCCCTGGGGCATCGTCACCAACAAGCTCGCGCGCTACACCGATGCGCTGCTGAGCCGGCTCGACCTGGGCGCGCCGCCCGGCTGCGTGGTCAGCGGCGACACCACCGCGCGCGCCAAGCCGGCGCCCGATCCGCTGCTGCACGCCGCGGCCGCGCTGCGCATCGACCCGGCCGGCTGCCTGTACGTGGGCGACGACCTGCGCGACGTGCAGGCGGCGCTCGCCGCCGGCATGGACGCGGCGGCCGCCGCCTACGGCTACGGCGGCCCGCAGGCCTCGCGCGACTGGGGCGCCCAGCACGTGCTGGACCATCCCGGCGAATTGCTGCGCCTGCTGTGAGCCGCGGCGCCCGGCGTGCGCGCCGGAGCGCGCGGGCCTGCCCGGTCCGCGGCGATCAGGCGCGCGGCGGGCGCTGCGCGGACTTGGGCCGGAAGGCCTGGCAGACCTCCGGGTCGGTTTCCAGGTAGGGCCCGCCGATCAGGTCCACGCAGTAGGGCACGGCGGCGAACACGCCCTGCACCTGCAGCTTGCCCTCGGCGTCGCGCAGGCCTTCCAGGGTCTCGCGGATCGACTTGGGCTGGCCCGGCAGGTTGAGGATCAGCGCCTTGCCGCGGATCACGCCCAGCTGGCGCGACAGGATGGCCGTGGGCACGAAATGCCGGCTGATGCGTCGCATTTCCTCGCCGAAGCCCGGCAGCACCCGGTCCGCCACGTCGGCGGTCGCCTCCGGCGTGACGTCGCGGGGGGCGGGGCCCGTGCCGCCGGTGGTCAGCACGAGGTCGCAGCCGCTCCCGTCCACCAGCTCGCGCAGCGCGGCGGCGATGCCTTCGCGCTCGTCGGGGATCAGGCGTTCGCTGAATCGCAGGGGATTGCGCAGCGCGCGCTGCAGCCATTCGCGCAGCGAGGGCAGGCCCTGGTCGGCGTACACGCCGCTGGAGGCGCGGTCGCTGATCGACACCAGCCCGATGTGCACCGCATCGGGGGGGGCCTGCGGGGCCTCAGTCGGAGAGGAGGGCGTCGTCATGGTCGTCGGTGTCGTCGTGGGTGGAATCCCCGCCCGTGGCGTCGGGCAGCAGGAGTTGCTTGAGATGCTGGTACAGCAGGCGGTACTGGCGCGGGGGCTTGCCGGCGGCGCGCTCGGCGCGCGCCGCGCGTATGCACTGGCGCAGCTCCTGCACGGCCGCGCCGGGGTATTCCCGGACCAGCTCGGCCAGCGCCGCGTCGTCGGCGAGCAGGCGTTCGCGCCAGTCCTCGAGCTGGTGCAGACGCGCCACCGCGGCGCGGCTCTCGCCGGTGGCCTCCAGCAGCGCCTGGCGCAACGGTTCGGGGTCGACCTTGCGCATGAGCTTGCCGATGTACTGCGCATGCCGGCGCCTGCCCTCGAAACTGCGCAGCCGAGCCCATTCGCGCAACGCGTCGCGCAGGGCCTCGGGCACGTCCAGCACGTCGATGCGCGCGCGCGGCAGCTGGGCCAGGCTTTCGCCCAGTTGCTGCAGTTCCAGCATGTCGCGCTTGCGCTGGCTCTTGCTCGGCGGCTCGTTCGGGTCGCGGCCGGCGACCTCGTCGGCGGCCGGCGCGGCGCCGCGGGAGAATGTGGGCGATTTCATGGGCCCGTATTATCGGGCGGGTCGCAGGACGCGGCGCGGCGCCATGGCGCGGTCGTGTTTTCCATCCTTCCAACCATCAGGTCTTCCGTGGGTCATTTCGCATACTCTCCATCCGATTTCCAGGAACTCGCGGCGCTGGCCCTGCGCGAAGCGCGCGAAGCCGGCGCCAGCGACGCGGCGGTCGAGGTCTCCGAGGGCCAGGGCCTGAGCGTCAACGTGCGCCTCGGGCGCGTCGAGCAGGTCGAGCACAACACCGACAAGGGGCTGGACGTCACCGTCTACGCCGGGCAGCGCCGCGGCCACGCGAGCACCTCGGACTTCTCCGCGAAGGCCATCCGCAGCACCGTGCGCGCGGCCTTCGACATCGCGCGCTACACCGCCGAGGACGACTGCGCCGGCCTGCCCGAGCCCGAGCTGCTGGCCGGGCGCACGCGCGACCCGCGGCTGTACCACCCCTGGGACCCCAGCGTCGAGCAGGCCGTGGAGCTGGCGCGTCGCGCCGAGGACGCGGCCTTCGCCACCGACCGGCGCATCCGCAACAGCGAGGGCGCCTCGGTGTCCGCGCAGCACATGCACTTCCTGCTGGCCAACAGCCGGGGCTTCAGCAACGGCTATGCGAGCAGCCGCCACAGCCTGTCGTGCGTGCCCATCGCCGGGCGCGGCAACGACATGCAACGCGACTACTGGTGGAGCAGCCATCGCGACGCGACCCGGCTGGCGGACCCCGAGGCGCTGGGGCGCTACGCCGCCGAGCGCTCGCTGTCGCGCCTGCGCGCGCGCAAGATTCCCACCGGCCAGTATCCGGTGCTGTTCGAGGCGCCGCTGGCCGCCGGGCTGATCGGCTCGCTGGTGCACGCGGCCAGCGGCGGAACCCTGTACCGCAAGGCCTCCTTCCTGGTCGACCAGCTCGGCAAGCAGGTGCTGGCTCCGCACCTGGACCTGATGGAGGACCCGGGCGTGGCCGACGGCATGGGCAGCGCGCCCTTCGACGACGAGGGCGTGCGCACCAGCAAGCGCCGCGTGGTGCGCGCAGGCGTGCTGGAAGGCTACTTCCTGTCGACCTACTCGGGACGCAAGCTGGGAATGCCCACCACCGGCAACGCCGGCGGCTCGCACAACCTGAGCCTGAGCAGCCGGCTCACCCGTCCAGGCGACGATCTGGCGCAGATGCTGCGCAAGCTCGACCGCGGCCTGTTCGTCATCGAGCTCATCGGCCACGGCATCAACTACGTCACCGGCGACTATTCGCGCGGCGCCATGGGCTTCTGGGTCGAGGGCGGGGAGATCCGTCATCCCGTGCATGAAATCACGGTGGCGGGCAACCTGCGCGACATGCTGCTGGGCATTCGCGCGGTGGGTGCCGACGTGCACGTCAGCGGCAGCCGGCGCACCGGCTCGATCCTGCTGGAGTCGATGACCGTCGCGGGCAGCTGAACGCCCGCGACGCGGCCGCGCCCGCAGCCGCCTCAGGCGTGGGCGCGACGCTCGTAGAGCACGAAGTCGAAGGCCGGGATGCCCGGTTGCGCGTCGTGGTGCTCGCGGCTGATCTGCTCGAAGCTCTCGCGCGGCCACGGCGGGAAGAGGGCGTCTCCCTGCGCCTCGGCGTCGATCTCGGTCAGCCACAGGCGCTGCGCCAGCGGCAGCGCCTGCTCGTAGATCTGCGCGCCGCCGATCACGAACACCTCCGGGGCCTCCACGCACAGGTCGAGCGCTTCCCGCAGCGAGGCCACCGGCTCGGCGCCCTGCGCGCTCCAGCCTTCCTGGCGCGTGAGCACCAGGTTGCGGCGCCCGGGAAGGGGGCGGCCGATGGATTCCCAGGTCCTGCGCCCCATGACGATCGGGTGACCGTGGGTGACCTTCTTGAAATGCGCGAGATCGGCCGGGATGTGCCAGACCAGCGCGTTGTCGCGGCCGATCACGCGGTTGCGCGCGACCGCGGCGATGAGGCTGACGCGGGTGCCGGGGGCGGATGGGGACATGGTGGCCTCGCGGGTGTCAGACGGCCACCGGCGCCTTGATCGCCGGATGATGCCGGTAGTCGATGAGTTCGAAATCGTCGAGTTCGTAGTCGAACACGCTGGCCGGGCGGCGGCGCAGGCGCAGGCGCGGCGGCTCGAACGGCGGGCGCGACAACTGCAGGCGCACCTGTTCGAAATGGTTGTGGTAGATGTGGCAGTCGCCGCCGGTCCAGATGAACTCGCCCACGTCGAAGCCGCATTGCTCGGCCACCATGTGGGTGAGCAGCGCATAGCTGGCGATGTTGAAGGGCACGCCCAGGAACAGGTCGGCGCTGCGCTGGTAGAGCTGGCAGCTCAGGCGCGGCGCCTCGCCCGGCTTCGCCGGCGCGACGTAGAACTGGAACATCACGTGGCAGGGCGGCAGCGCCATGCGCGAGACCTCGCCCACGTTCCAGGCGCTGACCAGGTGGCGACGCGAATCCGGCTGGCTGCGCAGGCCCTGGATCAATTGCGTGATCTGGTCCACGTGGCCGCCGTCGGCGGTCGGCCAGGAGCGCCACTGCACGCCGTACACCGGCCCAAGTTCGCCCTGCGCGTCGGCCCATTCGTCCCAGATGCTCACGCCATGCTCGTGCAGGAAGGCGACGTTGCTGTCCCCGCGCAGGAACCACAGCAGTTCCACCGCGACGCTCTTGAAATGCACCCGCTTGGTGGTCACCAGCGGAAAGCCCTCGCGCAGGTCGAAGCGCAACTGGGCCCCGAAATGGCTGCGCGTGCCCGTGCCGGTGCGGTCGGATTTGTCGACGCCGTCGCGCAGCACCGTGCGCAGCAGGTCCTCGTAGGGAGTTCGAAGCATGAACGCGAATCTCGTGGGCGCTCGGGGTGTTCGTGCATGCCCCGGCGCGGGCCTAAACTGCAACTGACGCATCGTACCTGCAGCCGCTCCGACGGCGCCCGAACCCATGGCCGATCCTCGCCAGCCCCGCCTCGAAACCGTCTCCTGCCTGCATCCGGGAGGCCTGCATCGCATGGCCTACTGGGAGTGGGGCGAGCCGGACAACCCCGACGTGGTGGTCTGCGTGCACGGCCTGTCGCGGCAGGGGCGCGATTTCGACCGCCTGGCCGCCGCGCTGAGTCCTCGCCTGCGCGTGGTGTGTCCCGACGTGGCCGGGCGCGGGCGCTCGCAGTGGCTGGCCCCCGAGCTCTACCAGGTGCCCCAGTACGCGGCCGACATGGTCACCCTGCTGGCCCGCCTGCGCGCGCGTCGCCTGGGCTGGGTGGGCACGTCCATGGGCGGGCTCATCGGCATCGCGCTGGGCGGCCTGCGCGACAGCCCGCTGCAGGCCCTGGTGCTCAACGACATCGGCCCGGCCATCGCCGAGCAGGGCCTGCGGCGCATCGCCGGCGGCCTGGCCAGGCGCATGCGCTTCGCCAGCCTGGACGAGGCGGCCGACTACCTGTGGTCGGTCTCGGAGGGCTTCGGCCCGCACAGCCGCGCCGACTGGCTGGAACTGTCGCGCCCCATGCTGGTCGAGCAGGACGACGGCAGCCTGCTGCTGCACTACGACCCGGCCATCCTGCAGGGCTTCGCGCAACTGGCCGCGCCCGACGCGGCCACGCAACTGGCCGCGGGCGAGCAGGCCATGTGGGCCCTGTACGACGCGGTGCGGGCACCGACCCTGGTGCTGCGCGGCGAGCGCTCGGACATCCTGAGCGACGGTACCCTGCAGGCCATGCGCGCGCGCGGGCCCTGCGCCCAGGGGCTGGAGATTCCCGGCGTCGGCCATGCGCCGACGCTGATGAGCCCGGAGCAGATCGAGCCGGTGCGGCGTTTCCTGTTCGAACACATGGCGGCCGCCTGAGGTCTCGCTCGCCCTTCGACCCCGGATGCGAATTCC
This sequence comes from Pseudomonadota bacterium, assembly GCA_021848345.1. Classification (GTDB taxonomy): domain Bacteria; phylum Pseudomonadota; class Gammaproteobacteria; order Burkholderiales; family Burkholderiaceae_C; genus Thiomonas_A. Next base: position 5,499 of record JAJZUV010000038.1, on the reverse strand, counting down.
CGTGCACCCCCGATGAACCGGCCCGCGAAATCCCCCGCAGCGACGGACCCGCCGGCGGCAGCGCGCGGCGCCGATGCCGACGAGGCGCTGCCGCAGCGCGCCCGCGCCTTCAGCGCGCCGCTGCTGGCCGAGGTGCTGCTCGACAGCGGCGAGCCCGCGCTGCCGCACGCCGATGCGGTGCAGGCCATCCTCGCGGCCATCGGTGCCGACGAGGCCACGCGCGCCGCGGCGTGGCTCAGCCTGGCCGCCGGGCAGTTGTCCAAGCCCGAGGAGCAACTGGCCAAGGTCTTCGGGCGCGACAACGCCCGCCTGGCCATGGAAAGCCGCAAGCTGATGGGCGTGTTCACGCAGGCGCGCCAGGCCGGCGCCGGCGGCGCGGCCGACACCTCCACGCGCCACCGCGAAATGCTGCGCCGGTTGCTGCTGGCCATGTCCGAGGACCTGCGCGTGATCCCGCTGCGCCTGGCGTCGCGCCTGCAGTCGCTGCGCTATTACACGGCGGCCGGCAAGGGCGCGCCCGAGGACTTCGTGCACACCTCGCTGCAGATCTGGGCGCCGCTGGCCAACCGCCTCGGGCTGTGGCAGGTGAAGTGGGAGATCGAGGACCTGGCCTTCCGCCTGGAGCGCCCCGACGAGTACGCGCGCATCGCCGACTGGATGCGCCGCCGCGGCGCCGAGCACGAGGCGCTGATCGCGCAGGCCAGCGAACGCGTGCGCGAGACGCTGGGCGCGCAGGGCATCGAGTCCGCGGTGAGCGGGCGGCGCAAGCATGCCTACAGCATCTGGCGCAAGATGCAGGGCAAGTCCCTGCAGCTCGACCAGGTGATGGACCTGCTGGCGTTGCGCGTGGTGGTCGCCACCGTCGACCAGTGCTACGCGGCGCTGAGCCTGGTGCACCAGCTGTGGAGCCCGCTGGAGGCCGAATACGACGACTACATCTCCCGCCCCAAGGCCAACGGCTATCAGTCTCTGCACACGGTGGTGCGCGGTCCGCGCCAACTGCCGCTGGAAATCCAGATCCGCACCCAGGCCATGCACGAGCACGCCGAGCGGGGCGTGGCGGCGCACTGGGCCTACAAGGAAGCCGGGGTCCAGGGCTACAAGGGCGTCGTGGCGGCCTCCAGCTTCGACGCCAAGGTGGCGCTGGCGCGCCAGTTGCTCGCCTGGCGCGGCGAACTGGCCGGCGAGGCGAGCGGCGCGGGCGGCGGCACGCAGGCCGCGCCGGCGGCCGGCAACCCCTTCGACGACCGTGTCTACGTGCTCACACCCCAGGCACGCATCCTGGAGCTGGAAAGCGGCAGCACCGCGGTGGACTTCGCCTACGCGGTGCACACCGACCTGGGACACCGCTGCCGCGGCGCGCGGGTCGACGGCGCGCTGCTGCCGCTGAACACCCCGCTGCGCAGCGGGCAGACGGTGGAGATCGTCGCCGCCAAGCAGGGCGGCCCCTCGCGCGACTGGCTGAACCCCGAACTGGGTTTTCTGCGCTCGGCGCGCGCGCGGGCCAAGGTGCGCGCCTGGTTCAACGCCCAGGCGCTGGAGCAGACCATCGCCCAGGGCCGCGCGCAGGTGGACAAGCTGCTGCAGCGCGAAGGGCGCACCGGCATGAGCCTGCAGGAGCTCGCCACCGGCCTCGGCCTGCGCAGCCCCGAGCATCTGTTCGAGCGCGTGGGCAGCGAAAGCCTTCCGCTGCGCCAGGTCGAGACCTTCCTGCGTGGCGGCGAGGAGCCGCAGCCCGATTCCGCGCAACTCGAGTTGCGGGCCGCCAAGGCCCAGCCCGGCGGCGTGCTCGTGGTGGGCGTGGACGCGCTGCTGACCCAGTTGGCCGGCTGCTGCAAGCCGGCGCCGCCCGACGCCATCTGCGGCTTCGTCACCCGCGGGCGTGGTGTGTCGGTGCACCGTGCCGACTGCAGCAACGCGCGGCATCTGCGCGAGCGCCATCCGGAGCGGGTGATTCCGGTGACCTGGGGCGCGCGCGATTCCGGGGTGTACGCGGTGGACCTGATGGTCGAGGCCAGCGACCGCCACGGCCTGCTGCGCGATATCTCCGAGGTGTTCTCCAAGCAGAAGATCAACGTCATCGGCGTGCGCACCCAAAGCCGCGGCGATACCGCGCACATGATGTTCACCGTCGAGCTGCCGGGCCTGGAGGCGCTGTCGTCGGCGCTGGGCCAGCTGCGCGAAGTGCAGGGCGTGCGACTGGCGCGCAGGCGCTGAACGCATCGTCGCTGGGCCTGGAATAGTTGCCTGGAATCGGTTGTCTCGTGCTACTATTTGCGGTTTCCAGGCGGTTAGCTCAGATGGTTAGAGCGCTTGCTTGACATGCAAGAGGTCGTTGGTTCGATTCCAATACCGCCTACCAGATTTTTTCGCCGGTCCCGATGCGGGCCGCATTGTGAGAGCCGCACTGCAGGCACCGTGCCCATGAACGCCCAGCCCCGTTTGTCGCTGCCCGCGCGAACTCGTCGCGAGCCCTGAACTCCCGACCAGGCTGTACGGATCGTCGCACGCGCAGGACTCCGACGCGTAGCAAAGACACAAGTGCGGCTTGCCCGCACTTTTTTGTTGCCCGCTTCCAGCGCACCATGCTCACCATCACGCTTCCCGACGGATCGCGCCGCAGTTACGAACAACCGCTGAGCCTGGCCGACGTGGCCGCCAGCATCGGCCCCGGCCTGGCCAAGGCGGCGCTGGCCGCCAAGGTGGACGACCGCCTGGTCGACCTCAGCCACCGCCTGCAGGACGGGCAGGACGTGCGCGTGAGCATCGTCACCGCCAAGGACCCGGAGGGCCTGGAGGTGCTGCGCCACTCCACCGCCCACCTGCTGGCCTACGCCGTCAAGGAACTGTTTCCCGAGGCGCAGGTCACCATCGGCCCGGTGATCGAGGATGGCTTCTACTACGACTTCGCCTACAAGCGCCCGTTCACGCCCGAGGACCTGAGCGCGATCGAGCAGCGCATGGCGCAGATCGCCGCGCGCGACGAACCCGTGCAGCGCCGCGTGGTGCCGCGCGACGAGGCCGTGGCCTTCTTCGAAGGGCAGGGCGAGCGCTACAAGGCCGAGATCATCCGCGACATCCCGGCCGGCGAGGACGTTTCGCTGTACACCGAAGGCTCCTTCACCGACCTGTGCCGCGGCCCCCACGTGCCCTCCACCGGACGCCTTCAGGTGTTCAAGCTGATGAAGGTGGCCGGCGCCTACTGGCGCGGCGACCACCGCAACGAGCAGCTCCAGCGCATCTACGGCACGGCCTGGGCGCGCAAGGAGGAGCAGGCCGCCTATCTGCACCGCCTGGAAGAAGCCGAGAAGCGCGACCATCGTCGCCTGGGACGCGAGCTCGACCTGTTCCATTTCCAGGACGAGGCCCCCGGCCTGGCCTTCTGGCACCCCAAGGGATGGCAGATCTGGCAGGCGGTGGAGCAGTACATGCGCCGCGTGTACCGCGACAGCGGCTACCACGAGGTGCGCGGTCCCCAGGTGCTGGACGTGAGCCTGTGGAAGCGGTCGGGCCACTGGGACAACTACGCGGAGAACATGTTCTTCACCGAGTCGGAGAAGCGCCAGTACGCGCTCAAGCCGATGAACTGCCCCGGGCACGTGCAGATTTTCAACGCCGGCCTGCGCAGCTACCGCGACCTGCCGCTGCGCTACGGCGAGTTCGGCGGCTGCCACCGCAACGAGCCTTCCGGCGCGTTGCACGGGCTGCTGCGCGTGCGCGGCTTCACCCAGGACGACGGGCACATCTTCTGCACCGAGCAGCAGATCGAGTCCGAGGTGGCGGCCTTTCACGGCCAGGCCATGAAGACCTACGCGGATTTCGGGTTCACCGACATCGCGCTGAAAATCGCGCTGCGCCCGGAAAAGCGCATCGGCAGCGAGGAGGTCTGGGACAAGGCCGAGCAGGCGCTGCGCGACGCGCTGCGCGGCAGCGGTGTCGAGAGCTGGACCGAACTGCCCGGCGAAGGTGCGTTCTACGGCCCGAAGATCGAGTACCACCTGAAGGATTCGATCGGACGTGCCTGGCAGGTGGGCACGATGCAGGTGGACTTCATGATGCCCGAGCGCCTGGACGCCAACTACGTGGACGAGCAGTCCGCGCGGCGCCGGCCCGTCATGCTGCATCGCGCCATCGTCGGCTCGATGGAGCGTTTCATCGGCATGCTCATCGAACACCATGCCGGCGCCATGCCGCTGTGGCTCGCGCCGGTACAGGCGGTGGTGATGAGCATCACCGACGATTCGGCCGACTATGCGGCCCAAGTGGCGCAAAGACTGCAAAAACAAGGCCTTAGAGTTGAGTCTGATTTGCGCAGCGATAAGATCGGTTATAAAATCCGGGAACATTCGTTGCAAAAGATTCCCTACCTACTCGTGGTGGGGGACAAGGAACGTGCCAGCGAGTCGGTTGCGGTGCGCGCGCGCGGCAACCAGGATCTGGGCGTCCTGAGCCTGTCTGCGTTCGAGCAGCGCGTTCGCGCCGAGCTCTCCGCGCTTCAGGCTGGTTGAACGCCGGCGCCTGCGCCGGCGGGAACCCTGTCCCTCGTTCACGAATTCTTTGAAAGGCTGAACCATCGCTACGCTACAGAGCCGCAACGCCCCGGAAAAAAGGGCCCATCGCCTGAACCGTGAAATCAACGTGCCCGAGGTCCGCCTGAGCGGCGACGAGAACGAGGCGCTGGGTATCGTGTCCATCGGAGAGGCCTTGCGCCTGGCCGAGGAGCGCGGGGTCGACCTGGTGGAGATTGCCGCCACGGCCGTGCCGCCGGTATGCCGGTTGATGGACTACGGCAAGTTCAAGTACCAGGAGCAGAAACGCTCCCACGAGGCGAAGCTCAAGCAAAAGCAGATCCAGATCAAGGAAGTCAAGTTCCGGCCTGCCACCGACGAGGGCGACTACCAGATCAAGTTGCGCAATCTGAAGCGCTTCCTGGACGACGGTGACAAGGCCAAGATCTCGCTGCGGTTTCGCGGCCGCGAGATCACCCACCAGGAAATCGGCATGCGCCTGCTCGAGCGGGTACGCGACGACCTCGAGGCCCATGCCCAGGTCGAGCAGATGCCGCGCCTGGAGGGACGGCAGATGATCATGGTGCTGGCACCGCGCAAGAAGAAATAGCGCGATCCGGCACCGCCGCGGCGGGCGTGCCCCGCACGCCGCGGCGAACCCATCCGCGATCGCGGCGCAAGCCGTGACGCGGGCCCCGGCGGCGGCCCGGTTCATCCGGGCCGTTGTCGATTCCAAGTGCGCACAGGCTCAAGTTCCGCATCGCGCGGGCGCCTGTGATCATGTTCAAACCAACGGAGCGATTCATGCCCAAGATGAAAACCAAGAAAAGCGCCGCCAAGCGCTTTCGCGTTCGGCCGGGTGGCACGGTCAAGCGCGGCCAGGCCTTCAAGCGTCACATCCTGACCAAGAAGACGACCAAGAACAAGCGTCATCTGCGCGGCAGTGCCGAAGTGCACGCCACGAACATGGGCCATATCGCCCAGATGATGC
>JAJZUV010000037.1 GCA_021848345.1 Pseudomonadota bacterium | reverse complement strand
TCACCGAAGTGGGGCGCTGGTTTCTCGAGGTGGCCCGCAAGCTCCAGGCCGACGTCGCGCGCATTCCCGGCGAGGCCCGCGCCATCGCCGAAGCCAGCAGCACGACCCTGCGCTTCGCGTCGACCCATGCGCTGTCGTTCACCTTCATGCCGCGGTGGCTGCGGGCGCTGGAAGCGCGGACCGCGGTGGGACCGATCCAGCTGGTCTCGGATGTGCAACTGCGGTGCGAGGCCCTCGTGCTGCAGAGTCAGGCGCAGTTCATGCTGGCCTACGGCCATGCGCGGGTGCCGGGGCCGATGGACGAGGCGGGCTGTCCCTGGCTGGTGGTCGGCGGGGACCGCCTGATCCCCGTGTCGGCGCCCGACCCGAGCGGGGCTCCCCTCCACCGGCTGCCCCGAGACGCCAGGTCGGCGTCGGTCAGCCTGCTGAGCTACAGCGCCGAGTCGGGCCTGGGTCGCATCCTGCGGGAACTGAAGGGGCAGGCGCTGGACCGGCTGCATGCGCCGAACGTGCTGACCGCGCATCTGGCGTCGGTGCTGCGCACGATGACCCTGGACGGCCGCGGCCTGGCCTGGTTGCCGCAACTGCTGGTCGGCGAGGACCTGGAAAGCGGAAGGCTCGTCGTGGCGGCGTCGCAAGACTGGTGCATCGACCTGGATGTCCGGCTCTATCGGGGCCGCGCCGCGCTGGGCCAGGCCGCGGAGGCATTCTGGCTCGCCGCCAAGGGGGCGGTCGAGCAAGGCTGAACGGCCTCCACGGGAAGGGCCGCGGGCGAACGCTGGAGCAGGGGCTGACACGCCGGCCCGCGCCCGGTCGACGCGGGGAGTTGCGAACCCCGCGGATCGCCGACGCCCGGCGTGCCGCTCGCGAGTTGCGCGCAGCGGCTCAGCAGCATCAGGGCGATCATGGACCTGCGGGATGCGTGCGCCCGACGCATGCGCCGCAGGATCACCCGATTGAGCCAGATCTCATCCGGAAGGATGCGCGACAGGACCAGGGAGACGAACACGCGAGGACTCCGGGCAGGTTGCGGGCCGTGGCCGGGCGATGCGCGGCGGCTACAGGGTCGGGCGCAGCACGACCAGCGCGACGATGGCGGCGGCACACCCCAGAACGCAGGCGGGGCCCAGACGATCCGCCCTCGTCCCGACACGGTTGCGCTGGGCCACGGCCTTGCGCATGCTGCGCGCCTGGGCCCCGTGGAGTCCGGCCAGAACGAGGACCAGCGTGAACTTCGCCTGCATCCAGGGCGCGGCCGCCAGATGCAGCCGAAGGGCCATGTACAGCCCGGTGGCGATGGACAGGATCATGGCGCCGGAGGTCACGTAGGCGTTGAGCCTGCGGGCACGATGCAGGACGAAGCTGTCGATGGGCAGGCGGGGCGCCGCGTCGAGGCCTTGCCAGCGCAACAGCCATGCCGTGGCCGTCATGCAGCCGATCCAGGTGAAGTCGCCGATCAGGTGGAGAGTCAGGATGTACGGCATGGGCTCGCTTCGAGGTCCCGCGGCCGGGTGGGCCCGGCCGGGTGCGCTGTATGGAGCGGCCATTGTTCGGCCGTCCGCCGCCGGTCGGAAGTGGCAAAATGGACGTCCACCGAAAGAAATGTGCCAACCCGATCCGGCGTGGGAATTCCCCGCCGCGAGAGCCATGAAGACGATTGCCGTTGTCGTTCCCCAAGGCGTGATCGCATTCGACCTGGCGATCGCCTGCGAGATCCTCGGGCGGGTGCGCCTGGCCGGCGGCGAGCCCGGCTACCAGGTCCTGGTCTGTGGATCGCGGCGCAGCGTCCCCGTGGGGGGCTACGAGCTGCGGGTGACTCGGGGCCTGCAGGTTCTCGAGGCAGCGGATACGGTCGTCGTGCCGGGGATCGAGGACATCGACACCGCGGCCGACGCCGAGGTCGTGCGCCAGGTCCGTGCCGCCTGGCAACGCGGTGCGCGCATCGCGTCGATCTGTACCGGCGCCTTCGTGCTCGCCCAGGCAGGGGTGCTGGACGGCCTGCGCGCGACGACCCACTGGATGGCGGCGGATGCGCTTGCGGCTCGCTACCCGGCGATCCGGGTGGATCCGGCCGCGCTGTTCGTCGACCAAGGGCAGGTGCTGACCTCGGCGGGGGCCGCCGCGGGCATCGACCTGTGCCTGCACATGGTGCGCCTCGACTACGGCAGCGCGGTCGCCGGGATGTCCGCGCGCCTGGCCGTGGTGCCTCTGGGCCGGGATGGCGGGCAGGCGCAGTTCATTCGTCACCCGCCGCCACGATCGTCGTCGGGCGACCTGCAGCCCGTGCTGCAGTGGATCGAGGCCCACCTCGCGCAGGCGATGGACATCGGGGCCCTGGCCGATCGCTTCGCGCAAAGCCGGCGCACCCTTCATCGGCGCTTCATGGCCCAGACCGGGCTGAGCCCCTTGCGCTGGGTGATCCAGGCGCGCATCCGGCGTGCGCAGGCGCTGCTGGAAACCACGGATCTCCCGGTCGACCAGGTGGCGTTCGCCTGCGGCTTCGGGTCCGCGACGTTGCTGCGCCAGCATTTTTCGAGGCTCGTGGGCACGAGCCCGCAGAACTTCCGCAGGACCTTCGGGCAGGCTCAGATCAGCGAGAACGCGAGCAGCACGCTGCAGACCGCCATCACGGTCAGCCCGGTCATGAAGGCCAGGTCCGCATGGGCTTCCAGCGCCTCGGCCGGGCGCCGGCGCAGCGACAGGTAGGACAGCAGGGCGCTGAGCAGGAACAGGAGGCTGTCGATGGCGAGGAAGCGGTCGACCAGGGTGGCGTAATTTCCCAGATGCAGCAACTGGATGATCGACACGACGGTCATGCACACCCCGACCATCGTTGCCGAGGTTGGCAGAATGTGGCCGGCGAGGTCGCGGCTGTCGTGGCGCATGGGGCGTGTCTGCGAAAAGACGCCGATGATTCTTCCCATCCCGGCTGAACCCAGCCTTAACAGGCGTGGTCTGTCGAGTTTCCCGCCCCTGGTTCGTCGTGGAGGATCACAACCCTTTCAGGAGAATTTCATGCCCCGTTACATGATCCAGGTGCGCGCCACCGCCATGAGCGAAGCCGGGGAGTTCCCGGACGACCCCACGCTGGTGTCGCGCATGATGGCCTTCCACGACGAGATGGCCAGGGCCGGCGTGCTGCTCGACGGCGCCGGGCTGATGCCCAGCAGCCAGGGCTTTCGGGTGCAGTACGACGCCGCCGGGCGGGGCCGGGTGGTGGATGGGCCCTTCGCCGAGTCCAAGGAACTGATCGCCGGTTACACGCTGATCAACGTGTCGTCGCCCGCGGAGGCGCTGGCCTGGGCGCGGCGCTTCCCGGCGCCGTTCCCCGGACAGGACTGCTGCATCGAGGTGCGCCCGCTGATGGGCGGGGTCGACCTGCCGCCGGAGGACGCCGAGCGTCTGATCCGCGAACAACTGGCGGCCATCCGGCAGGACGTCAGGCAGGGCGGATGACCCCTTGCTCCGGCGCGCGCGCCGTCCAGTCGGCCAGCAGGCGCGCCAGGTTGTCCCGCGCGGCCTGCTCGGAGCGTTCCATGTCCGCCCCGTGGAAGATGCGGCCTTCGCCCAGGGCGCGCAGCGCCTGCACGCGCCCCTGGGCGAAGCGCGTGTCGTCGTAGCGCGCGAACTCCTGCCGGATGGCCGCGTCGAAGGTCCGCACCTGCTCCCAGGGCGCGGCCAGGATGGCCAGGTCGAGGTCCAGGAAGCCGTGCGCGTCGTCGAGTTCCTCCGGTGCGAATTCCTCCCGGGTCGCACGGTGGCCGCGGGTCGCCAGCACCAGGCGGCGCGCGAGGTCGAGATCCCCGTTCCAGCTCGTGTCGTCCCGTCCCTCCGGCCGCTCCAGGACGCGCAGCATCAGCCGCGCACTGGCCGGCTCGTTGTCGGGATAGTCCTCGGCGCCGGTCTTGTACACGGCGTCGTGGAACCAGACGGCCCACTGGACGGCGCGCGGGTGGGTCCAGGGCCGCGCCCGCGCGTCGAAGTCGCGCAGCATCGCGGCGATGTGCGACAGCGTGTGATAGCGCCGATGGGGTTCGCGGTAGGCCTGGAACAGCAGCCGCGCCGCGGCGTCGCCCACCGTCGAGACGCAGCGATGCCACAAGTCCTGCAGCGCGAAAGCTTCCGGTTGCTCCATGTTCGACGACTCCACGCGGGTTGCCTGGCACATGGCGTGATCATGCGCCGATTCCGGCCGCGGCGCGCGATCCCGTGCGCCCCAGGCATCGCGTGCGTCGCCGGGGCAGGGCGCGCGCGACGGGGATGCGCGGCGGGCCTGCCGGCATAATTCGCCGATGCATCTCGAAGACGAACACGGTAGCGACGAAAACCCCTTCGAAGCCCATTTCCTCGATCCCGGACTGGCGGCGGACGCCGAGCTGTCCTGGGCGCTGGGCCAGCGCCTGGAACTGCTGGACGCCTTGCGCGGGCTGTTCAGCGGGCCGGCCTCCACGGTGCGCCTGCGCCTGTGGTGTTTCCTGGAACTGGCCAGCGCGCCGCAGGGGCGCCTGAGTCGCGACGACCTGCGCATGCTGTTCCACGCGCTCAAGGCCCAGTCCCTGGACAATGTGCTCAAGCGCCTGCGCGAGGTCGACCTGCTGCTGTGGGACGCGACCTCCCAGGACTACAGCCTGTCCGGCCTGGCGCGCCAGTTGCACGGGCTGCTGGCGCCGCTGACCAAGCTCGGCGGGGGCGACGACGACGAGCTGGCGCCGCTGCTGGCGCAGGTCGCCGGCGCGCAGGCGCTGGGCCTGGCCGACGCGGGCCAGCTGCGCCATCTGCACGCCCAGCTCGCGCGCCTGCGCGACGAGTTCGCCGACGCCATCGCCAGCGGATCGGAGGCGCGGCTGCACGCGGTGCAGCCCCGTTTCGAGCGCGCGCTGGCGCTGGTGGAGCGCGCCGGGCAGGCCTTGACCGCGCTGATCCGCTCGGATGCGGAAGACCCGCGCCTGGAGCGCGAGGCCCGCGCGCTCGGGCTGGCGCAGGCACGCCTGTTGTCCATGGCCAGCCAGTTCAACCGCGCGATGCAGCAGGCAGACCGCCAGCGCGTCACCCTGGGCAGCACCGGGGTCACCAGTTCGGACGTGCGCCAATGGCTGCGCGAGCAGGGCGATCTGCACGCGCTGGTCGACGGCGCGCTGTCCGTCGGGGTGCGCCCGGTGTTCGTGAGCCAGCACGACCTGATGGACGTGGCCGAGGCGGAGTGGGAGCGCGACCGACCCGACCCGGGGCGCTCCACGGGACTGCCCCCACCCAGCCAGGCGACCGGGGCGGCCTTGCAGGTTCCCAGCATGCCCCCGGAGCTTCAAGGGATGATCGACCAACTCGCGGGCTGGCTGGACGAGGCGCCGCAGGCACCGCGCAGCGTGGCGCAGGCGGTGCTCGGCGGCCGCTTCGCGCAGGCCGCCTACCGCATGCAACTGCTGCCGCTGCTGGGCGACGCGCAGGCGCGCACCCTCGGCGGCCAGACAGGTGAGCTGGCGCGCTCGGGCTGGCGCAGCGAGTTCGCGCCCAGCGTGTCCGCGGTGGACGACCCGAAGGTGCTCGCGGTCAGCGACGGCACCCTGGAACCGGATGGAGAACAAGCTCATGGCTGAGCACGACGACGCGGCCCTGCTGGCGGCCGAACTTCTGGCGCGGCGCTGGCTGCCGCGGCAACATCCGCGGGTCAAGCGCGCCCTGGTGGACGCGGATCTGTGGCAGTCGGTGGAGGACCGCCTGGCGCAGGTGGGCCTGCGCCTGGTGGACAACATCCACGCCGACCACGTAACCACCGCGTTGCGTCGCGGCGTGGACCACGTGGTGTTCGGCGAGACCGCGCTGAACGGGCACAACAACATCGACCTCCCGCGCGACGCGGTGTCGCTGCTGGTGGTGCTGTGGTCGCTGATCATCCTGCCCAAGCGCGAACGCCAGGCGGCGCGCGAGGCGGAGGTCGGGGAAGGGCAGTCGGAGATGTTCGCCGGCGAGCGCCCGCTGCCGCGCGCGCGGGACGTCAGCCCGGTGGTGTCCTACACCTCGTTGCTGGCCGATTTCGGGAACCAGCTGGGCAAGAAGACCCGCATGGATACCAACCTCAGGCGCCTGGAGACCCACGGTTTCATCGAGCGTCGCGGCGACGACATCGCCGAGGGGCCCTTGCTGGACTTGCTGCTCGATTACGACGTGCTGGCCGCCAGGGTGCTGGACGGCACGCTGGGCGCGGTGCTGGAACGCACGCGGGTGCAGGCGCGCGATGCGGCGCAGGCGTCGCCGCACGACGCGACCGACGCGACCGACGCGCAGGAGGCTTGAGCCCATGTTCCACCTGCAAAGCCTGGAGTTGCTGCACTGGGATTACTGCGAGCGCCTCACCCTGCCGCTGGACGGGGCCATCATCACCGTCGCGGGGCCGAACGGCTCGGGCAAGACCACGCTGCTGGACGCGATGCGCACGCTGCTGGGCCTGGAATGCTCGGGCGGGCGCAACTACAAGACCTACGCGCGCCACGCCAATGCCGATTCCGCGTGGTTGCGCGCCACCGTGGACAACCGTCCGCGCGGGCGCCAGACCTCCACGCGCCCCTTCGCCACCAGCCTGATGTATTCCGATCAGGTGACCCTGGCCTGCCGCATCGACCGCAACGGCGGAGACTGGCGCCGGCGTTACTGCATGCGCGAGGGCGATGTGCCCATCGAGGCCCTGGTCGAGGTGACGGACAAGGACTGGCTGGGGCTGGAGGGTTGGCGCGGCCGGCTGGAGCGCGCCGGACTGAGCCGCGCCATCGCCCGCGTGCTGGCGCTCGAACAGGGCCAGACCGACCGGCTGTGCGAGTACAGCTCGCGCGAGTTGCTCAAGCTGGTGTTCGACGTGTTCGGAGACCAGGACGTGCTGGATCGTTACGAGGAGGCGCGTCGGCATCAGCGCGAGGTTTCGGACGAGGTCGAGGCGGCCCGGCGCGAACTCGCGCACGGCCAGGGCCAGCTGGCGCAACTGGACGCGCGCGTGAACCTGTACCGGCAGTACCGGGCCAAGGCCCAGGAGCGCCAGCACCTGGCCACCGAGGTCATGCCGGTGCTGGAGTGGAAGGAGCAGCGCGAGGACCTGACGGCCAGGGCGCGCGACATCGACCGGCAGCGCAAGGCCCACAACCAGACGCTGCGCCAGCAGAGCGCCGACCGCCGGCGCTTCGTCGAACTCCTGCAGGAGCGCGGCGCGGCCGAGGCGGAGCTGGCCGCGAAGGAGCAGCAGCGCCAGGCGTCGCTGCGCCAGCTGGAGGATGCGCGGCTCCACGAGCGCGAGGTGGAGCAGTTGCTGGCGCAGGCCGAGACCCTGAAGGAGGTGGCACGCATCGAATCCGACGCGCAGGGCCTGGTGGCCCATATCGAGCAACTCGAGCGCGACAAGGAGCGCCTGGATGCCCAGTGGCATGACCTGAGCGGGCAGCGCAGCAAGGCACAGGAGGCCCTCGATGCCCTGCTCAGCGAACGCAAGTCGCCGGAGGACCCCGACGTGCGGCGTTTCCGGACGGCACTGCGCGGCGCGGGCATCGGGCACCATGTGCTGGCGGAAGTGGTGGACATCGCCGATGCACGCTGGCGCGCGGCCGCCGAGGGCGTGCTGCGCGGCCTGCGCTGGATGATCATGCTCGAGCGCGGCGCCGACGAGGCGCGTGCGATGGCGCTGGCCGAGCGCGAGCGCTATCGCCATTATGTCGTGCCGGACGCGGTGCAGGCGTCCGGGGACGCTCCGGCGCACAGCCTGCTGTCGGTGCTGCGCTTCAGCGACACGGTGCCGCGCTGGCTGCTGCGGCAGCTGGAACAGATCCGCCGGGTGGAGTCCACCGAGGAGGGCGCGGCGGTCGGAGGCGAGTGGGTGACGCGCGAGGCCTATCTGCGCGACGGACGCGGTGGTCGCAGCGTGTGGATCGACCCCGGGGGCTACCAGTTCGGGGCCGCGGCCTTCGCCGCCCGCAGCGAATCCCTGCATGCGCGCCTGGCCGAACTCGACGCCAGGCTGTCCGGTCTGGATGAGCAGCGTAGCGCCCTGGCGCGCCAGCGCAAGGCGGCGAACGAGGCGGCCCAGGGCCATCGCGCGGCCGAGGAACTGGTGCGCCGCGGCGACGAGTTCGAACAGGCGCGCCAGCGCCTCCCGCAGGCGAGGGAGGCGCGGCGTGCCGCGTCCGAGGCCTGGAGCGAACTGGATGCGGCGTGCAACGCCGCGCGCACGAGCCTGCAGCGCGCGCGCGACGACTACGAGGCCACCGACAAGAGGCTGAAGGAGGCGCAGGCGGCGACCGCCCGTTACGAGCGCGAGTGGGCCGAGCGGCGCCAGGAACTGCGCGCCGAAGTCGAACAGTCCAACGCCATGCGCCGGCGCCTGCCGGCAGCCTGGATCGCGCCGGATGCAATCGACGGACTGCGGCAGCGCTACGGAAACTCCACCCAGGCGCGGCTGCGCGACGAATCGCTGGAGCAGGAACTGGCACAGGGCGAATGGGAGACCGATCCGGCCGTCGAGGAGCGGCGCACCCTGATGGCGGCGAGCGTGGCAGGGCAGGAAGGGCAACTGCGCCAGCGTGAGGCCAGCAACGAGGCGGCGGGCATCGCCGTGGGCAACGCCCGCGAACGCTACATCGACGTGCTGCGCTCGACGGTGCGGCGCTACCGCAAGAACATCATCGACCTCGGGCAACTGGCCGGGGTCGAGGTCAGCGTGGACCCGCCGCACCTGGACAACGACGATGCCGTGCTGCGCCAGGCCGAGTTGAAGGTTCGGTTCAATTTCGACGGCAAGGGGCAGATCGGGCTCAACGACGGCGAGGCCTCGGGCGGCCAGCAGGTGATCAAGTCCCTGATCCTGCTGGTCGGGCTGCTCAAGGACGACGAGATGTCGGGCGGCTTCGTGTTCATCGACGAACCCTTCGCCCACCTGGACGTGCGCAACATCCAGCTGGTCGGGCATTTCCTGAAGGCCACGCGCGCGCAGTACGTGCTGACCACGCCGATCACCCACAACGTGGAGGTGTTCGAGCCGGCGGACGTCACCCTGGTGACCTCGAAGAAGCCCCCGGGCGCGCGCTGGGCCCCGCCCATCGGCGTGCTGCAGCGCCGGGCCGAGGCGCCTTGAGCCGGGGCACCGCATGCAGTGGCTCGATACCTGGATCCGGCGCGACCTTCGCGAGCGTCGCGCGCCGGGCGAGCCACCCCGGGCGCTCGGGCTGCTCGAGCCCGCGCAGCGCGATCTGCTGGCGCGCTGGGTGCGCAAGGATCATCCGTCGCGCACGCGCCAGGCGCTGTTGCGAGAGGCCGGCGCGGCCGACATCGAGTGTGCCGAGGCGTTGTGCGATCGCCTGCTGCGCGAGGGCTGGATCTCCCGCCGCGAGCGCCTGAGCGGAGGCAGCTGGCAGTGGCAGTCGGTGCTGTGGCGAGACCTGCCGGCGCTCAAGCGCCTGTTGGGAGTCGGCAGCCGGGCCGAACGCGATGCCGCCCGCGAACGGCTGCTCGAGCAGGCCACGGCGTGGGCAGCGGCGCGGCATGGCGCCGACGGGGCCGACGCGGGCTTCGATCTCGAACTCGAGCAGGCCGTGGGCGGGCTGCGCGAGGAACCGTCGCTGCGCGTGGAGGCCCTGGAGACCAGGGTGCAGCTGCTGCGGGCGCTCGCCGCCTGGCGCGATGCGAGAACTTCGGGAAGCAGGCGGGATTTCGCGCTGCATGCGGGAGCGCACACCAAGTCCGTCGGCGCCGCCGACTGGAAGTGGCTGGAGCGCGGCTTCGACCTGGAGCGGCTGGGGATTCGCGGTTTCGCGCCGTTGATGTGGCTGTCCGGCGAGGCCACGCTGTGCTGGGGCGCCAGGCGCCTGGACCTGCGCTGCGCGGGTTTCGTCGGGATCGCGCTGGACGACCTGGCACGAGCCACGGCCATCGATCCCCCGCCGGCGAACTGGTGGCTGATCGAGAACCGGGCCAGCTTCGAGCGCCAGGCCGCGGCGTTGCCGGGCGGGCACCTGCTGGCGTGGTTGCCGGGACGTCCCTCGTCGCAGTGGCTCGACACGCTGTGCCGGCTGTCGGATCTGGCCCCGGCGCCCCTGCTGGTCAGCGCCGATGCCGATCCGGCGGGCATGGACATCGCCTTGACCGTGGGGCGCGAGTGGGAGCGGCGGCGCATGGCCTGGAGCCCGCACCGCATGGGCTTGGCGGAGTGGAGCCAGGCCGCGCAGCACTGGCCGTTGAACGATTACGACCGCGCGTTGTTGCCGCGTCTGCTGCAACGCGACGACCTGCCCGAATCGCTGCGCGCGCTGGGAGAGCTCATGCTGCGCGAAGGGCGCAAGGCCGAACAGGAGGCCTGGCTCTAGTCAAGCTGCAGGGCGGTCGGAGACGGGCCCGCGGCGTGCGCGCCGGGGTTCGTTGTCAATTGGCGCAAACACAGGTAACAAAATATGACGGCCGGCCCGCTTGTCCCGGAAAGTGGATAAATTCGCCAGAACGTTGTTCCCATCAATCGCGTGAAACGTCGCGCGGCCTCGCGGGGGGCGACGTTATTCCACCCCAAGAACGACAATACGAGGGAACGAATGCGACAAGCCGCGGTGCCCAAACCTGTCGAGGTGCCGGCGGAGCATGGCGCAGCCGGTGCGGACGACGCGGGCCTGGCCTGTCTGGTGCTCATCGCGCGTCTGCACGACCTGCCGGCGGACGTTCCGTCGCTGCGCGATCATCTGGTGCGTCCCAGCGGCGCGCTCAGCCCCATCGACCTGCTGCTCGGCGCGAAGGCGCTGGGGCTGAGCGCGCGCGCAGTGAAACTGCGGCCCCCGGCGCTGCAACCCATGCATCTTCCCTGCATGGCCTTGGTGCCCGATGGTCGTCATTTCGTGCTGGCCCGCATGGAAGGGGGCAAGGCCCTGGTGCTGGACCCGGCCAATGGCCGCGACGACCTGCTGGACGGTGCCCAGCTGGAATTGCGCTGGGACGGCGAGGCCATCGTGTTCGGCTCCAGCGAGCCGCTGCTGGCACCGCGCCCGAGCGGCCCGCGCGCCTGGTTGCACGACGCCGGGCGCCTGCTGAGTTTCCTGTTCGGGGCCTGAAGCCGCGAGCGCGTCGCCCGGAGCCCCGGCCGGGGCGTGAGGCGCCCTGCAGGATGCCGGCGCGCTCCGTATAGTTCCCGTGAGACTTCCCTCAGCACGGGCCACGCGCCGAACTCCATGTCCAGCATTCTTTTCTCTCCGATCGAACTCGGGCGTCTGCGGCTGTCCAACCGCATCGTCGTCAGCCCCATGTGCCAGTACAGCGCCCAGCAGGGCAGCGCGGGCGACTGGCACCGCGTGCATCTGGGCCAGATGGCGCAAAGCGCCGCCGGCATGCTGCTCCTCGAGGCCACCGCGGTGGAGGACATCGGACGCATCACCCATGGTTGCCTGGGCCTGTATTCGGATGCCAACGAGTCGGCGCTGGGCGCCGTGCTGGAATCGGTGCGCGCGATGGGCTCGCTGCCCATCGGCGTGCAACTGGCGCACGCCGGGCGCAAGGCCTCGAGTGCGCGTCCATGGGAGGGTGGGGCGCTGATCGCCGCGGACGCCGGCGGCTGGGCCACGGTGGCGCCGTCGCCGCTGCCCCATGCCGACGGCGAGGCCGCGCCGGCCGAGCTGGACGCGACGGGCCTGACGCGCATCCGCCAGGCCTTCGTGCGCAGCGCCCAGCGCGCGGTGCGCATCGGGCTGCAGTCCATCGAATTGCACGTGGCCCACGGCTACCTGCTGCACCAGTTCCTGTCGCCGCTGGCCAATGTGCGCGGCGATGCCTACGGAGGCAGCGCGCAGGCGCGCATGCGCTATCCGCTGGAGGTCTTCGACGCCGTGCGCCAGGCCGTGCCCGACACCGTGCCCGTCGGCGTGCGGGTGTCGGCCACCGACTGGGTGGAGGGCGGGCTCGACCTGGAGCAGACCATCGCCTTCGCGCTGGAGCTGAAGACCCGCGGCTGCGCGTGGATCGACGTGTCCTCGGGCGGCGTGTCGCCGCGCCAGCGCATCGCGCTCGGCCCCGGCTACCAGGTGCACCTGGCGCAGGCCGTGCGCGAAGCGACGGGGCTGCCGACCATGGCGGTGGGCCTGATCACCGAGCCGCGGCAGGCCGAGGACATCGTGCGCGAGGGCCGTGCCGACATGGTGGCGCTGGCGCGCGCGATGCTGTGGGATCCGCGCTGGCCCTGGCACGCGGCCGCCGCGCTGGGGGCCAGCGTGGAGGTGCCGCCGCAGTACTGGCGCAGCGAGCCGCGCGACGCGCGCGGCGTGTTCGCCCACGCCAGCGTCGGCCAGCGCTGAGGCCACGCAGGGCGCCCGCGATGCGGGCTTGCCCCGCGACGGTTCCGTCGCACGGCCCGATGGCCCTCGCGCGCTACGCCGACACGGCGCCTCAGGCGCGCCGCGCCGGCGCGGTCCCCGGGTTCCACACGGCGTGCAGCAGCAGCGCCGCGGCGGCGAAGGCCGCGCCGGCGCCCACCACCGCGGGCCAGCCGCCCAGCGCCCAGGCCTGTCCGGCCACCAGGGTGCCGGCCGAGCCGCCGAGAAAGTACAGGGTCATGTACACCGCGTTGATGCGGCTGCGCGAAGCCGCGTCCAGCGCGAAGATGCGCGTCTGGTTGGCGATGTGGGCCCCCTGCACGCCCATGTCCAGCACGACCACGCCCAGCACCAGCCAGCCCAGCGACTCCGCGCCGAAGGCGAAGGCGCCCCAGGCGAGCAGCACGGCCGCGAGGCCCGCGAACATCACGCGCCGCGGTCCGCCGGGCTGGTCGGAGCGCCGGCCCGACATCGGCGCCACGATGGCGCCCGACAGGCCCAGCACGCCGAACAGGCCCGCCACCGCTGGCCCCAGGTGATAGGCGGGGCTGGCCAGCAGCGGGGTCAGGCCCACCCAGAACACGCTGAAGGCCCCGAAGAACAAGGCGCCGACGAGACCGGCCGAGCGCAGCAGCGGATGGCGCGGGAACTGCGCCAGCGTGGAACCCAGGAGCTGCAAGTAGCCGCGAGCCGAGGTGTCGTCCGGCGCCAGCCGGGGCACCACGCGCCAGAGCATGAGCAGCGAGCCGAGGTTGAGCACCGCGGCCAGGCCGTAGACCATGCGCCAGCCCAGCCACTGGCCCAGCAGACCGGCGAGCACGCGCCCGCCCAGGATGCCCACCAGCAGGCCGCTCATCACCAGGCCCACCGCGCGCCCGCGGCGCTCGGGGGCCGCCAGGTGCGCCACCAGCGGAATGATCTGTTGCGCGACCGAGGCCGTCAGGCCCACGCCCAGGCAGGCCGCGGCCAGCAGCGGCACGTTCGGCGCCAGCGCCGCGCAGGCCAGCATGAGGACCAGGGCCATGCCCATGGCGATGATCACGCGGTGGCGCGGATAGCGGTCGCCCAGCGGACCGGTCCCGATCAGCCCGGCGGCGTAGCCCAGTTGCGTGGCGGCCGGCACCGAGGAGATGCCGCTGACCGAACTGTGGAAGGAACCCGCCAGTTGATCGAGCAGGGGCTGCACGTAGTAGATGTTGGCCACGGCGATGCCGCAGGCCATGGCCATCAGCGGCAGGAAGGCGCGTGGCAGGGCGGGGGCCGGCGCGGAGCGGGGTCCCGAGGACGGGCCGGGGGACGGTTGGGGACGAGCGAGGGACGACATGAATGAGAAGCGAGACGATGGGCGGCGCGGGGGCCGCGGCGCCCGCCGAGGTGCCGACGGTGAGGGCGGGGCGCGCAACGCGAAGCCTAGCGCCATGGGGTGTTGTAAGCGCGTGTTGCGCGCGCATGCCCGCCGCCCGGCGGGCATCGGCGACAATGCGCCCTTTGCCCAGCGCCTCCATGTCCGAGTCTTCGCGATCCAGCCCCGCAGATGCCAGCGACCTCGTGGTGATCGGGGCCGGAGCCGCGGGCATGATGTGCGCGGCGGTGGCGGCGCAGCGCGGGCGCCGGGTGGTGCTCATCGAGCATGCCCGGCGCATCGGCGAGAAGATCCGCATCTCGGGCGGCGGGCGCTGCAATTTCACCAACCTGTCGACGGGGCCGCGCCACTACGTCGGGCGCGACCCCGAGTTCGCCGCCCAGGCGCTGCGCGCCTACACGCCACGCGATTTCATCGCGCTGGTGCGCAGCCACCGCATCGCCTTTCACGAGAAGCACCGCGGGCAACTGTTCTGCGACCACTCCAGCAACGCCATCGTGGACATGCTGCGCGCCGAATGCGATCGCGGCGGCGTGCGCTGGCTGCACCCCTGCCGGGTGCACGCGCTGCGCCCGGGGCCGCGGGGCTTCGAGCTCGACACCGATGCCGGCGCGCTGCGCGCCGCGCGCGTGGTGGTGGCCACCGGCGGCCTGCCGGTCGCGGCCATCGGCGCCACCGACTGGGCGCTACGCCTGGCCCGCTCCCTCGGCCTGGACGTGGAGCCGCCGCGCCCGGCGCTGGTGCCGCTGCGCTTCGCCGCGGAGGATTTCGCGCCCTTCGCCCAACTGGCCGGCGTGGCGCTGCAGGTGCGGGCGAGCTGCGAAGGCGGGAGTTTCGACGAGGACCTGCTGTTCACCCACCGCGGCCTGTCGGGTCCGGCCGTGCTGCAGGTGTCGAGCTACTGGGAGCCCGGGCGCGCCTTGCACTTCGACCTGGGATGCGGCGCGGACCTGGCCGGGATGCTGCGCCAGGCCCAGCAGGGTTCGCGCCAGTCGCTGCTGGGCGTGCTGGCGCAGACGCTGCCGCGGCGCCTGGCGCAGGCCTGGCTGGAACACCAGGGGCTGGACGGCGCGCGCCGCGTGGCGGAGACCGGGCGCGCCGCGTTGGAACGCCTGGCCGGGGCGCTGGCGGACTGGTCCCCGCGCGCCACCGGCACCGAGGGCTGGAACAAGGCGGAGGTGATGCGCGGCGGTGTCGCCACCCACGAGCTCGACCCGCGCACCCTGGAAGCGCGTCGCGTGCCGGGGCTGCATTTCATCGGCGAGGCGGTGGACATCACCGGCTGGCTCGGCGGCTACAACTTCCAGTGGGCCTGGGCCAGCGCCCACGCGGCGGGGATGATGTGAGCCCCCTCCGTCGCGGGGGGCGACCCCCGCTCCGTCCCCCCAAGGGGGACGCACCCCGCCTTGGGGCGGCCCTGCGGCGGGTGTGCTCTCGACAATGGGGAACTGTCGCAATAGCCGCCGCTTTCTGGTGGCGGGACATAGCCGCCTTCGGCGGCCCAAAATCCGAGAATGATTCGCTTCAGGCCGCCGCAGGCGGCTCTCCGGCCCGCCTGAAAGCCCCCTTCAGTGCACCACGCCCCGCTGCCGAGAACCCTCCTGCCGCAGGGCCGCCCCAAGGCAGGGGGTGCCCCCCTCGGGGGGGCGGAGCCGGGCTCGCGCCCGGCGACGGAGGGGGCACCCTCTCGCCCCCCGCGACGGAGGGGGCAACTCATCAATCGTGCCGGTTCCAGTGGAATTCGCGGCGCGGGCCGGCGTCGGGTTGGCGCTGGAGTTCGAGTACGTGCATGGTGCCGTCGGCGTCGGCGCGCAGCAGGGTGGAGCAGCGGGTGCCGTAGTCCGGCAAGCGGATGAACGGCGCCGACAGGCCCCGGCTCCACGCCTCGGACAACTGCATGCCCTCGGGCGGTGCCGGGATCAGCTCGTCGGGCGCGGGCCGCGGGTCGGCCAGGCGTTCCAGCAGGAACTCGAACTCGTCCCGCGGCGCGGCGCCCTGCGAAAACCCTGGCTGCAGGCATTGCTCCACTCCCTGCCTGAGGCGCTGCACCTTGGGCCAGGGGGTGTTCAACGCGGCGTTGGACAGGCCGTGCACTCCCGGCTCCACGGCGGCGAAGCCGCCGCGGTTGGACACCCAGCACATGCTCCCGCGCCGCAGATCGGCCAGCAACAGGTTGAAGCCGGCGTAGGCCTGCATGCCCGCCTGCAATTCCTGCGCCCAGGCCTTCGGCCCGGGGGACTCCCAGCGCCGCCCGGCGTCGAGCGGATGCTGGCCGCGCAGGAAGCGCAGCGGCAGGTCGCCGCGCGAGGGGCGCGCCGGATCGCGCGGCCCGGGCTCGCGCACGTTGGTCAGCGCCGCCAGCAGGCCGTCGCGCCGCACGCCCAGCCACGTGCCGCCGCCCTGCAGATCGCGCCCGGCCAGCAGCGGCGGCACGCCGTCGTCCCCGGCGTACCACCAGTGCATCGGGCTGGCCGGCCGCTGCAGCCACTCGTCGCGGTTGGCGGCCAGCAGCAGGGTGCGCCGTTGCCCCGGTTGCCAGGACCACGCGATCAGGCACATGGGTGCTCAGCCCGCGGCGGGCAGCTCGTAGGGCAGGCTGCCCAGGCGCAGTTGCGGCCCGGTGGCCGCGCCCAGGTGCAGCGCGGCCTGCGCTGCGGCGTCGAGCTTGAGCTCGGCCAGGCCTTCCCAGCCGCCCTCGGGTGACGGCGCCGCGCCGACCACCAGGCCGCAGGGCTGGCCCGGGTCGGCGGCGCTGAACACCTCGTCGCCGGCGCGCATGGCCTGATCGCCGCGCACGGCGAAGGTGCGGCGCTTGATGCTGCCGCGGTACTGGGTGCGGGCGACGATCTCCTGACCGGGGTAGCAGCCCTTGTGGAAGTCCACCGCGCCGAGCACCTCGTAATTGAGCATCTGGGGCACGAACTGCTGCACGGTGGCGGGGCCGATGTGCCCGATGCCGGCGCGGACCTCGGCCAGTCGCCAGGCATCCTGGGTCGCGCGCGGCAGGCCGGCGACGGGCTCCCAGGCGTCGAGCGCCTCTGGGGCCACGAGCAGGGTGCGCCGCTGCCCCGGTGCGTCGGGCAGGCGGATCGCGGTGACCGTGCCTTCGGCGCGCGTGCCCCAGACCGGCAGTTCCCCGCCAGGAAGCAGACCGGGAGTGCCGGAGTCCTCCAGCAGGCCGTACACGCGGCGCTGCCCGCGCGCGTCGTCCAGGGTGCACTTCAGGCGCAGGATGAACATGCGCAGGCGCTTGAGCGTGGGCTCCAGCAACTCGGCGTCGAGCAGCATGGCGACGGCCCCGTCGGCTTCGCGCCAGAGCAGGAAATCGGCCAGCATGCGCCCCTGGGGCGTACACAACGCGGCCATGCGCGCCGTGGCTTCGGGCCAGTCGCGCAGTTCCTGCGTGAGCTGGGCGTGCAGCAGGTCGACGGCCTGGGGACCGTGCGCGAGCATCACGCCCGCGTCGGGCAATTCGATGAGGGAGCTGGGCATCGGTGGGTTCGGCGCAAGGGCCGGGTCACGGGCTTCGGGATCGGGTCGGCTAGTATAGGAATCTGGTTGGAACCCTGCGCGCTGCCTCCTCGGCGCGCGCTTCGCGGCCGCGGCCGCCCTCGCGCCGCGGCGCGCTTTCTGGAATCGAGTGAAAGGCTTGAAATCGCGTTGGCCGGCGCGCCTGTTCGCGCTGGTGTTCGTGGCCGCCGTGGGCGTGGCCGCGGCCTTCGTCGGCTGGGCGCTGGCGCCCATACGCCTGTCCGGCTCGCCGCTGGACTTCAACGTGCGCCTGGGCAGCCCGGCGCGCAGCGCGGCGGAGCAGATCCGTGCCCAGGGCGCCGACCTGTCGCCGCGCCTGTTCTACTGGCTGGCGCGTTTGACCGGCAAGGGCACCCAGCTCAAGGCGGGCAGCTACCAGATCGAGCAGGGCGTCACGCCGTGGGAGCTGTTGCGCAAGATGGCGCGAGGCGACCAGTCGCTGCTCTCCCTGACCGTGCCCGAAGGCTGGACCTTCGCCCAGTTCCTGACCGCGGCCGACCAGGCACCCGGCCTGGTGCACGACGCCGCGGGCCTGAGCGCGAGCCAGATCATGCAGCGCATCGGCGCGCCCGCGGACCTGGATCCGGAAGGCGAGTTCTTCCCCGACACCTACCTGTACGGGCAGGGGACCTCCGAGCTGACCCTGCTGCGGCGCGCCTACCACCTGATGCAACGCGAACTGGCCCAGGCCTGGGCGGGCCGCGAGCAGGGCCTGCCGCTGCGCGATCCGCGCCAGGCGCTGATCCTGGCCTCGATGGTGGAAAAGGAAACCGGCCACCCGGGCGATCGCGCGCGCATCGCCAGCGTGTTCATCAACCGCCTGCGCGTCGGCATGCCGCTGCAGAGCGACCCGACGGTGATCTACGCGCTGGGCAGCGCGTATCGAGGGCACCTGACCCACAAGGACATGCAATTGGCCTCGCCGTACAACACCTACGTGCACGCCGGGCTGCCGCCCGGGCCCATCGCGCTTCCCGGCGCCGCGTCGCTGCGCGCGGCGCTGCACCCGGCCGACGGGCGGGCACTGTATTTCGTGGCGCGCGGCGACGGCAGCAGCGTGTTCTCCGACACCCTGGCCCAGCACGACGCGGCGGTGACCCGCTACCTGTTGCAGGCCCACCGGGCATCCGGCGCGTCGGCCACGGCGCGCGCGGGCGCTTCGTCCGGCGCATCCGGCGCCTCGGGTCCCGGGAGCGCGTCGGCATCGACGGCGAGCGCGTCGACGGATGCCGATGCGCGCCGACGTCCCCTTTCCCGCTGAGGCAGGTTCCTTGAAAAACTCCACGAACCGCGGCTGGTTCATCACCCTCGAAGGCATCGACGGCGCCGGCAAGAGCAGCCAGTTCAGCGCCGTGGTCGACACCCTGCGCGGCCTGGGCCGCAAGGTGGTGGCCACGCGCGAACCGGGAGGCACGCCGCTGGGCGAGCGCCTGCGCGAACTGCTGCTGAGCGAGGCGATGAGCACCTCCTCCGAGGCGCTGTTGATGTTCGCGGCGCGCCAGGAGCACGTGCTGCACGTGATCGAGCCGGCGCTGCTGCGCGGCAACGATGTGGTCTGCGACCGCTTCACCGACGCCACGCTGGCCTACCAGGGGGCCGGCAAGGGCATCCCCCGCGATCGCCTGGAATCCCTGGCCCACTGGGTGCACCCGGGGCTCGCGCCGGACCTGACCATCCTGCTGGACCTGCCCGCCGAGGTGGCGGCGCAGCGCATGCGCGAGCAGGGGCGCCAGGCCGACCGCTTCGAGCGCGAACCGGAGGAGTTCTTCGGGCGGGTACGCCGCCAGTACCTGGAGCTCGCGCGCGAGCAGCCGGGGCGCTGGTGCGTGGTGGACGCCTCGCGCAGCCTGGACGAGGTGCGCGAAGAGGTGATCCAAAATCTCAAGAATCGCCTGGAAGTCTAGGAAAAAGAATGGATTTTCCGGCGACTCTGCTCCATGGCGCCCGCGCCACCGGCTTGTGGGAATCCCTGCTCGAAGCCGCGGCCGGAATGCTCTGCGAGGCCCCCGGCCGCGCCACCGTGCCCTGGCAGGCCCGGGCCTGCGGGCAATGCGCAGGCTGTCATCTGGTGCAGGCGGGCACCCATCCGGATCTGCGCGTCGTGGTGCCGCCGGCGCTGGCCACCGAGCTCGGACTGGGCGCCGACGAGGCCGGGGAGGGCGCGCAGGGGCAAGGCGAGACCAGGACGGCCGCGGCCGGACGCGAAATCGGCATCGAGCAGGTGCGCGGGCTGATCGATTGGGCGCAGGGCACCAGCCACCGCGGAGGGCCCAAGGTGGCCGTGGTGCATCCGCTGGATGCGATGGCCGCACCGGCCGCCAATGCACTTCTGAAGGTTCTTGAAGAACCGCCGGCATCGCTTTGTTTTCTCACGGGAACTCATCACCTGGACCGGGTGCTGCCCACGCTGCGCAGCCGCTGCAGTCTGCGCGCCTGGGCGCGCCCGGACGCGCGGGCGGCGCTGGCGGAGCTGGAACGTCGCGGACAGTCGGACGCGCAGGCGGTGATGCACTGGAGCCGGCGGGCCGTGTTCGAGCCGGACCCCGCGCGAGGCCTGGAATGGACCCGCCGTCTGGTGCGCCAGCTGGCCGACGGCAGGGTGAGCCAGCTCGACGGCGTGACCCCGGCGCAGGCCATCGAGTCCCTGCAGAAGCTGACCCTGGACCTGATGCGCGTGCGCTCGGGCCTCAAGCCCAGCTACCTGGCGGACATGGACGCGGCGTTGCGCCGCATGGCCGGGCAGGGCGACACGGGGGCCTGGCTGCAGTGGTGGCAGCGCCTGGCGCAAGCCGCGCGCACGCCGGATTTCCCGGTGCACGCCGGGCTCGCGGTGCAGGCCTGGGTCGTAGAATTGCAGCAACTTTGCACCTCGGGGGCGAATTGACATGGCCACTTCCCACGCAGCCGGCGCCGGCACCGCGAGTTCGACGTCGCGGCCCAGCGTCATCCAGCTCGCGATCAAGGAAAAGCCCGCGCTGTACGCCGCCTACATTCCCTATTTCCCGGACGGGGGGATCTTCATCCCCACGCCGCGCGAACACAAGCTGGGCGACGACGTCTACCTGCTGCTGACGGTGATGGACAATCCGCAGCGCTTCCCGATCGCCGGCAAGGTGGCGTGGATCACCCCGGCGAACGCCGCGGGCAACCGCACGCAAGGCATCGGGGTGCAGTTTCCCGCGGACGAGAAGGCCAAGCAGCTGCGCCGCCTGATCGAGGAAATCCTCGGCCCCGCCGCCGAGGCCAACAACCGCCCCACGCACACGCTGTGAGGCCGGCGCGTCGCGCCGACGGCGCGCGCGCGGCCCGCCGGCGCTGCCTGTCGGGGCGGCGCCACGCACCTTTGCCCGTTCCATGCCCCTGACCGATTCGCATTGCCACCTGAACTTTCCCGGCCTGCGCGAGCGCGAGGACGAGATCCTCGCCGCGATGCGCGAGCACGGCGTGCTGCGCGCGCTGAACATCAGCACCCAGGTCGCGGAGTTCGACCAGGTGCTGGGCTTCGCCGAGCGCCATGCCAACGTCTGGGCCACCGTGGGGGTGCATCCCGACACCGAACACGAGCCGGAGGTGGACCAGGCCACGCTGGTGGCGCGGGCGCGCCATCCGAAGGTGCTGGCGCTGGGCGAGACCGGGCTGGACTACTACCGCCTGGAAGGGCGCACGCATGCGCAGATGCAGTGGCAGCGCGATCGCTTCGCGGTGCACATCCAGGCCGCGCGCGAGGTCGGCAAGCCGCTGGTGATCCACACCCGGGCGGCGGCGGACGACACCCTGGCGATGATGCGCGAGCAGGGCGCCGCCGACTGCGGAGGCGTGCTGCACTGTTTCACGGAGAC
Organism: Pseudomonadota bacterium; assembly: GCA_021848345.1. Classification (GTDB taxonomy): domain Bacteria; phylum Pseudomonadota; class Gammaproteobacteria; order Burkholderiales; family Burkholderiaceae_C; genus Thiomonas_A. The sequence goes on along the minus strand of JAJZUV010000037.1, from coordinate 1,275 downwards.
CTGGGAAGTGGCGCGCGCCGCGCTGGACCTGGGCTTCTACATCTCCCTGTCGGGCATCCTGACCTTCAAGAACGCGAAGGACCTGCAGGAGGTGGCCAGGAAGTTGCCCGAGGATCGCATCCTGGTGGAGACCGACAGCCCCTACCTGGCACCGGTGCCGCATCGCGGGCAGACCAATCAGCCCGGCTACACGCGCTACGTGGCGCGTTTCCTGGCCCAGCTGCGGGGCTGCGAGGAAGCCCATGTCGAGGAGTTCACGGAAGCGAATTTCGACAGGCTTTTCAAACCGATAGCGCATTGACTTCAAGCACTGTATGAACGTGGAACAACCCCTGTCCAGACGCCGTTGGCTGCTGCGGGCGGGCGCCGCGGCCGGTTGGCTGGCCGCGGGCCTGCCGGCGCGAGCCGGGGCCTTCACGGATTTTTTCCGCGCCCTGCAGACCGACGACGTCGGCGAGGTGCGCGAGCTGCTGCGCCAGGGCTTCGACCCCAACGCGGTGGATTCCCACGGCAACAGCGCGCTGTACCTGGCGCTGCAGAACCACGCGCTGAAGGTGGCCCGGGTGCTGATCGAGCAGCCGGGCCTGCGCCCGGACCAGCGCAACCCGGAGGGCGAGACGGCGCTGATGATCGCCTGTCTGCGCGGCTACCGGGACCTGGCGGAGCAGCTGGTGGCGCGCGGCGCGCAGGTCAACCCGCCGGGCCAGGCGCCGGCCTGGTCGGCCTTGTCCTACGCCGCCACCAACGGTCACGACGAGCTGGTGAAGTTCCTGCTGGCCCACGGGGCGCGGGTGAACCAGCAGGCGCCCAACGGCACCACGCCGCTGATGATGGCCGCGTATTTCGGCCATGCGTCGACCGTGCGCCTGCTGCTGGCCGCCGGCGCCGATCCGAAGCTGCGCAACGCGATGGGTTTCACCGCGATGGATCTGGCGATGAAGCAGTCGCACAAGGACACCGCCGAGCTGCTGGGCCGGGCATTGGACAGCGGGCGCAAGCCCGGCCAGTGGTAGCCGGATCGGCGGGAGCACGATCCGCGGCAAGACCGTCATTCGCGCGGGCCTGCGCCATCTGGATCGGCGCATATTTGCATTATGTTAAATGCGGTACAGGCCGCGGCAAGCTCGAGATTCCCGGTTTCGGTGAGAAAGTAAGCCGACAACATTTCCCTTCTTGAAACCCAATTTTTGCGACAACAATTTCCTCCTTTGGCCTCAAACAAGATGCGAAGGCAATTTACGTCGCGGTAAGGTCGAGTTGTGGACATTTTTGTCG
>JAJZUV010000008.1 GCA_021848345.1 Pseudomonadota bacterium | reverse complement strand
ACGCGTGATACACATAGTTGTTGGCCGCCGAGTTGACCGCGGTGTTCAGACCGCTTTGCGCGTCGCCTCCGGCAGCCTGTCCAGCCACGGCTCCGAGCGCTGCCGCTCCGGTCTCATACGCCGCAGCAGCGCCTGTCGTCACCTGTCCGTTCGCATCGGTTGGCAGTCCACCCGCTGCCGTCACCACATCGCCCAGCACGCTCTCGGCCGCAGCTCCCGCCGCCCCTGCCGCGCAATGGCCCCCCGTCAACCCGGCCTCCGCGCAGCCCAGCACCCCATGCGCCAGCGCCTGCGCCGCCGCGTTCGGATCGGTGCCCGTGGTACCCCAGGTGCCGCCAATGCCGTTGGCCCCGATGGCCGAAGCATCCGCCACCACGCTGTCCACCAGCCCTTGCCCGAAGCTCTGGCCCAGCACGGCGCTGTTCACCCCCGCGCTGACCACCGCGCGCCCGGTGATGCCTTCCAGCGTGGTATCGCTCACGCCGCCGCTGAACACCGAGCGCCCCGTTTGCCCCAGGTTGCTCAGCCCCGACATCCCGTTCAGGCTCTGCCCACCGGCCACCTGCACGTTCTCCAGCCCCGCGGTGGCGATCGAGGCCACCAGGCTCTTGACCGCTGCGCTGCTGCCCAGCGTGCGCAGCGCCGCGCCCAGGTTGCCTCCGTTGGCCATCAGCGCCGTGCTGGCCTGCGTCACCAGCGTCGTGAAGGCCGCGTTGGCCATCGCCGCCGTGCTCGTGCCGGCCGTGGCCCCTGCCAGGCCGGCGCCCATGCCTCCCGTGGCACAGGCCACCGCCACCGCCACGATGGCCGCGCCCACACCCGTCAGGCCCGAGTGGCTGTAGTTCCAACTCTGGCTGGCGAGTTGCACCTGCTGCCAGGCCACGTCGTTGCGCTGGCTCAGCGGACCCAGGTAGGCCAGCCCCGGCTGGCTGGCCAGTTGCTGCGCCTGCTGCTTCAGGTCGACGGTGATCGTGGGCAAGCCAGAGCCGCTTGTTGTGCCGCTTGCCGCTCCGCGGGCCGGGCTCAGGCCGCTCGCCCCCACGGTGATGCCCCCGGTGGCCTGCAACTGCACCGGCCCGTTCGCCTTGTCCGCGCCCGGCACGGCGATGGTGGTGTACTGCAGGGTCTGGCGCACCTGGCCCTGGCCGGAGCTGCTCTGGGTCAGCAGCCCGTGGCCGGAGCTGCTGCGGCTGGAGCTGGAGTCGTTGATCGCCGCGTCGATGTGCAACTGGGCGTTGGGATCGACCACCTGGCCGTCGATCGTGCCAGCCTGCGCGTGCAGGCTCTGGCCGCTGATCTGCGCGGCCTGCAGGGTCATGTCCGAGCCGGACTGCAGCTGGATGTTGCTACCGGTGAGGCTGGAGACCTGCGCGGTGGTCTGCGACTGCTCGGCCGTGCTCTGCCCCTTGTCGCTGCCGAACAGGCCGCCGCTGCTGTGCGTGTCGCTGTGGGAGCTCTGGGTGTTGGCCGCGGCGAGGATGTTCAGGGTGTTCCCGGCCGTCAGGCTCACCTGGCCGCTGCCGGGTCCGCTGTCGGGTCCGCTGTCGGGTCCGCTGTCGGGGCCGCTGCCAGTGCCCGCCACCTTCGATCCGAGGACGTTGAGATCATGGCCGGCGCTCATCGTCACCGAAGATCCGCGAACACTGCTGCCCACGTTCGCCGTGCTGCTGCTGGATCTGTTCGTGGTGCTGGAGCCGCTGCTCAGCAAACCATGGCTCTCGCTGTGCACCTGCGCGCTGCTGCTCTGCGACAACGCCAGCGTGCCCACGCTCAGGTCGTGCGCCGCCTGCAGCGTCGCTTGGCCGTTCTGGGCGCTGAGCGTGGCTCCCGTCACCGTCAGGTCGCCACTGCCGGCCTGGCCGTTGCCCACGGCCTGCACCGTGAGGTTGTTACCCGCGGTCACCCCCGCGCCGGCCGCGCTCTGGCTGCTGTCAGAAAGCGTCGCGTGACCCGCGCTCCACTGCACTTGAGTGGCGTCGCTGGCGCTGTTCACGCCCGCGGCGATGGTCACGTTGTGGCCGCTGAGCACAGCGTCGTGGCCGGCGGCCACCTGGCTGGCCTGCACCGTCAGGTCCCCGCCCTGCGCCACCAGCGTGGCGTTGCCCCCGGCGCTCAGCGCGCTGCCGTGCTGGGTGCTGCCGCTTTGCTGGACCGCCAGGGTGTCGCCAGCCTGGCTGCTGGTGGCGAAACGGTAGGTAGTGGTGGCCGCCCCCACGTTCAGGTTGCGTCCGGCCAGCGCCGTGAGATCCCCCGCGGAGGCCACCTGCGCGCCCTGCGCCACCAGGTCGCGCGCGGCCTGCAGCGTGATGCTGCCACCCTGCACCGTGGCCACGTGGCCCAGGCTGGTGGTGCCGGTGTTCGTGCTGGCGACTCCAGCCACGGGGATGGCCTGGGTCAGCAGCAGCAGGTCGCGCCCGGCCAGCAGGCTCAAGGAACTCGTGTCGCTGGTGCCCTGCACCAGCCCCGACAGGTCCTGCAGGTCGTTGCTGGCCGACAGCAGGATGTTCTGCCCGGCGATGGTGCCGCCGTTGGTTAGGTCGTGGCCCGCAGTGGCCTGCACGGTGTCGCCGCTCACGGTACCGCTGTTGCTGAGGTCCTGCGCCGTGGTCAGGGTCACGGTGCCGCCGGCGAGCAGCGCGCCGCCTTGGGTCAGGTCCTGCCCCTGCGGGTGGGCCAGGTACACCTGGGGGACCAGCACCTGCTCGGTCGTCCCATCGGGCAGGGTCAGGGTCTGCGTGGTCAGCAGCACCATGTCGGTGGTGACCAGCGCCATCTGCGCCGCGCTCAGGCTCACCCCGGGGGCGATGCCGTAGGCCTTGGCGTAGGCCACGCCGGCGTTCATCAGCGCCTGGTACTCGGTCTGGGTGGACGTGTAGTCGGCCAGGATGTCGCGCCCGGTGAGCGCCAGGATCTGGTTCTGCACCAACTGCTGCTCGGCGAAGCCGTCGCCGTAGCGCAGCTGCCACTGGCCGGGATCGATGTTGAGTTGCTGCAGGTAGTAGTTGGAGCTGAGGAAGTTCTGCTGGTTGGTGAAGGCCGGGTCGGTCTCCACCACGTAGGGGGCGTTCGGAGCGCCATCGACCCGGAACAGCTGGTTGGCTGGCAGGCCCAGGGACTGCGCCAGGGTGCTCACCTGCGTGGTGCCGCCGGCGGCGGGGACCGACACCTGCCGCAGGCTCGGCGGGGCGTTGGCGACGGCCGCCGCGCTGCTCGGTGTCACGTGGGTGGCAGCCGGCGCGGAGCCGGTGCCAGGATTGCCGCCCGCGACCACGGTGACGGTGTTGAGATCGACCGCCGTGCTCGATGCGGTGGTGTAGGTCGCGCCGGGTCCGCAGGGCGGATAGTTCCAGCCGTTGCAACGCAGGTGCGCGCTGGAGAAGGTGCCTCCGCCATCGCTGGCCCATACGTCGACCGGGCCGCTTCGGGTGACGGTCTGCGTACCGGTGGTGGACTGGTTGCGCAGCACGCCGGTGGCGATGTCGAGCTGGCCCGCGGCCACGATCTCGCTGTCGGCATTGAGCAGCGAGCCGGCGCCGCCTCCGCTCACCGTGAGGTTGCCGCCGGCCAGGATCCTGGCCGGGTCGGTGGACACGACGGTGGGGGTGACGGTGGTCTGGCTGTCGACGTGGTACTCGACGTACTGCGAGATGATGCGGCTGCTCTGGTCGGCGTTGAAGGCGGTGATGGCCTGGTCCAGGCTGGTCTCGGCCTGCTGGACCTGCGCCTGCGTGGCCGTGGTGTCGTAGGCGTTCTCCTGCTGCCAGTAGGTGCCGCAGGCGCCGGTGAGGATGGGCTGTCCCGTGGAGGGATCGGCGCAGCTCACGACGGTCACGTTGCCCTGCGCGTCGGAGCCGGTGTAGGTGGGGGCTCCCGCCGGCGCCAGCGGCGCCTGCGGCGGAGGCGTCACACCGAATTCCTGCCAGACCGAGGACGTGGCCGGGTAGGTGTAGCTCGTGGTGCAGCTGCCCAGCCCGTCGGCGGACACGCCGCTGCAGTCGGTGACGATCTCCTGCCGAAGCGGCGCGGCGCCGAACACGGAGATGGGGTAGCGGGTGCTGGGCAGCACCCAGTAGCCGCGGCTGTGGTCCACGGGGTTGCCGGTGGCCACGTAGCCCAGCGTGGAGGCATCGAGCAGCCCGGTGGCGGGCGAGGTGCCCTGCACCTCGAGCACGGTGTCGGGCACGCTCTGCGTGCTGGTGGTGCTGCCTTGCACCAGGCGATCGTTGCGGTTGGTGACGGCGGCCGCGTCGATGCTCAGGTCGCCGCCGGCCTGGATGGTCGACGAGGCGTTGAGCAGGCTGGTGGTCGGGCTCGCGGCCGCGCCGGTGGCCGGGTCGAAACTGCCGGCGATGCTCAGCGCGCCCAGCGCCAGGATGGTGGAATCGCCCGTGTTGCTGAGCGTGGACGTGGCGATGGCCATGTCGCCGCGCGAGGCCAGCACTGCGCCTGCGGAGTTGCTCAGGCTGGCGGCGGTGATGCTCACCGTGCCGCCGTAGATGCGGCCGGTGTTGTCCAGCGTGGCGGCGGACAGGGTGGTGGCGGCGCCGCTGTCGATCAGCCCCGTGTTGTTCAGTGTGCCGCCGACGGCCAGGGTGGTCGATCCCGCCGCGTCGACGGTGCCCGCGTTGTCGAGGTCTCCCGTGGTCGTGGCGCGGAGATCGCCGCCGGAGGCCAGGGTGGCGCCAGCGGCGTTGGTGATGCTTTGCGCCTGCAGGTTCAGGTCGCCCTGTGTGGAGACGGTGCCGGTGTTGACGTAGGCGCCGCTCACCGTGAGGTTCACGGTGCCCGCGGAGTTGAGGGTGCCGCCGAAGCTGGAGCTGGCGGTGCTCAGGCTCAGCCCGCTGCCGCCCACGATGGTGCCGCCGCTGTTGTCCAGCGTGGCGGCGCTGGCCTGCAGTTGGTGCTGGGCGCTGAGGGTGCCCGCGGTGTTGTCGAGACTGGCGGCGGCCAGCGTGACGTCCTGGCCCGCCGCCAGGGTGCCGCCGGCGTTGCTCAGCGTGCCGCCGACGCTGAGCTGGAGTTCGCCCTGGGCGGCGATGCTGCCGCCCGCGCCGTTGAGGTTCCCGGCCGCGTTCAGGCTCTGGTCGCCACCGCTGGCGAGGATGCCGCCGGAGTTGACCAGGTCGCCCGAGCGCACGCCGAGGGTGCCGGCCGCCTCGATCCTGCCGGTCGTGTTGTCCAGGGCCTGGCCCTGGGTGTTCAGGCTCAGGTTGCCGGCGCTTTGCAGCTTGCCGCCGGTGTCGTCCAGCGCGGCGCTGGTGATGCCCAGGTCCGAGCCCGCGGCGATGGTGCCATGGGCGTTGGACAGCGTGCCCGCGATGACGCTGGCCGTCCCTGCGGAGGCCAGCGTGCCCGAGGCGTTGTTCAGGGAGGCGCTGCCGGCGTCGACCACCAGCGGGCCCACGCTCGAGATGGTGCCGCCCTGGTTGCTCAGTCCCTGCGCGGCGCTGAGGCTGGCAGCGGCGCCGCTGGCCAGCGTGCCGCCGTCGTTGTCGAGGGTGGCGGCCGTCAGGTCCAGGTTCCCGGCGGCCTGCAGCTTGCCGCCGGCATTGACCAGACCGGCGCCGGCGCTGGCGTCCAGCGCGCCGTCGGCCTGCACGCTGCCGGTGTTGGTCAGCTCGCTCGCCTGCAACCGTACGTCGCCGGCCGCGAGCACCTGGCCGCTGTTGCTCAGCGTGCCGCTGACTCCCACCTGCACGACGCCGCCGGTGCTGCCGGTGGTGCCGCCGAGGCTGGCGTCGGTGCCCGAGAGCTGCACGTTGCCCGCGGCCGAGGTGTCGGCCAGCGTGAGCTGGCCGTCGGCGGCCAGGCGCAGGTTGCCCTGCAGCGCGGCCAGGCGCCCCTGGCTGTTGACCCCGAGCCCGGCGTCGGTGGCGACCAGGTCGATGGTGTCGGCGTACATGCCGCCCAGCGCCGCGACGTCGACGGCGAACTCGGGCGCGCTGCCCGCGCCGGCCTGCGCGCCGGCCTGGGTGCTGCCGTAGGGCACTTGCGCCGCGCCCGCGACGACTCCCAGCTGGTGCGCCCAGATGCCGCCCTCGACCGTCAGACCGCGCGCGTCCAGGTCCAGCCTCTCGGCCTGCTGGGCGTCCAGGCCGCCCGCGCCGACGTCGATCACGCCCTGGGTGACGTTGAATCCGCTGAGGTTGCCCGCGGCATCGAACTCGGGCGCGCCGGTGGTGAGGGTCGCGTGGGGGGTGTTGATGAAACTGCAGCCGTTGCAGGCGATGCCGGCGGGGTTGGCGACCACCACGTCGGCGGCCTGCCCCGCCACTTCCAGCGCGCCCAGCAGTTGCGAGGGGTTGCCCGAAGTGACCTGGTTGAGGATCACCTTGGCCGGGGTGGAACCCAGCAGCGGGTTGCCGGAGATCCAGCCGCCGAGCTGGGTCTGCACGTTGCCGGGGCTGTTGTTGAGGATGGCGCCTTGGCTTGCGGTGTTGAACTGGCTGTACTGGTTGTTCGACACCCCCGCGGCGCTGGGCGGGGCGATGTCGACGACGGGCACGCCGTTGCGCGAGGTGTCGGTCAGCGGATGGTTGGCCGCCGGGGCGGTGGGGGCCGGCACGATGCCCGCGGCCACGGCCTCGGCGCTGCCCAGCCACTGCTGCACGAGGAACAGCGCCAGCGTGGCCACGAGCAGGCGGCGCTTGAGGGTGGCGAAACAGGGCGTCATGGCAGGCTCGGCGCGGCTTGGGGTTTCAGAAGGCCACGGTGGCCGAGGCGTACAGGTTGAGAGACTGGCTGCGCAGCGCCGCGGGCTGCTCCAGCGGGGTGGCCAGCGCCAGGTCGAACTGCAGGTGGCCGTGCTGGCCCTTCAGGCCCAGCGCGGCTCCGGCCAGGCGCGTGCCGGCGAGGTTCGCGGCGCTCGGGCCCCACACCCGGCCGAGATCGAGCCCCAGGTAGGCCGCCGTGCTCCAGCCCGGCAGCAGCGCCACCTGGCGCGCCAGGTCGTTGCGCAACACGTAGCCGTTCTCGGCCTCGAGCACGGCGTTGCCGTCGAAGCCGCGCACGGTGCTGCGGTCGCCGATGACGAACTGGTCCTCGGTGACCAGGGAGTCGGGCGTGGTCTGGCCGCGCAGGCTCAGCGCGTATTGCCAATGCCCGCCGGCGGCCTCGAAGGGCTGGGTCCAGGACAGGCTGGCCGAGGTGATGCGCGGGCGCACGGTCAAGCCCCCTTGCGCGGCGGTGGGCAGGTCGGCCTGCGCGCCCAGGCCCGCCAGTCCCTGGCGGTAGTCCAGCGAGCCGGAGACCCTGCCGGCGCCGGGCAGCGCGCTGGTGAAGTCCACGCCGGTGTCGAGGTCGACGGTGCGGCGGCGCTGCACGACGAGTTCCACGTCGTCGAGCCAGGCCTTGCTCTGGCGCGCCAGCAGCGCGCCGAAGGCGCCGACCTTGGTGGAGGCGGTGCGCCAGATGGTCGCGTCCAGGCGAACTTGCTGGGTGCGGGTCACGCCGCTGGAGAGGAACTGCACGCTGGTGCCCTGCACCATCTGCGCGAAGCGCAGGTATTGCGCGCTCAGGCTGAGCAGGGTGTAGCCCCAGGGGATGCTGTAGCTCAGCCCCGCGCTTTGCGAGCGGTGGGCGGGGTCGGGGTTCTCGATGTTGGTATTGGCGCTGAGCGAGACGATGTCGTTGAGGCCCAGCGGGTTGTCGTAGGACAGCGCCATGGACAGTTCCGGGCGGCCCAGCAGCCGGCTGCCGGAGTTGTCCAGCGTGACGCCGCCGTGCAGGCGCCCGAGCGGCGCCGCCTCGCGGCGCTGGATCACCACCACGCTGGTGTTCGGGGCCGGCCCGGGCACGAGATTGGTATGCACGGCCTGGCTTTGCAGGCGGTCCATCTGCTCGATGCCTTGCTCCAGGTCGCGGATGTTCAGGATGTCGCCGGCGCCGGTGGGAAAGGCATTGCGCCAGGTGCCCCAGGCGGTGTCCGGGCGGCCCTGCGCATCCTCCATGCGGACGGCGGCGATGGTGCCCACGTCGAGGTGGATGCGCAGCACCCCGCGCCGCAGGTCCTGCGGCGGAAAACTCACACGGCTGGTGGCGTAGCCCAGGGCCACGAGATGGGCGTCCAGCGCGGTGGCGATGCGGTCCAGGCCCTCGACCCCCACGCATTGCCCGAGCACCGGGCGCAGGTCGTGCCGCAGCCAGGACAGGCGCCGGGCGCGGGCGCCGCGCAGGCGGATCGAGGACAGCACGAAACAGGGAGACTCTTGGGGCAGGTGCCGCAGGTCCGGAGGGGCCGCGCCGCCTGCGCGCAACTGGTCCGGCCCGGAACCCAGCAGGGCCTGCGCCTGGCGCTGGCGCTGCTGCTGGCGCAGCAGGCCCTGCGCGGCGGCATCGGCGGGGGAGACGCTGGCGTGGCTCATCGGTGCAATGAGGGCGGACACCGCGAGCAGCAGCGCTGCGCGTAGAGATTGGTGGGGCAAGCGGGAGGTACCGGCAAACGAAACGGGTGCCGCGCAGGGCCTGGCGCATGGCGCAAATGCCCGCGCTACGGCCATGCTATGCAAGGAAGCATTTGCGGACACAGGGAATCGACACGAATTTGCAAGCCCTTTCGGCATGCGTGACGGAAGGCACGGATTCTGCGGGAATCCGTGCAAAAGTTGTTCTTGCGAACAACTCATCTGTTGCGCAAAGGAGACTGCGTCGCTTCCGATTATTGCCGGCCGGGTTTTATCGGCCGCATATTCGAGCGTAATTATGTTATTGGGGCTCGGACCCGATTTGCGGGAATTCGCCTGTCTCGGCCTGTGCGGTCGAGCAGGAATCGGCCGGGATGCGCCAGAACCTCCGCGGCGCGAAACGCCAGGCGCGCAGGCGCTGGGGATGGTCATCGGTCCACAGCAGCGCGCCGTGCAGGTCCGTGCGTCCCGGGCACAGGCCGCGCGCCCGCAGGCGGGACAGGAACTGGGGATGCGGATGCCCGTAGCGGTTGAGCAGGCCCGCCTGCACCGCGACCGCACGCGGCGCCACCGCCTGCAGGAATGCCTCGCCGCTGGAGCCGCGGCTTCCGTGGTGCCCGGCCACCAGCAGGTCCGCGCGCAGATCGGGCGGCGGCGGGCGGCGCAGCAGCGCCTCCTCCTGGGCCCGCTCCAGATCCCCCGCCAGCAGCACGGAACCGTAGGCGGAGGCGACCCGCAGCACGCAGGAGCCGGCATTGTCCTCGCGCAGCCGGTTGCCCGGATCGGGATGCAGCCACTCGAAACGCACGCCGTCCCAGGTCCACGCCTTGCCGGCCAGGCAGCGATCCGCGCTGGCGAAGCCCAGGTCGAGCAGGCGACCTGAGGCGACCGAGCCGGTCGCCGCGGTGCCCGGATAGGCGCGGGCCAGCGCGCCCGCGCCGGCGATGTGGTCGACGTCGGCATGGCTCAGTACCACCAGGTTCAGTCTGCGCTCGCCCAATTGACGCAACAGCGGCAGCAGCACCCGCGAGCCGGCCTCCCCGACGCGGCCCAGCGGCGGACCGGTGTCGAACACCAGGGTGTGGCGATGGGTGCGCAGCACGATGGCACTGCCCTGCCCCACGTCGGCCATCCAGACCTCCAGGTGGCCAGGGCGCGGTCGCGCTGCCGGCGCCAGCAACAGCAGGCCCAGCACGGCCGCCCCGGCCAGGCGCAGGCGCCAGGGCCAGGGCAGCACCAACGCGAGCACGGCAGGCAGCGCGAGCACCAGCGCCGGCGCGGCAGGCGCTGCCGCCTGCCACTGCGCGAGCGGCCACGACGCCATCACGCGCAAGGGCACGAGCACCGCGTCCTGCAATCCCCCGGCGATGCGCCAGGCCAGCGCGTCGAGCGGCGCGGGCAGCACGAAGCCGCCGACGGCAAGCGGCAGCACGCCCAGAGTGACCACCGGGATGGCCAGGGCATTGGCCAGCGGCGCCACCAGCGACACCTGCTGGAAGAACACCAGGGTCAGCGGCGCCAGCGCGAGGCTCACGGCCCATTGGGCGCCGGCGGCGGCGCGCAGGCGCTGCCACAGCCGCTGGCGCAACGGCGCTGGCGGATCGAGCCGCGCGTTCCCGCCGCGCGGCTCGGCCAGCAGCAGCGCCGCCACCGCGCCGAAGGACAGCCAGGTTCCGGGCTGCGCGACGGCCCAGGGGTCCCACAGCAGCACCGCGCACAGCGCGGCCGCCAGCACCTGGGCCCAGCCCAGGCGCCGCGCGCACAGGCGCAGCGCCAGCGCGACGGTCAACATGAGCAGGGCGCGCTGCGCGGGCACGCCCAACCCGGCCAGCGCCGCATAGGCCAGCGCGGCCAGCGCGCGCGCCGCGCCCACCGGCCAGGGCGTGGCCAGGCGCAGCGGCAAGGGCACGCCGCGCCAGCGCAGGCGGCGCCACAGGCCGCCTGCCAGCATCCCCGCCAGCCAGGCCTGCAGGGTCACGTGCAGGCCCGAAATGGCCATCAGATGGGCCACGCCGGTGGCGCGGTACACCTGCCATTCCGACTCGCCCACCGCGGCCTGGTCGCCCAGCGCGAGCGCGGCCAGCGTGCCGGCGCGGGCATGCCCGTCAAGCGCCGTGAACAGGCGCGTGCGCAGGGCTTCACGCCACGCCTGCAGGCGCTGCCAGGCCCCGGCGTGGTCGAGTTCCGGCCGGCGCTGCGCGGGTGCGACGGCGCGCCCCAGGCGCACGCTGGCCAGGCCGCCGACGCCCTGGCGCAGCCAGCGCAACTCGGCGTCGGCGCCGCCGGGATTGGCCAGGCCCTGCGCGGGGCGCAGGCGCAGCGGCAGGCTCCATCCCTGCCCGGCCCGCAGACGGGGCGGCGCGCGGCTCCCGGCTGCGCTCCACGATACCTGCAGGCGCGACGGCAGTCCGTGTTGCCCGGGCTTGGGTTCGAACTCGAAGCGCGCGCCGGATGCATCGCGCGCGGGCAGGCCCCGCACCACGCCGTCCACCTGCCGGCTGACGCCCCACAACTCGGGCGCCAGACGGTCGCGCAAGCGGGGCACGGCGCGCCAGCCGGCGAGGCCGAACACCAGTTCGGCGGCCGCGCAGGCCGTGAGCAGCGCGCGCAGGCCGCGCCATCGCGTGCTCCCCGCCGGGAACTGCAGGCGCAGCCACGCCAGCCCCGCCAGCGCGGCCGACGCCCCCACGATCATCGCGACGTAGGCGGCCTGCGGCCACAACCCGGCCTGGCGCAGGTGCAGCCAGCATCCGACAAGCATCGCACAGGCCAGCAAGGGCATCGGGAGCATCCACGGCGCGCGGGCATTGTGCCGCGCGCAGGGCGCCCCGCGCCGGCGCGGGGGAATCGGGCGCTCGGGAAGCCGGACCGGGCCCGGCGGGAGACGCTCAGGATGCGGGCAAGCCAGCCGGCATGGACCCCGCGGCCAGCGACTCGGCTTCGTCGGGCGCCAGCAGCGCATGCGCCGCGAGCAGGGCCACGAATCCGCCCTCGTCGCGCTGCGCGAGACTGGAGACGATGCGCGGCATGGCCGCGCCCGCCTGCAGGCTGGGCACCGGACGCAGTTGGCCGGGCTCGATGTCGATCACCTCGTTCACGGCATCGGCGAGAAAGCCCACGCATTGCGTGCCGCCCTCGCCCGGCACCTCGACCACGACGATGCAGGTGCGCGCGCGCACCGGCGTGGATCCGAGGCCGAGGCGCTGGCCCAGGTCGATCACCGGCACCGCGCTGCCGCGCAGGTTGATGGTTCCCCGCACGTCCTGCGCGGTGCCCGGCAAGGCGGTAGGGCGTACGTAGGAAATGATTTCCCGCACGCTGAGAATGGGCAGACCGAACTCTCCGCGATCGGCGAGCGCCTCGGCCTGCTGCGCCCCGGGCGCTTGCGGCGCGCTGAGCCGGAAGGTCAGGTACTGGCCTTCGGCGATGCCCTTCGCGGCGTCGCCGCGGGTTGCGAGTTGCTGGACCATGACCTTCTCCCGTGGGACGTGCGCTACTCAGAACTTGACGAACTGGTCGCCGGACTCGGCATGCGAAGCCTGCGAGGCGAAGCCGCCGGCCTGGCGCGGCACGCCCTGCGGCTTGCGCGAAGTTGCCTGAGGCGCGTGGGGCGTCCGGTGCACGACGGCCTGCCGGTCGCGATCTCCTGCCAGCTTGAAGCGGTTGACGCTTTCCAGCAATTGCTGCGCCTGGGCGTTCATCTCCTCGGCCGTGGCTGCGAGTTCCTCGGAAGCGGATGCGTTCTGCTGGGTCACGCCATTGAGCTGGCTGACCGCCACGTTGATCTGCTGCATGCCGCTGGACTGCTCGTCGGAAGCCGCCGCGATCTCCTGCACCAGCGAGGACGTACGGGCGATGGAAGGCACCATTTCGCCCAGCACCTGCCCGGCGCGCTCGGCCTGCTGCAGCGAGCCGGAAGCCAGATCGCCGATCTCCTTGGCCGCCACCTGGCTGCGCTCGGCCAGTTTGCGCACCTCGGCGGCCACCACCGCGAAGCCCTTGCCGTGTTCGGCCGCGCGCGCCGCCTCGATGGCCGCGTTGAGCGCCAGCATGTTGGTCTGGTAGGCGATGTCGTCCACCAGGGAGATGCGCTCGGCGATGTCGCGCATGGCCTGCACCGTGCGCTCGACCGCCTGCCCGCCCTCGCCGGCCTGCGCCGCGGCCTGCTGGGCGATGGAATCGGTGACCTTGGCGTTCTCCGAGTTCTGCTTGATCGACGCGGTGGCCTGCTCCAGCGTGGCCGAGGTCTCCTCCACCGAGGCCGCCTGTTCCGTGGTGGCCTGGGACAGGCTTTGCGAGGTGGACGAAACCTGGGTGGACGCGGCGGACAGATTGTCGGCGGCCGAGCGCACCATGCTGAGCGTGGCGGTCAGGCGCTGCACCATGTCGGCAAGCGCGGCCAGCAGCTGCCCCGTCTCATCCCTCGAAGTGGCCTGCACGCTGACCGTGAGGTCGCCTTCGGCCACGCGCTGGGCCACACCCACCGCCTGCTGCAGCGGACGCGTGATGGAGCGGGTGATCCAGATGCCGAGCACCAGGGCCAGCACCAGCGCCACGGTTCCGGTGGCCGCCGCCGCGCCGCGCGCCGCGGCGTAGGAATCGTCGGCGTCCCGCGTGGCCTGCGCGAAATGCCCGACGAAGTTCTGGTCCAGGTCCTTCAGATCGCCCTGTACCGAAACCTCGGCCGGGCGCACCTGCTTGCGGAAAATGCCCAGCGCATCGCCGCCGCCGCTGGTCTGCGCGTTGGCGCACACCGACAACGCGCGACCGAAGGTGCTCAGGCCCTCGTCGGTGCGCCCCAGCAGGTCCTTGCTCTTGCTGCTGCGCACCTCGGCGGCGAGCTTGCGCAGCACTTCGTGGCTGGCCTGCTCGCTGTCGCGCAACTGGGTCGCGATGCGCTGCTGCTCAGCCGGATCCTTGCTCAGCAGCAGGTCGCGGCAGTCGACGGCCATCTGCGTGATGTCGGTCTTGATCTCGCTGACCTTGTGGGCCTCGGGCCAGGCGATCTTGGTGGCCTCGTCGGTGGCCTTCTTCATGGACTGCATGCTCAGGAGCGAAACGCTCGCGAGCACGACCAGCAGCGCGACCAGCAGGCCGAAGCCCAGGCCCAGACGTACGCCGATACGCAGATTCTTGAACATGGTCACTTGCACCGTAGGAGGGAGACGCGAGACGCCGCCGACGCGGCCCGGGGGCCGGAAAGCATGCACGGGGAGAAAACCTGGGCAAACCGGATCCAGACGGCAACGATTTTGCGGTAACGTCGATTTACCAAACGACAAATTAGTAACGCGGTAATACATCCGAACGATTACCCGACGGCACCTTCGGTGCGGCGAGACTCTCGAGCAGCGAGCCTTCCATGGCACGCCCGGTCGTTGGCGCTGGCGCCGGCCCTGCTGCCCATTCGGCACGCAACTTGGCGTGCCGGAAGGCCACGCACGGCACATGTCGTGCAATGTGTTACAACTGTCGATCAAGGAATGTCGGCCTCTTGCATCACCAGCTTGCGCGCGGCCCCGCGGCACCTGCAACCAGCGATGACAGACCGAGCACGGCAAGGCGCGCTGGATTATCCTGGGACGCGCATGCAGCTTGCGTCGCAAGCGCCTTTGTTTCCTGAGCGAGGGCAGCCTCGAGCGGAGGTCACCATGTCGGGCAAGTCGCGGCAGGAGTCGCAGGCACGGCCGTATTCCGAGTCATCCAGCCGCGTCGCGATGATGGAGGATGGCGAGTCCCTGCTGGCGATGGTCGAGCGGGCCGTCGAATACCTGGATCGCGACGCCGATCCGGCCCCCAGGGAAAGCTCGCCCTATGCGCGCGCATTTCCCGTGGGCGAGGCCATCGGCCGCCTGTTCTGGAAACGCTGCGTGGAAAGCGAGGGGCCTCATGGGCTGGCGCTGCTCATCGAGCACATGCTCGATCTGTCTCCGGCCACCGCCAAAGACCGGGTTCGGCGCGCCATGTATTCCGGATTTTGCTGGCAGATCGAACAGTTGACCCGCGAAACCCTGCAGAAAACCGGCGGCGCGGCGAATCTCCCGATCGACCAGCGCCGCGTCGAAGAGCCGGCGAAACCGTCCTGCTGAGCGGCCCCGCGGCCGGGGTCCGAAACCCTCGGCGGCCGTCGAAGTGGATTCAGCCCGGTTCGGCCGGAGCCTGCGGTTTGCGTTGCAGGTGCTGATAGATCTCCTCGTTGCGCCTGCGCACGCGCTCGAGCAGATCGAGCAATTCGATTTGCTGATTCGGAGTGAGTGCGTCGAAGCGCTCGAGCAGAGCGGCATGGCGCGTGCTGACGGGGCGGCCCTCCGAACGCTCGCCGTCGAGCCAGTAGCGGGGAAGGTGCAGCGATTGCTCGACGTGGCGTGCGAACACCTCCCCGATGGGCTTTTCGCCGTTCAGGCAGCGCGAGACATAGCCGGTCTGCCGGTCGAGCACCTGCGCGAGCAATGCCTGGCCCCCTCGCCCGGGAAATTGCTCGTCGAGTATGCGCCTCAGGCGCTCCCTGCGAATACGGCGCACATCCTCCATTTTCACATCGTATGAACGCGTTCAAGCACCATCAATGACCGTCCGGCACGTCAATGTGACCAGCCGGGAAGCGTCAGGCAGGCATTTCGTCGCCGCTCCAGCGCGTGCGGCCCGATTCAGTTACATTTCATGACGTTTTGCGGAACGCCGGGATGGAACATACCCTAACGGGCGGCAGAGGTCCGCAGAGGCGTGGGATACGATGCACGTGGGCATTCGTGGAGCATGGCCATGAACCTGATGCGAGCGGGCACCCCGGCCGGCGCGAGCCTGCGCCTGGCCGTGGTGTCGGACATTCACGGCAACCTGCCGGCGCTGCAGGCGGTGCTCGACGACGTGGCGCGTCGCGGCTGCGATCTGCTGCTCGACTGCGGCGACCGGCTCAGCGGGCCGTTGTGGCCGGCCGAGACCGCGCGCCTGCTGCGCAGCCTGGACCCTCCCGCCGTGCGCGGCAACCATGACCGGCAGCTGCTGGCCTGCGCGCAAGCCCCGGGCGACGCGGCGGACATGCTGGCCTACGCCGAACTGGACGCAGCCACGCTGGACTGGCTGCGCGCCCTGCCCCCCGTGCTGTGGCCCGTCCCCGGCGTGGCGATGGTGCACGGGCGTCCCGACAGCGACCTGGAGTATCTGCTCGAGACCGTGACACCCGACGCCGGGCGCGCCGGCGTGCGCATGGCGCACGAGGCGCGGATCCGCGAGCGACTGCGGGGCGTCGGCGAGGCGGCGCAACTGGTGTTGTGCGGACATTCGCACCAGCCGCGCGTGGTGCGCGTGGACTCCACGCTGGTGGTCAACCCGGGCAGCGTCGGCCTGCCGGCCTTCGACGACACCCATGGCGGCGCGCACTGCATCGAGTGCGGCAGCCCGCATGCGCGCTACGCGCTGTGCGAGCGCCGCGGCGGACGCTGGAGCGCGGCGCTGATCGCGGTGGATTACGACTGGGAGGCGGCCGCGGCCCGGGCGCTGCGACGCGGCATGCCCGACTGGGCGGGCTGGCTGCGCACCGGCCGGGCCTGCCCGCCGTAGGCGCGGCCTCGGGGCCTCGGACGGCGCCGGCGCGACGCCGCGCGCTCAGGAACGCCAGTCCAGATCCCAGCTGCCGCTGAGCATCTTCTCCAGCCAGAACACGCCGATCACGGTCTTCACGTCGGTGATCGCCCCCGAGCGCACCCAGTCGAGCAACTGTTCGGGCGCGGCCTCGAACACCTCGAGGAACTCGTGCGCGTCGAGCTGCCGCGGGCCGGGGCTCAGACCGCGGGCGAAGGCCAGGTGGATGGCCTCGTCGGAATAGGAAATGGCGTTGTTGATGGTGCCGATGTAGGCCCACTCACGCGCGCTGTACCCGGTTTCCTCGCGCAACTCGCGGGCCGCGCAGGCCTGCCAGGCCTCGCCGGCGTCGAGCTTGCCGGCCGGGAATTCGGTCATCACACGGCGCATCGGGGTGCGCCACTGGCGCTCCATCAGCACCCTTCCGTTGTCCAGCAGCGGGATCACCATCACGGCGCCCGAATGCTTGATGTACTCGCGCTCGGCCACCGCTCCGTCGGGAAGGCGCACGGTGTCGCGCCAGATGCGCAGGAATCGGCCCTCGAACACCGGTTGCGTGGCCACCGGCGTCTCGCGCAGGCCTTCGTGCTCGGGAGGATCGCGGGAGTCCATCGGCGCGGTGGATCGACGTGGAGGCGCAGCCTCAGGCCGGCACGCGACGCACCAGATAGCGCATCACGAATCCGGGAAAGGCCAGCACCACGAACATGGCCAGCGACACCGCGTAGAACTGCCAGTGCTGGGGGTAGATCTGGCCCAGGCGCTGCTCCAGCGCCAGCGACAGGGCGCCGACCACGAAGTACAGCAGCAGGATCTCCGCCGCGCGCTGCCACCAGGTCTTGACGGCCTTCAGGGGCACGACCAGGAACATGCGGTCGGACATGAAGGGTGCGTTGGCGCCGAACAGCGCCATCACCAGCACCAGCCAGACGGCGGACGATTGCATGCGGACTCTCCGATTCGGGCGCGCCGGTTCAGCGCAGGGTGTTGGTGATGGCCTGGTAGCACAGGGTCATCAGCCCGCCGGGCACGATGCCGAGCGCCAGCACGGCCAGGCCGTTGAGCGACATGAGCGCCCAGGCCGAGCCGGAGGCGCGCACCTTGTGCTCACGCGTGGGTGCGTCGAAATACATGACCTTCACCAGGCGCAGATAGTAGAAGGCGCCGATCACCGACAGCAGCACCGCCAGCACGACCAGCCACACCCGCCCGGTGGCCAGCAGCGATTGCAGCACCACGAACTTGGCGTAGAAACCGGCGAACGGGGGGACGCCGGCCAGCGAGAACATCAGGAAGGTCATGATGCCCGCCAGCCAGGGGTGCGACTTGCCCAGCCCGGCGAAGTCGCTCAGCTGCTCGGCCTCGAAGCCCTCGTGGGCGAGGAACATGACGATGCCGAAGGTGCCCAGGGTGCTGAGCACGTACACCAGCATGTAGAACACCGCGGCGCCGTAGGCCTGCGACGAGGACATGCCGTTGCCGTTGACCATGCCCGACATCAGGCCCAGCAGCACGAAGCCGATCTGCGCGATGGTCGAGTACGCCAGCATGCGCTTGAGGTTGGTCTGTGCGATGGCGGCGAAGTTGCCCACCACCAGCGACAGCACCGCCAGCACCATGAGCATCTGCTGCCAGTCCACGGCCAGCGGGAACAGACCCAGCACCAGCAGCCGGATGGCCATCGCGAAGGCGGCCAGCTTGGGCGCCGCCGCCACCAGCAGCACCACCACGGTGGGAGCGCCCTGGTAGACGTCGGGCAGCCACATGTGGAACGGAGCGGCGCCGAACTTGAAGGCCACGCCGGCGACCACGAACACCAGGCCCATGACCAGCACGGCGCGGTTCAGCGCCTCCAGGCGGGTGGACTGGAAGATCACGCTCAGGTCCAGCGAACCGGTGGCGCCGTACACCATGCTCATGCCGTAGAGCAGGAAGCCCGAGGCCAGCGCGCCCAGCACGAAGTACTTCATCGCCGCCTCGGTGGCCACCGCGGAGTCGCGGCGCAGCGCCACCAGCGCGTACAGGGACAGCGACATGAGCTCCAGGCCCAGGTACACCATCAGCAGGTTGCTGGCCGAGATCATGATGAACTGGCCGAGCAGCGAGAACAGCGCCAGGGACATCAGTTCGCCGCCCCACATGCCCCGATCCTGCGCGTAGCGCTGGCCGTAGACCAGCGAGAACAGAGTGGCCAGCGAGGCGAACATCTTGAGCACGTTCCCCATGGGGTCGTACCAGACCATGCGCTGCATCGCCAGCATGCGCCCGCCATCGGCGTACAGCGCCCCGCACAGCACCACCAGCACGACCAGGCCCAGCACGCTGACGGCGTAGGCGGCACGGTGCTGGGGGTCGCGGAAGAACACGTCGACGAGCATGACCAGGCAGGCCACGACCAGCAGGAAAATCTCGGGATAGACCGCAATCCAGTTCATGATGTGCTTCGCGCCTTACTGCAGTTTCGAGGCCGCCACGTGTTGCAGCAGCTGGGCGACGCTGCTTTGCATCGGATCGGTGAAGAACTTGGGATACAGGCCGAACCACAGGGTCCCCGCGGCCAGCAGCGCCAGGATCAGGAATTCGCGCGCGCCGATGTCGCGCAGCGCCTCCACGTGGGCATTGCGCACCGGGCCGAAGAACACGCGCTTGACCATCCACAGCGTGTAGCCGGCAGCCAGCACCAACGTGGTCGCGGCCAGCAGGCCGAGCCAGAAGTTCTCGCGCACGGCGGCCAGGATGACCATCCATTCGCCGACGAAGCCGCTGGTACCCGGCAGGCCCGCGTTGGCCATCGCGAACAGCACGGCGAAGCCGGCGAAATGCGGCATCTTGGAGGTCACGCCGCCATAGTCGGCGATGGCGCGGGTGTGCATGCGGTCGTACAGCACGCCGATGCCCATGAACATGGCGCCCGACACGAAGCCGTGGGAGATCATCTGCACCAGACCGCCCTCGACCCCCAGGTTGGAGAACAGGAAAAAGCCCAGCGTGACGAAGCCCATGTGGGCGATCGACGAATAGGCCACCAGCTTTTTCATGTCGGTCTGCACCATCGCGACCAGGCCGATGTAGATCACCGCGATCACCGACAGGGTGATGACCAGCGGCGCCAGCTCGCGGCTGGCGTCGGGCACGATGGGCAGCACGAAGCGCACGAAGCCGTAGGCGCCAAGCTTGAGCATGATGGCCGCCAGCACGATGGAGCCGCCGGTGGGCGCCTCGACGTGCGCATCGGGCAGCCAGGTGTGCACCGGCCACATCGGGATCTTCACCGCGAAGGCCGCGAAGAAGGCGACGAACAGCAGGATCTGCGCCGTGCGGGTCAGCGGCACCGTGTACCAATCGAGGATGTTGAAGCTGCCGCCGGACTGGCTGTACAGGTACAGCAGCGCGACCAGCATGAGCAGCGAGCCCAGCAGGGTGTAGAGGAAGAACTTGAAGGCCGCGTACACCCGGCGCTGTCCGCCCCAGATGCCGATGATCAGGTACATCGGGATCAGCGTGGCCTCGAAGAACACGTAGAACAGCATCGCGTCGACCGCGCAGAACACGCCCACCATGAGCCCGGAGAGGATCAGGAAGGAGGCCATGTACAAGGCCACGCGTTCGGTGATCACCTCCCAGCCCGCGATCACGGTGATCACCGTGATGAAGGCGGTCAGCGGCACGAACCACAGCGAGATGCCGTCCACGCCCAGCTGGTACTGGATGTTGAAGGGCTCGATCCAGCGCGCCTGCTCGACGAACTGCATGCCCGCCTTGGCCACGTCGAAACCACCGACCACCGGCAGGGTCACGAGGAACGAGACGATGGCGCCGACCAGCGCCAGCCAGCGCATGGCCGGGGCGTTGGTCTCGCGCCCGAGCAGCAGGATCAGGATGCCGAAGGCGATGGGCGTCCAGATGGACAGGCTCAGCAAGGGTAGCGATTGCATAGGTTATCGGGTAGCCGCAGGCCCTGGGTTTATCGGATGAACCAGCCGGAAAGCAGCTTGCCCGGCACGAACATCCACATGAACACGACCACGCCCGCGATCATCGCCAGCGCGTAGTAATAGATGAAACCGGTCTGCAGCCTGCGCACCAGCGCAGCGCCCATGCCGACCAGGCGGGCCGTGCCGTTGACCAGCAGGCCGTCGATGATCCCGGCATCGCCGCCCTGCCACAAACCGCGCCCGAGCAGGCGCGCGCCGGCGGCGATCACGTGCTCGTTGATCCAGTCCATGTAGTACTTGTGGTCGAGCACCACGTACACCGGCTTGAACATGCGCAGCATGAGGGCCGGGAACCTGGGGTTGACCATGTACGCGTAGTAGGCGACCAGCGCGCCGGCGATGGCCAGCCACAACGGCAGGTGCGCGAAGGAGTCCAGCGCCATGCTCAGCGGACCGTGGAAGTGCGCGGCCAGGTCGGCCATGGCCGGATGGGCGGCGGTGTCGGTGACGATGGCGCCCTGGAAGTAGCCGCCGAACAGCAGCGGGCGGATGGTGAACCAGCCCACCACGGCCGAGGGAATGGCCAGCAGCACCAGCGGCAGCGTGACCACCCACGGCGATTCCTTGGGCTCGAAGCTGCCGTGCGCGTGGCCGTGATCGTCGTGGCCGTGCGCGGCGTGGTCGTCGTGGCCGTGGTCGTCATGCCCGTGATGGGACACGGCGGTGCGGAAGCGCTCCTCGCCGTGGAACACGAGGAAGTACAGGCGGAAGGAGTACAGCGCGGTGACGAACACGCTGGCCGTCACCGCGAAGCTGGCGAAACCGGCGCCGGGCAGGTGGCTGGCCGAGACCGCGTCGATGATGCTGTCCTTGGAATAGAACCCCGAGAAAAACGGCGTTCCGCACAGCGCCAGCGAGCCGATCAGGAAGGTGATCCAGGTGATCGGCATGTACTTGCGCAGCCCGCCCATGTGGCGGATGTCCTGGTCATGGTGCATGCCCATGATCACGGAGCCCGCGGCCAGGAACAGCAGCGCCTTGAAGAAGGCGTGGGTCATCAGGTGGAACATGGCCACCGGGTAGGCCGAGGCACCCAGCGCGGTGGTCATGTAGCCCAGCTGCGAAAGCGTCGAGTAGGCGATGACCCGCTTGATGTCGTTCTGGATCACCCCCAGGAAGCCCATGAACAGCGCGGTGATCGCCCCCAGCACCAGGATCACCGACAGCGCGGTGTTCGACAGTTCGAACAGCGGCGACATGCGCGAGACCATGAAGATGCCGGCCGTCACCATGGTGGCGGCGTGGATCAGCGCGGAGATCGGGGTCGGGCCTTCCATCGAGTCGGGCAGCCACACGTGCAGCGGGAACTGGGCGCTCTTGCCCATGGCGCCGATGAACAGGCAGATGCACAGCACCGTCAGCAGCATCCAGTCGGTGCCGGGGAACATCACCTTGGCCAGCTCCGGCGCCTTGGCGAACACGTCGGTGTAGTTCAGGCTTCCGGTGTACGCCGCCACCAGGCCGATGCCCAGCACGAAGCCGAAGTCGCCCACGCGGTTGACCACGAAGGCCTTGAGGTTCGCGAACACCGCCGACTCGCGGGTGTACCAGAAGCCGATCAGCAGGTACGACACCAGGCCCACCGCTTCCCAGCCGAAGAACAGCTGCAGGAAGTTGTTGCTCATCACCAGCATCAGCATGCTGAAGGTGAACAGGCTGATGTAGGAGAAAAAGCGCTCGTAGCCGGGATCATCGGCCATGTAGCCGATGGTGTAGATGTGCACGCACATCGACACGAAGGTGACCACCACCATCATCAGCGCCGACAGGCTGTCGATCAGGAAACCCACCTGCATCTGCAGCGAGCCCACCTGCATCCAGGTGTAGACGGTGCCGTTGTAGCGGGCGCCGTCGAGCACCTGCCAGAGCACGACCAGCGACAGCGCGCACGACAGTGCGACCGAGCCCGTGGTCACGCTGTGCGAGACGACGCGCCCGAGGGTCTTGCCGAACAGCCCGGCGACGATGGCCCCGACCAGCGGCGCCAGTGCGATGACGAGCAACAGCGTGGGATTGATGGTGGCAGCCATGCCTCAGCCCTTGAGTGAATCGAGTTCGTCGACGTTGATGGTCGACAGGTTGCGGAACAGGACGACCAGGATGGCCAGTCCGATCGCCGATTCGGCGGCCGCGACGGTCAGGATGAAGAACACGAATACCTGACCCGCCATGCTCTGCAGGTAGTGCGAGAAGGCGATGAAGTTCATGTTCACGGCCAGGAGCATCAGCTCGATGGCCATGAGCAGCACGATCAGGTTGCGCCGGTTCATGAAAATGCCCACGACGGCCATCGCGAACAGGATGGCGCTGAGCACCAGGTAATGGGCCAGACCGAGAGATCCGAGCATGGTCTTGTCACTCCCCCTTGTCGGTTGCGGCAGCGGCGGCCGCCGCTGCCGGCGCGTGCGCCGGGATCTTCACCAGACGCACGCGGTCGGCGGCGCGCACGCGCAGCTGTTCGGCCACGCGCTGGCTCTTCGTGTCCTTGCGCTTGCGCAGGGTCAGCGCGATGGCGGCGATGATGGCCACCAGCAGGATCACCGCCGCGATTTCCAGCGGATACAGATAGGCGCCGTACAGCACGCGGCCCAGCAATTCGGTATTCGGGATCTGCGCCGCGGCTTGGGCCGCGGGCGTGAGCAGTTGCCCGCCGACCTGCGCGGCGGCGGTCTGGCCGCCGATCTGGAAGCCCTGCATCAGCACGGCCGACATCTCCAGCACGATGAACACGCCGAACAGCGCGGCCACCGGGAAGAAGCGCCAGAAGCCCTGTCGCAACTGGTCCACGTTCACGTCGAGCATCATGACCACGAACAGGAACAGCACCATCACCGCGCCCACGTACACCAGCACCAGCACGATGGACAGGAATTCGGCTTCCAGGAGCATCCAGATGGTCGAGGCCTGGAAGAAGGCCAGCACCAGGAACAGCGCGGCGTGCACGGTGTTGCGCGCGGTGATCACGCGAAACGCCGCGAACAGCAGCACGGCCGAGAACAGATAGAACAACGCGGTGGCAATGGTCATGGCTTGTCAGCGATTTGCGACGCAAGGTCTGCTGCGCGGGGCGGTACGGCGAATCCCCGCGGCGGCGCCGGTTTCGAGCCCCGGCGCGGCAGGCTCAGCGATAGGGTGCGTCGGCCTCCTTGTTGGGCGCGATTTCGTGTTCGTAGCGATCGCCGACGGCCAGCAGCATGGGCTTGGTGAAGTACAGATCGCCGCGCTGTTCGCCGTGGTATTCGAAGATATGGGTTTCGACGATCGAGTCCACCGGGCAGCTCTCTTCGCAGAAGCCGCAGAAGATGCACTTGGTGAGGTCGATGTCGTAGCGCGTGGTGCGGCGCGTGCCGTCCTCGCGCTGGGCGCTTTCGATGGTGATGGCTAGCGCCGGGCACACGGCCTCGCACAGCTTGCAGGCGATGCAGCGCTCCTCGCCGTTGGGGTAGCGGCGCAGCGCGTGCAGGCCGCGGAAGCGCGGCGACATCGGGGTCTTCTCCTCCGGATACTGCACCGTGATCTTGCGGCGCAGCGCGTACTTGCCGGTCAGGGCCAGGCCCTTGATCAGCTCGACCAGGAAGAAGCTGTTGACGGTATCGAGTACTGCGGACATCCCTAGCTCCGGTTCAGTTCCAGATGGACCACGGGGTCTGCATCCAGGCGCCGATCACGACCAGCCAGACCAGCGTGACGGGAATGAAGATCTTCCAGCCCAGGCGCATGATCTGGTCGTAGCGGTAGCGCGGGAAGCTGGCGCGCACCCACAGGAACATGGTCACCAGCACGAAGGCCTTGATGCCCAGCCAGATCCATCCGGGGATGAAGGACAGGAAGGAGAACGGCGCGTCCCAGCCGCCCAGGAACATGACGGCGGCCAGGAAGGACACCAGGATCATGTTCGCGTACTCGGCGAGGAAGAACAGCGCGAAGGACATGCCCGAGTACTCGACCATGTGCCCGGCGACGATCTCGGACTCGCCCTCGACCACGTCGAAGGGGTGACGGTTGGTCTCGGCGATGCCCGAGATCATGTAGACCACGAAAATCGGCAGCAGCGGAAGCCAGTTCCACGACAGCAGGTTCAGCCCCATGGAGGCGAAGCGCCCGTGCTGCTGCACGGCGACGATCTGCGTCAGGTTCAGGCTGCCCGAGACCATCAGCACCACCACCATGCAAAAGCCCATGGCGATCTCGTAGCTGACCATCTGCGCCGAGGCGCGCAGCGCGCCCAGGAAGGCGTACTTGGAGTTCGACGCCCAGCCGGCGATGATCACGCCGTACACCTCGATGGAAGTGACCGCCAGCAGCAGCAGCAGACCCGCGTTGACGTTGACCAGCGCGACGTCCGGCCCGAAGGGCATCACCGACCACGCCACCAGCGCGGGCGTCAGGGTCATGATGGGCCCGAGCACGAACAGAAAGTGGTTGGAGCGCGTCGGGACGACGATTTCCTTGAAGATGAACTTCAGGCCGTCGGCGATGGGCTGCAGCAGGCCGAAGGGACCGACCCGGTTCGGGCCGATGCGCACCTGGATCCAGCCGATGACCTTGCGTTCCCACAGGGTCAGGTAGGCCACCCCGATGAACAGGGGCAGCACGATCAGGACGATGCGCAGGATGTCCCAGACCAGGGGCCAGGCGATGGGCCCGAGCAGCTTGAGTCCGCTGGAAGTGAAGGCGTCGAGCATGGTTCAGACCTTGTGCACGGAAACGCGGCCGAACATCGGCCCCAGCGCCCGGGTTGCGGGATGGGCGGCGGCGATGCGCACCACGCCGCTGGCAAGCGATGCGTCCAGGCGTGCCGGCAGTTCGGCGCTGGCCTGGCCCTGCTGCACGCGCACCAGCGCGCCCGCCTGCAGCCCCAGGCGCTCCCAGGCGTCGCGCGGCAGCGCCACCTGGCCGGCGCGCTGGCCGTCCACGGTGCGCTGCAGCGACGGCGAACGGCGCACGATGGCGTCGCTGCTGTAGATCGGCACGTCGGCCACGCGCTCGAACTCCTCGGCCGCGGCGGTCGCGCCGAGGTCCAGGGACTGCGGCAGTTCCACCGGCGCGAGCGCCAGCGCCGCGGCCACGTCCACGCCCTGCAGCGCGGCCTCGCGCACCTGCTCGGCGGTGTCGTATTCGAAGCCCGGCAGGCCGAGCTGGTTGGCCAGCACGCGCAGCACCTTCCAGGCCGGGCGCGAGCTGCCCACCGAAGGGGCCACCTGCTGGAAGGACTGCAGGCGCCCTTCGCAGTTGATCAGGCTGCCCGCGGTCTCGCTGAACGGCGCCACCGGCAGCACGACCTGGGCGTATTGCTCCAGTTCGGGGTTGCGGTAGGCGCTCATGGCGACGACGAAGGCACTGGCGCGCATCGCGGCTGCCGCCGCCTCGCCGTCGAACAGGTCGAGCTCGGGCTCCAGGCCCAGCAGCAGCATCGCGTTCGGGGTCTTGGCCAGCATCTGCGCGGCGCCCTGCCCCGCGCCCCGCGGCACCCCGCCCACCAGGTGGGCGCCCACGGTGTTGCCGGCTTCCACGGTGTAGCCGAAACGCACGCCGGCGGTCTGCGCGATCCAGCGCGCGAGCGACTCCAGCGTGGAGGCCCGCGGATGCTGCGCGGCGGCGTTGCCCAGCCACACCACGGCGCGCTGCTTGCCCAGCAGGCTGGCGGCCACGTCGCGCGCGGCCTGCGCCGGCTGCACGCCGGCCAGCGCGGCCGGGCGTTGCACGCCCGCCGCATCGGCCACCGCGGCGGCCACGCCGGCCAGTTCGGCCACCCAGGCGCCGGGGGCGGCGGCCAGGGTCGCGTGCAGGGGCATCAACGCGTCGTCGCGACTGGCGTGCAGCACGCTGACCTGCGCGCCCGAACGCGCCGCGCGGCGCAGGCGCGCGGCCAGCAGCGGATGGTCCTTGCGCAGGAACGAGCCGACCACGAAGGCGGCCTGCAACTGCCCCACCTCGGCCAGCGGCATGCCCAGCGAGGGCACTGCCTGCTGCGGCGCCGTGTCGCTGCGGCGCAGCCGGGTGTCGATGTTCTCGCTGCCCAGCGCGCGCACGATGCGCCCGAGCAGGTACAGCTCCTCGTTGGTCGACAGCGCCGAGGCCAGCGCGCCCAGCGCCTGCGGGCCCTCGACCTCGACCACGCGCTTGAGCCCGTTGGCGGCGAAGTTCAGCGCGGTCGGCCAGTCGACCTCGCGCAGCCCGCCTTCGTCGCGCACCATCGGCGCGCTCAGGCGGTCGGCGCTGGACAGGCCCTCGTAGCTGAAGCGGTCGCGGTCGGACAGCCAGCACTCGTTGACCGATTCGTTGGTCTCGGGCACCACGCGCACCACGCGGTTGCCCTTGATCTGCATGATCAGGTTGGCGCCCACGCTGTCGTGCGGGCTGACCGAGGCGCGGCGCGACAGTTCCCACGGACGTGCCTCGAAGCGGAAGGGCTTGCTGGTCAGCGCGCCCACCGGGCACAGGTCGATCATGTTGCCCGACAGCTCGGACTCGATCGAGCCTTCGAGGAAGGTGGTGATCTCGGAATGCTCGCCGCGGTTGGCCATGCCGAGCTCCATCAGCCCGGCCACTTCCTGCCCGAAACGCACGCAGCGGGTGCAGTGGATGCAGCGGGTCATTTCCTCCATGCCCACCAGCGGCCCGGCGTTCTTGTGGAACACCACGCGCTTTTCTTCCTGGTAGCGGGAGGTGGAGGCGCCGTAGCCCACGGCCAGGTCCTGCAGCTGGCACTCGCCGCCCTGGTCGCAGATGGGGCAGTCCAGCGGGTGGTTGATCAGCAGGAACTCCATCACCCCCTTCTGCGCCTGGATCGCGCGCTCCGAGCGGGTGCGCACGATCATGCCCTGGGCGACGGGGGTGGCGCAGGCCGGCAGCGGCTTGGGCGCCTTCTCCACGTCGACCAGGCACATGCGGCAGTTGGCCGCGATGGACAGCTTGGGGTGGTAACAGAAGTGCGGCACGTACACGTCGAGCTTGCGCGCGGCGTCCATCACCATGGAGCCTTCGGGCACCTCGACCTTGTTTCCGTCGATTTCGAGTTCAACCATGACGTCAGAGTCTCTCGGGGCGTGCGTTGCTTGGGCGGGCTGCGGCTTCAGACGTAGGCCGGAACCAGGCAGGTCTTGTGTTCGATGTGGTGCTCGAACTCGGCGTGGAAGTGGCGCACGAAGGATTTCACCGGCATGGCCGCCGCGTCGCCCAGCGCGCAGATGGTGCGTCCGGCGATGTTGTCCGACACCGAATTGAGCAGGTCCAGGTCCTCGGGGCGGCCCTGGCCGTGCTCGATGCGATGCACCACGCGCCACAGCCAGCCCGTGCCTTCGCGGCAGGGCGTGCACTGGCCGCAGGATTCGTGCTGATAGAAGTACGACAGGCGCAGCAGCGACTTGACCATGCAGCGCGACTCGTCGAGCACGATCACCGCGCCCGAGCCCAGCATCGAGCCGGCCTTGGCGATCGAGTCGTAGTCCATCGTGCAGTCCATGATCACCGAGGCCGGCAGCACCGGCGCGGACGAGCCGCCCGGGATCACCGCCTTGAGCCCGCGTCCTCCGCGCACCCCGCCGGCCAGCGCCAGCAGTTCGGAGAACGGGGTGCCCATCGGGATCTCGTAATTGCCCGGCCGCGCCACGTCGCCCGAGACCGAGTAGATCTTGGTGCCGCCGTTGTTGGGCTTGCCCGCCTCGACGTAGGCGGCCGCGCCGTTGCGGATGATCCACGGCACCGCGGCGAAGGTCTCGGTGTTGTTGATGGTCGTGGGCTTGCCGTACAGGCCGAAACTGGCCGGGAACGGCGGCTTGAAGCGCGGCTGGCCCTTCTTTCCTTCCAGCGACTCCAGCAGCGCGGTTTCCTCGCCGCAGATGTAGGCGCCGAAGCCGTGCGAGGCGTGCAACTGGAAGTTGAATCCGCTGCCCAGGATGTTGTCGCCCAGGAAGCCGGCGGCACGCGCCTCTTCCAGCGCCTCCTCGAAACGCTCGTAGTCGGCGAAGATCTCGCCGTGGATGTAGTTGTAGCCCACGCCGATGCCCATCGCGTAGGCGGCGATGGCCATGCCCTCGATCACGATGTGGGGGTTGAAGCGCAGGATGTCGCGGTCCTTGAAGGTGCCCGGTTCGCCCTCGTCGGAGTTGCACACCAGGTACTTCGCGCCGGGGAACTGGCGCGGCATGAAGCTCCACTTCAGCCCGGTGGGGAAGCCCGCGCCGCCGCGGCCGCGCAGCGCCGAGGCCTTGACCTCGGCGATCACCTGCTCGGGGGTCATGCCCGGCTGGCCGTCGGCACCCAGGATGCGGCGCAGCGCCTGGTAGCCGTCGCGCTTGAGGTAATCCTGCAGGCGCCAGTTCCCGCCGTCCAGTCCGGCGAGGATCTGCGGCCGGATGTGGCGGCCGTGGAAACAGGTTTCGGCCCCGCTCGAAGCGAAGGTCATGACGCTTGTCCTCCGGTTTGTCCTTCCGAACGCGCCTGCGAGCGCAGCGACTCGATCAGCGCGTCGATGCGCTCGCGGTCGAGGAAGCTGCACATGCGGCGGTCGTTGACCAGCGCCACCGGCGCGTCGCCGCAGGCGCCCAGGCATTCGCACTCCTGCAGCGTGAACAGGCCGTCCGCGGTGGTCTCGCCCAGGCCCACGCCGAGCTTCTCGCTCAGGTACTGCGCGGCCTGCGCGCCGCCGCCGAGCTGGCACGGCAGGTTGGTGCACACGTTGAGCTTGAAGCGCCCCACGGGCCGGGTGTTGAACATGTTGTAGAAGGTCACCACCTCGTGCACCGCGATCGGGGGCATGCCGATGTACTCGGCCACCTCGACCTCGGACTCGGGGGAGATCCAGCCGCGTTCGGCCTGCACGATGGACAGCGCCGCGATCACCGCCGACTGCTTCTGGTCGGCCGGGTACTTGGCCAGCTCGCGGTCGATGCGCTGGCGGGTGGTTTCTGACAGCATGGGGGGTTTACCGATCGATTTCGCCGAACACGATGTCCATCGTGCCGATGATGGCCACGGCATCCGCGATCATGTGGCCGCGGGACATTTCGTCCATCGCCGCCAGGTGCGGGAAGCCTGGAGCACGGATCTTCAGGCGGAAAGGCTTGTTCGCGCCGTCGGAGACCAGGTAGATGCCGAATTCGCCCTTCGGGTGCTCGACGGCGGCGTAGGCCTCGCCCTCGGGCACGTGGAAGCCTTCGGAGAACAGCTTGAAGTGGTGGATCAGATCCTCCATGCTGGTCTTCATCTGCACCCGCGACGGCGGCGCCACCTTGTGGTTGTCGGTGATCACCGGGCCGGGATTGGCGCGCAGCCACTGCACGCATTGCTGGATGATGCGGTTGGACTGTCGCATCTCCTCGACGCGCACCAGGTAGCGGTCGTAGCAGTCCCCCGTCTTGCCGACCGGGATGTCGAAGTCCATGCGGTCGTAGACGTCGTAGGGCTGCTGCTTGCGCAGGTCCCAGGCGAAGCCCGAGCCGCGCAGCATGGGGCCGGAGAAGCCCAGCTGCAGCGCGCGCTCGGGCGACACCACGCCGATGCCCACCGTGCGCTGCTTCCAGATGCGATTGTCGGTCAGCAGGGTCTCGTATTCGTCGACGTACTTCGGGAAACGCTGGGTGAATTCGTCGATGAAGTCGAGCACCGAGCCCTGGCGGTTGGCATTGCGCGCCTCGACCTCACGCGGACCGCGCACGCTGGACTCGCGGTACTGCGGCATGCGGTCGGGCAGGTCGCGGTACACGCCGCCGGGACGGAAGTACGCAGCGTGCATGCGCGCGCCGGAGGCCGCCTCGTACACGTCGAACAGGTCCTCGCGCTCGCGGAAGGCGTACAGGAACACGGTCATCGCGCCGCAGTCCAGCGCGTGCGCGCCCAGCCACAGCAGGTGGTTGAGCAGGCGCGTGATCTCCGCGAACATGACGCGGATGTACTGCGCGCGCAGCGGAACGTCCACGCCCAGCAGCTTCTCGATGGCCAGCACGTAGGCGTGCTCGTTGCACATCATCGAGACGTAGTCCAGGCGATCCATGTACGGCAGCGCCTGGATGTAGGTGCGGGTCTCGGCCAGCTTCTCGGTGGCGCGATGCAGCAGCCCGATGTGCGGATCGGCGCGCTGGATGACCTCGCCGTCCAGTTCGAGCACCAGACGCAGCACGCCGTGCGCCGACGGGTGCTGCGGTCCGAAGTTCAGGGTGTAGTTCTTGATCTCGGCCATGTCGGATCCAGGGATTCAGGCGCCGGGTTGATTGCGCTCGCGCGGAAGGTCGCCGTAGCCCGGCTCGCGCACCACGCGCGGCACGATCTCGCGCGGCTCGATGCTCACGGGCTGGTACACCACGCGCCGGGCCTCGGGGTCGTAGCGCATCTCCACCGTGCCGCTGATCGGGAAGTCCTTGCGGAAGGGGTGCCCGATGAAACCGTAGTCGGTGAGCAGGCGGCGCAGGTCCTCGTGCCCCTCGAACACCACCCCGTACAGGTCGAAGGCCTCGCGTTCGTACCAGCTGGCGCTGTTCCACACCGGGTTGATCGACGGGACCACCGGAAGCTCGTCGTCGGCGCAGCCCACTCGCACGCGCAGGCGCTGGTTCAGCCCTACCGACAGCAGGTGCAGCACGACGACGAAACGCGCACCCTCGCGCAGTCCGTCGCCGTAGCCCTGGTAGTCCACCACGCACAGATCCAGCAATTGCTCGAAGCGCAGGGTCGGCGCGTCGCGCAGCAGGGTGCAAACCTCCACGTAGGAGGCGGGGGCCAGTTCGATGGTGAGTTCACCCAGGTCCGCGCGCATGCCGAGCAGGCGCTCGCCGAGTTGCTGCCGGAGTTCTTCTTGAAGCCGTTCGAGTTTGCTGGACATCGGGAAACGGGCCTGAAAGGGAGAGCCTTCGCCGCGAACGCCGTTCAACGGGCGATGGTGTTGGTGCGGCGGATCTTGTTCTGCAGTTGCACGAGGCCGTACAGCAGGGCTTCCGCCGTCGGCGGACAGCCGGGCACGTATACGTCGACCGGCACGATGCGGTCGCAGCCGCGCACCACCGAATAGGAGTAGTGGTAGTAGCCGCCGCCGTTGGCGCAGGAGCCCATGGACACCACCCAGCGCGGCTCGGGCATCTGGTCGTACACCCGGCGCAGCGCCGGCGCCATCTTGTTGCACAGCGTGCCGGCCACGATCATCAGGTCCGACTGGCGCGGACTGGGACGGAACACGATGCCGAAGCGATCCAGGTCGTAACGCGCGGCCCCCGCATGCATCATCTCCACCGCACAACAGGCCAGGCCGAAGGTCATCGGCCAGAGCGACCCGGTACGGGTCCAGTTGATCAGCTTGTCAGCTGTGGTGGTAATGAAACCTTCGCTCAGAACACCTTCGATACTCATCGCAGATCCCCAAACCTCGCATCACCGACATTCCCGGGCTCGTCCGCAGGACGGGCCCCGGGATGGCTCGAGCAGACCATGGGGGCGCTCACTCCCAGTCGAGCGCGCCCTTTTTCCACTCGTAGATGAAACCCACGACCAGGATGGACAGGAAGATCATCATCGCCCAGAAACCCACGGCGCCGATCTTCTTCAAGGCGACGGCCCAGGGGAACAGGAAGGCGATCTCGAGGTCGAACAGAATGAACAGGATCGCCACCAGGTAGTAGCGAACGTCGAACTTCATGCGCGCGTCCTCGAAAGCCTCGAAGCCGCACTCGTAGGGGGAATTCTTGGCGCTGTCGGGACGCGACGGCCCGAGCAGGCGCCCCAGGACCATGGGCGCCACGCTGACGGCGATGCCGATCACGATGAACAGCAAGACTGGCAGGTACTGCTCGACGAACATCACGCCCTCCTCGTCACTTCTGACGCCGCGAGGGCGGGCCGCGTTCGCAGCGTTCCCCCCGGCAGATTCGCGCAAATCAGCGCCGCCGCATCGCGGCGGCTGCCAGCCCGCGTGCTGCACGCGGGTCCATCCTCTTTGGTGCCGACGGCGAGACTCGAACTCGCACAGCTTTCGCCACTACCCCCTCAAGATAGCGTGTCTACCAATTTCACCACGTCGGCCATGACGCTCCTGCGAGCACCACGGTATTTCTACCATGCACGCCCCCGGATTCCCGGTGCGAGTGGCGGGTGGCGGATTTTTCTACACCCCGGAGGAAGGGGTATTCACCCGCCTGGCATGCAGTCCGCAAACGCCGTCCCGCATTCGCGCAACCCGTCAATCTTAAGGCCTGCGCTGTTGCGACGCAACGTTTGCGGCGCCTTGATTGCGCTGCGGCAAAGTACGCGACGCAGCGCCCTTGACAAGAGGCAATCTCCGTGTTGCGCAGTGCAACAAAACGCTACAAAATCGATGCTCTCCGAGCACCTTCAGGGCTTGGCCTTGACCGGCGCGGAGCTGCTCGACGGTGCCTTCGCGCTGCCGGGAATCTGCGCCAGGCCACCCTGCGAGCCAGCCGGGGCGGGTCTGGACGCCGCCGAAGCGCCCTGCGGAGCCGCGACGGTCTTGCCGGCCAGTTCGCCCATCAGGCCGCCGCCACTGTCGGCCGGACGCGTGCCGAAGTAGGCCAGCGCGAGGGTGCAGACGAAAAACACGGTGGCCGCCGCCGCCGTGCTGCGGCTGAGGAAGTTGGCCGAGCCGGTGGCGCCGAACAGGCTGCCCGAGGCTCCGGAGCCGAAGGAGGCGCCCATGTCGGCGCCCTTGCCGTGCTGTAGCAGGATCAAGCCCACCATGGCCATGGCGGCCAGGATCTGCACGACGAGGATCAGGTTCAGAACAAGGGTCATGATGAACGAAAAAAACCGGTTGTCAGTGACTGCCGGCGGCGGCCGCGATGGCCAGGAAATCCGCCGACTTGAGCGACGCGCCGCCGATCAGGCCGCCGTCGATATCGGGTTGCGCGAACAGCTCGCGCGCGTTGTCGGGCTTGACGCTGCCGCCGTACAGCATGGGCAGGGCGTCGGCGTCGATCCTGTGGTGGCGGGCCCGCCCGCGCAGGAAGGCATGCACCTCCTGCGCCTGCGCGGCGCTGGCGCTGCGGCCGGTGCCGATCGCCCATACCGGCTCGTAGGCCAGCACGATGCCTTCGGCCTGCGCGCCCAGCAGGTGCAGCACGGCGTCGAGCTGCAGTCCGACGACCGCTTCGGTCTGGCCCTGTTCGCGCTGCTCCAGGGTCTCGCCCACGCACACGATGGGGGTGAGCCCGCTGGTCAGCGCGCGCTGCGCCTTCGCCGCCACCGAGGCGTCGTTCTCGCCGTGCAGGCCGCGCCGCTCCGAGTGGCCGACGATCACGTGGCTGCAGCCGAACTCGCGCAGCATGCCCGTGGCCACCTCGCCGGTGTAGGCCCCCTGCTCGTGCATGGAACAGTCCTGCGCGCCCAGCGCGATGCCGGAGCCGTCGAGCAGTGCCTGCGCCTGCGCCAGGTAGGGAAAAGGCACGCATACCGCCAACTCGCAAGCCGGACGCGGCGCTGCGACCAGCGCCCCCAGCAGTTCACGGTTGGCCTGCAGGCTGCCATGCATCTTCCAGTTCCCGGCGACCATCTTTCGGCGCATGCGTTCGTCTCCTCGGTTGCTTGGTGTCGGCGACTCCCGCCGCCCGCGCATCAGTTCCAGCTCAGGGCGATCTTGCCCACGTGATCGCCCGCCTCGAGCATCTGGTGCGCCCGCACGATCTCCTGCGCGGGCAGCACGGCGTGCATGCGCGGACGCACGCGCCCGGACTCGATCAGCGGCCACACCTGCTGCTCCAGCGAGCGCGCCAGCGCGCTCTTGAAGGCAGCGTCGCGCGGGCGCAGCGTGGAGCCCGTGATGTGCAGGCGCCGGCGCATCAGCAGCGAGGCGTCGAAACCCGCGCTGGTGCCGCCCTGCACCGCGACGATCACCAGCCGTCCGTCCTCGGCCAGGCAGCGCACCTCGCGCGCCACGTAGTCGCCGGCGACCATGTCCAGGATCACGTCGACACCGCGCTTGCCCGTGCCCTCGCGCACCACTTCCACGAAGTCCTGCTCGCGGTAGTTGATCG
Organism: Pseudomonadota bacterium; assembly: GCA_021848345.1. Lineage (GTDB taxonomy): Bacteria > Pseudomonadota > Gammaproteobacteria > Burkholderiales > Burkholderiaceae_C > Thiomonas_A. The sequence goes on along the minus strand of JAJZUV010000008.1, from coordinate 61,022 downwards.
CGCGCTCGGCCCCGAGCTCCACGCAGGCCTCGCACTTGGCCGCGGTGCCCGCGGTGGCCCACACCCGCGCGCCCAGCGCGTGGGCGAGCTGCACCGCGGTACTGCCGATGCCGCTGGCTCCGCCCTGCACCAGCACATGCTCGCCGGCCTTGAGCGCGCCGCGCTGGAACAGGTTGTGCCAGACGGTGAAGAAGGTCTCGGGAATCGCCGCCGCCTCGACGTCGCTCAGCGACTTCGGCGCCTCGATGCACTGGCCGGCCGGCACCACGCAGTAGTCCGCGTAGCCGCCGCCGTTGACCAGCGCCACCACGCGCATGCCGCTGCGCAGCGAGGTGCCCGCGTAGTCCCCTTCCAGCACGTCGCCGCACACCTCCAGGCCGGGAATGTCGGAGGCACCCGGCGGCGGCGGATAGGAGCCCTGGCGCTGCAGCAGATCGGGACGATTGACGCCGAAGGCGCGCACGCGCAGCAGCACCTCGCCGGCGCCGGGGCGCGGCATCGGGCGCTCGGCCCAACGCAGCACCTCGGGGCCGCCCGGGGTCGTGATCTCGGCCACCCGCATGGTCTGGCTCATGGCTTCACGCTCCTTGGCTCGGGACTCTCCGCGCGCGGGTCCGCTCAGGCCTGCGGCTCGGACGGGGCAGCCGCGCCGCCGTCGCCCAGCAGGGCCTTGATGGACAGGCGGAAACGGCCCTTGTCGTCGGTCTCGATGACCTTCACGCGCACCTTCTGGCCTTCCTGCAGGTGGTCGGACACCTTGGCGATGCGCTCGTTGGCGATCTGCGAGATGTGCAGCAGCCCGTCGCGCCCCGGCAGCACGTTGACCAGCGCGCCGAAGTCCAGCAGCTTGACCACCGTGCCGTCGTAGATCTGACCGATCTCGACCTCGGCGGTCAGCTCGCCGATGCGGCGCATGGCTTCCTTGGCGCGATCGGCGTCGGTGGAGGCCACGGTGATGGTGCCGTCGTCGGCGATGTCGATCTGGGTGCCGGTTTCCTCGGTCAACGCGCGGATCACCGCGCCGCCCTTGCCGATCACGTCGCGGATGCGCTCGGGGTTGATCTTCATGGTGTACAGACGCGGCGCGTACTGCGACACCTCGGCGCGCGCGCCGCCCACCGCCTGCTGCATCAGGCCCAGGATGTGCAGGCGCGCCTCGCGCGCCTGGGCCAGCGCCACCTGCATGATCTCGCGGGTGATGCCCTGGATCTTGATGTCCATCTGCAGCGCGGTGACCCCGGTGGAGCTGCCGGCCACCTTGAAGTCCATGTCGCCCAGGTGGTCCTCGTCGCCGAGGATGTCGGTGAGCACCGCGAAGCGGTTGCCGTCCTTGATCAGGCCCATGGCGATGCCGGCCACGTGGGCCTTCAGCGGCACGCCGGCGTCGAGCAGGCTCAGGCAGCCGCCGCACACCGAGGCCATCGACGACGAACCGTTGGATTCGGTGATCTCCGAGACCACGCGCATCGTGTAGGCGAAGTCCTCCTTCTTCGGCAGCACCGCCTGCAGCGCGCGGCGCGCCAGGCGGCCGTGGCCGATCTCGCGGCGCTTGGGCGAGCCCATGCGGCCGGTCTCGCCGGTGGCGTAGGGAGGCATGTTGTAGTGCAGCAGGAAGCGGTCGCGGTACTCGCCGCCCAGCGCGTCGATGATCTGCGAGTCCTGGTCGGTGCCCAGCGTGGCGGCCACCAGCGCCTGCGTTTCCCCGCGGGTGAACAGCGCGCTGCCGTGGGCGCGCGGCAGCACGCCGGTACGGATCTCGATGGGACGCACGGTGCGCGTGTCGCGCCCGTCGATGCGGGGATCGCCGGCCAGGATCTGGCTGCGCACGATGCGCGCTTCCATGTCGAACAGGATCTGCTCGACCTTGGCCGAGTCGACCTCGGAGCCCTCGGCAGCCAGCGCCTCGTGCACCGCGGCGTAGGCCTTGCGCAGCGCGTCGGTGCGCAGTTGCTTGCTGGTGATCTTGTAGGCGGCGCGCAGCGCCTCGCCGGCCAGCGCGTCGATGCGCGCGATCAGCGCCTCGTCGCGCGGCGCGGCCTGCCATTCCCAGGCCGGCTTGCCGCCTTCGCGCACCAGTTCGTGGATGGCGTCGATGGCGGTCTGCATCTGGCGGTGGCCGAACATCACGGCCTCCAACATCACTTCCTCGGTCAGCTGGTCGGCCTCGGACTCGACCATCAGCACGGCCGCGTCGGTGCCGGCGACCACCAGGTTCAGGCGCGAATCGGCCAACTGGGCGCGGCTCGGGTTGAGCACGTACTCGCCGTTCACGTAGCCCACGCGAGCGGCACCGATGGGACCGTCGAAGGGGATGCCGGAGACGGCCAGCGCGGCGCTGACGGCGATCATCGCGGCGATGTCGGACTCGACCTCGGGGTTCAGCGACAGCACCTGCGCCACCACCTGCACCTCGTTGTAGAAGCCTTCGGGGAACAGCGGGCGGATCGGGCGGTCGATGAGGCGCGAGGTCAGGGTCTCGTGCTCGCTCAGGCGCCCTTCACGCTTGAAGAAGCCGCCGGGGATCTTGCCCGCGGCGTAGGTCTTCTCGATGTAGTCGACGGTCAGCGGGAAGAAGTCCTGGCCCGGCTTGGCCGACTTGGCCGCCACGACCGAGGCCAGCACCACGGTGTCGTCCATGTTCAGCAGCACGGCGCCGCCGGCCTGGCGGGCGATCTCGCCCGTCTCCATGGTGACCGTGTGCGAACCCCACTGGAAGCTCTTGGTGATCTTGTTGAACATTGTTTTCACTCCGGTTGAACGGGCGCGCCACGGCCTCGGGCCGCGTCACGCCTGCGCCCGCTTGCGCGGGCATGTCGGGAAGCACAATGCCATTCCTGCGCGGCTCTGCCCGCAGCCGCCGCGTCGTGCGCGACGGCCAGAGCGGCCCAGGAATGACACAGCAGCACCTCCCGGCTCATGGTGCGCGACACGCTACGCGCGTCGCGCATGACAACAGGGCGCCTGGCTCGACTCAGCGAAGCAGGCGCCCCATGTTTCATGCGGAATTACTTGCGCAGGTTCAGCTTCGCGATCAGCGCGCGATAGCGGTCCGCGTCCTTGCCCTTCAGGTAGTCGAGCAGCTTGCGCCGGCGGCTGACCATGCGCAGCAGTCCGCGGCGGCCATGGTGATCCTTGGCGTGGGTCTTGAAGTGCCCGGTCAGTTCGTTGATGCGGGCGGTAAGAAGCGCCACCTGGACTTCGGGGGACCCGGTGTCCTTGGGAGCGCGAGCGTTGTCGGCGACGATCTTGGCCGTCGCGGTTTGATCCAGACTCATGGGGCAGTTTCCTGAGAAGAACTCGCGAACGCGGAAGAAACCATTCCACGCCGTGAAAAAAAGCACAGTTTAGCGCATTTGTAGACCAAGCCCCAGCCTGGACCCCCCGCAGGCCTTGCGCGCGCTCAATCAAAGCCCGAAACTGCGCCTTGCCCGCCGCAAACCCGCACCGACACCTCCTCGCCGCCCAGTCCGCTCGCCCCGCGCTTCGCGCCGGGACGCCCCACGCCGCACATGCGCCTTCAACTGCTTTCCGACCTGCACCTCGAAGCCGAGACCTTCGACCCCCAACCCGCCCCCGACGCCGATCTGCTCGTGCTGGCCGGCGACATCGACGCCGGCCACGAGGGCCTGGAGCGCTTTCGCGACTGGCCGGTTCCCGTGCTGTTCGTGGCGGGCAACCACGAGTACGACGAGCGCGACTTCGACGCCGCCACCGCCGCGCTGCGCCTGCGCTGCGACCGCGCCGGCATCCACATGCTCGAGCGCGACACGCTGGTGCTGCAAGCCGGCGAGCGCAAGGTGCGCTTCGTCGGCACCACCCTGTGGAACGACTTCGACCTGTTCGGCCAGTCCCGGCGCGAGCAGTGCATGCGCGCGGCACGCTACTTCATCGAACAGGTGCAGCGTTCGGTGCGCCACGGCAAACCCATGGACGCCCACGCGGTGCGCGAGGAAGGCCTGCGCAGCCGCGACTGGTTGCGCGAGCAGCTTCAGCTGCCGCGCAGCGCGCCGGGGCGCTGGGACGCGACCGTGGTGGTCACCCATTTCGCGCCCAGCCTGCGCAGCACCGATCCTCGCTACCCGGTGAACGGCGCCACCGCCAGTTTCTGCAACGCCTACGACGACATGATCGGGCGCAGCGACCTGTGGCTGCACGGCCACCTGCACTGCCGGCACGACTACCGCGTGGACGACTCGCGGGTGGTGTGCAATTCCCGCGGGCACGCGAGCAAGGGCGAATCGGAGGACTTCCAGCCCCTGGGGGTGTGGGAGGTCTAGCAGGCCCGCAGATCCGCCAGGTCCCAGCGCGGCTGGATGTCGAAGGCGTAGTCGCGACTGCCCCGGGCCAGCCCGGCCTGCAGGCGCCGGCAGGCGGCGTAGGCGATCATCGGCCCGTTGTCGGTGCACCACTGCAGCGGCGGGTAGTGAACCTGCGCGCCGAGCGCGGCGCAGGCGGCATCCAGTTTCTCGCGCAGGCGCAGGTTCGCCCCCACGCCGCCGGCCACCACCAGGGTGCGCAGCCCGCTGCGGCGCAGCGCGGCGGCCGCCTTGGCCGCCAGCACGTCGGTGATCGCCTCCTGCGTGGCCGCCGCCAGGTCGGCGCGGGCCTGCGCGGGGATTGCCTGGTCCGCCTGGCTCAGCTGGCGCACGCGGGTCAGCACCGCGGTCTTCAGCCCCGCGAAGGAAAAGTCCAGATCCTCCGAATGCAGCTTCGGGCGCGGCAGATCGAAGGCCTCGGCGCGCCCTCCGGCGGCCAGGCGCGCCAGCTCGGGTCCGCCCGGGTAGCCCAGGCCGAGCAGCTTGGCCGATTTGTCGAAGGCCTCGCCGGCGGCGTCGTCGACGGTCTCGCCCAGCAGCTCGTAGCAGCCCAGCGACGTGGCCTGCAGCAGCATGGTGTGACCGCCCGAGACGAGCAACGCGACGAAGGGGAAGTCCAGATCCGGCTGCGCCAGCAGCGGCGACAGCAGGTGCCCTTCCAGGTGGTGCACCCCCAGCAGCGGCAGCTCGGTCGCCATGGCCAGCGCGGCCGCCACGCCCGCCCCCACCAGCAGCGCGCCGGCCAGGCCGGGACCGCGGGTATAGGCGATGGCGTCGAGATCGCGCAGGTCCAGGCCGGCCTGCCCCAGCACCTCGTCCACCAGCGGCAGCACGCGCGCGATGTGGTCGCGCGAGGCCAGCTCGGGCACCACGCCGCCATAGTCCCGGTGCAGCGCGATCTGGGAATGCAGGGCCTGGCCGAGCAGCCCGTCGCGGCTGTCGTAGACGGCGATGCCGGTTTCGTCGCAGGAGGTTTCGATGCCGAGCACGCGCACGCGCGACGCTGCGGCGCCAGGGGGAGCGGCGTCGGACAAGGTGATTTCGGGAAAAATGTGTCCCCCACCTGGGCACGGTGCGGCGGATGGGGTATACTTTAAAGGTTTTTTCGTCGCATTGCACCCACGATTCGGGCCCGACACCGATGGCCGGGGCGCCCGGCGACGTCAAAGTCCCAAGCGGCTCGGGCCCCATCGGCTCCGGGTGTCGCAGGGCGCAATTCCCGAACAAAGGTACCCGTCTGCAATGACAACGATTCGCGTTAAAGAGAACGAACCCTTCGACGTCGCGCTGCGCCGTTTCAAGCGCACGATCGAGAAGCTCGGTCTGCTGACCGACCTGCGCGCGCGCCAGTTCTACGAAAAGCCCACTGCCGAGCGCAAGCGCAAGAAGGCGGCCGCGGTGAAGCGCCACTACAAGCGCATCCGCAGCCACATGCTGCCCAAGCGCCTGTACTGAGCCAGGTTCTCGCGGCGGGGCCGGCATCGCTCGGATGCCCCCGCCGACGCACGACGCGACACGACCGGCGCGCCGCGAGGCAGCGCCGGTTTCCATTGGTGGATCCCATGTCCCAGCTCAAGACCCGCATCCAGGACGACATGAAGGCGGCCATGCGTGCCAAGGACAGCGCGCGCCTGGGCACCATCCGCATGCTGCTGGCCGCCGTCAAGCAGCGCGAGGTGGATGAACGCATCGAGCTCGACGACGCCGCCGTGCTGGCGGTGATCGAACGCATGATCAAGCAGCGCCGCGACGCCATCACCCAGTTCGAGGCCGGCGGCCGCGCCGACCTGGCGGCCGCGGAGACGGCGGAAATCGCCGTGCTCGAGCCCTACATGCCGGCCCGCCTGGGCGGCGAGGAACTGGACGCGGAAATCCGCGGCGCCATCGCCGAACTCGGCCTGGGCGCGCCGCAGGACCTGGGCAAGCTCATGCCCGCGCTGAAGACCCGCCTGGCCGGCCGCGCCGACATGGGCCAGGTCTCGGCCCGCGCGAAGGCGCTGCTGTCGGGCCAGTGAAACCGCGGGGCCGGGGGCCCCGTCTGCCTCAGCCTTCGATGCGCGCGTAAGCCGAGTGGTTGTGGATGGACTCGAAGTTCTCCGCCTCCACCACGAACGAGGCGATGCGCGGCTCCGCCCCCACGCGCGCGGCCACGTCGCGCACCAGATCCTCGACGAACTTCGGGTTGTCGTAGGCGCGCTCGGTCACGTACTTCTCGTCCGGACGCTTGAGCAGGCCCCAGATCTCGCAGGAAGCCTCCTCCTCGGCGATGCGGATCAACTCCTCCAGCGCCATCGCCTCGCGCAGTTCGGCGCGAATGGTGATGTGCGAGCGCTGGTTGTGCGCACCGTACTCGGAGATCTCCTTGGAGCACGGGCACAGCGCCTTGACCGGCACCTGCACCACGGCGGTGATGCGGGTCTCGCCGCCATCGATGCGCACGATCCACTGGGCCTCGTAGTCCATGCGGCTGGCCACGCGGCTGACCGGGGCCAGCTTGCGCACGAACAGCACGAAGCGGAAGGCCAGACGCCCGGCGTCCGCATCCAGGCGCTGCACCATGGCGCGCGCCATCTCCCCCAGACTGGCGTGTTCCAGCGGCGTGTCGGCACCGGCTTCGAGAAGTTCCACGAAGCGCGACATGTGGGTACCCTTGCGCTCGGCCGGCAGCGCCACGTCGGCGTCCACCCACGCCACGGAATGCTGCACGCCGCCGTCCGCGGTGCGAAGTGCCACCGGATAGCGCAGATCCTTGATGCCCACGCGCTGGATGGCCAGCCGGCGGTGGTCGAAGGAACTCTGGACGTCGGGGATGGGTTCGTAGGGTTGATTCATGATCGAGCCGGCACGCGCAGCCGGCCTAAGTCGTGGCTCATCGAGGCCTCGGTCGGCCCCAATGACCCGTGGGAATACTCGGGATTATCGCGGCCCCGCGCCGAAGCTGCACGACGCGGACCGCGGCGCGAGGCGCCTCACGAATTCGCCGCCTCGCGGCGTTGCGCATCCGTCGGGCCCGGCAGGAACGCGAAACGCTCGCGGATGCTGCGCAGCAGCCCGGCGGCATCCAGGCCGGCGGAGATCGTCACCTGGGCCGGATCGCCATGTTCCAGCCAGATGTCGGGCAGTCCCAGGTTGAGCACAGGCAGGGTCCAGCCCATCTGCTGCAGCTCTTCCAGGCAGGCCGAGCCCGCCCCGCCACGCACGGCCCCCTCCTCCACGGTCACGATGGCGTCGTGGGCGGCGGCGATGCGCTGCAGCATGTCCTGGTCCAGCGGCTTGATGAACCGCATGTCCACCACCGTGGCGTCCAGTTCCTCGGCCGCCTTGAGCGCCGCGTGCAGCACCGGACCGAAGGCCAGCAGCGCCAGCCTGCGCCCGGCCGGCGCACGGCCCTGGCGACGCAGCAGCGCGCGCCCGACGGGCAGCGTGGACAGGTCGGCGCGGTCCACCGCTGCGCCGATGCCGGCACCGCGCGGATAGCGCACCGCGCTGGGGCCGTCGAGCGCGAACGCGGTACTGAGCATGCGCCGGCACTCCAGCTCGTCGCTGGGGGCCATCAGCACCATGCCGGGCAGGCAGCGCAACGCGGCGATGTCGTAGGCGCCGGTGTGGGTGGCGCCGTCGGCGCCCACGATGCCCGCGCGGTCGATCGCGAACACCACCGGCAGCTTCTGCAGCGCCACGTCGTGGATCACCTGGTCGTAGGCGCGCTGCAGGAAGGTCGAATAGATGGCCACCACCGGGCGCATGCCCTCGCAGGCCAGGCCCGCGGCGAAGGTCACCGCGTGCTGCTCGGCGATGCCCACGTCGAAATAGCGCTGCGGGAAGCGCGCCGCGTACTCCACCATGCCGGAGCCTTCGCACATGGCCGGCGTGACGGCCAGCAGGCGCGAATCGGCCTGCGCCATGTCGCACAGCCAGTTGCCGAACACCTGCGCGAAGGTCGGTCGCGGAGCCACCGCCGGCGGCTTGATGCCCACCGCGGGATCGAAGCGCCCGGGCCCGTGATAGGTGATGGGATCGGCCTCGGCCAGCTTGTAGCCGTAGCCCTTGCGCGTGACCACGTGCAGCAGCCGCGGGCCGCTGCGCTCGCGCAGATTCTGCAGCGTGGGCACCAGCGCGTGCAGGTCGTGACCGTCGATGGGGCCGAAATACTCGACGCCGAATTCCTCGAACAGCGTGCCAGGTGCGACCAGGCCCTTGGCCTGCTCCTCCAGGCGCCGAGCCAGCGCCAGCAGCGGCGGCGGCGCCGCCTTGAGCACCTGCCTGGCGGCGTCGCGCGCGCTGGCGTAGAAGCGCCCGGACAGCAGGCGCGCCAGGTAGCGGTTGAGCGCCCCCACCGGCGCCGAGATCGACATGTCGTTGTCGTTCAGCACGATCAGCAGGTCGGCCTCGGGGTGCACCCCCGCGTTGTTCAACGCCTCGAAGGCCATGCCGCCGGTCATCGCGCCGTCGCCGATCACCGCCACCACCTTGCGCGGTTCGCCCTTGGCTCGCGCCGCCAGGGCCTGGCCCAGCGCCGCCGAGATCGAGGTGGACGAATGCGCGGTGCCGAAGGTGTCGTAGGGCGACTCGTCGCGCCGCGGGAACCCGGAGATACCCCCCCATTGGCGCAGCGTACCCATGCGCTCGCGCCGGCCGGTGAGGATCTTGTGGGCGTAGGTCTGGTGGCCGACGTCCCACACCAGGCGGTCGTGCGGGGTGTCGAACACGTAGTGCAGCGCCAGCGTGAGTTCCACCGTGCCCAGGTTGGACGACAGGTGCCCGCCCGTGCGCGCGACGGTTTCCAGCAGGAACTGCCGCAATTCGCGCGCCAGCGCGGGAAGCTGCTCCGGCGAGAGCCGACGCAGTTCGCGCGGGTCGTCGATGCCGTCCAGAAGGTTCATCAATGGCTCCTGGCCACGACGCGCTGCGCCAGCTCGGCCAGGCGCGCCGAGCGCGCCCTCGCCGGCTGCGGCAGCTCGCGCAGCGCCTGCAGCGCCTGCTCCAGCAGACGCCGCGCATGGTCTCGTGCCGGCTCCACGCCGAGCAGGCCGACGAAGGTGGCCTTGCCCTGCTCGGCGTCCTTGCCGGCGGTCTTGCCCAGCGTGGCCGAATCCATGCTGGCGTCGAGCACGTCGTCCACCACCTGGAAGGCCAGGCCGACGGCGTCCGCGTAGCGGCGCAGCGCCCCCTCGCAGTCGGCCGCCAGCCCCGGCTCGCGCTCGGCGGCACAAGCCAGGCCCATCATCACACTGGCGCGCAGCAGCGCGCCGGTCTTGAGCGCGTGCATGTCGCGCAGGGCCTGCAGATCGAGCCGCCGGCCGGTCGCGCCAAGGTCCAGCGCCTGGCCGCCCGCCATGCCGGCCGCGCCGGCCGCCGCCGCCAGCAGGCCGCACAGGCGCGCCTGCAGCGCCGGCGGCAAGGCCGGATCGGAGGTCAGCACCTCGAAGGCGCGGGTCTGCAGTGCATCGCCCGCCAGCATCGCCATGGCCTCTCCGAAGCGCACGTGCACCGTGGGCTGGCCGCGGCGCAGCACGTCGTTGTCCATGCAGGGCAGATCGTCGTGGACCAGGGAGTAGGCGTGCACCAGCTCGGTGGCGCAGGCGGCGGCGTCCAGCGCGGCCTCGTCGGCGCCCAGGCATTCGCCGGTGGCCCACACCAGCAGCGGACGCATGCGCTTGCCGCCCAGCGCGGCCGCGTAATGCATGGCCTCCCCCAGCGGCGAGCCCGGCGTGAGCCAGGCCCCCGTGTAGCGCTCGACCAGCTCGCGCGCGCGCTGCGCACGCCGCGCCGCCCACGCCTCGAAATCCGCCCCCGCGTCCTGCGCCAGGTGGGCGGCGGGCTCAGTCGTCGTCGCGTGCGCGCTCATCGGCAAAGGGCTTGAGTTCGGCGCCGTCGAGAATCTGCACCTGCTGCTCCACCGCCTGCAACTGATCGCGGCAGTAGCGCAGCAACTGCGAGCCGCGCGCGTACGCCTTGAGGGTGTCGTCCAGGCTCATCTGCCCGGATTCCAGCTGCTGCACGAGCTGTTCGAGCTCGGAGCAGGCCTGTTCGTAGCTGGCCGGCTGCTGCTTGCGCGTGGTGGCGTTCATCGAGGGAATTCCGGCGGGCCGGTGCGTCCCCGCCGACGGTCCGCGGCACGGCGGACGGCAGCTGGGGAAAAGGCTCCATTTTATCCCCATGCCATTTCCAGGGTCGGCCCCCGCCCCCGCTCGGCCGGCGCGGTCTACAATCGCCCCTCCCTTAGCCGTTTGATTTTCCAGGAGATTTCGAGCCCATCATGTCGGATTTGAGCCTGCCCAGCGTACATCTGGCCCCGAGCAAGACCCAACTTTCCGTGGCGTCTTACTTCGACCCCGATCTGTATGCCATGGAGAAGCGGCTCATCTTCGATGCCGGCCCCCGCTACCTCGGGCACGAACTGTCCATGCCCGAGGTGGGCGACTACTACGCGCTGCCCCAGGAAGGCGAAGGTCGGGCACTGGTGCGCTCGGCCTCCGGGGTCGAACTCGTCTCCAACGTGTGCCGCCACCGCCAGGCCGTGATGCTGCGGGGCCGCGGCAAGACCGGACGCAACATCGTCTGCCCGCTGCACCGCTGGACCTACGACCTGCAGGGCCGCCTGATCGGCGCCCCGCACTTCGACCACGACCCCTGCCTGCATCTGCAGCGCTTCGAGGCGCCGCAATCGTGGAACGGGCTGCTGTTCGAGCGCAATGGCTTCGACGTGACCCAGGCGCTGGCCGGCATGGTCAACGCGCCGCAACTCGATTTCAGCGGCTACGTGCTCGACCACGTCGAGCACCACCAGTGCGAGTACAACTGGAAGACCTTCATCGAGGTGTACCTCGAGGACTACCACGTCGTGCCCTTCCACCCGGGCCTGGGCCAGTTCGTCAGCTGCGACGACCTGCGCTGGCAGTTCGGCACCCACTACAGCGTGCAGACCGTCGGCGTGAACAACGCCCTCAAGCGCGCCGGCAGCAAGGTGTACGCGCGCTGGCACGACGAACTGCTCAAGTTCCGCCAGGGAGTCCCTCCCGAACATGGCGCGATCTGGCTCACGCTGTATCCGAACCTGATGGTCGAGTGGTACCCGCACGTGCTGGTGGTCTCGGCGCTGTACCCGCAGGGCCCGCAGCGCACCCTCAACGTGGTGGAGTTCTACTACCCCGAGGAAATCGCCGCCTTCGAGCGCGAATTCATCGAGGCCGAGCGCGCCGCGTACATGGAGACCTGCGTCGAGGACGACGAAATCGCGCTGCGCATGGATGCCGGACGACTCGCGCTGCTGCAACGGGGCGACGACGAGTTCGGCCCCTACCAGTCGCCGATGGAGGACGGCATGCGCCACTTCCACCAATGGTGGCGCACGCGCATGGGCCTGCCCGAGTCGGAGCCCGCGGTCTGAGCCCCCGGCTCCGGCCTATCCCCAAGCCACCGCCATGACCGCCTCCAGTTCCGCCTTTCCCTGCCCGCTGATCAGCGCCGAGCAACTGCGCCAGCGCCTGCCCGAGGCCTTCGTGGTCGACTGCAGCCACGACCTGGCCGCGCCCGACGCGGGAGCGCACGCCTACGCACTGGGCCATGTGCCGGGCGCGGTGCACATGCACCTCGACCGGGAACTCTCCGGCCCCGTCGGTCCGGGCACCGGGCGCCACCCGCTGCCGGAGCGCGAGCGCCTGGCTTCGCGTCTGGCGGAGCTCGGCCTGCGGCGCGGCCAGCCGGTGGTGGCCTACGACCGCAACTTCTCTCCCTACGCGGCACGGTTGTGGTGGCTGCTGCGCTGGCTGGGGCACGCGCCGGTGGCCGTGCTCGACGGCGGCTGGCAGGGCTGGCTGGACGCTGGCGGCGCGGCCGAGACCGGAGCCGCCGCCGAGCGCGCGCCCGGCGACTTCGCGCCGGCCGCGCAGCCCGGCATGCCCAGCGTCGACGTGGACGCACTGCTGGCCCAGGTGCAGGCTGCGCCCTCGCGGCCCTCGGCATGGCTCGTGGTCGATGCGCGTTCGCCCGAGCGCTATGCCGGCGAAGGCGAGACCCTGGACCCGGTGGGCGGCCATATCCCGGGGGCGGTGTGCCGTTTTTTCCGCGACAACCTGGCCTCGGACGGGCGCTTCCTGCCCGGCACGCAACTGCGCGAACAATGGGCGCGCGTGCTCGCGGGCCGCGACCCGCGCGAGGTGGTCAGCCAATGCGGCTCGGGGGTCACGGCCTGCCACAACCTGCTGGCGCTGGAACTCGCCGGCCTCGACGGCGCGCGCCTGTACCCGGGTTCCTGGAGCCAGTGGTGCTCCGACCCGCGGCGCCCGGTGGCGCGCGGCGCCAAACCCTGAGAGCCCCGCGCACGCAGGCGCGCGCTCCAATCGCCGGCTCGCTCCTGGCCCGGCCGCTGCCGCCGCGCCCATCGCCTTCGCATGCCTGCGGCGGAATCGAGGTTGCCGCAGATCAATGCCCGACGCTCGCGGCGCAGGCAGCATAATGGTCAGGCGCCCCGTCGGGCGCAGGAGTCAGGAGCCACCATGTACAAGAAGATCCTCGTCCCCCTGGACGGCTCGGCCACCGCGGCCAAGGCCATCGGCCCCGCCGTCGAGTTCGCCCGCCAGTGCGGCAACCTGGCGATCGTCGGCGCCACCGTCACCGACCCCTACCCCTACGCCGGCCTGGCCGACGCGGTACCCATCACCGCCGACGAATACCGCGCCACCACGTTGCGCGCGGCGGACGCCGCGCTGCAACCCCTGGTCGACGCTTGCAAGGCCGCCGGCCTGGCTTGCGAATGCGTGGTCTCGGAAGACCCCCACCCCTGGAAGGCCCTGCTCGACGCCGCCGAGACCCGAGGCTGCGACCTCGTGGTCATGGCCTCGCACGGGCGCCGCGGCGTGCAGGCCGTGCTGCTGGGCAGCGAGACCCAGAAGCTGCTGACCCATTCACGCCTGCCGGTCCTGGTGGTGCGCTGAGACGCCCCGCACACGACCTTGACGCCACGCAAACGGAGAGACGAATCATGTTCAAGCACATCCTGATCCCCACCGACGGCTCCGAGATCGCGCAGCGGGCCATCCCCGTGGCCATCGAACAGGCCAAGATGCAGGGAGCGCGCATCACCGCCGTGTCGGTGATCGACCTGTACCCCTACATCGGCGCCATCGAGGTGATGCCCACCGGCATCGAGGGCTGGCAGGAAGCCATCCGCGCGCAGGCCGAAGCGGCCGTGCAGGCGGTGGCCGACGCGGCCCGAGCGGCCGGCATCGAATGCAACACGGCGGTGCAGGAAGACACCCTCGCCTGGCGCGGCGCGCTGAGCGTGGCCGAACGCGAGAAGGCCGACCTGATCGTCATGTCCTCCCACGGCCGCGGAGGCATCAGCTCCGCCCTGCTGGGCAGCCAGACCGCCCGCGTCCTCTCCCACAGCAAGATCCCCGTCCTCGTAGTACGTTAGCCCCCTTCGTCGCGGGGGGCGGCCCCCGCTCCGTCCCCCCGAGGGGGACACCCCCTGCCTTGGGGCGGCCCTGCGGCAGGAGGGTTCTCGGCATGGGGAGGGCTCGCGTGGAAGTGAGACTTCCAGGCGGGCTGCAGAGCCGCCTGCGGCGGCCTGAAGCGAACCATTCTTCGATTTGGGCCGCCGAAGGCGGCTCTGCACCGCCACCTGAAAGCGATGGCCATTGCGACAGCGCCCGCTGTCGAGAGCACACCCACCGCAGGGCCGCCCCAAGGTGGGGTGCGTCCCCCTCGGGGGGACGGAGCCGGGCTCGCGCCCGGCGACGGAGGGGGCACCTAATGCGCCGCTTCCCAGTTCGGGCCGGTGCCGAGTTCGGCGACCAGGGGGACGCTGAGTTCGGCGACGCCGGCCATCAGCGCGGGGATGCGCTCGCGCACCCAGGCGAGTTCGTCGTCGGGGACCTCGAGCACCAGTTCGTCGTGCACCTGCATGACCATGCGCGCGCGAAGGCCCTCGCGCAGCAGTGCCTGTTCGACGTCGATCATGGCCATCTTGATCAGGTCGGCCGCGGTGCCCTGCATGGGCGCGTTGATCGCTGCGCGCTGGGCGGCGGCGCGACGCGGGCCGTTGGGTGAGTTGATCTCGGGCAACCACAGGCGGCGCCCGAACACCGTGCTGACGTAGCCCTGGCTCTTGGCCTGCTCGCGCGTGCGCTCCATGTAGACCGCCACGCCGGGGTAGCGCGCGAAGTAGCGCCCGATGTAGACCTGCGCGGCATCGCGCTCCAGGCCCAGGTTGCGCGCCAGTCCGAAGGCGCTCATGCCGTAGATCAAACCGAAGTTGATCACCTTGGCCATGCGCCGCTGGTCGCTGCTGACTTCCCCCGGACTCACGCCGAAGATCTCCGCCGCCGTGGCGCGGTGGATGTCCTCGCCGGCCGCGAAGGCGCGCAGCAGGCCCTCGTCCTGCGACAGGTGCGCCATGATGCGCAATTCGATCTGGGAGTAATCGCTGGAGGCGATGCTCCAGCCCTGCGGCGCCACGAAGGCCTCGCGGATGCGCCGCCCCTCGGCGGTGCGCACCGGAATGTTCTGCAGGTTCGGATCGTTGGAAGCCAGGCGTCCGGTCACCGCCACCGCCTGCGCGTAGTTGGTGTGCACGCGCCCGGTATCCGCATCGACCATCTGGGGCAATTTCTCGGTGTAGGTGCTGCGCAGCTTGGACAGGCCGCGATGGTCCAGGATCACGCGCGGCAGAGGGTAGTCCTCGGCGAGCTTTTCCAGCACCTCCTCGTCGGTCGAGGGGGCTCCGCCGGTGGTCTTCTTCTGCACCGGCAACTGCAGGCGTCCGAACAGGATCTCGCCGATCTGGCGCGGGCTGCCCAGGTTGAAGGGACCGCCGGCGAGCTCGTAGGCGCGCTGCTCCAGTTCCACCATGCGCGCGCCGATCTGTCCGCTTTGCGCGCGCAGTGCGGGCGCGTCGATGAGCACGCCCACGCGCTCCATGCGCTGCAGCACTTCGCTGACCCGCAGCTCCAGCGCATAGATGCGCGCCAGTCCCTGGTCGGCCTGGATCAGCGGCCACAGCCGCTGGTGCACCTGCAGGCACAGGTCGGAATCCTCGCCGCTGTAGCGGGTGGCCGTCTCCAGGTCCACCTGATCGAAGCCGATGGCCTTCGCACCCTTGCCGCAGATCTGCTCGTAGCTGAGCGTGTCGCTGCGCCCGAGGTGGCGCGTGATCAGGCTGTCCAGCGCGTGCGGCTTGTGCGCCTCCAGCACATAGCTCTGCAGCAGCGTGTCGTGCACGTAGCCCTGCACCACGATGCCGGCGTTCTGCAGTACATGGCGGTCGTACTTGCTGTTCTGCCCGAGCTTCGGGCGCGCCGCGTCGGTCAACCAGGGACGCAGCAGATCCAGCACCTGCTGCATGGGCAGTTGCTCGGGGCAACCCGGATAGGCATGGGCCAGCGGGATATACGCGGCCTGTCCGGCGCACACCGCCAGCGAAATGCCCACCAGCCGCGCGTGCATCGGGTCCAGCGAATCGGTCTCGGTGTCCAGCGCCGTCAGTTCGGCCTGCTCGATCAGCCCGATCCAGTGCCGCAGTCGCTCCAGGGTCAGCACCGTCTCGTAGTCGCCGGGCGGCGGAGGCGACGCGGCCGGGTCCGCGTGGGCCGCGGCCTCGACACCCGCGACCGGTGCTGCCCCCACGGGCGGCGCGGGCAATTCGTGCAGGAAGCGCTTGAGCCCGAAGCGCCCGAAGAACGGCGCTAGCGCCTGCTCGTCCTCCGGGGCCGCGTGCAGATCGCGGTCGAGGTCGCCGGCGTGGCCGTCCAGGTCGCAGTCGGCGCGCACCGTGATGAGTTCGCGCGCGCGCGGCAGCCACTCCAGGGTGTCGCGCAGGTTCTGGCCCACCGCGCCGCCGATGTCCGCGGCATGCTCGACGATGCCCTCCAGGCTGCCGTATTGCTGCAACCACTTCACCGCCGTCTTGGGGCCGACCTTGGGCACGCCCGGCACGTTGTCGGCGGCGTCTCCGATCAGGCACAGGTAGTCGACGATGCGCTGCGGCGGCACGCCGAACTTGGCCAGCACCCCGGCCTCGTCCAGGGTCTCGTTGGTCATGGTGTTGACCAGCGTGACGTGCGCGTCGACCAGCTGCGCCAGATCCTTGTCGCCGGTGGACACCAGGGTGCGCATGCCGCGCGCCCGGGCCCGCGCCGCCAGCGTGGCGATCACGTCGTCGGCCTCCACGCCCGGCACCACCAGCATCGGCCAGCCCATCAGGCGCACCACTTCGCGAATGGGTTCCACCTGCGCGGCCAGGTCCTCGGGCATCGGCGGGCGATGCGCCTTGTACTGGTCGTACATCTCGTTGCGGAAGGTGGGGCCCTTGGCATCGAACACGCAGGCAGCGTGCACGTAGCCCTTTTCGGGCGGATATTGCTGGCGCAGCCGGCGCAGCATCGCGGTGATGCCGTACAGCGCCCCCGTGGGCTCGCCGTTGGGGCCGCGCAGGTCGGGCATCGCGTGGTAGGCGCGGTACAGGTAGCTGGAGCCGTCGACCAGCAACAGCATGCGCTCGGCTTCGAGATCTTGGGTCATTGCGGGATTATCGGTCCCAGCCGGAAGCGAGAACGAGCGGGGCGGCTAAAATGGACACCATGAACCTCGCATTGCAAGCCCCCTTGCGTCGCCTGCGCGTTGCCTGCGCGCTGAGCGCGGGCACCTTGCTGGCCGCCCTGCCCCTGTGCGCTCATGCCGCGGGGACCGCGCAGGCCCCCGCGCGGGCGCCCCGCCTGGTGGCCTCGCAGCCGGCATCGCACTATCCGGAGCCCGTCGTGCGCCACCTGGTCACGCAGGACCGCGCGGTGCGCATCGAGGAAGAACAGGTACGCGGAGCCACCACCAGCATCCGGGTGCAGCCGCTGCACGGCGGTGCCCCCTACACCATCGTGCCCCCGAAGGCCGACGCGCCGCAAGGCCCCGGCAGCATGCAGGGGCGCATGCAATGGCGCATCGGCACCTTCAAGTAATGCCGCATCCGCGGCCTGCCCGCAACCCCGACTCTCGCGCCCGCGACGCCGATGGCCGTATTCACCCCCGTTGACCAGGCCGAGGTCCAGGCCTTCCTGCGCGAATTCGATCTCGGGGAACTGACCGAACTGGAAGGCATCGGCAGCGGCATCGAGAACACCAACTATTTCGTCAGCACCACGCGCGGACGCTACGTGCTGACCCTGTTCGAGCGCCTGGGCTTCGAGCAGCTGCCCTTCTACCTGGCGCTGATGCACCATCTGGCGGCCCACGGCATCGCGGTCCCCGACCCGATGCCCGGGCGCGACGGTCAGGCGCTGCGCCGCCTGAAGGACAAGCCCGCCGCGCTGGTCACACGCCTGCGCGGCAGGAGCGTGCTGCAGCCGCTGCCCTCGCATTGCGCGCAGATCGGCGAATGCATGGCGCGCATGCACCTGGCCACGCGTGATTTCGAACCCCATCAGCCCAACCTGCGCGGCCTGGACTGGCAGCGCGGCATCGCCCCGCGGCTCGCGCCGCTGATCGAGCCGGCGCAACGCCTGCTGCTGGAATCGGAGCTGGTGCATCAATCGCTGCTGGCGGCCAGCCCCGAGCATGCCCTGCTCCCTCGCGGCGCCGTGCATGCCGACCTGTTCCGCGACAACGCGCTGTTCGACCAGGACCGTCTCAGCGGCGTGTTCGACTGGTACTTCGCGGGGGTGGACACCTGGGTGTTCGACCTCGCGGTAGCGCTCAACGACTGGTGCATCGAGCTCGACACCGGCGCCTTCGACGCCGAGCGCCGCGCCGCGCTGCTCGACGCCTACCAGCGCGTGCGCCCTTTGCAGGCGCTGGAGCGCGAGCTTCTGCCCGACGCGCTGCGCGCGGCGGCGCTGCGCTTCTGGGTCTCCCGCCTGGGCGACCTGCACCTGCCGCGCGACGCCCATCTGCTGCAGCCCCACGACCCCACGCACTTCGAACGCGTACTGCGCCAGCGCCAGCTCGAGACCCGGCTGCGCGAAGGCATGGCCTGAACGAGCCTCCCCATGATTCTTCGATCGGTTCCGGCCCGAGTGGGTCTGCTGTGGGTACGTTTCGGCTTCGCCTGCCTCATGCGCCGCCCCTTGCAGGCCCTGCTGCTGGTGCTGGTGTATTTCGGATTGGTCGCGGCGCTGCAACTGGTGCCCGTGCTGGGCATTCCGCTGTCCATCGCCGCCACCCAGCTCACCACGCTGGGATTCATGCAGGGTGCGCGCAACATCGCGCGCGGCGCGCCGGCGTGGCCGGGCGTGTTCGCCCAGGTGCTGCGCGCGCCGCCGCGACGGGTACGCTCGATGCTGCTGCTGTGCCTGGTCTATGCACTCGCGCTGCTGCTGGCGCTGGGCCTGTCGTCGCTGGCCGACGGCGGCGCGCTGCTGCGCCTGTTCCTGTTCTCCGCCTATCCGGCCAAGGGGGCGTTGGCCAACGGCGCGCTGGGCCAGGCGGGCCTGATCACCCTGCTGGTCTACCTGCCCGTGTCCATGGCCTTCTGGTTCGCGCCGCCGCTGGTGGCCTGGTGGGGCATGGGGGTGGCGCAGGCCCTGTTCACGAGTTTCGTCATCGTGGCCCGCAATCTCGGGGCCTTCGCGCTGTACGTGGCGCAATGGTGGGGCTTGTTCGCGGCCACGCTGATCCTCGGATCCCTGGCCGCGGCGGCGATGCGCCTGGACAACTCCTCGCTGCTGCTGGAACTGCCGCTGTGGCTGCTGCTGTTCGCGCCCTTCGCACTGTCCTTCCAGGCCAGCGTGCACAGCCTGCTGGGCGAGCCCGACGAAGGCGCCGCGCCCGGGGATCGCACGCGCGCGTAGCAGGCTAGGAGCGGCGCCACGCGTGTTCCGTCAGCGCCTTTGCCAGCTCGCCGACGGACCAGTTCTGCTCCAGGGCCAGCCGCAGCAAGGATTGCTGGCTCGCTGGAGCCAGCCCCTGCAGCGGCGGATCGCGGTCCAGGTTGGTCGGAAACGGATAGCCTTCGGCGCACGCGGCGATCACCGCGTCGATGTCCGCATCGCGCATGCCGCCCGCGTCGCGGCCGCGGCGCAATGCGGGATAGACGGCTTCGCACATGTGCCGGCGATCCAGCACCTCCATGGCCCTGCCGAAGGCGGACGACACCTGCAACAGGTTCGCCATGCGTGAGACGTCCGCGGTGCGATTGGCCCCCGCCGCGTGAAAAAGCGCCGGATTGAAAAACAGCGCATCGCCCTTGCCCAGCGGCAGTTGAACAAAATGCTCCTCGAAATAGGCGCGGAAGTCCGGCCTGCGCCACGCGAGATAGCCTAGCGCGAAGCGCTGCGAGAACGGCAGCAGCTTGGTGGGCCCGCTGTCCATCGGCATGTCGCAGTGGGCGAGCGCTCCCTGGATGGTCAGGAACGAGGACATGCGATGCACGTGCTCGGGATAGCGCAGCGCCTGCTCCACCGTCTGGAACCCGAGGTGATAGTCGCAATGCGCCATCTGCGCGTCGCCCCCCGGGCGAACCACGTTGACCTGCGAGGTCATCTGGTAGGCCGGACCCAGCCAGGCCTGGCACACCGCCATCAGCAGGGGATTGGCGAAATAGCGCACGAACACCTCGGGATCGCGCAGACAGAGCTTCTCCTGCGCGTTCCAGATCCGGTCATTGGCTCCCGGCTTGGCGAAATGATCCGCCCCACCGGTCGCGCCGGAACGCTCGTCGCGGATGATCGACTCGAACACGGCGGTGGCGGCATCGACGGCTGTGGTGTCGGCACAGGCCCGGCGCAGCACCAGGGCGCCAGCGCCATCGCGCAGTACCGCCACCCACTCGGACTGCAGCGCCACGCAGGCGGACCCTTCCGCGATCCAGCGCCTGCACGATTCGCCGTCGTAGATGGGGATGCCGCCGGACACATCCCGCGCGTAGCGCAGGCTCGGCAAGCGGCCCTGCTCGACGAGTCGCGCCAGATCCTCCAGGCGGCCCTCCTGCTCCCGGTACCACTCCCGCGGCTCCCGATCGACCGTGTCCGGCTCGCGCAGCATCGCTCTCCCCCCAGGGTGTGCAGGCCTGCGCGCAGCATAGCCACAACGGTCGGACCCTGACAATCGGGCCGTCCGGCCGGCTCAGGAGTCCAGCGGATTCAGGAGTCCACCGGTGTCAGCTTGGCCACCGCCAGCGCCAGCCACTTGGTGCCGTGGCGGTGGAAACGCACGTGGGCGCGCGCGTCCTCGCCCTGGCCTTCCAGGCTGAGCACCACGCCCTCGCCGAAACGATTGTGGAACACCGCCTGGCCCACGCGCAGCTGCCCGGCCGCGCCGGCAGGCGCCGAGGCTCCCTGGGCCATGGCCGGCTGCGCCGACTGCGCCAACCCCGAGCCCTGGGTCGCGCCCGCGCCCGACGACGGCCAGCCGCCGAGTCCGCCGCGCACCGCCCCCGCCAGCATGCCGCCCACCCCGAAGCCGCCCTGGCGCGGGCTCAGCCACTTGATGGACTCCTGCGGCAGTTCGTCCAGGAAGCGGCTGCGCAGCTTGTAGCGGGTCTGTCCGTGCAGGATGCGGGTCTGCGCGTGGCTGAGGTACAGGCGCTGGCGCGCGCGCGTGATGGCGACATACATCAGGCGCCGCTCCTCCTCGACTCCGTCGGCCTCGTTGAGCGCGTTCTCGTGCGGGAACAGGCCTTCCTCCAGTCCGGTGATGAACACGGCGTCGAACTCCAGGCCCTTGGCCGCGTGCACGGTCATCATCTGCACCGCGTCCTGCCCGGCCTGGGCCTGATTGTCCCCGGCCTCCAGCGACGCGTGCGACAGGAAGGCCGCCAGCGGAGACAGGGTCTCGCCGGTGGCCGGATCGATGCCCTGGTCGGCCAGCGCCTGGGTACCCAGCGGTTGCTCCTTCAGCGCGCGCGCATCCAGCCCGAAGCCTTCCTGGGTGACGAAGGCCGCGGCGGCGTTGACCAGTTCCTCCAGGTTCTCCACCCGGTCCTGGCCGTCGCGCTCGGCGCGGTAGTGGTCGAGCAGCCCGCTGTGCTCGAGCACCTGGCGCACCGTCTCCGGCAGGCTCGCGTGCTCGCATTCCTCGCGCATGCGCTGGATCAGCGTGCCGAAGGCCTGCAGGCTGGCGCCGGCGCGCCCCGGCACCTGCGCGATGGCGTCGGCCAGCGGCACGCCGCGCGCGGCCGCGGCGTCGGCCAGTTGCTCCAGCGTGCGCGCGCCGATGCCCCGCGGCGGGAAATTGGCCACGCGCAGCAGCGAGGTATCGTCGTGCAGGCTGTGCAGCAGGCGCAGGTAGGCCAGCGCGTGCTTGATTTCCGCGCGCTCGAAAAACCGCAGTCCGCCATACACCCGGTAGGGAATCCCGGCGTTGAACAACGCGCCCTCGATCACCCGCGACTGCGCGTTGGACCGGTACAGCAGCGCGATCTGGTCGCGCGCGAAACCCTCGCGCAGCAGCAGGCGGATCTCCTCGACCAGCCACAGCGCTTCCTGCTGGTCGGTCGGGTGCTCGATCACCCGCACCGGCTCGCCGTCGCCGGCCTCGGTGCGCAGCACCTTGCCCAGGCGACGGGTGTTGTGGGCGATGAGCTCGTTGGCCGCCTCCAGGATGTAGGCATGCGAGCGGTAGTTGCGCTCCAGCTTGATCAGGTGGCGCACGTGGAAATCGCGCTGGAAGTCGTCCATGTTGCCCACGTGGGCCCCACGGAAGGCGTAGATGCTCTGGTCGTCGTCCCCCACCGCCAGCACCGCCGCCGGCTGCTGCTCGCCGGGCCCGGCCAGCAGCTTGAGCCACATGTACTGCAGCCGGTTGGTGTCCTGGAACTCGTCGACCAGGATGTGGCGGAAGCGCTGGCGATAGTGCGCGCGCACCTCGGGGTGGTCGCGCAGCACCTCGAAGCTGCGCAGCAGCAGTTCCGCGAAATCCACCACGCCCTCACGCTCGCATTGCGCCTCGTAGGCGGCATAGATCTCCGCGAACAGGCGGCTGTGCGCATCGTGGGAATCGCAGTCGCGCGCGCGCATGCCGCGCTCCTTGCAGCCGTTGATGAACCACTGCACCTGTTTCGGGGGCGCGCGCTGGTCGTCCACGTTCATCGCCTTGAGCAGGCGCTTGAGCGAGGACAGCTGGTCCTGGGTGTCCAGGATCTGGAAGCTCTGCGGCAGCCCGGCGCTGCGCCAGTGCGCGCGCAGGAATCGATTGCACAGCCCGTGGAAGGTGCCGATCCACATGCCGCGCAACGGAATCGGCAACATGCCCGACAGGCGCGCCAGCATCTCCTTGGCCGCCTTGTTGGTGAAGGTGACCGCCAGGATCGAGGCCGGCGAGGCCTGCCCGGTGGAGATCAGCCAGGCGATGCGGGTGGTGAGCACGCGCGTCTTGCCGCTGCCGGCGCCGGCCAGCACCAGCGCGCTGTCGGCGGGAAGCGTGACCGCGGCGAGCTGTTCGGGGTTGAGCCGTGCGAGCAGATCGGACATGTCCGCATTGTAGAAGGCGTCAAGCCCGCGGCAGGGGCCGCCCGCCTACAATCCTGAGGTTTTGGCCTGCCCGCGCCGGGATGTGCCCACGCCGGCCCGCCGCCACCCGTCCTGCCCATGACCGACCTCGCCAAGTCTTTCGAGCCCGCCGACATCGAAGCGCGCTGGAGCGCACGCTGGGAACAACTCGGCTGCTTCGATCCCACGTTGGACGCGGCGCGCGCGTCGTTCTCCATCCAGCTTCCGCCGCCCAACGTGACCGGCACGCTGCACATGGGCCACGCCTTCAACCACACGGTGATGGACACGCTCACGCGCTGGCACCGCATGCGTGGCGACAACACCCTGTGGGTGCCCGGCACCGACCACGCCGGCATCGCCACGCAGATCGTCGTGGAGCGCCAGTTGCAGGCGGCCGGACTGAGCCGCCACGAAATGGGCCGCCAGGCCTTCGTCGACCGCATCTGGGAATGGAAGCGCCATTCGGGCAGCACCATCGCGCGCCAGATGCGGCGCATGGGCGACTCGCTGTCGTGGAAGTACGAGTACTTCACGATGGACGACAAGCTCTCGCGCGTGGTCATGGACAGCTTCGTGCGCCTATACGAACAGGGCCTGATCTACCGCGGCAAGCGCCTGGTCAACTGGGATCCGGTGCTGCGCAGCGCGGTCAGCGACCTGGAGGTGGAAAGCGCGGCCGAGGAAGGCTCACTGTGGCACCTGCGCTATGAACTCGAGGACGGCAGCGGCGCCGTGGTGGTGGCCACCACGCGCCCGGAGACCCTGTTCGGCGACACCGCGGTCATGGTGCACCCGGAGGACGAGCGCTACGCCGCGCTGGTGGGCCGCCGCGTGCGCCTGCCGCTGAGCGGGCGGCTCATCCCGGTGATCGCCGACGCCGCGGTGGACCGCGAGTTCGGCACCGGGGTGGTGAAAGTCACGCCGGCGCACGATTTCAACGATTACCAGGTGGGCCAGCGCCACGGCCTGCCGATGATCTCGGTCATGGGCCTGGACGCGCGCATGAACGACCAGGTACCCGAACCCTGGCGCGGTCTCGACCGCTTCGAGGCGCGCAAGCGCGTGGTCGCACAGTTGCAGGCCGACGGCGTGCTGGTGGACGTGAAGAAGCACCAGTCGATGATCCCGCGCTGCACGCGTACCGGCCAGGTCGTCGAGCCCATGCTCACCGACCAGTGGTTCGTCGCCACCACCAAGCCCGGCCCCGACGGACGCAGCCTGGCCGACAAGGCCCTGGAGGCCGTGCGTGGCGGCCAGGTGCGCTTCGTGCCCGAGAACTGGGTCAACACCTACGAGCAGTGGATGCGCAACATCCAGGACTGGTGCATCTCGCGCCAGCTCTGGTGGGGGCACCAGATCCCCGCGTGGTGGGGCGAAGGCGGCGAGCTGTTCGTCGCGCGCGACGAGGTCGAGGCCCAGGCCAAGGCGCGCGCAGCCGGCTACCACGGGCCGCTGCGCCGCGACGAGGACGTGCTCGACACCTGGTATTCCTCGGCGCTGGTGCCCTTTTCCACGCTGGGCTGGCCGGACGCCACGCGCGAGCTGGAGCTGTTCCTGCCCTCCTCGGTGCTGGTCACCGGCTACGACATCATCTTCTTCTGGGTCGCCCGGATGATCATGATGACCACCCATTTCACGGGCAAGGTGCCCTTCCGCGACGTCTACATCCACGGCCTGGTGCTCGACGCCCACGGCAAGAAGATGAGCAAGTCCGAGGGCAACGTGCTCGACCCGGTGGACCTGATCGACGGCGTGGCCCTGGAGCCCCTGCTGGAAAAGCGCACCTCCGGGCTGCGCCGGCCCGAACTGGCGCCGCAGGTGCGCAAAGCCACCGAGAAGGAATTCCCGCAGGGCATTCCCGCCTTCGGCGCCGATGCGCTGCGCCTGACCTTCGCCTCGCTGGCCACGCTGGGGCGCAATGTCAACTTCGACTCCAAGCGCTGCGAAGGCTACCGCAACTTCTGCAACAAGCTGTGGAACGCCACGCGTTTCGTGCTGATGCAGGTCGAAGGCCTCGACGAAAGCGAGCGCGGCATGGGCGATTGCTCGCACGATTGCGGGCCCGAGGGCTACCTCGATTTCACCGCGGCCGACCGCTGGATCGTCTCGTTGCTGCAGCGCACCGAGCAGGAAGTCGCGCAGGGACTGTCCGACTACCGCCTCGACTTCGCCGCGCAGGCCATCTACCAGTTCGTCTGGAGCGAGTACTGCGACTGGTACCTGGAGATCGCCAAGGTACAGATCGCGCAGGGCAGCCCCGCCCAGCAGCGCGGCGCGCGGCGCACCCTGCTGCGCGTGCTCGAGACCGTGCTGCGCCTGGCCCATCCCATCATCCCCTTCATCACCGAGGAGCTGTGGCACAAGGTCGCGCCGCTGGCCGGGCGCGGCGGTGCCACGCTCAGCCTGGCGCCCTACCCCGAGGCGCAGCTCTCCAAGCTGGACGAGGCCTCCGAGGCCGAGATCGCCGGCTTCAAGCACATCGTCGACGCCTGCCGCAACCTGCGCGGTGAACTCGGCGTTTCGCCCGCTCAGCGCCTGCCGCTGCTGGCCTGCGGCGACACCGCGCTGCTGCAGCGCCACGCCCCGGCGCTGCAGGCGCTGGCGCGCGTGTCCGAGCTGCGCGTGTTCGCCAGCCGCGAGGAGTGGGCGGCCGCCGTGCAGGCCGCCCCCACCGCGGTGGTCGGCGAGGCCAGCATCGCGCTGTTCATCGAGGTCGACCGCGCGGCCGAACGCGAGCGCCTGCAACGCGAAGCCCAGCGCCTGGAAGCGGAGATCGCCAAGGCCCGGGCCAAGCTGGGCAATGCCTCCTTCGTCGAGCGCGCGCCGGCCGCCGTCGTGGAACAGGAACAGCGCCGCGTGGCCGAATTCGGCGCCACGCGCGACAAGGTGCTCGAACAACTCGCCCGCCTCGGCGGATCCTGAAACCTCAACTTCCAGGCAGATCCACCATGCCACCAGCCATCACCAAAGCCGTATTCCCCGTCGCGGGGCTGGGAACACGCTTCCTCCCCGCCACCAAGGCCACTCCGAAGGAGATGATGCCGGTGGTGGACAAGCCGCTGATCCAGTACGCGGTGGAAGAGGCCTACGCGGCCGGCATCACCGAGATGATCTTCGTCACCGGGCGCCACAAGCGTGCCATCGAGGACCATTTCGACACCGCCTACGAGCTGGAGAACGAGCTCGCGGCCGCCAACAAGCAGGCCCTGCTCGACGTGGTGCGCAGTGTCAAGCCGGCCGACGTGCAATGCGTGTTCGTGCGCCAGCCGGTGGCCAACGGCCTCGGCGCGGCGGTGCTGTGCGCCGAGCGCCTGGTGGGCGACGAGCCCTTCGCCGTGCTGCTGGCCGACGACCTGCTGGTGGGCCAGCCCCCGGTCATGGCCCAGATGGTGGACATCCACGCCCGCCACGGCCGCAGCGTGATCGCCACCGAGGAGGTGCCGCGCGAGCACACGCGGCGCTACGGCATCGTGCGCGGCCAGGAGATCCTGCCGGGCCTGACCTCGCTGGACGCCATCGTCGAGAAGCCCTCCCCCGAGAAGGCGCCGAGCACCCAGGGCGTGGTGGGGCGCTACGTGCTCAGCCCGCGGGTGTTCCATCACCTGCGCAACGTCGCCCCCGGCGCCGGCTCGGAGATCCAGCTCACCGACGGCATCGCCGCGCTGCTGGCGGAGGAAGCCGTCTACGCCTACCGCTACAGCGGCCGCCGCTACGACTGCGGCAGCAAGCAGGGCTACCTGGAGGCCACCGTGCAACTCGGCCTGGCCCACCCCGAGACCGGCGAGGCGCTGGCCGCCTACCTCAAGGGCCTGCAACTGCCCTGAGCCGAACCGCCCGAGGCCGCCCGCGGCGGTCTCGTGGCCCGTGGCCCGGACACCCCGGGCCACACCGACCCGATGCACCCCAGGGCGCGCCACGGCCGCCCTCGCGCCGACCCCCACGGCCGATCGGAGTATTCAGGTCTTGCATCCCCACGCCGGCGCGGGCTTGCCGGACGGGTCTAGTCTGGCGGCAGCGCTTCACGCGTCGCCCGCCAGACCTCCATGCCCGAGCACCTGAAGTTCATCCTGCACACCGTGCGCAACCCCGGCCCGCCGCAACAGGCGCGATGCCCCTGCTGCTCGTTCTGGAGCGTGGCGCAGCAACACGCGATGCTGCAGCTGTATCCCCGGATCAACATGCGCCGGCCCAGGATGATCGATCTGAGCCGGGAGACGCCCATCATCATCTCCCCGGATCCGCTGCCCGATCCCGACTGGCCCGTGCCGCGCTACAAGAACGAGCAGGGGCAGTGGACCGACATCGAACCCTACCTGCGGGCCGAGTACGTCGGAAAAGTCGTGCGCTACGCCATGCGCGCGGAGCGCATCGCCGGCGGCTATGCGCGCTTGTACCTGGAAATCGAACGGCTGCACGGCGACCCTGCGCGCCGCGGGCGCTTCTACTGGGCGGGCCTGGCGGCGTTCGCGTCCAAGCAGGTGGCTTTCACGATCCAGAACTGGGCGGTTCCATTCTTCGGTCCGGCCACGCTGAGCGCGCTGGGCAAGGGCAACCTGTGGCTGTACAACGACGCGCTGCCGTGGCACTACGCCTGGACGGTGTGCCCGGAATCGGTGGAGATGTGCGCGGCCGAGCGCAGCGCGCAGGATTTCGAGCCCGTCGTGCTGTCCAACCTGGGCAAGCAGGAATGGGCCCGGGAGGCCGTGCCCAACATCCCCTGGAATTTCGATGAGAACAGCGCGACCCTGGGTGCGCCCATCGGCCAGCTGCGCCTGGCGCCGCTGATGCGCGAGGCCATCGACGGCTGGAAGGCCTTCGAAGCCGAGACGAGCGATAAAGGGAAGGCGGCCCTTGCCATGCAACACCTGTGGGCGATGGCGCGCCACGAACAGGGCGAGGTATTGCAGGGCCTGATCTACGGCAACCCCAAGTTCCAAGAGGAACTCGAGACAGCCCGCAAGATGGGAATGCCCATGAACAGCAAGGGCACGCCGCTCACGTTCCGCATGCAACTCAGCTTCAGCGCGAGCGAGTTCGTGGAGGATCC
This sequence comes from Pseudomonadota bacterium, assembly GCA_021848345.1. Classification (GTDB taxonomy): domain Bacteria; phylum Pseudomonadota; class Gammaproteobacteria; order Burkholderiales; family Burkholderiaceae_C; genus Thiomonas_A. Next base: position 33,240 of record JAJZUV010000008.1, on the reverse strand, counting down.
GGAGTGGCGCTCCGACGCACCGCCGGGCATCCGTTTGTTTGACTACCGCGAGCGCATGGAATGGATCAGTGACACGGCGGATCAATATCACAAGCTGATGTGTGGTCGATGCCAAAGCCGCATGCTGGATGAGTTGCGCATCCTGGGGAGCCGGTATGCCTGACGCATGTCCGTACCCGGGGCGCCGACGCTTGCTTCTGGCAGGGGCCGCCGCGGGCGGCGTCGGCGCATCAGCGCTCCTCATCCTCTGGAGGCGCGGCAGTCACCATTCCCTCCTCTTCCGCCCCCCTCAAGCCATGGCCGACTCTCCCTTCACGATTACGCTCGGCGACCCCGGAAACTTCGACTTGCGCGCTGCTGGCGCGCGCATGGATCGCAAACCCGTGGGGATCCATTTCTACAAGCGCAAATGGCCGCTCGACGCGCTTGGCCGCGTGCGCTACCTGCAAGGCGCGTACAGCTTCGACATTCCGCGAGTTTCTGGCGTGATGGGCACCAGCGACCCAGAAGCTCCCGAAGAGGGCATCTACTCGTGGAATATCCGAGCCTTCGCGATGGACGGAGAGCGGGTTCCGCACGCGCTCGCCCGCGACAGGCTGTTCGCGCTGTTCGACGACATCCTGCGGGCGGGGTGGCGGCGGCACCTGCTGCCCACGGAGCCCCGACTTCGAGGCTTGGAGGCCATCCGCTATTCCCTTTCCAAACCTGGTGGCTATGCGCTCGATCCCGCACTGGTGCCTTCGCTGGACCAGTGGATGCAAATCAACCTTCACCTGCCCTATTGGCAATTCTGGGCGGACGGGGTGTACATGACCGTACGCGCCATCGACGAACCCGCCCTGCGCAATTCCAAGGGCGGTGGTGTCTACATGTTCGCCATCGAACTCGAAAACGAGGCATCCTACTTCTGGGGATATTTCCGCAACGTCGAGGACATGAAGCGCTGGAAGGAGCTGATTCCCGCCAAGCTCGCCAGCTACAGGCACCTGCGCCCGCGCGCCGAAGCCGAACTGCGCAGCCAGGGCTACGAGATCGACGAGACCTACCGCGATCCGCCCATTCTCGCGTTGGGCGAAACCGCCTGAGGAAGAGCACCGCCATGCCCATCCAGCCCGACGAACCCATCGCCGCCTCCCTGATCAGCGCCAGCATGCCACTGTGGCGCGACGAGCCCGCATTGCGCTTGCTGGAACTTGACGGCGAGGAGGAGGTCGGCAAGCCGTTCCGCTACCGCCTGCTGGCGCGCGACCGGCGCTCAGCGTGGGTCGTGCAGCAGGGAAAGGACTACGTGCCGCGCCACGGCGAGAGCGACCGCACGGACGCCAACGCCCTGCTCGGCCAGGAGCTCGGTGTATGCCTGGAACTCGAAGCGGGCATTCGCGATCGCTTCGGACCCCCGGTGGCGCGCTGGCGCTGCATCAACGGCATCGTGACCGGATTGCGCCATCTCGACACCGATGCGCGCGGCCGCATGATCGAGTTGCGCCTGGAGCCGTGGCTGGCGCTGGCGCGGCTGCGCAACCACTATCGCATCTTCCAGCACCAGCGCGTTCCCGACATCCTGCGCACCGTGCTCGGCGCCTACCCCTGGCGGTTGGACATGCGCTGCGGCGGCGACTATCCGAAGCTCGACTACCAGGTGCAATACGGCGAGACGGACTTCGATTTCGTGGTGCGCCTGATGGCACGCTGGGGCCTGAGCTACTACTTCGAGCACGCGGACGGGGATCCACGCAAGTGCTCGCGCGCGCCGCCCCACACGCTGGTCATCCGCGACCCCAAGTCCGGACTCGACCCGCAACCCTGCCCGGCCTATCGCGAACTCCCGCTGCGCGCGCGCCGCGACGCCCCGGGCGAACGCGACAGGCCGGTGGTGCACGCCTTCGACACCTGCCTGAGCCTGCATGGGGAGTGGACCGAGGCCTGGGACTACGACTTCCTGCACCCGCAACGCCGGCTGGTCGGCGAGGCGCGCGCCCAGGTTCCGCACAACGTCCCCACGGCGGAACGCCACACCCTGATCCACTGGCCGGCCGGCTTCGACGCGTCAGCGCACGACGCGAAGGTCTCGGACCACCTGGCGCGGGTCCGGCAATACCAGGCCGAGGGCGGGAACTTCATCGCGCAAGGGCAAGGCGCACTGCGCGGATTGCGTCCGGGCTACCGCTTCGATCTCGACGGGCATTCGCTGGATTCGCACAATCGCCCGCACTTTGTCACGTCCACGCGCCTGCGGATTCGCGTTCCCGAAGACCATGGCGATGGCCGGGAGCAGGACCGCGCCGACGAGCAGATCGAGGCCCGCTGCGAGTTCGAAACCCGCTGGGCGTACCGCCTGGTGCTGGCCGATGCACCGCGCGAGTTCGACGGTCAGTTGCGCAAGCCACGCATCCACGGGGTGCAGACCGCCAGGGTGATCGGCCCGTCGGGGCAAAGCGTGCACACCGACCAGCATGGCCGCATCAAGGTGTGGTTCCCCTGGGACCGCGCGGGCGAGCGCAAGGACGACTGCAGTTGCTGGATCCGCGTGGCCAGCCCGGCGAGCGGCGGCGCCCAGGGCTACCAGGGCGTGCCGCGCATCGGCCAGGAGGTGATCGTGGCCTTCGAGCATGGCGACCCCGACCGCCCCCTGGTGCTGGGCTGCGTGAACGGCCTGGACAACCCGCCGAACTGGGATCTGCCCGGGCAGGTGGCGCTCAGCGGCTGGCGCAGCCGCGAACTGGCGGGGGGGCGGGGCAACTGGAACACCGGCCGCTCAAGCCATCTGAGCTTCGACGATACCCACGGTCAGATCCAGACCCAGCTGGCTTGCGACCATGCGCATGGCGCGCTGTCCCTGGGCCGCATCACGCGCATCGCGGGCAGCAGCGGGCGCCAGGAGGCGCGCGGCGACGGCTTCGAGTTGCGCAGCGACGCCTTCGGCGCCGTGCGCGCGGCCGCCGGGCTGAGCCTGAGCACCGATGCACGCTTGCATGGCGTGGGACGCATCGACGACATGCAGGAATCGCGTGGCAGGCTGCTGCGGGCCGCGCAGCAGCAACGCGCGCAGGCGCGCGCCGTCGAGCAGACGGGCTTGCAGGAAAACGGCGAGCAACAGGTGGTAGCGGCCAGCCTGCAGGCCGCCGCCGGCCGCACACCGGCGCCCCTGCCTGCCCGCGCTCTGGGCGAGGACGGCCAGGTCCAACCCATGGCCTATGACACCACTCCCGCGGACCTGAACCTGGGCTCGGCCGCGTCGCTGCATGCCAACGCACACGCCCACGCGCACGTGAGCGCGGGCGAGCACCTGAGCCTGAGCAGCGGCGGGCACACCAGCCTGAGCGCCGGAGGTAGCCTGTTGGCCAGTGCCGCTCAGGGCCTGCGCCTGTTCGCCTGGCAGGCCGGCTTGCGCCTGATGGCCTTTGGCGGCGACGTGGACATCCGGGCCCTCCGGCAGAACATTCGCATCTGGGCCCGGCTACGCCTGGAGGAGTCCGCCGAACACATCAGCATCCGCGCGGACAAGGAGCTGTTGCTGCAGGGTGGCCCCAGCGCCTTGCGCCTGGACGCTGGAGGTGTCTGCGTGCAGGCGGAGCAGTTGCAGGTGCACGCCAGGCTGGACCTGTCGTCGCCGCGGACCCTGGGGGTGGGCGCGCGCGGCGAGCCCGAGCTGCAGGAATTCATGGGGCGGATGGAGCTGACCACGCCGGCTGCCAGGCGGTGGGGAGGCCTGCGCTATCGCCTGCTGCCCGAGCAGGCACAAGCCGCGGACCCCTGGGAGGGCCAGCTGCACACGACCCCTGAGTCGGCGCTGACGCCCGAAATGCACACCGAGCAGGAGACGCGATGGCTAGGGGAACTGGAGCTCGACCCTCTGCACGTCGAAGACGGCCCCACGCCGAACACCGCCCCTTGACCGCCTCAGCGCCGCCGCAGCAGGTGCGAGATCACCCCGGCCTGCTCGGTCTGCGCCACCAGCTCGTTGCCGGTCTGGCGCGCGAAGGCCTGGAAGTCGCGCATGGAGCCGTGGTCGGTGGCCAGCACGCGCAGCACCTGGCCGCTGTGCATCGCCGACAGCGCCTTCTTGGCCTTCAGGATGGGCAAGGGGCAGTTCATGCCGCGGGCGTCGACTTCCACGTCCACCTTGTCCAGCGCCGCGCTTTCCCCGCTCATGGCCAACCTCGTCCTTTGCGATCCCAACCCATGACAATTGTACGACCCGCCGCGCCGATCACGCGGCTGGGAATACCCCCGTGCTCAGGTAGCGATCCCCGCGGTCGCAGACGATGAACACGATGGTGGCGTGGCTCAACTCGCGCGCCAGGCGCAACGCGACCTCGCAGGCGCCGCCGGAGCTGATGCCGCAGAACAGCCCTTCCTCACGCGCCAGGCGCCGCGCCATGGCCTCGGCCGCCGCCTGGCTGACCGACTCGATGCGGTCGACCCGCTCGGGCTGGTAGATCTTCGGCAGGTATTCCTGGGGCCACTTGCGGATGCCCGGAATGCGCGACCCCTCCTCGGGCTGCGCACCGACGATCTGCACCGCCGGGTTGCGCTCCTTCAGGTAGTGGGAGACTCCGGTGATGGTGCCGGTGGTGCCCATGGACGACACGAAGTGCGTGACGGTGCCGTCGGTGTCGTGCCAGATCTCGGGGCCGGTGGCCTCGTAGTGCGCGCGGGGATTGTCGGGGTTGGCGAACTGGTCGAGCACCAGCCCCTTGCCGTCGCGCTGCATCTGCTCGGCCAGATCCCGGGCGTATTCCATGCCCCCGGCCTTCGGCGTGAGGATCAGTTCGGCGCCGTAGGCGCGCATGGTCTGCGCGCGCTCCACCGACAGGTCCTCGGGCATGATCAGCACCATGCGGAAGCCCAGGATGGCCGCGGCCATCGCCAGCGCGATGCCGGTGTTGCCCGAGGTGGCCTCGATCAGGGTATCGCCGGGGCGGATGCTGCCGCGCTCGGCGGCGCGTCGAATCATCGACAAGGCCGGTCGGTCCTTGACCGAGCCGGCCGGGTTGTTGCCTTCGAGCTTGGCCAGCAGCACGTTGCCGCGGCGCTCGTTGTCGGCAGCGCCGATGCGTTGCAGGCGCACCAGCGGGGTGGCGCCGATGGTCTGTTCCAGGGTCTTGTACGAGGGCATCGAATTTCTCCTTCCTACATTCTGGCATGCGCGCCGGATCGGCGCCGGCATCCCGCTGCCGCGCGGGGCTTCACCCCAGCAAACGCGTGACCAGCCACACCAGCGGCGCGCACACCAGCAGGAAGGGCAGGCTGATGCGATGGAACTCCCCCAGAGAGCCGCGACCGCCCTCCAGGCGCAGCGCGATCAGGTTGGCCAGCGAGCCCAGCGCAAGACCGAAGCCGCCCACGTTCACCGCCACGGCCAGCGCCATCGCATGGCCCACGTGCGGCCACAGAAGCACGGTGGCGGGGACGTTGCTCAACACCTGGGACAGCAACACGCCGCCCGCGTAGAGCACCAGGGGCGCGTGCCAGTCGGGACGCAGCAGCCAGGCCTGCAGCGGCGGCCACTCGGCCAGGTGCCCCAAGCCCACGAACATCGTCGCCAGCGTGCCCAGCAGGCCCCAGTCGACGCGGCGCGGCACGTCGCGCCAGCCGAGCGCGAACACCAGCAAGGCCAGCGCGGCCGCCAGCGCAGCGCGATGTTCCTGCAGCAACGCCAGCACGCTCAGCAGCAGCAGCGCCGACACCCAGCCCAGCGCCGGACGCAGGGGCGCGGCCGACGCGGCCGGCGCGTCGCCGGCGGCCAGCGCGCGCGCCGGCACCAACAGGCACACGGCGCATGCCAGCAGCACCAGCATCGTGCCCGCGGCCGGCAGCATGCGCCAGACGAACTGCGCCATGCTCAGGCCCGAGTGCTGCCACAGCAGCAGGTTCTGCGGATTGCCCACGGGGCTGAGCGCGGAGCCCGCGTTCACGCCCAGCGCCTCCAGGATCACCACCCGGCGCACCGGCAAGGCGCTGCCGCGCCCCAGCGCCAGGGTCAGCGGCACCAGCAGGAACAGGCTGACGTCGTTGGTGAGCGCCATGGACAGCAGGGCCGAGCCGCCGACCAGCGCCAGCGCCAGCGTGCGCTGGTCGTGCACGCGCCGGGCCAGGGCCTGCGCGGCGCGCTGCACCGCGCCGCTGGCGCGGATGCCCTCGATGCTCAGCAGCAGCGCGAACAGGCCCAGCAGCGTGGGCAGCGCCAGCCATGCGCGCCAGCGCGCCCAGGGCTGGGGGTCGAGCAGTTGCAGCGCCAGCGCGACGCCGCCGAACACCAGCAGGAGGCGCTCGCGGCGCAGCCTGCTCCAGCAGTCCCTCGCCCAGCCGCCCCGGCCCATGGCGTGCGAGCCCGGTGGATGCGGCCGTTCCTGGGGCGCCCGCTTCGGGTCGCCGCCGCGGCGCTCAGGCACCACCGGCCGCGCCGCCGTCGTCGTTGGCCAGGTCCAGCGCGGCCAAGCGCCAATGGCGCATGGCCTGGTCCTCGCGCTCGATGCGCTCCTGCAGGCGCCCGAGCGCGGCATGGATCTGGCCGCGCAGCCGGCGTTCGTCCGGCTGGCACTGTTCCAGCGCGCGCTGCAGGTACTGCTGCGCCTTGCCCCACAGTTCCAGTTCCACGCAGGCGCGCGCGGCCAGGAAGCTGGCCTGGGCCTCCTGCGGCCAGCGGTCCATCCAGGCCTCGGCCTGGGCCACGAAGGCGGCGTCGATGCCCGCCAGCATGCCCCGCAGCGCGGGCATCAGCGCGGCTGGTTCGGCCTGCGACACGCGCAGCGCCTCCACCAGCAGCGCGCGTGCCTGCGCGGGCTCGCCCGCCTGGTTCAAGCCGCGCGCGGCGGCCACGGCGATCTGCGCGTCGTGGCGCAGCACCGGATCGAAGGATTTCCAGATCGCTCGCAGCGTCTCCGCGTCGTGGTCGGCCTGGCGAATCAGGCCCAGCGCGGCGCCGTGGATCATGGCCTGCGCGGCCGCCGGATGCAGTCCGTGGTGCTTGCGCAGCGCACCGGCCAGACGCAGCACCTCGGCGTGGTCCTGCAGCGCGCGCGCCGCGGCCAGCGCCAGGCGCAGGGTCTGGGTACGGCGTTGCACCCCGCCCGACAGACCGCGCAGCGCGCGCTGTGCCGCCTGCGCGTCGCGCGCCTCGATCTGCCACTGCGCCTGCAGCAGCGTGCCGGTTTCCCGGGCGGCCTGCGGAAGGGCTTCCAGGTAGGTGTCGCGTCGCTCGTAGGCCTGCACGGCCTGCGCCGCCTGGGCCGCGGTGAGCAGCGCACCCGGGCGGAAGTCCTCGACCTCGGCGGCGCGCGCGGCGGCCCGCTCGGCGCGCCGGAAACGCCCACCCAGGTGGTGCAGCAAGGACTCGTGCAACGCCGCCGCGGCCACCTGCATGCGACGCCGCGAGCGGAATCGGGCGGCCGCCCGGGGCAAGCCGAGCAACAGGCTGAGCGCGCGCACGGCCCCGTACAGCAGCGCGAAGCTCAGCAGCAGCACCAGCACCGCCAGGTTCAGCGAGACGTCGATGCGGTACGGGGGCAGCAGGATGGCAACGTTGCCCGGGCGCCCGCTGGCCGCCATGGCCAGCAGCGCCGCGCCCAGCGCCAGGGTGATCAGCCAGGCCAGCCAGCGCATCAGTCGCCTCCCAGGCCGAGATTGGCCAGCACCAGCAGCGACTGCAGGTTGGCCGCGGGCTGCGCCGTCAGGTCGACCTGGGCGATCTGCGCGGCCAGCGCGCGCGCCATCTGGGTGCGCGCCTGGCGCGGGTTGAACTGGGTGCGCAGCACCCGCTCGATGTCCTGCATGTCCACCTTGAAACCGAAGGCGTTGCGCGACAGCAGGTCCAGGCGGGCGTTGAGCACGCGCAGCTTGAGGTTGGCGCGCAGGTACTCATCCTGCTTGGGCGATGCCAGCAAGGCCTCGGGCTGGTCCACGCGGGTGACCGTGACCAGGCCGCGGGCCTGGCGCCAGGCGTCGCTGCCCAGGCGCCGCAACCAGTCGCGCCAGCCCTTGGCCTCGGGGCGCGAGGCCGCCGGCGCCGGCGCGGACGCACCCTCCAGCGGCGCGGCCGAGCCCAGGACCTGCAACTGATCGATCATCGCGGCCAGCTGGTCCAGGCGCTGCGCGGCCACCGGCACGTCGGGCACCACCGCGGCCTTCAGCCGGGCCAGGTCGGACTGCACCGCGTGCGCGACCAGCGCGGCGCGCGGGCTGTCCACGCGCTGCAGGCGCTGCAGGCTGGACTGCAGGGTGACGATCAGGGGCTGCAGCGTGCCGGTGAGCTCGGCCTGCTGCTGCGCCAGCGCGATGAGTTCGGAGGTCTGGCCCAGGAAGGCGTTGTCCCGGGTCTTGGCCAGGTCCTGCACGAGTTGCTGCAGCGCGGTGCGCTGCGCGGCCAGATCCTGCTCGCGCGACTGCAGCACGGCGATCTTCGCGGCCAGATCCCGCGTGGCCTGCACGTTCTGCGTGGCGATGGTGCGGGCTTCGATGGAGTGGGTCTGCGCCTGCTGCAGGCGCTGGGCGATTTCCGCCTGGGTCGAGTACAGGCGCTGGTTCAGCCACCAGGCCACCAGGCCCACCAGTACCAGCAGGCCCAGCACGGCCAGCCACAAGCCGGTCGTGCCCCGGCTCGCGCCGCCCGCCCCCGGCACGGCGGGCGGTGGCGCGTAGCCGCCGGCGGGGCCACCGGCGACCGCCGCAGCTGCGGGAGCCGGCGCCGCGGGAGGCGGCGCCGACGGGTTCTCGTCGGATACGTTGGACTCGGACATGGCGCCGATTCTAGGAGCTAGCGCACCCGCACCGCCCGCCATGGGCAACGACAGGCTCAGCGCAAGGCCCGGAGCAGTGCCCCGGCACGGAATTCCACCACGTCGACGCGCCCGAAACCAGCCCGGCGCGCCGCCTCGGCCACCCGCGCGTGGTGCACCAGCGCGCGCTGCGCCGCCAGCTCCCGCCGCGGGTCCAGCCGGGCCGCGCGCAGCAACCCGCACAGGTGGTCCAGCGCGGAGGCAGCGCCGATCTGCCAGGCCGCGCGCAGATCCAGCAACTCGCGCAACCGGCCCAGGGTGGCGGCATCGGGATCGGGCGCCACGCGCCGGTACAACTCCACCACCTCGACCTCGGCGCCGGCGCCACGCAGCGTGGCCGCCAGCCAGTCGCGCCCGCCGTCGCCGCGCAGGATCAGCACCCGCACGCCCTGCCAGCGCGCGCGCAGCGCCTGCAGCTCCTGCCACAGGGCCTCGGAATCGGCACCGGCCTGTTGCGCGCACAGCAGGCGCAGACGCTGCGCATCCTCGCCGCGCTCGCGCAGCGCCGTCTCGAAGGTCTCGCGGCTGGCGCGCCCGATCAGTCCCACCGCGCAAGCCGCCGGCCAGGCAGCGCCGCGCATGCGCAGCAACGCGCGCACGGCCGACGGACTGACCGGCACGGCCAGCTGGAACTCCTCGAGCGCGTCCACCGCGCGCTGCGCGGCCTGCGGGTCCGCCGCGGGCAGCACGTGGATCAGCGCGAAGGGGTGCACCCGCACGCCGGCGGCGGCGAGTTCGAGCTCCAGCGCGGAAGCCTCCTCGCCCGAGCCGGGGTCGCGCGCGCGGGTGGACACGTAATGCGGGGCGTCCATGGCGTGGTCTCCGAAACCAGGCGAGACGCAACGCGGGCTGCGGGCCGGCGGCTGCCGGCTCAGGAGCCCTGCAGGCGGTCCAGCAGGGCCTGCGCGCCCTGCTCGTGCAACTGGCGCGCCGCGGCGCGTCCGAGTTCCTCGGCCTGCGCGGAGTCGGACACGGCCGCGCGCGCCTCCACGCGCAGCACCTGCGAAGCGTCGGGCATGCCCAGCACGGCGCGCAGGCACAACTCGCCGCCGCCCAGGCCCCAGCGCGCATGCGCCCCCAAAGGCGTGCTGCAACTGCCGCCCATGGCGCGCGCCAGCGCGCGCTCGGCCTGCGCGGCCAGGGCGGTGGGGGTGTGCTGCAACGCCCGCAGGCGCGCCGCCAACGCGGGCTCGCCGCTGCGGATTTCCAGGCCCAGCGCGGCCTGCCCGGCTGCGGGCAGCATCTGCTCGGTCTCGATGTAGGCGCGGATGCGATCGCCCATGCCCAGGCGCAGCAGGCCCGCGGCGGCGAGCACGATGCCGTCGTACTGGCCTTCGTCGAGTTTGCGCAGGCGGGTGTCCAGGTTGCCGCGCAGCGCGCACACCTGCAGGTCCGGGCGCAGGGCGCGGATCTGCATCTCCCGGCGCAGGCTGGAGGTGCCCACCACGGCACCGCGCGGAAGTTCCGTGAAGGCCGCCGCCTTGCTGGACACCCAGGCGTCGCGCGGATCCTCGCGCTCCAGGATGGCGCACAGCTCGAAGCCCTCGGGCAACTGCATCGGCACGTCCTTGAGCGAGTGCACCGCCAGATCGGCGCGGCGCTCCTGCATGGCCACCTCGAGTTCCTTCACGAACAGGCCCTTGCCGCCGACCTTGGACAGCGCGCGATCGAGGATCTGGTCGCCGCGGGTGGTCATGGACAGGATGCGCACGTCCAGCGCGGGGTCGAGCGCGCTCAGGCGCGCTCGCACGTGCTCGGCCTGCCACATCGCCAGGCGGCTCTCGCGCGAGGCGATGACCAGGCCCGCGCCGCCAGCTTCGGACGAGGAATTGGAGGAATCGGAGGCTTCGGACATGCGAGGGATCCTAGCAGTCTGCCGAAGTACCGGAGGGGGCCCACCCGTACCCCACCCGATTCCGCCACGCGGTCGCGCTGCTAGCATCGGGAGGTCCGACCGGCGCTGCCGGGCCGGGCTCTCCCCCCTTCGTCCACCCCGCGCCCGCCCCCCCGCGGACGCCGCCCTGCCCGCCCGACATCCATGCCGCCCAAGCCGCCCGTGCCCGACGATACCGCCCTGTTCGACGACATCCGCCTGCTCGGCCGCATGCTGGGCGAGGTGATTCGGGAGCAGGAGGGGCAGGCGATGTTCGACACCGTCGAGCAGGTGCGCCAGCTTGCCGTGCGTTTTCATCGCGAGGGCGATGCCCGCCAGCGGCGCATGCTGGGCCGGTTGCTCGAGGGCCTGTCGCGCGACCAGGCGGTCAGCGTGATTCGCGCCTTCAGCTATTTCTCGATCCTGGCCAACCTGGCCGAGGACCGCCACGTGCTACGCCGGCGCCAGGCCCACGAACTGGCCAGCGAGCGCCCGCAGCCCGGCAGCGTGCGCGCCGCGCTGGACAAGCTGCGCCGCGCCGAGGTGTCGCCCGAGCAGCTGGAGGAATTTTTCGCGCACTCGCTGATCGCTCCTGTGCTCACGGCCCACCCCACCGAGGTGCAGCGCAAGAGCCTGCTGGACGCCGAGCGCGAGATCGCGCGCCTGCTGGCGCAGCGCGACGCGCCGATGGCGCCGCGCCGCCGGGGCCAGCTCGACGCCGAACTGCAGGCGCGCATCACCCAGATCTGGCAGACGCGCCTGCTGCGCTTCACCAAGCTGCGCGTGTCGGACGAGATCAAGAACGCGCTGTCCTACTACGGCAGCACCTTTTTCCAGGAAGTGCCGCGCCTGTACCTGGACCTGGAGCAGGACCTCGACGAACTGTTCCCGCGCCCGGACGGCAAGCCCTGGCGCCTGCCCTCGTTCTTCCGCATGGGGCACTGGATCGGCGGCGACCGCGACGGCAATCCCTTCGTCACCGCCGAGACCCTGCAGTACGCGCTGCGACTGCAGGCGCGCACCGCGCTGACCCATTACCTCGACCAGGTGCATGCGCTGGGCTCGGAACTCTCGGTGTCCCTGATGCTGGCCAGCGCGAGCCCGCAATTGCTGGCGCTGGCCGAGGCTTCGCCGGACACCAGCGACCACCGGCGCGATGAACCCTATCGCCGCGCGCTGATCGGCGTCTACGCGCGCCTGGCGGCCACGCTGCGCAAGCTCGGAGGCACCCAGGCGCTGCGCCACGAAGTCGGCCCCGCCGAGCCCTATCCCGACGCCGAGGCGCTGGCCGCCGATCTGCGCATCGTGCGCGATTCGCTGCAGGCCCACCATGCGCAGGCCCTGGCCGGCATGCGCCTGGCGCCGCTGCTGCGGGCGGTCGAGGTATTCGGCTTCCACCTGGCCACGCTGGACCTGCGCCAGAGCTCGGACAAGCACGAGGCCGTGCTGGCCGACCTGCTGCGCCACGCGCAGCTGTGCCACGACTACTCCGGGCTCGACGAGGCCGCGCGCATCGAGTTGCTGCTGCGCATGCTGCGCGACCCGCGCCCGCTGCGCGTGCCCGATGCGCAGTACGCCGAGCTCACCGTGTCGGAGCTGGCGGTGTTCGAGGCCGCGCACGCGGCCCGTCGCAGCCTGGGCGAACAGGCGGTGCGCCAGGCCATCATCTCCCACACCGAAAGCGTCAGCGACCTGCTCGAAGTGCTGCTGCTGCAAAAGGAGTGCGGCCTGCTGCACGGCACGCTGGGCACCGCCGACGCGCACGTGGAACTGATCGTGGTGCCGCTGTTCGAGACCATCGCCGACCTGCGCAACGCGCCGCAGATCATGCAGGGCCTCTACGAGCTTCCCGGCATCCCTGAACTGGTGGCGGCCTCGGGCTCCCTGCAGGAGATCATGCTGGGCTACTCCGACAGCAACAAGGACGGCGGCTACCTGACGTCGAACTGGGAACTGCACAAGACCTCGGTGGCCCTGGCCGAGCTGTTCGGCCGCCTGGGCGAGCAGCACGGCATTCGCATGCGCCTGTTCCACGGCCGCGGCGGCAGCGTGGGCCGGGGCGGCGGCCCCAGCTACGAGGCCATCCTGGCGCAGCCGGCGGGCACGGTGGGCGGCAGCATCCGACTGACCGAGCAGGGCGAGGTGATTTCCAGCAAGTACGCCAACGCCGAGATCGGCCGGCGCAACCTGGAGACCCTGGTCGCGGCCACGCTCGAGGCCACGTTGCTCAGCGCGCGCCAGCCCGGCTCCGCCGCGACGGGCCGGCGCGGCACCCGCGTGGCGGCGCCGCAAAGCTTCCGCGAGGCCGCGGCGCAGTTGTCGCAATCGGCCATGCATGCCTACCGCGAGCTGGTCTACGCCGACCCGTCCTTCGCCCAGTACTTCTACGCCGCCACGCCGATCCGCGAAATCGCCGGGCTCAACATCGGCAGTCGCCCGGCTTCGCGCAAGGCCAGCACCGAGCTCGGCGACCTGCGCGCGATTCCCTGGAGCTTCTCCTGGGGCCAGTGCCGCGTGGCCCTGCCGGGCTGGTACGGCTTCGGCTCGGCCGTGCAGGCCTTCGTGGAACAGCGCGGCGACGAGGGAGCCGAGCTGCTGGCGCGCATGCATCGCCAATGGCCGTTTTTCCAGGCCTTGCTGTCCAACCTGGACATGGTGTTGTCGAAGACCGACCTGGCCGTGGCGTCGAACTACGCGCAGCTGGTCGGCGACGCCGCGCTGCGCCGCCGCGTATTCCGCGCCATCGAAAAGGAATGGCAGCGCAGCGTGCAGGCGCTGCGCGACATCACCGGCTGGTCGCAGTTCCTGCAGACCAACCCGACGCTGGCGCGTTCGATCCGCGCGCGCTTCCCCTACATCGACCCGCTGAACCACCTGCAGGTCGAGTTGCTGCGCCGGTTCCGCGAGGGCCAGACCGACGAGCGCACCATCCGCGGCATCCACCTGAGCATCAATGGCATCGCGGCGGGTTTGCGCAACACCGGCTGAGGGATCTGCCCGTATGGAATAATGGCGGGCTTGGCCGGGATGGCGGAATCGGTAGACGCAGCGGACTCAAAATCCGCCGCCAGCGATGGTGTGGGGGTTCGAGTCCCCCTCCCGGCACCAGCGAACACCAGGCACGGCGCGTGAGCGCCCGCCCGGCAGCCGCGCTTGCGTGGAGCAGCGCGGCCCGCGACTACTTGGCGAACAACCTGCCGATGTCGGCGAAGGCCTTGACCTCGATGGCGTTGCCCGAGGGATCGAGGAAGAACATCGTGGCCTGCTCGCCGGGCTGGCCCTTGAAGCGGATGTAGGGTTCGATCACGAAGCTCACGCCATGCGCCTGCAGGCGCTGCGACAGCGCTTCCCAGTCGGCCATCGGCAGCACGATCCCGAAATGGCGCACCGGTACGCCGTGGCCGTCCACGGCGCTGCGCCCCACCGCGCCGGTCTCGCCGGGCGCCAGGTGGGCGACGATCTGGTGCCCGTAGAAGTTGAAATCCACCCAGTCCTCGGAGCTGCGGCCTTCCGGGCAACCCAGCAGGCCACCGTAGAACTGGCGGGCGAGCGCGAGGTCGTGCACCGGGAAGGCGAGGTGGAACGGGGACAACATGCCGGGGTTGGTGATGGGAGCTTGCATCGGAACGGACTCGACGAAAGGGAAGGACGCATCGAACAAGGGGCGGGTCGGCGGATCGCAGCGCGGTGCGCGGCCGGCGCCTGGATTCCATGGTAGGCCCGCTCCCGTCGACGCGCTCGGGTTATGCTGGAACGACTCCACCCGGCACGCCCCGCCCGCATGCGCACTTCCCTGCCGCTACGTCGCTTCCTCTGCCTCGGTCTCGCCGCGGCGCTGCTGGCGCTCGGCGGCTGCGCCGGGCTGCGTTCGGCGCTGCGCGTGCAGGACCGCAGCCTGGCCGCGGTGCCGGCGGGAACCTACCGGCTCGACCCCGAGCACTGCAGCGTGGTGTTCTCGGTGGATCACCTGGGTTTCTCCCGCCCCATCATGCGCTTCGACCGCGTGCAGGCCACGCTGGTCTGGCCCGCCGAAGGCGCCGCCGGCGCGAGCCTCGAAGCCCGGGTGCGTACCGACAGCGTGGACACCAACGTGCCGCTGCTGGACCGGGAGTTGCGCTCGCCGGCCATGCTGGACTCCGCGCAGCAACCCTTCATCGTGTTGCGGGCCCACGGCTGGCAGGCCACCGCGCCTGGGCACGGCGACGTGACCGGGGTGCTCAGCCTCGGCCGCGACCGCGTGCCCCTGCGGCTGCAGGTGCGATTCAACGGCTACGGGGTCGACCCGGTCACAGGCGCGCCCACGCTGGGCTTCTCGGCCACCGGAGAGTTCTCGCGCAGCCAGTTGGGCCTGAAGGCATGGCCGGGCCTGGTGGGCGACACCGTGCACCTGCGCATCGAAGCCGAATTCGTGGCCGAGCGCGCGGGCCGGCACCAGGCTTCCTGAGAAGCCCGTCCTACCCCCCGGTCAGCGCCTGGAACACGTGGACCACCGAGTTCCCGGACACGTGGTCGCGCAGCGTGGTGCGATCGACCACGACCCGGCCGTCGATGCTCAGCGCCACATGGCGGCGCAGGGCGCCGCGCTCGTCGAGCACGTAGTCGGTGAAGCCCGGGGCCAGGCGGTCCACCGCCCGCAGCACCTCGGCGACCGAGCCCGGCTCCACCTCGATGCTTCCCGCCTGCAGCGCGGGAAAGAAACGGTGCAGGTGCCGGGTGATCTCCACCGTCGCCATGGTCCTCAGCCGAAACGCACCGAGTAGACGGGCGGGAAGTTGTGCCCCAGGCAGCGCCAGGAATCGCCCCGGTCCTCGGACAGGTAGACGTTGCCGGTGGTGGTGCCGAAACACAGGCAGTCGTCCGACGCGTCGAGCGCGTGGCGCAGCACGATGTCGTAGGAGTGTTCCTGCGGCAGGCCCCTGCGCAGCTCGGTCCACGAGTTCCCGCCGTCCTCGGTGCGCGCCACGAACAGCCCGGCGCCGATGGCCATGCGCTGGGAATCGGCCCGCGCCGGCACCACCCAGGCGGTGCGCCCGTCGGCAGCGTCGGCCGCGATGGGAAAGCCGAAATGCGCCCCGACCTCCGGCTGGCTGACCTTGCGCCAGTTCGCGGCCCCGTCCTCGCTGTGGAAGATGCCGCAGTGGTTCTGCTGCCAGACACGGTCGGGCTGCGCCGCGCAGGCGGTCACGAAATGCGGATCGTGCCCCCACTCGGCGCGCGGATCGGGCAGGTAATCGTTGAGCATGCCCAGATGGCAGCCGGCCCAGCTCAGGCCGCCGTCGCTGCTGCGCAGCACTCCGGCGGACGAAGCCGCCACCAGCAACTGCCGACCGTCGCGCGGATCGACGACGATGGAGTGGATGCCCGGCTCGAACACGCCGTAGTCCACGCTGGCCGGGGTGCCGAACCAGCGGTTCTCGTGGGTCGCGTCGCCGGCGAACAGATCCCCGCCACGGCTTTCATGGTTCCACAGCGGGCGGTTCAGCTCCCAGGTGTCGCCGCCGTCGTCGCTGACGAACAGACCGCCGGGGATGGTGCCCGCGTACAGGCGCCCGGGCTGGTCGGCATTGCCGAAGGCCAGGTTCCAGATCTTGTACACCGTGGCGTCGCGGTACTCGGGCTGCGCCGCCGGCGCCGCGGGATCGAAATCCGGGGTCGGCAGGTACTTGACGATATAGCGCGCACCCGCGGGGTATTTGAGCGAGGACAGGTCCTGCCAGGTGGCGCCGCCGTCGCGCGAACGCGACAGCTTCGGGCCCCAATGGCCGTGGTCCAGCGAGGCCCACAAGGTACCGTCGCGCGGATCGCGCGCCGCGTAGCACACCGGAATCCCCGCATGTTCGATCGCACGCGGGCGCCAGGTCGACGCGCCGCGGTCGAGCAGGACGGTTCCCTTGCGCGTGCCGAGCAGGATCATCGAAGTCATCGCGTCCCCATTGTCACTGCAGGTGCAATGCCGTGAGCATACGCCGGGACTCGCGCAGCGCCTCCTGGATCGTGAACTCGAGGTCGTCCAGGGTACCGCGCAGGCGCAGTTGCAGCTTGCCGTCCAGGGCCGCGCGGAACTCGGACCGCGCGGCGGCGTCCCCTACCGCGGCGCGCTCGGCACCCACGGCGATCCAGTCCACCTCCTGCAGCAGGGCGTTCAGCGCGCGATAGCGGCCGTCGATGCCCTCCAGCGGAAGCGGCCGGGTATGGTGCCAGCGCACCGCCTCGGCCAGCGCGTCGGGCAGGCGCCACTTGCGCAGCGCCAGATAGCCGAGCTCCGCGTGGGTGTAGCCGCAGATCCGGGTCTCGGCCTCGATCAGTTCGTCGGGGGTGCCCCAGTCCGTCTCCTCGACGCCGCGCAGCTGCTCGGGGGCCTCCAGGTACAGCACGAAGCGTCCGATGTCATGCAGCAGCCCGAACACATAGGCTTCGTCGGGCTCGCCGCGATGGTCGATGGCCAGCACGCACAACTTGCGCATCAGCCAGGCGACGTCCACCGAGTGCCTCCACAGGCCGGCCTCCCAGTCGCTGCCCGGCTCGAACACGCGCACCGCCGAGTGCGCCAGGACCAGATCCACCGCGCCGCGGGCGCCCACGCGCAGCATGGCTTCCTGGATGGTGGTGATCGGTCGCCCGGCGCCCAGCGCCGCGGAGTTGGCGTACTGCAGCAGGCGTGTGGCGAAGACCGGATCTCCATGCAGCGCCTGCGCCACCTGGTCGAAATAGTCGGGGCTGTCCTGGCGCAGGCTCATCAGCCTGCGCACGACCTCCGGCAGCAGGGGGAGTTGCTCGAGTCGCTTCTCGAGTCCTTCGAGCGCATCGGCCGGAGGGCTGGACATGAGGTACCTCGCTAGCAGCCTGCCAGCTGCGAATGGGCGCTCCGGGCAGCGGCCATCCTAGCCGCCCAGTTTCCGTAAGGTCCTACGTTACTCCGCAAGACGGGTCGACGGCAAGCCACGTGCTGCATCGCGCTGACAAATCGGGCGGTTTCGCGAAATAGTTCACGCAAGCTCGCGAAGGAACGCGCCTCGACCCTGCCTTGGGTCAAGACACGCCGATCCCCCGACCGCGGGGCGGATTCCAGCGGTTGCGATGCGCTAGATTGTCGAAACGAATCGACACGCCGAACAAGCGCCGGCGACACCGGCTGCAATAGCGAATTTCCATGAACACGCAGGCATTCCCACTGTCTCAACAGCAGATCGATGTTTACATCGATCAAGTCCTTCACGACCAACAGCCGGTCTACAACATCGGCTGCTACTTCCGGGTCGACGGTGAACTGGACGTCGGGCGACTGCGACTCGCCCTGCAACAGGTGCTGGAGGACCAGCGCGTGCTGCGCTCGACCATCGAGCGTCGTGACGAGGCCGTGCTGGCCCGCGTGGCAGATCCGAGTGCCTGGAATCTGGATGTCGAGCATGTGCCCGGGCTGCACGACAGCCCCGATGCGCAGACGGCGTATATGCAAGCCATTCTGGCGCGCCCCTATGACCTTGAACGCGGTCCGCTTTGGCGCTTTGCGCTGGTGCGCACCTCGCCGTCGCGGCACCTGCTGTTTCTGGGCTCGCATCACATCGTCCAGGACGCCTACAGTCTGTGGATCCTGTCCCGGCAGATCGCGCGCTTCTACGATGCGCTGCTGGCCGATGCCCCGAGGCCCGCGGCGTTACCGGACTACTCCGACTACGTCGAGCGGCAGGCGCGCTATCGCTCCTCCCATCGGTACCAGGCCGACGCGGAATTCTGGCGCACCGAACTGGCGGAACTGGCGCCGCCCCCGTTCCCGAGGAGTCCGACGGGACCCGAGGAACCGATCGATGCGTCGCGCAACCTCGTGCGCTGGACGCTGCCCCGCGCCGACTACGAGCCCGTGCAGGAGCGCGCCCAGGAGCGAGGACTGTCCATGGCGCATTTCATGCTGGCCTTGGTCAGCAGCTACTTCGCCAGGGCGAACAGCACGCGGGATCTGACCATCGGAGTTCCCATCCACAACCGCACTACGCGGGAGGACAGGGCCACGCCCGGCATGTTCAGCACCATGCTTCCCGTACCCCTGCACTACGACGGGGCGCTGAGCCTGGAGCAGTCGATGGATGTGATCGGCGCGACGCTGCGACGTCTGTACCGTCATCAGAATTTCCCGCTGTCGGAGATTCATCGACTGCACGGCCTGAACGCCGGGGCACGGACACGCTTGTTCGACATCGTCGTTTCGATCGAGGAATTCGAGGTCGAGGGCAACCTGGGAAGCGCGCGCTATGCCGTGGTTCCGCTGTTCCAGGGCGGCTCCCAGGTCGCGCTCACCGTCCGGGTTCGCCGCTACGCCGCCGGCGGGGACTTCGAGGTCGAACTGAACTACAACCCTCGGCGCCTGACCCGCGCGCAGGTCGAAGGCTATGCCCGGCAACTCGACTCGCTGGCCAGGCGCACGCTGGAAGACACGATACGACCCTTGCGCGACTTCGACATGGCCGATCCGGCCGAGCTCGATCGCATCCGATCGACTCTGGCCCTGGGACCTCGGCTGGCGCACGAGGCGCCCGCGGGCCAGCCCATCCACGTTCGCTTCGCCGAGCAGGCCAGGCTGCACCCCGAGCGCACGGCGGTGGTTTATGACGACGGGATGTTGAGTTTCGGCGAGGTGGCGCGCCGGGCGAATCGGGTGACCGCGCGGCTACTCCGTGCGGGCGTCGGCCCCGAAAGTCTCGTGGGTCTGCACGTCGAGCGAGGACTGGACCTGCTTCCGGCGCTGCTGGGCGTGCTGAGCGCTGGCGGGGCCTTCGTTCCCCTCGATCCGGCGACGCCCGTCGCGCGCCTGGGCGCGATCATCGCGGACGCCCGGCCGACCGTGATCCTGAGTCACTTCGAGCCGCTGCCCCAGGCCCGCGCGATGGAAATCCCGACCCTGGACCTTCAATCGGCACTGGAAGGGGACGAGGCGATCGCAGACCATCTCGCGCGTCCGTGCCCCCCGGCGCAGCTGGCCTATGTGCTCTACACCTCCGGCTCGACCGGAACGCCCAAGGGCGTGATGGTCGAACACGGCAACCTCGCCTACCTGCTGGATGCGCTGGAAGGCGCCATCTATGCGCAACACCCCGAGGCGCGGCGCGTGGCGGTGAACGCCTCAATGGGCTTCGATGCCTCGATCAAGCAATGGATCCAGGTCGCCGCCGGGCGCACGCTGGTGCTGATTCCCCAGCGGGCACGGCTGGACCCGATGCAATTGCATCGATACCTGGTGCGCACCAGCGCCGACGTGGTCGACATCACCCCGCAGCAACTGCTCGCGGTGGTTCAGACCGAAACCTTCGCGACCGGCGGATGGCCCGGGCTCACCCTGGTGGGCGGCGAAGCGATCGACGCGCGTACGTGGGCCCTGCTGAGCAGGATCTCACGTGAGCAAGGTATCGCCTTTCACAACGTGTACGGCCCGACCGAATGCACTGTGGACGCGACCTGGGCCCCCATCGGGGAGTCGACGCAGCCGAACATCGGACGCCCGCTGCCCGGGGTACGCACCTACGTGGTCGACCTGGACGGACGCCTGTGCCCGATCGGAGCGATCGGAGAGCTTTGCATCGCCGGAGCCGGGGTGGCCCGAGGCTACCTGGGTCTCGAACAGCGCAGCGCGGCCAGTTTCGTGACCGACCCGTGGGCACCGGCCCCGGGCGAGCGCATGTATCGCAGCGGGGACCTCGCGTCGTGGAACCCGGACGGAAGCCTCGAGTACCTGGGGCGGGCCGACCACCAGATCAAGATCCGCGGGCACCGCATCGAGCCGGCCGAGGTCGAGAGCGTGCTGGGCGGCCTGCCCCCGGTGCGCCAGGCGCTGGTCGCCGCCGAAGCCGATCCGACCGGGCAGCTGCGTCTGATCGCCTACGTCACCGCCCAGGTTCCGGTCGCACAGGTCGACACCCAGTCATTGCGCCGGCGCTTGCAGGAACTGCTGCCGCAGGCCATGGTGCCGTCCAGCATCCTGGCCCTCGAGGCCTTCGTGCTGAACGCCAATGGCAAGATCGACCGCCGCGCCCTGCCCCGCCCGCAGGACGACGCGGCCGAGCAGGTCGGCGACACGGCGCCGCGCGACGACCTGGAGCGAAGCCTGTGGTCGATCTGGAGCGAGGTGCTGGGTCAGACCAATTTCGGGGTGAACAGCAGCTTCTTCGATCTGGGCGGCCATTCGCTGCTCATCACCCAGGTGGCGTCGCGCATCCGCGGCCGCCTGGGCATCGAGTTGCCGCTGGCCACGCTGTTCGATCTGCGCAGCATCGCGGACATCGCCGAGCACTTGCGCGCGCAGGGCCCCCAAGACGCGAACGTGGCGCGCGACGGACTGCCCCCGATCGTGCGGGTTCCGCGCGGCGTTCCGCTGCCGACCTCGTTCTCCCAGCGCCGCATGTGGGTCATCCAGCAATTCGATCCCAGCTCCGTCGCCTACAACATCCCGGTCACGATCCTGATACGCGGCGAACTCGACCTCGACGCGCTGCAAGCCGTCGTGGACGACCTCGTGCGGCGGCATGAGGGCCTGCGCACCGCCTTCGTGCTGCAGGATGACGAGCCGATGCAGATCATCCTGCCCGAACTCCGGATGGCCATCCAGCCATGGGACCTGCGCCACCTTGCGGCCACGGCGCGCGAGGACGAGGCGCGTCGTCTGCTTCTGCAGGAATTCGAGCGGCCCTTCGATCTTGCGGCGGCCCCGCTGCACCGCATCTACCTGCTGCGCCTCGACGAGCGCAAGTTCGTGGTGTCGTGGGTTTTCCATCATGCGATCGCCGACACCTGGGCCATCGGCGTGCTGTTGCGCGACCTGCTTCAGGCCTACGCACAACGTCGCGCCGGGCAACGGCCCTCGTGGGCCCCGCTGGGCATCGAGTACGCCGACTACGCGGTCTGGCAACGAAGCGAGGCGGTACAGGCGATCAGGCGCCACCAGATGGACTACTGGCTGGAGCGCCTGCGCGGGGTGCGCCCGCTGCAGTTGCCGACCGATCTGTCGCCGCCGCCCGTGCGTGGATTCCACGGGCATCAGATCCGCGCTGATATCCCGCCGCGCGTGCTGGCCCTGCTCGACCCTTTCTGCCGTCGTCTCGGGGTGACCCCCTATGTCAGCTTCCTCGCGGTGTTCAAGCTGCTGGCGTGGCGCCTTTCGGGCATCGACGACATCGCGGTCGGCAGCCCCATCGCGAACCGTCACCACGAAGCCACCGAGCACCTGTTCGGAACCCTGGTCAACACCCTGGTGATGCGCACACGCCTGGACCCCTCGCTCGACTTCGAGCAGTGGGCCCTGCGCGTGCGCGACACCGCGCTCGAGGCCTTCGCCCATCAGGACACGCCCTACGACGACCTGGTCGAGCGCCTCGACATGGACCGCACGGTTCACGCCGAAGGCCCCGTGCGCGTACTGTTCAACCTGCGCAACGCACCGCTCGGGGCGCTGGCCTCGGTGGATTTCGACTATGCCGATTTCCCCATCGATCGCGTGGCGGCGCAGTTCGACCTGTCGATGCACATCGACACCGAATTCGCCAAGCGCATCCACATCGAGTACGCCAGCGATCTGTTCACCGAAGCCACGGTACGTCAGCTGCTCGAGGCCTTCGTCTGGTTGGCCGAGTCGGCGCTGACGAATCCGCATGCGCGGCTGGACGAGCTATCGATGGTGTCGCCCGCGATGCTCGGACGCCAGCGCGAGCACTGCGCGCCCGCGCCGCGCGCGCTGCCCGAGACCCTGGTGGTGCACGGCCACCTGGCGCAGCGCATCGCCAGCCTGGGCTCGGGCGCGGAGATCGCCGGCCCCGACGGGCGCTCCATCGGGCAACCGGAACTGCTGGGTCAGGCACACCGCATCGCCCGCCTGCTGCGCTCCCGCGGCATCCAGCGCGGCTCCCGCGTCGGCCTGTGCGCGCACCGCGGCACCGACATGCTCGCGGCCATGCTGGGCGTGCTCGAGGCGGGTGCCGCCTACGTGCCGCTGGACCCGGACTATCCGCGCGAGCGCCTGGACTACATGGCCCGCGACGCCGAACTCGCGGCCGTGCTGTTGCATGCGGATCTGCGCGATCGCCTCGACCTGGCCGGGCTGGAAACCCTTGAGCTCGATGCCTCGGCACCCTGGCGGACTTTTCCGGACGCTCCCTTGCCTGCCGATGCGGCACGGGACGCCGGCGCGCGAGACTGCGCCTACATGATCTACACCTCGGGCTCCACGGGACGCCCCAAAGGGGTCTCGGTGCCCCACGGCGCGATCGTGAATTTCCTGCAGAGCATGTCCGTCCGCCCCGGACTGGGCGCCGGCGACAAGCTTCTCGCCGTGACCACGCTGTCCTTCGACATCGCGGTGCTGGAACTCCTGCTTCCGCTGGCCACCGGAGCGGATCTGGTCATCGCCGACACGGCCACCACCCGCAACCCCTTCGCACTGCGCGAGCTGCTCGAGTCCAGCGCCGCCAACGTGCTGCAGGCGACCCCTTCGACCTGGCGCCTGCTGCTCGACGCCGGCTGGAGCGGCCATGGCGCCATGCGGGGCCTGATCGGCGGCGAGGCCCTGGCGCCCGATCTGGCCAAGCGTCTGCTCGAGGCCTGTCCCGAGTTGTGGAACATGTACGGCCCCACGGAGACGACCGTGTGGTCGACCTGCTGGCGGGTGGAACCGGAGGCGCAGATCCGCATCGGCCACCCCATCGACAACACCACGGTCTGGGTGCTGGATGCCTGCGGCAAGCCCTGTCCCACCGGGATACCGGGAGAAATCCACATCGGCGGCACGGGCGTGACCCTCGGCTACTGGAAGCGGCCGGAACTGAACGCCGAGCGATTCGTCGCCGATCCCTTCGCGACGGACCCTGCGGCCCGGCTGTACCGGACCGGGGACCTCGGCAAGTGGGGACACGACGGGCTGCTGCAGCATCTCGGACGCCTGGACCATCAGGTGAAGGTCCGCGGATTCCGCATCGAGCTGGGCGAGATCGAGGCGGCCCTGCTCGAGCAACCGGGCGTGCGCCAGGCCTTGCTGAGCACGCAGCAACTCGACAGCGCCGACGTTCGCCTGGTCGCCTACCTGGCGGTGGAAGGCGACGCACCCCCGGCCGCGCAGCTGCGAGCCCAGCTGCAGCGGCGCCTGCCCGAGTACATGATCCCGCAGCACTTCGTGGTGCTGGCCGAGTTCCCGCTGCTCCCCAACGGCAAGGTGGATCGCGCCCGGCTGCCCGCGCCCGGACCGGTGGAACGCGCGCCGGAAGCCTCCGCGCAGGCCGCGAATGCTCCCGGCAGCCCCGCCGAATCGGTCATGGCCGAGGTATGGGCCGAACTCCTGGGCGCGTCGGAGATCCGCCGCGACGACAACTTCTTCGACCTGGGCGGCCATTCGCTGCTGGCCATGCGCGCCGTGGTGGAGATCGAGAAGCGCCTGGGAATCCGCCTGGAACCCCGAAGGCTGATTTTCGAGACCCTTGGACAATTGGCGCGCGCCGTGCCTGGCGGCACCGCGAAGCCCTGAGTGCTGCGCCTGGAGGCTTGCCGCCTCATGACCACAGTCGACGGCGAAGGCTGTGCCAGAGGCTCTCCGGTCCGGACGCCTGCGGCTCTCCGGTGCCCTGCATCGCCGACTCGTCCACGCCATGGGTCAGCTGCGCAAGGTTCTCGTGCACCAGTCTGCGCAGATCCAGGCGCGCGCCGCAGAGCTTCTCGAACTCCACGACCACGCGGTTGGCGAGCAGCGAATGCCCGCCGAGGTCGAAGAAATTGTCCCCTCGCCTGATCTCGGAAGCCCCGAGCAGCGTGCTCCAGATTCCCGCCAGGGCGCGCTCGGCCTCGGTCCTGGGAGCATCGTCCGCGCCTCGCCCGGGGCCCGGCGCTTCCTGCGTGGGCCTGGGCAGCAAGGCACGGTTGATCTTGCCGTTGGGCAGGCGCGGAAACTCGGCGAGTCGAACGATCTGCTGCGGCACCATGTAGGCAGGCAGGCGCGCGCGCAGCCAGTCGCGAAGCGCAGCAGGATCGCACTGCGCGCCTCGGGGCACCACGTATGCCGTCAGCCGAGGGTCGCCCGGAAAGTCCTCGCGCACCAGGGTCAGGCACTGGGCCACGTCTTCGTGGGCCTGCAGGTGGGACTCGATCTCGCCGAGTTCGATGCGAAAGCCTCGCACCTTGACCTGGAAGTCCAGGCGCCCCTGATGCTCCAGCAAGCCGTCGTGCCCCCAGCGCCCGCGATCGCCCGTGCGATACATGGTGGCCCCGGCCACTGGCGCGAAGGGGTTGGGCACGAAACGCTCGGCGGTGAGTTCGGCGCGGTGCAGGTAGCCGGAAGTGACGCCGTCGCCGCCGATGAATATCTCCCCGCTGAAGCCGATGGGGCACGGCCTCCCGTGGGGATCGAGCACGTGGATCTGGGTGTTGGCGATGGGGGTCCCGATGCGGATCGGCGCCGGCGTCGGCGCGACGCGCCAACAGGTCGACCATACGGTCGTCTCGGTCGGCCCGTACATGTTCCATAGTTCCGCGCACCGAGCCAGGATCTCGTCCGCCAGCCCTCGGCCCAGGGCCTCGCCTCCTACCAGGGCCTTCAAGCCGGGCGTGCCCCTCCATCCGGCATCGATGAGCATGCGCCAGGTGGCAGGCGTGGCCTGCATCGCCGCGGGTTGCTCGCGTTCGATGCGCCGCAGCAGCGCACCGCCGTCGCTCACCTCCTCGTGCGAGGCCACCGCCACGCAGGCACCGAGACTCACGGGCAGCAGCAGTTCCAGAACGGCGATGTCGAAGCTCAGCGTGGTCACGGCGAGCAGGGTGTCCTGCTGGCGCAGCCCGGGTTCCCGCTGCATGGACACCAGGAAATTGACCACGGCGTGGTGCGGAACCACGACTCCCTTGGGTTTCCCGGTCGAACCCGAGGTGTAGATCACGTAGGCGGGATCCTCCGGGCGAGCCGCAAGTTCGTCGTCCGGATCCACCCTCAGCGTGGCGACGGAACCTGTCGCGGTGCCGATATCCAGGAGTTGGACGTCGGCGCCTTCCCACACACCGTGCAATTCGGAGCTCGTGACGAGCAGCAGCAGCCCGGCGTCCTCGATCATGTCGTGCAGACGTGCCTGGGGATAGCGCGGATCCAGTGGCACATAGGCGGCGCCCGCCTCCAGGGTAGCCAACTGCGCGATCACCAATTCGGCGCCGCGAGGCAGGCCGAGCCCGACCAGGCGGCCTCGATGCGCGCCTCGCGCGCGCAGCACGCCGGCGAAGGCATCCACGGCCGCCCACAACTCCGGATAGCTCCAGGTGCGCCCCTCGGAGTCGCGAAGGGCAGGCCCCGTGCAGGCGCGCGAAGCGGCGAGCAAACTCGGCAAGTTCGCGGGAAGCATGGCCGCGGCGACCGCCGGCGGCGCATTCCAGCCGGCCATGCGTGCCTGGTCCTCGGGCGGCGCCACCCACAGATCCTCCAGCCGGCAGTCGGGCTCGCGCAGGGCGCGCTCCACTCCGTGGAGGAAAAGGCGAGCCAGTCCCTCCATGCTCGAGCGTTCGAAGAGTTCCGTGGAATAGCTGAGCCCGAGCGCCTTCTGCGACACGGGGTCGATACCGAGCGAAAGATCGAACTGGGTGGATCCCAGACCCAGATCCACGTACTGTGCATCCAGCCCCTCGAAATGCAGGGGCGCACGCGGACTGTTGAGAACGTTGAACAGGACGCGAATCCCCGGATCATCGCCGGGCGCCGCTCGCTCGCGCAGCCGGTTGATCAGGTTGTCGTACGGCAGATCCTGATGCGTGAACGCTCCCAGCACGCCGGGGCGGACTTCATCGTGCAGGAAGGCCCTGAAGCTCGCCGCGCCATCCACCCGATTGCGCATCACGAGGGTGTTGACCAACGAGCCCACGATGCCCTCGGCCTCCAGGCGCGTGCGATTGGCAATGGGAAATCCCACACTGACGTCATCCTGCCCGCACCAGCGGGCCAGCATCGACTGAAACACCGCGAGCAGCACCATGAACGGCGTGCATCCCAGCCTCGCGCTGCGCTGCTGCAGCTGGGCGATCCAGTCGTCGCTCAACGGCAGCAGGACCAGATCGCCTCGGCTGCCCGAGCGCGTGGCCCGGCCGGTGTCCGTGGGCAGGCTCAGCGGCACCATGCCATCCAGGCGTTCCAGCCAGTAGGCAACCTGCGGCTGCAGCGAGTCCTCGTTCACGTGACGGCGTTGCCAGCACGCATAGTCGGCGAATTCGATACCCTGGGAAGCGAGCCTGGCGGGCCGGCCGAGATGCTCGGCACGATACAGTTCTTCGAGTTCCGTGGCCAGGATACCCTGCGACCAGCCGTCGGTGACGATATGGTGCATCACGACCACGCAGACGTGGCGCTCGGCGGCCTCGCGGGCCAGGATGACCCGGTACACGGGCCCATGTTCCAGGTCGAAGGGTTCCGCGGCGAGCCGCGACAGCCATGCCTCGACGGATGCATGCTCCGGCGGGGCGCCCGCGGTCGCGTCGACCTCGGTGAGCCTGGCCGGCGCGGGCGGGTCGATCCGGGCAACGGGCTCCCCGGCCTCGAAGCTGAACCGCGTGCGGAAGGCCTCATGGCGCGCGACCAGCCGGTCCAGCGCCCGGCGCAACGCGCTCCGGTCCAGGGCTCCGTGCAGGCGCAACGCTCCATAGACGTTGTAAGCGCCGCCCCGCGGATCCATCTGATGTTCCAGCCACATGCGCCGTTGCGAGAACGAAAGGGCAAGCGCCCCGTCCCGCGCGACCTTCGCAATGGGAACATCTTCCCCGCTCTCGCCCCTGGCTCCGATGCTGGCCTCGACGACCTGGGTGAGCTCACGCAAGGTCGGACGATCGAACAAGGTGCGCAATTCGATGTTGACCCCCAATGCCGCTCGCATCTGCGAGGCCACCTGGGTCAGTTGCAGCGAGTTTCCGCCGAGCGCGAAGAAATCATCGTTCGGCGCGATCCGCGTCACGCCGAGCACTCTCTGCCAGATCTCCAGCAGATTCGCCTCGAGCGCAGAACGCGGCGCGAGGCCTTGCGCGTCCTCGGAGCGATCGGGCGTCGGCTCGAGCAGGGCCAGCGCCTTGCGGTCCACCTTGCCGCTGGGCAGACTGGGAAAGGCGTCGAGGAACAGGAAGCTCGACGGCACCATGTACGACGGTATGCGCGCCTTGAGCCGCTCTCGCAGCGTCGCCGCGTCCAGTCCCCGCGCCAGCACGTAGGCCACGAGTCGTGGCGCTCCTGCCTCGTTTCGAGCCACCCCCACGACCGCGCCGCGCACCTGGGGCTGATCGAGCAATGCTGCCTCGACCTCGCCCAGTTCGACCCGCAGCCCCCGCAGCTTCACCTGGTCGTCCCCGCGCCCCAGGAACTCCAGCTTGCCGTCGGCTCGCCAGCGCGCCAGATCGCCGCTGCGGTAGAGTCGCTCCCCGGGATGGAAAGGATCGGGCACGAAGCGTTCGGCGTCGAGCTGCGGGCGGTTCAGGTAGCCCCGCGCCAGGCCCACGCCCCCCAGGCACAATTCGCCGGCCACGCCGATGGGCTGCGGCTGCAGATCGGGGGCCAGCACGTAGGCGCGCAGGCCGGCGGTCGGGCGTCCGATGGGAACCGTGGCGCCTTCCATGTCGGACGCCTGCACCTCGAGGGCCACGCTGACCACGGTAGCCTCTGTGGGGCCGTAGAAGTTGCCCAGACGCACGCCCGGATAGGTATCGAACAGCTTGCGCGCCAATGCGCTGTCGAGCGCCTCGCCGCCGCACACCACGTAGCGCAGCGCATGGGAGTCGCTCGGCGTGGCATGTTCGAGCAAGGCGCGCAGCACGCTCGGAACCAGCATCGCCGTGGTCGCCTGCTCGTCGAGCATGAGCCGATGCAGGAGTTCCATGTCCTTCTGACGAGCCGCATCGACCAGGATCACACGGGCGCCGCAGGCCAGCGGAACGAAGAAGGAGTACAGCGAGCCGTCGAAGGCGAGAGACACGTTCTGCAGAAAGCGGTCCCGCGGCGTCGCCTGCAGGGCTTGCCGCACCCATTCGACATGGTTGCTCAGGCCCCGGTGCTCGATCAGGGTGCCCTTGGGTCGTCCGGTGCTTCCCGACGTGAAGATGACATACGCCAGGTCGTCCGGGCGCGAGGCCACGCGTGCCGGCTCGGTGTCCAGCGTCTCGGCATGACGCCCGTCCTCGGGGATCTCGAGCACGCGAGTCGCCGCGTTCGCCGCACGCCGCAGACGCTCGGCCGTCTCCGGGTGCGCCAGCGCCAGCGCAGGCTTCGCATCGTCCAGAATGTCTCGCAGGCGTTGCTCCGGATTGTCGGGGTCCAGGGGCAGGAAGGCGGCGCCGGCCTCAAGGATCGCCATCAGCCCGACGACCTCGGCGAAGCCGCGGGGCATGCACAGGGCCACCAGGCCGCCCGGCCCGGCTCCCATCTGGCGCAATGTGGCCGACCATCCATGCACGCGTTCGCCCAGTTCGCCGTAGCGCATCGTGTGCCCGTTCCAGCGCAGCGCGACAGCCTCGGGCGATTGCAGGCACTGCTGGCGGAACTGCTCGTGCACGGGCACGAACGGCACGATGGCCGGTGCACCCAGCGCGAATCGACGCAATACGTCGTCGCGTTCGGCGGTGTCGAGCAGGGCCAGGCCGCGCAGGGGCCGGGAGGGCTCGGCGACGATGCCTTCGAGCAGCATGTCGAACTGTCGCGCGAGACGCGCGATGGTGGACGCGCTGAACAGATCCGCACGATACTGCCAGGTCGCCGTGGCTCCTTGGTCGTGTTCCTCGATACCCAGCAGCAGGTCCAGGGTCACGCGCTGCTGGGTCATCGACACACGCGAGCATTCCAGGCCCGGCAATCGCACCTGCCACTGGTCCGGAAGGTTGTGGAGCGCGAAGTACGCCTGGTAGATGGGATTGCGCTCCGGGCTCCTTGCGGGACAGAGCTCCGCGACGACCCGCTCGAAGGGATAGTCAGCGTGTTCGACGGCCCGCGCAACCTTTGCGGCCGTGGCGACCAGCAACTCGTGAAAGGAACCCTCCAGCGCGCCCTCGGGCATGCGGATGGCCAGGGTATTGATGAAATTGCCTACCGTCTCGTGCAGGATTTCATCCTTGCGCAGCGACACGGGGATGCCGACCGCGAAGTCCACGCCGTCGCCCACGCGGGCGAGCAAGGCCTCGAACACGGACAGCCACGCCCGGAACCTCGATGCGCCATTGCGGCGGGCCAGGTCGCGCAGCCCCTCGACGAGGCGAAGAGGAATTTCGGTGCGCAGACTGCCAGCGGGAAAGTCCGAGACGCCGGGGCGCGGCCAGTCCGTCGGAAGGCACAGATCCTGCACGCCTGCCAATTCACCGTGCCAATAGCCTTGTGCGCTTTGCCATGAGGAAGTGTGCGCGCGCTCGCGTTGAGCACGGGCATGCGCGAGCAGACTTCCTGCAGATTCCGGCAGGGTCTGGAGCATCTGCCCCGATGCATACAGCGCGGCGAGATCCCTGTGCATGATGCCCATCGACGTGCCGTCGCTGACCATGTGGTGCACCGCAAGTGCGAGCACCGCCTCGCCCTGACCCAAGTCGATGCATGCAGCTCGGAACGGCAATTCCCGATCGAGCTTGAAGCCTCGACCGACCAGGCCTGCGATCAGCCGCGCCAGCCCTTCGCCGTCCCGCTCGCCTTGCTCCGCCCGCGCGGTCATCCATGGCAGACGTGCCGCGGCGGCCTCGGCTTCCAGGACGGTCTGCGCGACCCCTTCCGCAGAGGGGACGAACAGGGTTCGCAAAGCCGCGTGGCGAGCGACCAGCGCTCGAACGGCCCCCTCCAGGCGCCTCACGTCGAGCGATCCGGCAATGCGCGTGGCAGTGACCGCGATGTAGGCCTGATCCGCGCCCGGGAACTGGTCCATGAACCAGAAGGCTTCCTGAGAAAACGAAAGGGGTCCCTGCTCTTCCTGCTCCGCCCGAGCCTGCGTCGGCGCCGGAGACTTCTCGATGGCTTGGTCCATGGATCAATGAATCGATATAGTGTTTTATTTCATCTTGTTTCGTTCCGTCACTATTGTCGACTGGTGGTGCACCTTGCAAGCATGTGCGTGTGCATCGAGTTTGAGGCGGAGCAAGGCGATGCGGGATCGCGGGGCCTCGCCCGCTGCGCGAAGCGCTTGCTCAGAACTCTGCGGTCGCCACCGGCCTGGCGAACAGGAAGCCCTGGAAGGCGTCGCAGCCCAGGGCCCGCAGGTGCTCGTGCTGGGCCTGGGTCTCGACGCCCTCGGCGATCACCTGCAGGCCCATGCCGTGTCCCATGGCCAGCACGGCCTGCACGATCAGCGCCGAGGTCGGATCCTGTGGCAGCTTGTCCACGAAGGACTTGTCGATCTTGATCTGGTCCAGCGGAAGCTGCGCCAGGTAGGCCAGCGAGGAATTGCCGGTTCCGAAGTCGTCCAGTGCCACGCCCACGCCCTGCGCGCGCAGCTCGCGCAGCTTGCGCACGGTGTCCTGCAGGTTCTCCAGCGCGAGGCTCTCGGTGATTTCCAGTTGCAGACGGCGCGCATCGGCCCCGGCGGCCTCGACGGTGCGCAACACCCGTTCGACGAAGTCGGCGTGCCGGAACTGGCGCGCGCTGACGTTCACGGCCAGGCTCAGGTCGCGCGTGGCGGCGTCGCGCGCCCATGCGGCCAGCTGCGCGCAGGCCTGCTCCAGCACCCACTGGCCCAGCGGCTCGATCAGCCCGGTCTGCTCGGCCAGCTCGATGAAACAGCCAGGTGCCAGCAGGCCGCGCACGGGATGGCGCCAGCGCAGCAGCGCCTCGGCCCCGATGCGTCGGCCCTGCGCGTCGAACTGTCCCTGGTAATGCAGCACGAATTGCCGGGCGGCCAGCGCCGCCCGCATATCCGCCTCGAGGGCGTTGCGCGCCTCGAGTTCCACCTGCATCGCCTGTTCGAAAAAGCACAGCCCGCCCGGCCCGCGCTCCTTGGCCTGGTACATCGCCAGCTCCGCCTCGCGCATCAGCACGTCCACCTCCTCGGCGTCGCCGTCGAACAGGGTCAGCCCGATGCTGGCGCCGCAGGACACGGCGCGCGCGTCGACCCGGAAGGGCTGCTCCAGGCCGTGGCGAAGCTTGGCCGCGATGGCCGCGGCACGGGTGGCGGCCTCCGAGGGGCTGCGCCCCAGGCCCTCGACCAGCACCGCGAAGGTGTCGCCGGCGAAGCGGGCCAGCGTGTCTTCCGTACGGATGGCGCGACGCATGCGCTGCGCCGCCTGCACCAGCACGCGGTCGCCGAAGGCGTGACCCAGCGAATCGTTGACGTTCTTGAAATCGTCCAGGTCGAGCAGCAGCAGCGCTCCGTATTCCCCGCTGCGCGAATCGGCCTGCAAGGCGTGCGCCAGGCGGTCCTGCAACAGGCTGCGGTTGGGCAGCTCGGTCAAGGGGTCGTGGTAACGCAGGTGCTCGATGCGCGCGCTGGCGCTTTTCTCGCGTGTGATGTCGGACATCGATCCCACGTAGTGCAGCACCGCGCCTCGCGCGTCACGGATGGCGGAAATGTCCAGGCGCTCGTGGTAGAGGGATCCGTCCCGATGCCGGTTCACCAGTTCGCCTTGCCAGTGGCCGTGTTCGCGCAACTGGCGCCACATATCGGTATAGAAGGCGGGAGGCTGCAGCCCGGAGCGAAGCATGCGCGGATTGCGCCCGACGATTTCCTCCGCGGCGTAGCCGGTGATGCGGGTGAAGGCGCCGTTGACCCGCTGCACCACGCCGTGGGCGTCGGTCACCAGCATGCCGATCTGCGACTCGAACACCACCGCGGCGATGCGCAGTTCGTGCTCGTCGAGCTTGCTTCGCGTGATGTCGCGGGCCACGACGAAGGTGCCCGAAAGCTCGCCGCGCGCATCGAACAGCGGGCCCTTCACGGCCTGCAGCACATGCTTGCCATCGCCCAGGTCCAGGGTTTCCTCGACACTGAAGACCTCGCGATCGCGCCGGATGCGCTGATCGTCGCGCTCCAGCTCGCGCGCCTGCGCCAGCGGGAACAGGTCGCGTTCGGTGCGCCCGAGCACTTCGCTCGCGCTGCGTCCGCTCAGTCGCTCGGCCGCGGGATTGAACAGCAGGAAGCGCCCCTGCAGGTCCTTGGCGACGATCGCGTCGCTGACGTTGTCGGCGATCTGCTGCACAAGGCTCCCGTCGGCCATCGCCTCCGGCGATGCGCACTCGGGAACTGGGGCTGGATCGCGGGAGCGCATGGTCGAGGGCATCGGCCCCGGCGCAATTCCGGGGCTCCTTGGGGGTCCGATGCCGGATTGTGCCCGCGCAAATTGACACCCGACACGCAATTTCGTGCCAATATCGGAATTCCTTGATCTGGGGCAAACGAGGGGACGGCGCTCCCCGCCGCCCCCTTCGCCTGCCGGCGCCTCAGATGCGGAACTGGCGCATCAGCTCGCGCAACTGCACCGCCTGGTCGTTCATGCTTTCGGACGTGGCCGCCAGCTGCTCCGAAGATGCCGCGTTCTGCTGGGTGACGCTGCTGAGCTGCGCCACCGCGGTGCTGATCTGCTTCATGCCCGTGGCCTGCTCCTCGGCCGCGGCGCTGATCTCGCGCACCAGGTCGGAGGTGCGCGCGATCGCCG
>JAJZUV010000036.1 GCA_021848345.1 Pseudomonadota bacterium | reverse complement strand
CGGGCCCGGCCTGTACTGGCAGGCCGACGAGCGCAACATGTGGTTCGTGAACCTGTACGATCAGGTGCAGGCCAAGAACCACGTGCGCGGCGCCGTGCTCAACGTGCACTGGGTGCATCCCTTCTGAGGAGGACGGCGCGCGATGGCAGAACGTTCATTCGCCCGCGAGGTCGAGCAGTTGCGGGTTCCCGCCGGAACAACCTTCCGTGGCGAGGGCATCCTGGCGGTGACCAAGGCCCTGCTGGAGGCCGGCGTCGGCTACGTCACCGGCTACCAGGGCTCGCCGATCTCCCACCTGATGGACGTGCTGTCCGACGCCCAGCCGCTGCTGGAGGAGATGGGGGTCTACTTCGAGCCGGCCGCGAGCGAGGCCGGCGCGGCCGCGGCGCTGTCCGCCTCGGTGCACTATCCGGTGCGCGGCGCGGTCACCTGGAAGTCCACCGTGGGCACCAACGTGGCCAGCGACGCGCTGGCCAACCTGGCCTCGGGCGGGGTCACCGGCGGAGCGCTGGTGATCGTCGGCGAGGATTACGGCGAGGGCTCGTCGATCATGCAGGAGCGCACCCACGGCTTCGCCATGAAGTCGCAGATGTGGCTGCTCGACCCGCGCCCGAACCTGCCGAGCATCGTGAAGGCCGTGCACGACGGTTTCGAGCTCTCCGAGGCCAGCAACACCCCGGTGTTCCTGCAACTGCGCATCCGCTCCTGCCACCTGCACGGCAGTTTCGTCACCGCCGAGAACCGGCGCCCGCGCTACAGCCTCAAGGATGCGCTGGAGCATCCGCGGCGCGACCTGGATCGCATCGTGCTGCCCCCGGCCTCCTTCCTGCACGAGCAGGAGAAGGTGCGCCGGCGCTGGCCGGCTGCCGTGCGCTTCATCCAGGAGCGCGGGCTCAACGAGGTGTTCGACGGCGACCTGGGTCACCTGGGCGTGATCGTGCCGGGCGGGCTGTACAACAACACGCTGCGCGCGCTGCGGCGCCTGGGACTGGCCGACCTGTGGGGCAACAGCCGGGTTCCGCTCTACGTGCTCAACGTGGTCTATCCGCTGCTCGACGAGCAGGTGCTGGAGTTCTGCCGGGGCAAGCGCGCGGTGTGCCTGGTCGAGGAGGGCCAGCCCGACTACCTGGAACAGAACCTCAACACCATCCTGCGGCGCAACCGGGTGGACGTCGCGCTGCACGGCAAGGACCTGCTGCCGCTGAGCGGCGATTACACGGTGGCCGTGGTGGAGCAGGGCCTGCGCGCCTTCCTCGAACGCCACCATCCGGCAGCCTTCGCCGCCGAGGTGCCGCTGGGACTGCCGCGTAGCGCGAAGAGCAGCGGGCAGGCGGCGCCGGCCTCCGGCGCCGACACGGCGGCCGCCGCCCCGGCCGACTGGAGCCTGCTGCCGCAGCGCCCGCCCGGCCTGTGCGTGGGCTGCCCGGAGCGGCCGATCTTCTCGTCCTTCAAGCTGGTGGAGCGCGAACTGGGCGAGCACCACGTGTCGGCCGACATCGGCTGCCACCTGTTCTCGATCATGCCGCCGTTTTCCATCGGCGCCACCACCATGGGCTACGGCCTGGGCGCCTCCAGCGCCTCCGCCTTCAACGCCGGCAAGCTGCTGGGCGCGGGCAAGCGCGCGGTGGCCTTCATGGGCGACGGGGGCTTCTGGCACAACGGGCTGGCCTCGGGCATCGGCAACGCCGTGTTCAATCAGCACGACAACGTGTTCGTGATCGTCGACAACAACTATTCGGCCGCCACCGGCGGGCAGGACATTCCCTCGTCGCGCGCCGAGAACCCCCACCGCAGCACCATGCACGCGATCGAGCAGGCGGTGCGCGGCGTGGGCGTGACGTGGGTGCGCACGGTGGACCGAACCTACGATGTCACGCGCATGCGCGAGGTGCTGCGCGAAGCCCTGAGCACCGACTATGCCGGGCCCAAGGTGATCATCGCGCAAAGCGAGTGCATGCTCAACCGCCAGCGCCGCGAGCGCCCGCGCAAGGCCGCTGCCATCCGCGAGGGCCGGCGCGAGTTGCGCGAGCGCTTCGGGGTGGACGCCGCGGTGTGCAGCGGAGACCACGCCTGCATGCGCGTGTCGGGCTGCCCCAGCCTGACCCTGGCGCCCAGCGGCGATGCGCTCAAGCCCGACCCGGTGGCGCGCGTGGACGAGCAATGCGTGGCCTGCGGGCATTGCGGCGAGGCGGCCGACGCCGCGGTGCTGTGCCCGTCCTTCTACAAGGCGCACAAGGTGCACAACCCCGGCGCCTGGGAGGTGGCCTTGCAGCGCGCGCAGGCGGCCGCCATCGGCTGGCTGCAGCGCCGCGCCCGCGCGCGGCGCTCGCGCCTGGCCCTGTACCCGGCGCCCACGTCCTCGCAGGTGGCGCGATGAACGCGCTCGCGACTCGGGCCGATGCGGAGCCCTCGCCGATCCATGTCGCCATCATGGCCCTGGGCGGGCAGGGCGGCGGCGTGCTGGTCGACTGGATCGTCGCGCTGGCCGAGCGGCGCGGATGGGTGGCCCAGTCCACCTCGGTGGCCGGCGTGGCGCAGCGCACCGGAGCGACCATCTACTACATCGAGCTGGTGCCTCCCGACCCGCTGGGGCGCACGCCGGTGCTGGCGCAGATGCCGGTGCCGGGCGACGTCGACGTGCTGATCGCCGCCGAGCTGATGGAGGCCGGACGCGCCGCGCAACGCGGCTTCGTCACCCCCGGGCGCACCACCGTGATCACCAGCACCCACCGCGCCTTCGCGGTGGCCGAGAAGATGGTCCCCGGCAACGGCGTGGCCGACGGGGTGCGCGTGCTCGAGCAGGTGGGCGCCGGCGCCCGGCGCCTGGTCGCGGGCGACATGCAGGCCCTGGCCGTGGACGCGGGAAGCGTGATCTCGGCCAGCCTGTTCGGGGCGCTCGCCGGCAGCGGCGCGCTGCCCTTCGAGGCCGAGGACTTCGAGGCCGTGGTGCGCGACAGCGGCGTCGGCGTCGAGCCCAGCCTGCGCGCCCTGCGCGCCGGGCAAGCTGCGGCGCTGGACACCGGCGCTCCGGCGGTGCTCGCCGCCGACGCCATGGTCACCGCGCCCCGCGCCTTGCCGGAGCGCGCCGCCAGCGCGCGTCTGCAGCCCCTGCTGGATCGCATCCGGCGCGATTTTCCCGCCGAGGCCTGGGACATGCTGGGCGAGGGCCTGCAGCGCACGCTGGACTTCCAGGACCTGGACCACGCCGCGCGCTACCTCGACACGGTGGCCGGCCTGGTCGCGCTCGACACCGGCGAGGCCGGGCGGCGTGCCGGCCATGCGCTCAGCCGGGAGGCGGCGCACTGGATCGCCGTGGCCATGTCCTACGACGACGTCATCCGCGTGGCCGAGCTGAAAAGCCGCGAGGAGCGCTTCGCGCGCATC
Source organism: Pseudomonadota bacterium (assembly GCA_021848345.1). Classification (GTDB taxonomy): domain Bacteria; phylum Pseudomonadota; class Gammaproteobacteria; order Burkholderiales; family Burkholderiaceae_C; genus Thiomonas_A. The sequence continues at coordinate 19,397 of JAJZUV010000036.1, read as the reverse complement.
CGCGGCGAGATCGACGCCGGCGCCGACGACGTGGTCGGGGTCGAGGAATACCTGCATCCGCGCCTGGAGGAGATCGCCGGCCTGCTGCCGCGGGAACTGGGCCGGCGCGTGCTGGCGTCGCCGCGCATGCAGCGCATCGGCGAACGGCTGTTTCGCAAGGGGCGGCGCCTGCACAGCATGCGTCTGGGCGGCTACCTGCAGCTGCGCCTGCTGGCGGGGCTGCGGCGCTGGCGCCCGGGCAGCCTGCGCCATGCGCAGGAAACCGAGCACCTGCGCCACTGGCTGGACACGGTGCGGCGCGTCGCGCGCGAGGACTATGCGCTCGCGGTGGAGCTGCTGCGCTGCCGCCGCCTGGTCAAGGGCTATTCCGACACCCATGCGCGAGGCAGCAGCCGCTTCGACCGCCTGCTCGCCGCCGGCGCCGATCTGCTGGGCCGGCCCGACGCGGCGCAGCGCGTGGCCGAGCTGCGCGAGCTCGCGCTGGCCGACGCCTCCGGCACGGCCTTCGAGCAGGGGCTCGAAGGCCTGCGCTGAGTCCGTAACGGCCGCGTCAGGCGCTGATCCTGGCGCGGCCGGCCGCGGTCTCGCGTGGCAGTTCGCCGAAGCGTTCGCGGTAATAGGCCGAGAAGCGCCCCAGGTGGCCGAAGCCGCATTCCAGCGCCACGTCGGTGATGGAGGCGTCGCCGATGCCGCGCAGGCGCTGGCGCGCGATGTCAAGGCGCAGGTTGCGCAGCCAGGCCATGGGGCCGACCCCGTACTGGCGCTTCCAGTGCAGGTGCAGGGTGCGCGGGCTCACGCCCGCGGCACGCGCCAGGTCCTCCAGCGCGATGGGCGCGCAGATGCGTGCCCGCACGTAGCGTTCCACGGCCGGCGCCAGGTCGCCGCGTGCGCAGCCGGCGCCCAGGGGCAGCGGAGCGCACGCGGGGCGGGGTGGCGCGGCGACCCGGCGGTCGTCGCCGCCGCGCAGGGTGTGCAGGAACACCGCCATGCCCAGCTCGTGGTAGTCCTGCCAGGCGGGATGGGCCTCGGCCGCGGTGCCGCGATCCGCGGCGACGTCGATGATCGAGCCGAGCAGGGTGTTCCAGGTGCGCGAGGGCGCGCCGTCGACCAGGGTCAGAGGCGCCGGCATGCCGGCGCCGCCGCGCTCGTGCCCCGCCCACGCACCGGCACCGGCGGCGGCGTGGCGCAGCAAGGCATTGGGCACGCGGATGATCAACTGCTCGCAGCCGCGGCTCCACAGCACGCGCAGACGCTTGCGCGGGCACACCAGCGCCGACTGGCCCGGCACCAGGCGCTGGCGCTGGCCGTCGCAGTCGATCTCGGTCTCGCCGCGCAGCGGAACCTGGACCAGGGAAAAGTCGTCGAAGTGCAGCGGCTCGACCTCCACCTCGGGGCCGTAGCGCAGCAGCAGCAGGCGCAGCTGCCGCGCCTGCATCGCGAACAGCGCCACGTCGACCTCGCCGCCGCCCCAGCGCAGCTCGTGCTCGGCGATGGCCTGGCGCAGGTAGGGTTGCGAGGCGCGCAGGTCCGCGCAACGGAACACCGGGTGTCCGTACATCCTCGACGCATCCACGACGCCAGCCCCGCGGCCGACCGCACGCACGCACGCATCCATCGCCTGCTCCGGCAATTCGCCCGACGAGATCCCTGTCGCGGCGGACGCGACGTCCGCCGGTTTCTTCATATCTAAAATACTTCAGGGATGAAAGCGATGCAATCGGGGATTCGCGCGCGACCGCTTCAGAGGAACAGCTCCAGGTTGCCCAGCATGGCGTCGCAGTTCACCAGGTCCACGCGCTTGAGGCGCATGCACCAGGAGCCGTCCGGCTGCGCCTGCAGCTTGTGGTGCACGGTGGCCGCGAACTGGCGCTGCTCCAGGCGCCATTCGGTGTAGAGCAGGCTGGAGCGCACGATCAGGCAGCCCCCGGCGTCCAGTCCGCGCACGCTGACGTTGCCCACCAGGTGGGAGCAGCGCGCCGGCGGCTGCTGGGACCAGTTGCGCGGGTTGGCCAGGCGCCGCACCCGCGTGTGGCGCAGCATGTGGTCCTCCCAGCACAGCGAGATCTGTCCGAAGGGGTCGGCCTGGCCCTCGAAGCGGGGGATCCAGTAGCGCCCATCCTCGGCCCACAGATCCAGCCAGGCGTCGAGCTGGCGGTCGTCGAGCAGCGCGACCTCGTGGTAGAGGAACTGCTCGACCCCGCGCAGCGCCTCGGGGGAAAGCTGCGCGCCCGCGGCGGGGCGCAGTTCGAGGTCGAAGGCGCGGTCAAGCAGCTTCATGGCGCGACTCCTGATGTGCTGCGGTCACGGCGTCGTCGCCCTCGAGCATGAATTGGCGCCAGGCGGCGAACTGGTTGCGCATCGGCAGTTCGCTGGTGCCGTTGCTCGACACCATGCCGTCGGGCAGTTCGCGGTCGCGGCCGTGGTAGCGGTGCATGCTGACCCAGTCTCCGCCGCGCGTCGCGTTGCCCTGCTGGCAGCGGGCGTACACCTCGACGTCGTCGGGCATCACGTTGGACGAGGGCGAATTGATCAGGTTGGCGTAGGTGAGCGCGCGCTCGAACACGGAATCGGGGGCGCCCTTGAGCCGGAACAGCTGAATCTCCACCAGCGTGCGGTCGACCGCCAGCGGGCGGATCACGCGGAACTGCTGAAACACGGTGTGCGGCGAGCCGCTGCCGTAGAGCACGGTGTTGTGCCGGTTCATGCCCAGGATCTCGCGCGCGCGCTGCTCCCCGTGCACGGCCGCCAGCGCCTCGAAATGTGCCCTGGACACCGGATCGCGGGTGGCCGCCGACGGGTCGAAGATGCCCTCCATGTAGCCGTGGCCGAAGGGATAGGCGCGCAGCTCGAGTTTTTCCCAGAACTCGTAGGGCTCGCCGTTGCCGTCCATGATCAGCAGCTCGAAGGGGCGCTCGCCAAGCTCCTCGCATTCCTCGCGCGCGGCCTCCACCGAGGATTGGTGGGTGACCCTCGCGTGCATGGTGTCGTGCAGGTTCTCGTAGAACACTTTCCAGTTGGAGCGCTGCAGCACCCGGAATGTGCCTCCCGCGACCTCCACCTCGCCCAGCGGCGAGCGGTCGCAGAAATTGTCCAGCGAGCTGATCGCGCCGCCCAGGAATTCGCGCAGACCGGGGCCCGAGGCGGCCTGGCTGGCGAACACGAAGCCGCGGTAGGACTCCACGCGGGCCAGCGGGGCCATGGAGAACTCCGGGCTGGTGGCGCAGAAGGAGGTGCCTTCCAGCCCCGGCTTGAGCGGCGCGGCCAGATGGCTGCCGTCGAGCCGGAAGGTCCAGGCGTGGTAGGGGCAGCGAAAGAACTTGCCCACGTTGCCGCAGCCGTCGGGCACGATCTTGGCGCCCTTGTGCGGACAGCGGTTGTACACCACGTGCACGCGGCCGTCGGCGCCGCGCACCAGCACCACGTCCTGGTCGCCCAGGCGCGTGGTGGCGAAGTCGCCGGCCCGCGGCACCTGGCTTTCGTGGCCCACGTAGATCCAGGCGCGCCCGTAGATGCGTCGCATCTCCAGCTGGAAGATATCGGGGTCGGTGTAGACCGACTTGTGCACGCTGTCGGGGCGCACCATGTCCCGCAGTGCGATGTGCTCGGGGTTCATCGGGTTCTCTCCTGTCGAATCAGTCCTCGTCGGCCGGCTGTTCCGGGTTCCACCATTGCGCCGGTGGGCGCCCCTGGTCGGGTCCGAGGGCGGAAAATCCGCCGTCCACCGGCAGGTCGATGCCCGTCACGAAGGCGGCCGCGTCGGAACCCAGGAACAGCACGGCGCGCGCCACGTCGGCCAGGTCGCCCACGCGGCCCAGCGGATGCAGGCGCGCGCCCACGGCGTCGGCGCGGGCGCGGTCGCCGCCGGCCTGGCGCGCGAGCGCCGTGGACCAGGTCCAGCCGGGCGTGATGGCGTTGACCCGAATGCCCCGGGGAGCCAGATCCACCGCCTGGCTGCGCGTGAGTTGCAGGATGGCCGCCTTGCAGGCCGGGTAGACGGCGCGCCCGCGCTGGCCGAACTTGCCCGCCACGCTGGACAGGTTCACCACCGCGGGCGCGGCGGCGGCTTCCAGCAGTTCCAGCGCCGACGCCAGTACCCGCGCGCCGCCCACCAGGTTCACGCCCAGCGCGCGCATCCAGGTCTCGCGTGGCGAGGCGATGCCGGAATCGAGGTAGACCACCGCGTTGTTCACCAGCAGGTCCAGGCGGGCGTGGGTGGAGGCGACGCGCCGCATGCATGCGGCCACGCTGGCGTCGCCGGCCACGTCGGTGGCGTGGAACCAGGCGCTCGACGCGCGGCGTGCGTTCAGCGCGTCGGCCAGCGCGTCGCCCGCGGCTTCGTCCACGTCGCAGATCCACACCGCGGCGCCGGCGGCGTGCAGCGCCTGCGCGATGGCCGCGCCCAGGCTGGTGGCGCCGCCGGTCACCAGCGCGACGCTGCCGGTGTAGTCGAAGCTGGCGCGGCCGCTCGTGCGCGGCACCGGAGTCTCGCTAGTCATGCTCCTCGCCTGCCCCTGGCAGGCCCTCCAGTTGGTCCATGCGGCACACCTCGGCCACCAGTTCCATGCTGCGCAGCGCGTAGTCGTGCAGCGCCGGGTCGGCACTGGCGCAGGCGTCGGCCACCACCGCGAGTTCGTAGCCGGCGTCCGCCGCGGCGGCCACGCTGGTGGCCACCACCGAGTGCGTGGACACGCCCCCCACCACCAGGCGCCGCACCTTCAGCGCGTCCAGCAGGTCGCGCAAGGGCGTGCCGTGAAAGGCGCCGACCCGCTGATGGGTGAGGATGAACTCCCGCGCAGCCTGGGCGCGCGGGGCCAGCGCCGGCAGGAATTCGGCGCCCCAGGTGCCTTCGACCGCGGCATCCAGGCGCACCACGTCGCGAAACACCTTGCAGTTGCGGATCACGTCCACGTGCCCCGGCCGGAAGGCGATACGCACGAACACCATCGGCAGTTCGTGCGTGCGCCCCCAGGCCAGCATGCGCGCGGCGCCGGCGATCACGGCGGCGCGGCGCGGATCTCCGGGCGCCAGGCCGACGCGGATGCGCCCGTCCTCGTGCAGCACCTCGTTCTGATAGTGCAGCGCCAGCACCGCGGTGCCGCGGCGCGCCAGCAGGGCGTGGTTCATCGAGCGGCTCCGGCGACGATGCGCATGGCCCGCATCAGCGCGCGATCACCAGCAGCAGCACCAGCACCGTCGCCTCCACCGCGGCGAAGGCGCCGAAGGCCGAGGCGAAGGAGTGGGTGGCGCCGATGATCAGCCCCATCAGGGCCGGGGCCACGAAGCTGGAGGCGATGCCGCCGAGTTCGGCGAAGCCGATGGCCGTGGGGGCCAGGGTCTCGCCGTAGGCCTGGCTCACCAGGCTGAAAATCGCCCCGCCGCTGAGCACCACGATGCCGCTGAAGGCCGCCAGTGCCAGCATCTCGCCCCAGGCCATCTGCATGCTGGCCGCGGCCGTGAATCCCACGGCGGTCAGCGTGGCGAGCAGGGCGCCGACCTTGAGCAGCGCGGTGCGCGGCACGCGGTCGGCCAGCCAGCCGCCGACCAGCAGCACCGCCACCTGCGACAGGCCCATCACGGAGCCCACCACCGCGGCCTTCGGCACCGGCATCTTCTGCACCTCGATGTACAGCGGGACCACCCAGGTCGACACCGCCGAGATGGCGAACAGGTCGCCGAAAATCGCCGCCGCGCCGACGTACACCCACTTGCTGCGCAGCACCGACCAGGTCGATCTCGGCTCGTGGGCGTGCGCGCTCGTCAGGTCCCACTGGAAGTCCTTGTGGCCCAGGTCGCGCGGGCCGCCCTTGAGGGTGGCGGCGCCGAGCAGTCCGCAGGCCACGGTGGCCGCGCCCAGCCAGCGGAAGAATTCCTGCCAGCCGTAGTGGGTGGACATGGGCACGCCGACCGCGAAATCCAGGGTGATGGCCAGGCTGAAGGCGGCGAGCAGCGCCCCCATGGTCGCGCCATGGTGCTTCTTGGGATACCAGCCGACGATCAGCTTCATGGTGCCGACCCACACCGCGGCGTCGAAGAAGCCGATCACGAAGCGCAGTGCGAGCAGGGTGCCGTAGTCCTGCGCCTGGCCCTGCAGCATCATGCCCAGACCCGAGCCGACCAGGCCGATGGCGAACAGCGAGCGCGCCGACATGCGCCGCCCCAGCGGCGACCACAGCACCATGCCCACGGCGTAGGTGATGGCGAAGGCGCCCTGCGCGAAGCCCGCCTGCGCGGGGCTCAGCGCCAGGGTCCTGGACACCAGCGGCATCACCGCGGCGAAGCCGTACCAGTCGCCGGCGAGGAACACCTCGCCGAGAACGGCCATCAACAGCGCGAAGGATTGCCAGCTGCGTATGCGGGGCGGTACGAGGACGCCTGGATCGACGGTGTTCATGCGCGGACCTCTGGGAGGGTGATGCTGCGCGAAGGGGATCGGCGCCGCGGCCGACCGGATGGCCCGGTCGATTCCGCGGACCGGGATGGCGGCCATTCTTGGTGCGGCCACGGGGGATTTCTATCCAGCTTCGGCCCGCGGGCACGGGCGCTTGTCCAGTTCCGGCAAGGCTCAGGGAGGACCCCGATGCTGCGGGAGGGCCGCGGTCGCGGCCATGCGCGAATCGGCTGGCCTGCTGCGCGAACTGGCTAGACCGCCCGCGCGCGCCCTGCCCACAATGCCTCGATCCAACGACAGGCCAGGAGACACGGCATGAGCGAGACGCAGTTGAGTACAGCGATCGAGGACCATGCGCTGGAGCGTGTCCCCGATCATGCGCGCCAGGGCTGGCTGGCCTTGTCGTGGAACACCGCCGGCATCGTCACCTCGCTGGTGCAGCTGTTCCTGGGGGCGCTGGTGTGCTTCGTCGCCGGCTACCGCATCGCGCTGGCCGCCGGCGTGTTCGTCACCGTGGTCGGCGCGCTGCTGGGCTGGGCCTGCGGCCACGTGGCCTACCGCTCGGGACTGTCCAGCACGGTGCTGTCGCGCCACTTCGGGTTCGGGCGCCAGGGCTCGATCATCTCCTCGCTGATCTTCGCCTTCATGATCATCGGCTTCCTGGCCCTGGAAAACGCCCTGCTGTACAAGGGCTTCCTGTTCTATTTCCACCTGGCCGACACGCTGACCAGTCGCATCGTGATCTACGGCCTGCTCTCGCTGGCCTGGGTGCTGCTGACGGCCTACGGCTTCGCGCTGGTGGCGCGCGTGTCCTCCATCACCCTGGTGGCCTTTCTCGCGGTGCTGGCCTACATCACCTACGTGGTGGTGTCCGCGGCCGCCCATCCGGGCTCGGACCTGCTCGGCTTCGGCTCGCAATTCCCGGCCCAGGCCCTGCAGGCCATGGGCGCGAGCACGCCGCTGGGCAAGTTCGTGTTCTGCGTCAACGTGCTGATCGGTTCGGCCGGCGCGCTGGCGCTGGTGGACGCCGACCTCGGGCGCTACGCGCGCAGCTCGGCGGACATCGGCGTGGCCGCGCTGATCGGCAACGTGATGATGGACATCGTCATGCTGTCGCTGGGCGGCATCATCATGTACGCGGGCATTCCGGCGCTGATCGACTTCTACATGCACACCGACGGCATGACCCGCCAGGCGGCGGCCCAGGCCGCGCTGCACAGCCCCGACAGCATCACCGCCGCCTTCATCGTGTTCGGCGGCGCCCTGGGCGCGCTGCTGATGGTGCTGGCGCAGAGCAAGGCGCAGGTGCTCAACACCTACAGCGCCTCGCTGTCCCTGTCGAATCTGTTCGACGCCTTCGGCTGGCGCCCCGGGCGGCTGAGCTTCGTCATTCTCGGCAACGTGATCGGACTGTTGATGCTCTACGGGCGCATCCTGGCGCTGGTCAACTCCTGGATCACCATCCTGGGCGTGCTCACCACCGCCTTCGCCGGGGTGATCGTGGTGGACTACTTCCTCGTGCGCCGGCTGGTCGGCAGCGGTCGGGCCGAGGCCTTCGAACGCGCCGAGAGCGTGAACTGGGCCGGCGTGTGCACGGTGGTCGCCTCGGTGCTGCTGTCGCACTACGTGCTCAACCGCTATGTGCCGGTCGAATTCTTCTCCACCCTCGTACTGTGCCTGCTGCTGTACCCGACGCTGCGCCTGACCGTGTTCCGTCCGGCGCCGGTGCTCGGCGGCGCGCGCGGCCTGTCCTGACCCTTCATCCGGAGAATCCTCCATGCCCCAGACCCTGCCCGGACTGATGCACGTCGACCATGTGGCGCTGACCCTGCCCGACCTCGAGCGCGGCGTGGCGTTCTACCGCGACGTGCTGGGGGCCGTGGAGCTGTACCGCCTCGGGCCCTTCGACGCGCGCGAGCTGCCGCGCATGCCCGACGGGCGCGACTGGACCCTGGCCCACCTCAACGTGGCGGGGGCGCGCCTGACCCTGGTGATGATGGCGCTGGGGCCGAACCTGATGCTGGAGCTGTTCCGCTACGAGCTGCCGGCGGACGCCGAGACCCGGCCGCGGCGCAATTGCGACCTGGGCGCCAGCCACGTCGCGCTGAAGGTACGCGACCTGGACGCGGCGCTGGACTTCCTGCGCGCACGCGGCGTGGCCGTCATGGACGGGCCCATCGCGATCGACGACGGGCCCTGCGCCGGGCTGCGCGTGAACTACTTCCTGGACCCCTTCGGCAACCAGTGGGAACTGGTCGAGTACGGACACCTGCCGTTCATGGACGGCACCGAGGTCGCGTTGTACGGGCGCGCCTGAACCGGCGCCTCCAGGTGCGCGTCGCGCCGGCGGGGCGCAGGCTCAGGCGGCCGCCAGGGCCATCGCGCCGGCGGCGGTGTTGGAAATCGGGATGTGGTAGTGCTGGTGCACCAGGCGCGCGCCGTCGCCCAGCGCGGCGCGCGCGGCCAGCCACATCAGCAGTTCCACGCCCTGCGTTCCGCTGAGTTCCACCAGTTCGTGGATGGAGTAGCGCGTGGCCCAGTCGGGCTCGTCCACCAGGCTGCGCATGAAGCGCTGGTCGAAGTCCTTGTTGATGAACCCGGCGCGTCGGCCGTCGAGCTGGTGCGACAGCCCGCCCGTGCCGAGCACCACCACCCGCTTGTCGCTGTCCCAGGCGCGCACGGCCTCGCCCACGGCCCGCCCCAGCGCCCAGACGCGTCGCGCGCTGGGCAGCGGGAACTGCACCGTGTTGATGCACAGGGGCACGGCCGGGGGGGCGTCGCCGTCGGGCCACAGCAGTTTCATGGGCAGCGTGAAGGCGTGGTCCACCTGCATCTCCTGGCAGGTGGTGAGGTCGAAGTCGGCGCCGATCAGATGCTCGATGAGTTGCCAGGACAGGTCCTGCTCGCCGGCGAAGGGCGCCAGGGTCGGAATGCCCCAGCCCTCGTCGGCATTGACGTAGCGCTCGGCCGCGCCGATGGCGAAGGTGGGCATCTTGTCCAGGAAGAAGTTCAGGCCGTGGTCGTTGTAGATCACCACGACCGCGTCCGGGCGCTCGCGCGCCAGCCAGTCGCGGATGGGCGGGAAGCCGTCGAAGAAAGGCTTCCAGTAGGGGGCCTCCTGCTGGCTCGCGGCCATCGCCTTGCCGATGGCCGGAACGTGGGAGGTGGTGACGCAACCGATGATTCTCGCCATGGTTTCAGCTCCCCGCGGCGACAAGCCGCGCCTTGAAGGCTTCCTTGCTCATGCCCGTCTGCTGGGCCCCGATGTCCTGCACGTCCAGCCCGAAGATGCCGGCGAGCTTGGCCAGGTAGTAGACGTTGCCGCCGGCGGCGATGAGGGCGAGCACGTCGCGCCGGCGCACCGCCTCGCGCTGCTCCGGACCGAGGCCGAAGCGCGCGCAATAGGCATCCTCGTCGGCCAGGAAGGCGGCGCGGTCGGCCGCGTCGTTGAAGGAATAGCACATCTTGTTCAGCGCGTAGCCCTTGCGCGCCTGGGTGCCGTCGAACAGCGTGGTGCCCTCGATGGGGCGGGGTTCCTGCATGGTCGCTCTCCCGTGCGTGGTGCGGTTCAGAACGGCAGCCCGACGTAGTTCTCCGCCAGCGAGCGCATCGCCGCCTCGGAGGAGAACAGGTAGGCCAGGTCGGTGTCCTGCAGCTTGCGGTCGTAGGCCAGGCTGTCGGGGAAGGTGTGCAGCATCGTGGTCATCCACCAGGAGAAACGCTGGGCTTTCCACACGCGCGCCAGCGCCTTGGCCGAATAGCCGTCCAGGCCGCTGTCGTCGCCGTCGCGGTAGTGTCCGAGCATCGCGTGGTAGAGGTAGTGGATGTCCGAGGCCGCGCTGTTGAGCCCGCGCGCTCCCGTGGGCGGCACGATGTGCGCGGCGTCGCCGGCCAGGAACAGGCTGCCGTAGCGCATGGGCTCGGCCACGAAGGAGCGCAGCGGCGCGATGGACTTCTCGATGGACGGTCCGGTGAGCAGTCGCCCGGCCACCTCGGAGGGCACGCGGCGTCGCAGCTCCGCCCAGAAGTCCTCGTCGGACCAGTCCTCCACCTTGTCGCTGAGCGGAACCTGGATGTAGTAGCGGCTGAGCACCTGCGAGCGCAGCGAGCACAGCGCGAAGCCGCGCTCGTGCCGGGCATAGATCAACTCGGGAGATACCGGCTTGGTGCGCGACAGCACGCCCAGCCAGCCGAAGGGGTAGACCTTCTCGTATTCGCTCAGCACCCCGGCCGGGATCGACTTCCGGCTGACCCCGTGGAAGCCGTCGGCGCCGATCACGAAGTCGCATTCCACGCGCACCCGTTCGTCGCCCTTGCGATAGCTCACGCTGGGGGAGGTGCCGGCGATGTCGTGCAGCTGCACGTCCTGCACGTCGTGCACCACCGTCCCCTGCATGCGGTCGCGCGCCTCGTACAGGTCGCGCGTCAGCTCGGTCTGGCCGTACACGATCACCGAGCTGCCGCCGCTGTACCTGTGCAGGTCCACGCGGTCCATGCGGCCGTCGTGGGCGATGAAAAAGCCCTCGTGGATCTCGCCCTCGCGGTCCATGCGCTCGCCGCAGCGGGCCTCGCGCATCAGCTCGGCGAAGCCGTGTTCCAGCACGCCGGCCCGGATGCGTCCGAGCACATAGTCCCGGCTCTGGCGCTCGAGCACCACGTTGTCGATGCCCTGCAGGTGCAGGAGCTGCGAAAGCAGCAGCCCCGAGGGGCCGCCGCCGATGATGCACACCTGGGTCTTCATGCCTGTCTCCTCGTGAAGGTACGGGCGGGCTCCCCGCCGCGTCAGGGGCCGCGCTCGACGGGGCCCGAGCGGCGCAGAGTAGGGGGGCATCGGGGGTCGGCGGAAGCGCCTTTTGCAGCCAGAACTTGGACGTTTCGAACCTCGGGCGCCGCGACCCGTGCGCGCCGGCCCATGGTGCGCCGCGCATGCCGCGACGGTTTGCGCAGGATCAAGGAGCCGCTTCGCGCCTGCGCTACGTTGTGGACCTTCCCTGCGGCCCATCCACGCGGCCCACTCCTGCGGCCCGTCCATGCAAGCACGCGAAGACACCATCCGGCAGTACGACCTGTATGGCGAGTCCGGACAGCTTCCGGACGTGATGCATTGCGAGTCCATCGCCGCGCGCTCCGCCCTGCACGACTGGGAACTGGTCGCGCACCGCCACGCGCATCTGCACCAGTTGCTGCTGCTGCGCCGCGGCGCCGGGCGTGCGCAGCTCGACGATGCGCGCTTCGCGCTGGGCCCCGGCGCCCTGCTCAACGTTCCGCCGGGTACCGTGCACGCGCTGCGCTTCGAGCCCGGCAGCGACGGCCTGGTGGTGACCTGGACCCAGGCCATGCTGGATCAGCTGCTCGACGGCGACGCCGCCGTGCGCCGGTGCCTGGCGCGCCCCTGGATGGCGGCGGCCGACCCCGCGCTGGACAGCGTCGCGCTGCAACTGGCGGAGGAATACGCCTCCCGCGCCGCGGCGCGCGCGCTGGTGCTGCGAGGCCTGGGCTGCACCCTGCTGGCGCGGGCGGCGCGCCTGGGGGCGAGCGTGGGGGGCGCGTCGCACGCGCCCCCCGATTCGCGCCTGCAGCGTGGATTCGAGGAACTGCTGGAGGCGCACTTCCGGGAACATTGGCGCGTGGCCGACTACGCGCGGGCGCTGGCCGTCACGCCCACCCACCTGAGCCGGGTGCTGCGCGGGCTGACCGGCCAGAGCGCCTCCGGGCTGATCGACGCGCGCCTGGTGCGCGAGGCACGTCGCCAGCTGGCTTTCACCAACCTGCGCGTCGCGTCGGTCGCCTATGCGCTGGGCTTCGCCGACCCGGCGCTGTTCAGCCGCGTGTTCACGCGCAGCGCGGGCTGCTCGCCACGCGCCTTCCGGCAGCAGCTGGACGCCCGCCAGGCGCGTTGAGTCGATGGCGCCCGGCGCGCGCCGGGCGGATCAGGTCTGCGCGCCCTGGTCCGCAGCCTCGAGCACCACGCGCTGCGCCATCCACTGCAGCAACTCCTCCGTGGCGCGTTCGGCGGCCTGGGAATTCGTTCCCCTGCGGAATTTCTCGTACCAGCCGAGTACGCGGGGGTCCGCCACGCCCTGCGCGCGCAGGAAGCGTCCCAGCGCGCAGTCATCGGCGTCCGTCGAGCGCTGCTCGCGCCGAGGATCGCGCGCGCCCATCCAGAGGCAGGCCAGAGCCCCCGGCCAGGTGCGCAGCGGACCCTCGGCGACGTCGCGGCGCGCGCCGTGCTCGCGGCTCCAGGCCAGGAAGTCCTCCGCCGGCATCGGGCGCGACAGCGCGAAGCCCTGGCCCAGGCGCGCGCCCAGTTGTCGCGCCACCTCCACGAAGCTGTCGTCCTGCAGTCCCTCGATCACCGTGTGCGGCGCGAACTCCTGGCCGATGCGCACCAGCGCGGCCAGCAGACGAATGGTGCGCACCGGGTCCTTGGGCAATTCCCGAATCAGGCCCTGGTCGATTTTCACGGTATCCACCGGCAGCGAGGCCAGGCGCGTGATGCTGCTGTAGCCCGAGCCGAGGTCGTCGAGCACCAGGCGCACGCCCAGGGTGCCGATGGCGTGGATGGCCTCGTCGCTGCGCGACACGTCGAGGCCGTCGGTCTCCAGCACTTCCAGGCTCAGGTGCGTGGCGGCGACGCCGGCGCGGCGCAGTGCCTCCTCGATCCATGCCGCGCACTGCTCGTGCAGCAGGGTCTGCGGCGGCAGGTTCACCGAGAGTTCCAGGTCCAGCCCGGCCTCGCGCCAGTCGTGCAGGTGCTCGAGGGTCTGGGCCAGGCCCTGGCGGAACAGCGCGTGCAGTTCCTGCTCGCCGAAGGCCGGCAGGAACTGGCCCGGGTTGTACACGCTGCCGTCCGCGCCGCGCAGCCTGGCCAGCGCCTCCACCTTGGTGACCGCGCCGCTGCGCAGGTCGACGATGGGCTGCACCCACATGCGCAAGCCGTCGCCGTACAGGAGCTCGCGAAACCGGCGCACCTGGGCCGGGTCGACGGGCTGGTGGTTGCGCGCCGTGGCCGCGAACTGCGCATCGATGCGCGCGCGCAGCAGTCCCAGCCAGGAGCGCGCCCAGCTGGACGAGAACTGGTGCGGATAGGTGCCGAACAGCATGAGCACGCTGTCGGTGTTGTCGCCGTGCGCGATGGGGATGGTGGCGGCGCTGCGCCAGCCGAACTCGCGCGCCAGCTCGTGCCATGGGCGCAGGCGTTCGTCGAGCAGGTAGGCATCGACCACCTGCACGTCGCGCATGAACCAGGCCTGGGCCAGCGGGCCGCGGGCCACTCCCGCCAGCGGATTGAGGTTCGGATAGAGCGAGCGTTCGCGCAGCGCCGCGACCAGGCGCTCGCCGTCCGCGCCGGCCAGGGCCTGCTCGCGCAGCACGCCGTGCTCGTCGGGACGGAACACCATGGCGTTGCGGATCCCCGGCAGCGCGGCCAGGGTCTGCAGGGTCTCGGGCAGCACGTCCACCCAGCTCGTGCGCTCGCGCAGCGGCGGATGCAACTGCGCGAAATAGCGCGACGTGGTCTGGTCGATGGCGGCGAGCTGCACCTGCACGTCCAGGCGCAGCCGTGCCGTGGCCACGCGCAGCACGCGGTAGCGCTGGCGCGTGGAGATCAGCGCGTTCTCCAGCTGGGTGCGCAGCAGGTCCTCGTACAACGAGAAGGCCTCCTCCATGCGCGCACCGGACAGGCCGATCAATGCATGCACCTGGCCCAGTTGCGCCGCCTTCGCCTCCAGCATGGCACGTGTCGTGCCCGGGCCGAGCAACAACAGCAGATGTTCACCCTGGCTGCGCCTGAGCCGGTCCAGCTCGGCCGCGGACAGGCAGCGCAGGATGGCCGCCGGCTCCTCTTCTCGCGCCAGGCTGGCGTAGAAGGCGGCTCCGAATTGCGCGGCCGTGGTGCGCAGCAATTCCTCGTCCAGCGAGGCCAGCAGCGTGCGCGACTCGGCGCCGAAGGCGTCGATGTGCGCCTCGCGCGCGAAGTCGGGGTCGCGTTCCACTTCCGCGGTGCCCACGCGCCACCAGCTGCTGCGGTCGTGCTTGTGGGTCTTGCAGGCGTACATGGCCGCGTCGGCCATGCGCAGCAGCCCGTCGGGTTCGCGCGCGTCGTTCGGGCACAGCGCCAGGCCCATGGTCATGCCCACCTGGGCGCTGCGCCCCTCGCCCAGGTCGAAGGGCGTCTGCACGGCCGTGTGCAGGCGTTCCAGCGCGGCCGCCAGATCCTGCAGCGCCTCCGAGGCATCCAGGTCCTCGGACACGATGACGAACTCGTCGCCGCCCAGGCGCGCCAGGAAGTCGCCCCCGCGCAGGCGCAGGCGCAGCGCGTGCGCGAGTTTTTGCAGCAGCACGTCGCCCACCGCGTGGCCGTAACGGTCGTTGACCGGCTTGAAGTTGTCCAGGTCGAGCATGCCCACCGCGAGCAGGCTGCCGCGGCGTTCGGCGCGCGCGATGGCGCCGGGCAGGAACTCCTCCAGGGCCAGCCGGTTGGGAAGACCCGTGAGCGCGTCGGTGCGAGCGCGCCGGCTTTCGGTGTCCTGCAGCAGTTGCAGGGTGTTCTTGCGGTCGAGTTCGTCCAGGCCGTGGCCGAGCAGCGCGGCGACCTGCTCGCAGGCGCCGCGCGTGGTGGCGTCGAAAATGCCGGGCTGGCGCGCGGCGAGGTTCAGGATTCCCCACACCTGGGCGCCGCGCCGCACCGGAAGCGCGAGCACGGCGGCCCAGGGGCCCGCGTGGTCGCCCACGGGTTGTTCCTGGTTCACGCTCGCCTGGGTGCGCCAGGCGCGGGCCGCCGCCGCCTGCGCGTCGTCGATGCGTGGGCGCTGGGCGTCGATCCAGGCGATGTCCCGGGCCTGCTCGCCGGCCTTGGCCAGTACCGTCAGGCGCTCCTGCCCATCCGGGCTGGCCAGCCATGCCGCGCTGAATTCGGTACCGTCGACCAGGCTCTGGCACAGGCGCGCGATCATGCCCGCCTCGGTGGCGCCCTGCAGCAGGGAATCGCTCGCGGCCGCCAGCGCGCGGTACACGCCCTGGGTCTGGCGCAGTTCGCGCGCCTGCTGGTGGCGCTCGCTGACGTCGATCAGGGTCCACAGGATGCGCTGCACGCCGTCGCCCAGGTCCAGACGCACCCCGCTGAGGTCGACGATCACCGCGCGGCCGTCCAGATGGCGGTGGCGCACGCCCTGCAGGGTTCCCCTGCCGGCATGCAGGATGTGCCGCGCCAGATGGGCGACGCGTTCGGCCTCGTCGGCATCGGCGTAGTAGGCGGCGGCCGGTCGGGATTGCAATTGCGCCAGGTCGGCGGTGCCCAGCATCTGCAGCAGTCGCGCGTTGGCGTGTTCGACCAGGCGCTCGGGATAGCGCACCACGTTGACCCCCACCGTCATGTTCGACAGCAGGGCCACGTTGATGCGGGACTGCTCGCGCTCGCGGCGCACCGCGTCCAGCCGATCCAGGCCGATGGAGATGTCCGCGGCGATCTGTTCCGCGACCTTCTGCAGCAGGGGGTCGAAGCCCCCGGGGAAGTTCAGGTAGAGCCCGAAGCTCGCCCAGGTCCTGCCGTCGCGCAGCAGCGGCAGGCTGGCGTTGCCGTACAGGCCGAAGGATTGCATGCGCTGGACCCACGGCAGCTGCGCCGGGTCCTCCCGGGTGTCCTGCACGTAGGCCGGCTTTCCCGTGCGCCACGCGCGCCCGGTGGGGCCGCGCCCGTAGGGGCTGCCGGTGTCCACCTCGATGCGTATGTCGTCCAGGTAGGCCTGGGCGGGACCGGCCTTGGCCAGCACCCGGAAGCGGCCGGTGTCGTCGGGGCGGCCGATCCAGGCCAGCGTGACTCCCTGCAGCCCGATCATGAGTTCGCAGAACTTCTGCAGGAATTCGACGTCGTCGTGCGCGCGCTCGATGATCCTGCCGATGGTCGACTGGATGCCCGCCAGCTCGGAGAAGCGCCGCAACTGGCCGCGGAACTGGTCCTGCTGCTCGTCCAGGTGCCGCGCCTGTTCGCGGGTCAGCGCGTCGAGCTGGGATGTCTGGTCCTGCAGGCGCAGCAGCGCGGCGTGGTGCGCGTGCTGCAGCGAGGAGGCGAACAGCACGGCCCCGCCCACCGCGAGCAGGAAGAATTCCAGGCCCACGATGGTCTGCGCCGACGAGGCAGCCTCGATGATCGGCACCCCCACCGCGGCCGAGACCGTGAGCAGGCAGAAGGTGAAGGCCAGCAGTCCGGCGGTGACCAGCGCGTCCAGCGCGAACACCGACACGATCAGCGGAAACAGCAGCAGCCCGAGCAGGCCGGTGCGCTGCGCGTTCGCCAGCAAGGTGCCGCCCGCGGCCAGCGCCCAGATGACGAGGACCAGCGCGAACACGCCGGCGATGCGCGCCGCGCGCCCGCCCGACAGCGGTGGCCGGGGTGCCGCGCGTCGTCGAAGTCCGATCTGCAGCAGCGGCGTGAGCATGACCACCGCGCTGGCGTCGGCGATCGCCCAGTCGACGAAGCTGACCATCGCCGGTCCCTGCAGCTTGCCCAGCCAGACCATGCCCGCCACGCCGATCAAGGCGGCCGCCACGGATTGCAGCACCCCCATGGCCAGCAGGAACACGAGCACCGAGCGCGGGCTTTCCCACCACGCCTGGGTCGAGCCGCCCAGGCGACGCAGCATCGCGCAGCCCAGCAGGGGCGCCAGCACGTTGCCCGCGGAGGCGATCAGGGCCGCCTCGAAGCCGAGGCGCGAGGCCAGCGCGTTGGCCAGCAGCGAGGCCAGGAAGATGCCGGGCATCGCCGGCGGCCC
Source organism: Pseudomonadota bacterium (assembly GCA_021848345.1). GTDB lineage: Bacteria > Pseudomonadota > Gammaproteobacteria > Burkholderiales > Burkholderiaceae_C > Thiomonas_A. The sequence goes on along the minus strand of JAJZUV010000036.1, from coordinate 2,240 downwards.
CCAGCGCAAGGCCACGAAGGCGGCGAGCGCGGCCGGCGGCCACAGCGGCGAGGCACCCGGAAACCAGGCCGCCGGGAAGGCCGCCAGGGCCAGGTAGCCCAGCGCGACGGCCGCGTTGAGCAGGATTCGCGCGGAGGCTCCCCGCGCGGCTGCGGCGGCTGGCCGTGCGGGGTCCATCGAGGGAGATGCCATGATTCGGTGCGTGCGCGGATGCTCGACTCATCGTAGCGCCGTCCGCGGGGCGCTCTGTGCTGGAAATCACCGGGTGTCGCCGGACCGGCCGCGCTGGCCTTGCACCCCGTCGGGAGCGGCGCGCGGCCGTGGCCGCGCGCCCGGCTTCACTCGAAGGACGGCTGCTGCGGGCGCACCACCGGCAGGCCGGCCGCGGCCCAGGCGTCGAAGCCGCCGGCGATGGAGCGCACGCGGGAGTACCCCATGTCGTGCATCACCGCCGCGGCCAGCGCGGCGCGCCCGCTGGTCTTGCAGTACAGCACCACGTCGAGGTCGCGAGCGCCCAGTTCCGGGCTGGTGCTGAGCTTGAATTCGAGCAGGCCGCGCGGCGCGAGCACGGCTCCCGGCAGGTGTCCCGCGGCGAATTCGTCGGCTTCGCGCACGTCGAGCACGACGTCGGCCTCGCGCACCGCCTGCGCGGCCTGCTCGACGGGGATTTCGGTGATGCGGGCCTTGGCGGCGGTGACCAGGTCGTGGGCGGTTTTCATGGCGGGGCTCCGGGGGCGGGGGGGTGGTTCACTGCGCGCGATCGCGCGCACAACCGCGAATATACGGCCTGGTGTATGTGCGGTTCCTGCGGAGCCAGATTTCGCCGACATCGCACCACGTCCCGCGGCGGCGCGCGCAGACTCAGGCCGGCTTGTTTTTGGCAGTTTCCGTGAGATATTGCCAGATTATCTTGACCTTTTCATGGTTGTTTTTCCGGCATTCGCAATAGATGCGGATTTCCATTTGCATGGAATATTCGCGCCCGGCACAGGCCAGTAGTTTCTGGGCGATTTCACGCCGCACCGCGTTCTCGGGCAGGAAGGCCAATCCATGGCCTTCGAGCAGCATGGCCTTGAGCCCCTCGGCCATATCCGTCTCGCAGCGGGTCTCCAGCAGGGGTCTGGTCGGCATGCCGGCGAGGATGAAATCCACCATGCGCTTCAGGTAGGCGTTGGGCGCGTAGGCCAGGAAGGGAATCGGCTGACCCGGCGTGCCGGGCAATTCGTAGGCCGCCCGTCCCTGCTCGTCGCAGCGGGCGTAGGGATAGATCGACTCGACGCCGATGGGCAGCATGTCGAAGCGCGAGGGATCGAGCTGCACCGGCTGGCTGGCGTGGTGGTAGACCAGGGCCAGGTCGCAGCCGCCGTCCACCAGGCTCATCGCCGCATCGTGCACGTTCAGCGCCGTGACCTTGGTGCTCAGGCGACCCACCGCGCGCTCCAGCTCCTTCACCCAGCGGGGAAAGAAGCCCAGCGAAAGCGTGTGGGGCATGGCGATGCTGACCGCACCCGCGTCCACCTGATCCTGGCCGCGCAGCAGCGTGCGGGTTTCCGTCAGGTGCGCCAGCATGGACAGTGCCTCGGCGCGGAAGATATCGCCCGCCGGGGTGAGGCGCGTGGGGTAGGTGGTGCGGTCGACCAGGGCCGAACCCAGCCAGGCTTCCAGCGCCTGGATGCGTCGTGAGAAGGCCGGCTGCGTGACGTTGCGCAGCTCCGCCGCGCGCGAGAACGAGCGCGTCTCGGCCAGCGTGATGAAGTCCTCGAGCCATTTGGTGTCCATGGTGCCCTCGTCGCCCGCGGCGCGGCGAACCCCGCGCAGGCATGCGCGTGCATTCTAGGAGGGTCGCGAATGCTAAATCCATGCAAAACTTGCATAACGTTATCAAAAAACAGCATTTGCTCGCCAAGTTTCGCGCGCCTAGGATCTGCGGCGGTCGAATGCAAGGCACCATGGGGTGCTTGGCGCAAATGAATCGGAGTCTCGTTTTGCGGGAATACCCGGTGACTCCGAAAGTGCGAAGGATGCGTTATCGTGAATATGCGTGAAACCTTGAAACAAACGGATTCGATCCCGGGAAAGCCGCAGGCTCTTTCCTTTGCGTCCGGCCACGAAGGCCCGTGGCAGACCTACCTGGCGCAGGTGGACCGGGTGGTTCCGTACCTGGGCCCGCTGGCGCGCTGGGCGGAGACGCTGCGGCGCCCCAAGCGTGCGCTGATCGTGGACGTACCGATCGAGATGGA
>JAJZUV010000046.1 GCA_021848345.1 Pseudomonadota bacterium | reverse complement strand
GGCTGGGGAGGCTGCGGCGCGTGCGCGGCGGTGGCGGCGGGTCGCGCGGCGGACTCAGGGGAGATGGGGCCATGGTGAATCGATCGAGCAGGCATGGTGTTCGCGGCGTTCCAGCAGCGCCGGGAGCAGTCCGCGCAGGGTGTCGTCGCCCAGGCTTTGCAGCAGCGGAGCCAGCGGATCGGGCATCACCGCGGCCTGCACGCGCAGCGCGGCGAGGGTCTGCCGCGCCTGCGCATCGGGCAGCGCGCCGGCGCGCAACGCCTCGGCCGCGAGGCCGGCTGCGGCAAGATAGGCGTCGAGCCAGCCCAGCAGCTTGCGTGTCGCCGCACTGTCGGGCTCGGCGAAGGGTGCCAGCTCCGACAGGCGCGCCGCGACCGGATCGGTGGCGGCCGCCTGCGCCGCGCGCAGCGGCTGCAGTTCGCGCCAGACGTCGCGCACCAGGCCGAGCAGCGGCGAGCCGGGCTGGGCCATCGTGCGCAGCCATTGCACCCGCGCATCGAGGCTCGACGACATCGACGCGCGCAGGCTCCCCAGAAAACCGGCCCAGTGCCGCGCGTAGTCCAGCCAATAGGCCTGGCGGACTTCGTCGGCCGCGAGATCGTCCGACGGAGCCACGGCCGCATCGCCGAGAATGCGCCGGTCCTCGAGCGCCGCGCGTGCCGCCCATTCCGCCAGGTGCGGCTCGATCAGGGCTTGCCACGCCTCGGCGCGGAAGCAGCCGCAGACCCCGTCGTCGGCCGCGGACTGCACGGCCGCCTCGAAGTTGCGCCGGCCCTGCGCGGCCTGCCATGCCGCCAGCGAGAAGCGCGGCGGCAGCTGCGACGCCGGCAGGCGTTCCCGGACCAGCCACCACAGCCGCGTCCCTCGCTGCTGGCGCAGCAGCCACGCACGCGCGCTGCGCACCAGGGGCTCGTCCAGCGCGTCGCGGTCCTGCAGCACACCCGCCGGATGGCTCAGCGCGAACTCGGCCAGGCCGGCGGTCTCGCGGTGCCGCGCCGACCAGGTCAGCAGCGTGTCGGCTTCGTACAGCTGCGGGTCGTGCAGCATCAGGTAGATCCGCAGACTCTGGAAACCCTGCCAGGGCCGGTCGGCCCGCATGGCGCGGACCAGGTCCTCGCGGGCGCTGCGGGCGAGACGCGGCACGAGCAACGCCTGCTGCAGCCGCAGCGAAACGGCATCGACCGTGCCTTGCAAGGGTTGCAGGACGAGGCCGCCGAAGGGCCAGGCCGGAACCTCGCGCCGTGCCACTTGCGCCAGCTGCTGCGCACTGCGCAGCACGGGCTGCCAGGCCTCGTCGCCCGCCCGGCCCGGGTCGCGGCGCAGGACATCGACCTGCCGCTGCAACAGGCTGACGCCGCCCCCCATTTCGCGCAGCTGCGCATCGATACGCGCGCGGGAGTCGCGCACCGCGTACGCGGCGGCGCCGGTGGCGCACAGCATCATGCCGGTGAGCAGCCAGCGCCTGGCGCGCCGACGCCGAAGCCGTGGGTCGTCGGGGCGCGCCAGCGCAGTGTCGGGAAGCAGCACGCTGCGCAGCAGCGACGCCGCGAAGCGCCCCGGGTCCGCGCGCTGCGGCGGGACCGCGTCGCCGGCCGCGAAGGATCGCGCGCAGCTTGCGAGATACACCCCGCGCAGCGGAGCGATCGCCCGCCTCGCTTCGCCACCCGCCGGGCCGTGCGGGCGCGCAGGCGTCTGCGCGGCCTGCGGCCAGCGCGCGAACACGGCATCGATCCAGGCGTGGAGCACCCGGGCGAGCTCCGCGTAGGCGTGGGGGAATTCGTACATGCGGCAGCGACGCTGCAACTCGAGCTCCTGCTCGAGGCAGATCGCAAGGGCCTGCCGGAGCCGCCGATGCAGCAGTTCGAGCTCCTCGTCGATTCCCCGCATCGTGCATCCGGCGGCTTCACCATCCCACGCCATCGTGAAGCCCCACACCGCATCGTGCACCCGTCGGCGCCCCTGGGAATCGAGCGCGCCGAAGAACTCCTCGAATCCCGGCAACGCGTCGACCCGGGTCAGCACCAGGTAGACCGGGATGCGGGTTCCCAGGCCGGTCTGCAGTTGCAGCAGGCGACGGCGCACGGCCAGCGCGGCCTGCGCCGCGCGATCGGTGCCGGCGCGCAGCAGCCGATCGGCATCGACCGCAAGCACGATCCCATGCAGGGGCAGCGCGGCGCCGCGTCCACGCAGCAGCTCCAGCAGGGCCTGCCATGCCGCGGCCCGCTCGCCGGGTAGCGCGAGTTCGCCGGCGGCGTGGCCGGGCTGGGGCTGGGGCTGGGGCTGGGGCTGGGGCTCGGCGCAGGCGGCGAACTCCGCGCCGGGGGCGGGGCCGTCGTCGACGGCCGCGCACTCGATGAACACTGCGCGCTCGCCCAGCCACCAGGCGCAGGCGGCATCTTCGGGCTCACAGCGCAGCAGACGAAGCGCGGAGCCCGCGAGCAGCGAGCTCTTGCCGGAGTTCTCGGCGCCCAGCACCACGTACCACGGCAACGACCGCTGCGCGCGCCACGCGCGCAGGCGCCCGATCCAGCCGGCGCGTGCATACAGTTGTTCCCACTGCCGATGCAATGCGCGGGCCCGCACCGCGCCGCCGACGCCGGCTGCGGCGGCGCCTGCGGCCGGCTGCAGCAACCGGCGCAGTGCATCGCCGAGCTGGCGCAGCGCCTGCCCGGATGCGCCATGGCGCAGCAGTTGCCAGGCCGCATGGACCAGGTATGCCAGCACGAGCAGCGCGATCAGGCCGCCGCGTGCCCACGCGGACTGCAAGGGCCGTGACGACGCCCAGCCCCACGCGGCCCCGCCCTGCGCGATGAGCAGGCATGCCAGGCCAAGCAGTACGACACCCTGCGAACGACGCGTCGCCCACAGCAGCGCCGCGCCCATCACGAGCATGGCGAGCAGCACCCGCGTGGACGCCGCACCCAGCGGGCGACCCGTGCCGAACTGCAGCCCGGGGCCGAGGACCCACAGCGCCAGTCCCAGCGCCAGCCCGGCGGCAAGGGCCAGCGACAGACGCGGTCCGAGCGCGGCGATGCGTTGCAACAGGGGATTCATGGGCGGTGCGTCTCCGGGGCCTCGTCACGTCGTCGGGGCGTCGCCCGGCGCCCGCGCCGCACTCCGGCTGTCAGGGCCATCGACCGGGGCGAGGGATGGCGAGCCGGGCCGCCGCTCGGGTAGCGCGGGCCGCCATGGCAGCGAGGCGTCGATGCTCCCGGCCACGCTCAGCAGATCCTCGCGCAGGCCCTGCACCCGGCTTGCCAGATCGTGTCCCCACAGCCAGGCCGAACCCAGCAGCGCGACCAGTGCCAGCGCCGGCGCCAGGTACCACCAGTCGTCGAGACGGCGGCGTCGCGCCGGTCGTGACTCGCGCTGCGCGTGCGGCGCCAGGTCGATCGGGCCCCCGTCGTCGCCGACCAGCGCGAGCAGTCGCCGCCGCATGCGATCGAGTTCCAGCCTGCCGTCGACGCGCTGGCGATAGTCGCCCATGAAGCCGAGCGCGAGAATGTGCAGCATGAGTTCCAGAACCTCGCGGTGCTCCTGCGGCTGCGCCGCCAGGCGCGCGATCAGCACGAACACCGTCCTGCCGCCTTCGCCCTCGTGATGGAATTCCTGCAGCAGCGCGTACTGCGACCACGGCCCCACGCTGCCGTGCTCGCCGCCGGCCCAGGGCTTGCAGCTCAGCGCCTCGTCGAGCGCGGTGCACAGCGCATAGCGCGCGGCCAGCATGTGCTCCTCGCGCAGGCGCAGGCGGTCGCAGCCACGCGAGAACTCCAGGACTTCCTGGGCAAGGCGGTCGCGCAGCAGGCGCAGGTCCCCTGCCGGCGCCTTGTCCGCGCACTGGATGGCGGCCAGCGCGCGCAGCAGCGGGGCCGCCGCGCGCAGCAGCGGGTTGCACGCGGGCGCGTTGCCTGCCGGCGCTCGCGCGCAAGCGGACTGCTCCGGCCCGGCGGCGCAGGCATCCGAGCGGCCCGCTGCCCACGCGCCGAGCACCCCGGGATCCGCCGCGGCTGCTTGCGCAGCCAGTGGCGCGTCGGGCAGCACGGGGCCCGACACCTCGGGCAGCGCGGCGGGCGCGGTCAAGGGCATGGCGGCTCCGCGGTGTTCGCCTGCCCGCTCGGCGAGGACGCCGCGGGCGCGGCTGCCGCGCCCGACCACGCGCGACGCCCGGCGTGGACTTCCACCGCCGCGCCGCTGCGGTGCCAGACCCCGCCGCTGCCGAGTTCGAGGCTCTGCCCCGCCGCCTGCAGTCGCAGCCGGCCAGGGCCGCACAGGCGCGCGGCGTTGCGCACGGCGTGCAGGCTCAGCCCGTCGCGTGCCGACATGTGCAACTCGCCGGCCTCGGCACGCATTCCCAGGTCGCCGGCAACGGCCAGCAATTGCAGGCCGCGCCGCGCTGCCGTGAAGCTGGCGGACTGCCCGGCATGCAGGTGCAGCCCGGCGCCCGCCTGCGCA
>JAJZUV010000035.1 GCA_021848345.1 Pseudomonadota bacterium | reverse complement strand
CGCTGACGCGCAGCGCGAAGCGTTGCGCCACGTCGGTGCGCGACCACTGCGATTCCTCGTACTCCATGCCCCGCCCTCCGCACCCGCGCGGGCCCGCGCGGCCGCCGCGGTCGCGGCCGCGGCGCGCTAGCCCATGGCGTGTCAGAGTGCTTCGCGCGCGGAAAGTTCCGCTGGGCCTACGACGTGTGGGGAAATGCGGGCGGATCAACCCGCCTCGGACGATTCCCAGCGCGCCAGCAGATCGGGAGGAATCGCCTGAGCCACTTCGGCATAGCGCCTTCCCACCAGGCGCTCGGCCTGACGCAGCAGCACGCACACCGGGCTGCTCGGCTCCTGCGCCTCGAACCATGCGCGGGCCTCGGCGATGCGGGCCTGGGCCGCCGCGCGGTCCGTCGGTTCGCACCTCGCGCGGGCGCATGCATCGCCGGTCATGGGTCGGGGCGTCTGGGGCGCCGCCGCCACGCCATCCGGCGGCAGCTCCGGGTGCCCGTCGCCCGGAGCGTGGCGCCGGCCGCGTGCCTCGGCACCTTGCGGGTCGTCGACCACGTTGCCGGCGACCTCGGCAGACGGGTCCTCGGGCGCGCCGTCGGTGGCGCCCACGGGCTGCCCCTCCGGCTCGGACGCCGGCTGGGCCTCGGGCGGCGGCGCGAAGGGTTCCAGCAATCGTTCCAGCGCGCCCAGATCGGGAGCCGCATCGCCGAGGTCCTCCCGCGCCCAATCGCGCAAGCCCGCGAACGCGTCGCGCGCCGCGCCCAGCGCGCGACGCTCGGGATCCCCGGCGCTCCAGGCGCCCGCCAGCAGGGCCTGCATGGTCTGGATCGTGCGCGCGTCCGACGCGAGCGCACGCTCGACGTCGCGCACCCGGCACTGTTCGCCGGGCGCGCGCAGCGCGACCGACTCGCGTACATCGGCGAGCAGCCCTTCGACATCGCCCAGCATGGCCAGCGCATTGGCGCGCATCGCGGGGTCGTGCTCGCCTTCCACATGGGCTTGGGGATGAACGTGGCGCCCGAAGCGCGCCAGCACCAGCCCGACGCAGCGAAGGCCTTGTTCCAGCCCGGCCGCCCCGGCGTTGCGCACGCGGCAACGCAACCACCAGAGCAGCAGGGTGATATCGCGGCTGCGCTGGAGCAGGGCCTCGCATTCGCGCTCGAGCTCCGGCCAGGGCGCCGTCTCGCGGCGTTGGGTGAAGTTTCCGTACTGCACTTCCACGGGCGGAGCCATGCGCGCTTGCAGCGCGGCATATTCGTGGGTGTCTTCGAGGCAGGGGCCCGACGGGCAGGGGCCCGGAAGGTGCTGCAGCCAGCTGCGCGCCTGCTCCGACAGGTCGGCGAGCTCGGACCCGGAGGACGGAGGATGGGCGACGGCATCGCGTCTGCCCGATTGATGGCTGCGTTTCATGCAGGGCTCCCGGGGTTGGGTTCGCGCGGGCCGCAGGGATGGTCGAAGTGCACCGCGAGCAGACCTGCTGCGTCGGCGGTGGCGTGCGGGTCTCCCAGCCAGGCGCTTCGGGCCAAGGCGTCCGGCCCGCCCAGGCGGGCGGTACGCACCTCGGAGGCGCGTACCAGCAGGCGCAGGCTCCAGTCGAGCTCACGGCCGACGAAGCATCGGACGCAGGCCTCCACCGCGCTCAGGGTCTCGCCGCCTGCGCCGGGCAGGAGGTCCAGGAAGCGGGCCAGCGTCAGCGGCCCGAGACGAATGCGAAAGCGCCCCTGGCGGTCGGGCACCCTCGCGCCCAGGATCGCGGCGTCGCCCAGGCACGCTCCGCGGTCCCCGGCACCCAGGCGGCTGCGCTCCGCGGGCTGCACATGCAGCCACTGCAGCTCGAACTCGTCCAGCCGCACCTCGACGTCCAGGTAGTCGCGCAGCGCGCTGCACAGGCCCTGCGCGGTGCGCACGGGGCGCAGGCGCTGGGCCGCGCTGGCCCATCGGGCATGCGCCGGCCACGGCGACGCCGGTTGTCGGGCGGTGTCGCCGACCAGGCTCGCGACGTAGTGGGCGAAGCGATCGTCGCGAGGCCGGTCGAGCGACGGCGCGGCCTGCGCCTGGGCCCACGCGCGGTACAGCAGCGACATGGCGCGGTGATGGAACAGGTCCAGAAAGTCCGCCAGCGCCGCGTCGCGCGCGGCGTGCAGGCGTTCGCGCACGAATTCGGTGTAGTGCAGCGGCAAGCCTCCGTTGGGCCCGAGCATGCCGAGGCCGAAGCACAGCACGCGAACCTGACCCGATCCGACCCGCACCTGGGCGATCTCCCTCGGCGCGAAGGCCAGGCTGGGCTGCTGCCCCAGGCGCACGAATTCCTGGCGGGGCAGGCGGGCCTCGCCGATGCGCGGACGATCGGCGCAGCCGGCGCACAGGCGACGCAGCAGGGCGAACAGTTCGTGGCGCCACGGCTCGCGTTCCGCGCGCAGCAGCCAGTCCGGCGGCTCCGATCCCGGTATCCGCCGGTCGGGACCGGTGGAGGCATTTCGAGGCAAGGGCATCAGAGCGGACCCCGGGTTCCCATGCGGAGCGGGCCGCTCCATAGAGCGCCACGCTGCACCGAATGCAGGGAAAGACACGAACAGGTATTGACCGACGCGTACTGGGCCAGCAGTTGCTCCAGCACCATGCCCAGCAGCAGCGGGCTCGCGGGGGCGAAGGCCTCGTCGTCGATTTCCAGGTCGCACTCCAGCGCGCGACCGAACACCAGGGGGCCGGGCAGGGGAAGCCGACGGGTGGTGCAGCGCATGCGCGCGGCGCGCAGCGCATCGATGCGCCGCAGGGCGTCGGCATCGTCGGGGCGCACGAACAGACCGAGCAGTTCGCGCATCGCTTGCGCGGCCGGTTCCGGCTCGAGTTCGGCCAGCGGGAGGTGGTGCATGCCCAGCAGTCGGATCAGGCTCCAGGCGCCGCCGTCCATCGCCACCGGCGGATGCGGCTGCGACGGCGCACGCAGCAGCTCCGCGGACCGGACCGCCGCCTCGATCGACAGCGCGCGGCCGGCCTTCGTGGCGCCGTCGATCCACAGGGGCAGATCACGATTGGTCAGCCAGGCATCGACGGCCATCTGCGCCACCTCGACCGACAGCGGCGCGTCGAACTGGTCGACCAGGCTGACGAACACCTCGGTGCCCACGTAGGGTGAGCGGGTCCCCCAACGGCGCACCGTGTCCGACGGTGCGCGTTGGGCGCGCCGCAGCGCGAAATACCGGCCATGGTCGCCGCCATCGCGATACAGGGTCTGGTACAGAGGCCTGAAGCACAGCAGGTCGACGGTTCCGGGGCGGTGGCCCCGCAGTTCGTCCACCGCCCAGACCTCGTGGTCCAGCGGCCGAGCGCGATCCCCGAGCACCTGGTATTCACTGCGATCCTCGATCAGATGCATGCGGTCGACGTGGGCCTTGAACAGATTGATCACCGGCGTGCAGAACAGCGCCAGGCTTTGCGCGTCCACCCAGGCGCACAAATCGGCGGGGGCATCCTCCAGCAGCAGGTACAGATCGACGGCCTGGCCTTCGAGCCCGGCCAGCGCGTGCGCAAGACCGCGCAGCGTGAACTCGTACAGGCACTGGGGGGCGTGGAAGTATTCCTGCAGCAGGTTGTGCGCGCGCAGGGTGTTGTAGCGAACCGGCAGCACGTCGGCGTCGGGATCCATGCCCTGGTAGGCCAGCGCCTCGCCGGCCACCAGGCGAATTTCCCGCGGCCCCGAGGTGCCGGGAGGCAGCCCCACCGCACAGGCCACGAAACCGCGGTGGATCAGTTCGAACAGGCGCGAACCCATGGCGACGTCGCCCGCCATGTGCACGCGCAGGCTGTCCAGCCGGCGCAGGTCCTGCAGGCGCCATGCGCCGAGGGTGCTCAGGCGCAGGCGCAGGCATCCCCGAGGACGGGCGCGCGCGGCAAGGCCGCGCCCGGCGCCGCCCAGCTCGGGCACCCCGGAATCCAGGCACGCCTCGGCGATGTCCAGCGGCCAGAGCGTCACGTCGCTCGCGCTGCGCCATTCGATGGGTGTGTCCGTGTGTTGCTCGAGCTTGCCCCAGAGGCGGGTGCGGGCCGGGACCAGGGTTCCCGCACACAGCGCTCGGTCGTCGGAATGCGGCCGCAGTCTGGCCACCCCCATGGCCGGCGTGGGTGCCAGGAATTGGGGGTGCAGGACCTCCAGCAGGCGGTGGGCGAAGCGCGGGAACTCGGCGTCGAGCTTGATGCGAGTCCGCGCCGACAGCAGACAGAAGGCCTCGATCAGGCGCTCCACGTAGGGGTCGGCGACCTCCGGCGCGCCGATCCCCAGATGCGCGGCCGCCCCCGGGTGCATGCGCGCGAATTCGGCCGCGCCCTCGCGCATGTACAGCAGCTCCTGGCTGAAGTATTCGAGCAAGCGCGGATGCATCAGCTTCGCTCCGACGCGCCTTCGCGCGATGCCTGGTCCTCGCGGGCGCCCAGCCAGACACGGCGGGTCTCGAGGTCGATGGACGAGCGCGCGACGAAGGGCAGGGCCTGCGGCAGATCGCGGATGAGACCCCGGATCTGAAAGTTCAGCACGTTGTGCCTGGCGAAATCCGGCTGCCGCAGCGCGGTGACTTCCACCGAGCCGGGCAGGATGCGCGGTTCGAAGCGCTCGATGGCGGCCCGGATCGCCTGTTCGATGTCCTCCCAGGCCTTGGGGCCGTCGAAGGTTCCGGAGATGGAACGCAGGCCGAAATTCCAGCAGGACTCGAGTACCGGCCGGAAATGCGTCGGGTCGAGAAGGTGCTCGTGGTTGGTGCTGTTGAACAGCGCGCCGAGGTCGCGCAGCACGAGTTCGCGCAAGGCCTCGCGCTGGGATCGCGCGCAGACCGGCGCCGCCGCGCCGACGAGGCAGAAGCGCTCGAACAGACTGGGCTGGCTTCGGTGTCGAAGGCTGCGCTCGTGCGCGCGCGAGGGCATGGCGCCCTCCTGCCGCGCCGCACTTGGGAGTGGACGGGACCCTAGGGACATGGCGAATCCAGCGCGCAGATGTGGTGCTCGAACCGGGCCAGTTCCGACTCGACCGTGCGAGCCTTGGCGAGCGCACGGGCGCGCAGGGTCCTGGGGCTCGGCGGGAACAGAACGTCGCTCGGATCGACCTGCAGCCCGTCCAGCGGTGGCGGCGGCCTGTCCGGCTCGAACAGACCGCGCGCGTCGTGCTCGCCGAGCGAGGCCATCCAGGTCGGTGCGGAACGGGGTTTCAACGGGGACATTGCAGGCCCTCCAGCAGGCCGGGTTTCCAGGGATTGGGTTCGGGTCCGCCCACATGCAGCACGGCGCGCCGCCCGGCGGGGCCGTAGACGAGGTCGACGCCCCCGGCCGGGGACGCGCCCATGCGCCGGCCCTTCGCCAGCAGGTGCATCCATGCCCAGGGGCCCTGAGCGCTGAACTCCAGCGCGTCGCCGGCGTCCAAGCCCTCCAGGCGCAGTCGCGCGTGGCCGCTGCCAGGCTGCTTGGCGGGCCATGCCGCGGGCCATGGCAGCACGGGCCCATGGGCATAGCGCATGTCGCGTCCGTCGACGGACAGGCGCAGCATGGCCCATTGCGAGTCGAGTTCGGGAACGCTGATGTCGAAATCCCACTGCGGGCCGGAGCCGTTGCGCCACAACGCGTTGCGCACCTGCGCGATCCGCGCGAAGGCCTCCGGGTCGGGCCCGCGCTTGCGCAGAAGATCGAGCAGTTCGCGCGCCACGGGCCCGGACGCCGTAGCTTGGGCAGAGTCCGCCGAGCCGCCGTTCGCGGGGGCGGCAGGCGCGTCCGCGGGAGCATTCGCACGGTAGCGCCAGGGGCGTCGCGACGTGTCGACCCATGGTTGCAGGTAGGTGCGGAAATAGCTGTCGGCGGCGCCGCCGGGGGCGAAGAAGGCGCGGAAGTCCTCCAGGTCGGCATCCGCGCCGTCGCGGCGCAAGGGAAAGCGGTTGGCCAGGGTGCGCGCGCAGACCTGGGCCACCTGCTCCTGGAAGGCATCGCCGATGCCGGCGTAGATGCGCGCGGCCTGGCCCTGCGCGACGGCGCCGCTGGCGCCGAGCAACGCCGTGGCGGCGTCGGCGCCGAGGGCTTGCACCACCGGGCCGATCGGAGCCGGCAGCTTGCCGGCGAGGGCTTCCAGCCTCGCGCCGGCCTGCTCGAATTCGGGCCCGGGCGGCTTGCCGGCACGAATCGCACTCGCGGCGACGCTGGCCGCGGTGTAGTAGTCGTCCAGCCAGCCGCGCAGACGCTGCACGGCGCCAGGGTCCGCGTCGGCGGCGCCCAGGGGTTGGAGCTGGAGCAGGCGGGCCGCCACCGGATCTGAGGCTCCGATGCCCGCGTCGCGCAAGGGCTTCAACTCGACCCAGACCTGGCGCGCGAGGTCGAGCAGGTCCGAGTTCTCCGAGGCCATGGATTGCAGGTACTCCAGTTCCGCCTCGACCCCGGGCATGGGCCGGGGCCGGATGTCGCCGAGAAAGGCGCTCCAGTGGCGCGCGTATTCGAGCCAGTAGGCGTGGCGAAGTTCCTCGCGCAGTACGTCGTCGGATGCGACTCCGGCGCCGTCGCCGAGCACCATGCGATCGACAGCGCCGGCCGCCGCGGCCCATTGCGCGAGGCGAGGCTCCACCACGCCCTGCCAGGCCTGGGGCCTGAACCATCCCGGCACGCCGCGAGTCAGCGGCTGACCGGAGGCCAGGCGGAACGGACGCTCGCCACGCGTACCCTGCCATGCGGCCAGCGAGTATTCGGGGGGCTCGAGCTTCTCCGGCAGTTGCTCGCGCACGATGGACCACAGGCGCTGCGCCCGCCCGTGGCGCAGCAACCACTCGCGTGCGCGCTGCACCAGGGCCTGGTCGACGGGGGCCGGGTCCTGCAGCACGCCGGCGGGCTGCCGCAGGGCCCGCTCGACCAGATCGTCGGGCGCATGCGCGCGCGCCCAGGCGAGCACCACGGAGGCGTCGTAGTGGGCGGGCTCGTGGAGCATCAGGTATCCCCGGAGCGCAGCGAAGGCGCCGACCGAATCGCCTCGCTGCATGGACTGCTCGATCTGCTCGCGCATGGCGCTGGCCAGGCGCGGCGCCAACATCGCGGTCTGCAGGCGCAATGCGACTGCCCGCGCCTCGCCGCGCACCGGCCGCAGTGCCGCCGCCCCCAGGGGCCAGGCGGCGCGCACGGCCCGCGACTGCTCCAGCAGGTCCTGCGAGCCGCGCAGCACGCCCTCCCACCCTGGCGTTCCGGGCTGCAGGCGCATCGCCGCGGTGGCTCGCGCGCGCAGCTCACCGGTCTGCCGCAGCAACCCGGCGAGTTGCTCGCGGGTACGTTCGTAGGATCCGTACAGGACCTGGCCCGCGACCGCCGCGAGCAGCAGCGAGGCCGCGATCGCGATGCCACCGCGCAACCTGCGCCGCGCCTGGCCCGGCGCCAGGGCCGTGCCCGACGAGGCGTCCGCCGCCAGCAAGGTGGGCAGGATGCCGGACACGAAACGCCCGGGCTCGGAGGGAAAGGGCGGCTCGGAACCGCAGGATGTGAAGCTCTCGAGGAACACGCCGCGCAGGCTGGGTGCGGCCCGGGACGCCGAGCGCCGCGTCGCCGCGCCCTCCCGCGGCGCGGCGGCGGCCTCGGGCCAGGGAGCGAATACGGTGTCGATCCAGCCGCGCAGCCGGGCGGCCAGTTCAGCGTACGCATGCGGCAGCTCGTACATGCGGCAGCGCCCCTGCAGCGACAGCTCCTGCTCCAGGCATGCGGGCAGCAGTTGCTCCAGTTGCCGGTGCAACAGGTCGAACTCTTCTCCCAGCCGGGTCTGGGACCGCGCCTCGGCCGGCGCGACGGCGGAGTCCGACATGACGAAGCCCCACAGACCATGCTGCTCACGTCGACGCGCATGGGCATCGAGCGCACCGAAATACTGCTCGAAGCCCGGCAGGCTGTCGGCCTTGGTCAGGACCAGATGCACCGGCAGCTGCATGCCGAGGGCAGCGCGCACCTGCAGCAGCTGTCGACGCGCGATCAGCGCGGATTGCGCGAGGCGCTCCGGGATGCCCTGCAGCAGCAGGGGGACGTCCACGGCCAGCACGACGCCGTGCAACGCGAGCTCGGCGCCACGCCCTCGCAAGGCCTGCAGCAGGGCGGCCCACTGCGCCTGCGCCTCGCTGGAACTGGAACCGGCACCGTCGCCGACCGGCAGCGCGCGCACGGACGGGCGCGCGGCCTCGTCCTCGCCCTCCTGTGCGAGGGCTTGGCCCGTTGGCGGGGCCCCCGTCGCGCCGCTGTCGACTCCCGGCTGCTCGCTGCTGCTGGTGCAGGCCGACGCGCCCGCGCTTTCCACGAAGATGGCGCGCTCGCCCAGCCAGCAGACGCAGTCGGCGCCCTCCCGCGCGGCGCTCGTCGCATCCTGGCAACGCAGCAGCCGCAGGCTCGACGCCGCCAGCAGGGAGCTCTTGCCCGCCCCCTCGACGCCCAGAACCAGATACCAGGGCAGGGTCTTGCGCGCGCGCCAGGCTTCCAGCCGTCCGCGCCAGCCGCCGCGTGCATGAAGATGCCGCCACTGTCGCTGCGCCTCCTGCAATCGCAGCGCCAGCGCCCCCTGCATGCGCTCGGGCTTCGCTTCGTCCGGCGTGGGCCACAGCAGGCGGCGCATCGCGCCGAGCAGTTGCCGCATGTCGTGCTCGCGTCCGTCGCGGCGCCAGGCGCGCCATCCCAGCCAGGCCAGGTAGCCCAGCACGATCAGACCGATCAGCAGGGCGCGCGCCCACGGCGGTCGCAGCGGCCGCTGATCCGCCCATGCGAACTGCGGGCCCCCCTGCGCGATCAGCAGGCAAAGCACTCCCAGCACGGGCCCGAGCAGCGAGCGTCGAGCGGCCCACAGGCCCGCGCCCCAGAGTACGAGCATCACCAACGCCACGCGCGTGGACACCGGCTGCAGCGGGTGCTCGGCACCGATGCTGAGCAAGGGCCCGGCCACCGCGAGCACCAAGCCCAGCGCGAGTCCCATCGCGATCGCCGCGACAAGCCGGGGCGATACGCGCGGAAGACGGAGCGGCAGGCCCTTCATGGCCTCGCCTCCGGGGTGTCGCTGAGCACGATGTCCACCCGGCGGTTGAGCGCACGCCCGGCCTCGGTGGCGTTGTCCCCCAGCGGATCGGCGCTGGCACGCCCGAGCGCCCGCACGCGGGCCGATGCCACGCCGTCATGCACCAGGCGGGCCGCGACCGCCTCCGCCCGGCGCCGGGAAAGATCCTGGTTGAGCGAAGGGTTCGCGCGCCGCCCGGTGGTGTCGGTGTAGCCCAGGACCAGCACCTGCCCGCCATGGGACTTGAGCATCGCGGCAATCTGGCTCAGCAGCGTGGACACGCCGGGCTCGAGCTCACCGCTGCCTTGCGCGAACATGCGGGTCCCGCGCAGGCCGATGCGCCAGCCGCCGGCTTCTCGCGTCACGTCCAGCTGGCCCGCACGCAGGGGAGTGTCGAGCCAGACCCTGGGATCGAACGCGGAAGGCGAGGCGGAAGGCGTCGGTGCCTGGACAGGAACCACCACGGGCGGGGGGCGGGACAGCGCGGCCTCG
The DNA here is from genome assembly GCA_021848345.1 of Pseudomonadota bacterium. Taxonomy (GTDB): domain Bacteria; phylum Pseudomonadota; class Gammaproteobacteria; order Burkholderiales; family Burkholderiaceae_C; genus Thiomonas_A. The sequence continues at coordinate 14,049 of JAJZUV010000035.1, read as the reverse complement.
GCCTCGGCGCGCAGGCTCAGCAGCTGCTCGCGCACCGAGGTCGAGTCCTGCAGCACCTGGCCTCGCCAGGTCCAGGCGCAGACGCCCCAGGCGATCACGGCGAGCACCGGGAGCCCCCACGGCAACACCTCGCGCCAGTGGCCGGAGGGCTTCGGGGGCGTGGCGACTCGCGCGTGCGGCGCCACGGGCAGCGGCTGCAGGTCTCCGCCCAGCATGCCGAGCAGGCGGCGGCGCACCTGGTCCAGCGCCTGCTGCCCGTCGGCGCGGCAACGATAGTCGCCCATGAAGCCCAGCGCGAGCACGTGCAGCATCAGCTCCAGCACGTCGCGGTGTTCCCGGGGCTGCGCGGCCAGGCGGGCGATGAGCAGGAACACCGTCCTGCCGCCCTCGCCCTCCTGGTGGAATTCCTGCAGCAGCGCGTATTGCGACCAGGGCCCGACGCTGGAGTGTTCGCCGCCGGCCCACGGCTTGCAGCTCAGTGCCTCGTCCAGCGCGGTGCACAGGGCGTAGCGTGCTGCCAGCATGTGTTCGTGACGCAGTCCCGCATGGTCGCAGGCCCGTGAGAACTCGAGCACTTCCTGGGCCAGCCGATCGTGCAGCGCGCGCAGTCCGGAGGCCGGGGCTTCTTGCGCGCACTGGATGGCGGCCAAGGCGCGCAGCAGCGCCGCCGCCGCGTGCAGCAGGGGATTGCGCGCCTGCCCACCGGAGCCTTTCGCGAGGAGCCGCGCCGGATCCGCGGCCTCGCCGGGGGGCGCGGTCCGCGTGCCCCCCGGCGAGGGGCCGGGATCGGGAGGGGGCGTGGATGACGACGGCGCTGCCGGCGCCGCGTCCAGCCAGGGATCGGACAGGGAAGCTGGCATCATCGCGCTCCGCTCGGGGTGGGCGGCGCGCCCCACAGGTGCCCCGCGACCCGCACGCGCCAGGATCCGCTGCTGGCATGGCGAACGCCGTCGGGGCCCAGCACCATGGACTGCCCCGCGGCCTCCAGGATCAGGCGCCCCGGTCCTTGCAGCAGCACGCCTCGTCCGGAGGACCCCATGCGCAGCAGGCCTCGCGCATGCACCTGCAATGGTGCGGCCGGCGCCAGCAGGGTCATGGGACCTTCGGATACCGTGAGTCGCAGCCCTTGCCGCGCGCAGGCGACGGCCACGGCGCCGTCGGCGTCGAGCACCATGCCCTGCCCCGACACGGCCAGCACGTCGCGCTCGGCGCTGCAGGCGAGTTGCGCGCCGGCGTGAACCTGCCCATCCCGCGGGCTGCTCAGGTGAAGGCCGCCCTGGGCGTGCAGCAGGATCGGGCCGGGGTCGATCTCCAGCCCGGCGCGCAGCGCCGCCGTCGGCCCCTCGGGGAGCGCCCCGTGCGCGTCCCGGGTCGGCCGGAATGCCGCGTGGCGGCTCAGCCAGTCGCCCAGCTGGCGGCGACAGGCACGCAGGGGTTGCGCGATGTCCTGCGCCGCCCGCGACGCGGCGCCGCTGACCGCCGCCAGCGCGCGCGCCGCGCGCAGCACCACGCCGCCGTCGCTGCGCAGCTCGAAGCCCTCGCCGCGCGGGCTGCCGCGCCCGTCGCCGCGGCTCACCGGTGCGTGACGCCCCAGGCGCAAGGCGCTGGCCTCGCTGTCGCAGGCTAGCTGCGCGTGCAGCGCATCCTGGGCATCGTCGAACAACAAGCGGCTTCCCGCGTCGTCCGCGCTGGGCTGCGCGTCGTGCAATGCCCGAGTGTGCCATCCGGAGATCTCGGCCGAGACGGGCAGCGGCCATGGCGGAGCGTTGACAGGGTTGCGCAGCAGGCCCAGGCACACCGGCGTATCCGGATCGTCGTCGACAAAGTCCACCAGGACTTCCTGGCCGGGACGCGGCCAGGTGGCGCAGCCCATGGCGTCCCCGGCTGCTGGGCGCACCAGGCGCACCCAGCAGGTACTGGCCCGCGCATCGGCGTGCACCCAATGCAGGCGCACGCGCAGGCGCCCGACGGCGTCGGTGAAGGACGGATCGGAGGCTGCGCCCTCCAGCACCGTGGCCGTCTGCACGCCCAGCGCGCGCGGACGTTCGCGGGGAGCCGTCGGACAGACTTCGTGGGCCACGGGTCGGGCCTCGAACTCGACCTGCACGCGAGGGCGATGGGCGGGGCGGGATTCGCCGCCGGCCTGCCAGCGCAGGTCGGTGCGTTGCACGTAGAGGCGTTCGTCCGCCTGCCCGACCGCGCGGCGCAGGCGGACGCGATATCCGGCCGCCAGGCCCGGCAGGGTTCCGGTTCCGACGACCCGGTGAAGCCCGCGCCGCGCCTGCTCGGCGCGGCGCAGATTCAGACGCGGCTCGGCCAGCGCGTCATCCTCGCGTTCGGGCTGCGGCTCCAGGTCGCGACGAGGCCTGCACACGCCGTCGGTACCGTGCCAGCGAACCATCGCGTCCTCGTCCGCCGCGTCCTGCTGGAGCGATGCGCGCCACCGACCCTGTCGCTCCGGGTGGCACTCCGGATGCGCGGCCGAGATCCAGCTCGCCACGCCCTGCGCGTCCTCGGTGTACAGCGCGTGCAGCACGCCCGCCTCGTCGGGACGGGGGTGCGAGCGAAGCTCCAGCAGCCCACAGGCCTGCAGCGGGGAATCGCGCAGCGCGTGCACGCCGTCGCCCAGCACCAGACAGTGGCCGTCGGCACGATGCTCGAAATGGAAGTGCAGGCCCCAGCGCGCGCATTGCCGCCGCAGGAACTCGCCGTCGGACTCGTCGAACTGGACCAGGTAGTCCAGGCGTGGGTAGCGGCCCCGCAGGCGCAGCTCCCAGGCGTGGTCGTAGCGTCCGAGCAGATCGCGCAGGACGTCGACCACGCTGCGGTCCTGATGCACGCGGCTGGCCATGCGCGCGTCGGCCAGACAGGTCCAGGGGCGCAGACGCAGCCGCAGTCTCGGTCCCTGGCCACGCGAACCGGGCGCCTGCGCCTGACGCGCCGACGGCTGGTCGTGGCCCAACTGATCCAGTTCGGTGACGATGCCGGCGATGCAGCGGCATTCGTCCGCCGCCCCTCCCGCCCCCCGGCCGGCGGGCAACCACAAGCGCAGCTCCCGGCCCAGCATGGCGCGTGCCTGCGCGCAGGTCCCCGCGAGCGCCTCGCGATGCTGCAGGGTCACCGTGTAGTCGAAACCGGAATTGACGGCCTCGTGGCCCTGCAGCTCCAGCAGTTGCCAGGCGTGGTCGCGCTCGCCTTCGGCCACGCAGGCCCGCAGCGCCGGGCCGCCCAGGCGCACCGTGCCGAAATCCCCGGGGTCGGCGGCAGGCGTGGGGGAAGTCGCGCTCATGGACATCGGATCAGCGCAAGGCCCACAGTTGCAGGACCAGTCCCGGGAACTCCACCGCCATGTGGATGCCGACCCCGCCGCCGGTGAGCAGTTGCTGCCACAGCGGCCCGTCGGCCTCGAGCTGGAAATGCACCTGCTCGGAGCGGTAGGGAATCTGGCGCGGCGCCACCGGAAGCGGCCGCAGCGCGATCCCGGGCAGGTGCAGGCGCACGAGTTCGGGCAGGCGCTCGATGGGGCCGACCTTGGCCTGGGTCATGAACTGCTGCAGCAGGGCATCGGGCTCGATGTCGGCGCCGACCGAGATGACCAGGGAAGCGAACTGTCGCAGCTCGGCGGGATCGATGGTTCCGACGCGCATGCCATGGGATTCCTCGCGCAGCTCGATCGGTTCGGCACCGCGGCGCAAGCTTCGGTGCAGCAGGTCGCGAAGGTCGTTGAACAAGGCCGTGAAGCCGGGGCCGGGATCCGCATGGTCGTAGCCTGGCAGGGCGATGGGACGGCGGGTGTCGCCTCGCAGGTAGGTGGACAACTCGGCGTCCAGGCGCGCGAGCAGGCCGTAGACTCGTTCGGGAGACGCGCGCCCGACGCGCAGGACGTGCGCCAGACGGCTCTCGTGGGCGTTGAGAACCTGCAGCAGCAGGAAATCGGCCACGTCCGAGGACTGCATGCGCGACTCGCCGGTCAGGCGTTGCGCCAGCGACGCGGCGCGCTGTTCGAGTTGCGCCTGCAGATCGGTCAGCCAGCGCACGAGCACGTCGCTGGCTTCGACCGCGGTGCAGGGAGGCAGTCGCCGCGGGTCGAGTTCGGCACTGCCGTCCGCGTGCACGGCGGCGACGCGGGCGACCGTGAGCCACATCCAGCCCTCGGGCAGCGAGGCCTTCGGGATCAGCCGCGGGCATTGCCTGAGCAGTTGCACGCTGCGCGCGCCCTGACTGGTGGGCTGCACATCCTGCAATTCGGCGTCGAACACGACGTGGCGGAAGACGCCAGGCGCCTCGTGTTCGTAGCAAACGTCCTGCGTCTGGGGCACGCAACGCGGCAACGCGAGCACGATGTCGTGGCCGGCGTGTTCGGCATCGAGGCGCAGGGCCGCGGGCGGAGCCGCCAGCGATGGAATCTCGAACGCCATGCCATCGGGCCAGACCCCGCGTGCATGGGTGAGCTCCAGACGCCCCGAAGCCAGCGCGCCCGTCTCGATGGCCAGGGCCTGGAAGCCCCAGAACAACGCACCCAGGGGCTCGCAGCGCCTGTGGGTCTGCAGCTCCAGGTAGCGTTCCTGCTGCTGGAACATCTGCGGGGACAGGAACAGCCCCTCGCTCCAGCTCACCTTGTTGTACCAGACCATGCATGCGTTCCGTTTGGGCCTCGCGGCTTCGCGACTGGAGGGACCCTGGCTCAGCGAGGGACGACGATCTCGACCGCCCGCGCGCGCAGGTGGATCTCGGCCCGGAAGACGGGCGTGGGAAGCACGGCATCGAACCAGTGCGCCCGCGGTTGCGGCACCTCGCGGCTGGCTCGCCACGTGGCCTGGGGCAGGTCGCGGTAGGCGGCCGTCACGCCCAGCACGGCCATGCCCGGGGCCGCCTCGCGTTGCACCCTGCGGACTTCGCCGGGGCGCAGCACGAATTCCTCCACACGCAGCAGGCTGGCGCCCAGCGCGGCCTTGTCGTCCGAGGCCAGACCGAAGTAGTCGACGGTGTCGAAGGGATCGCGCGACCCGAGCTCGTAGAGCCGCACCAGGATCGGGGCGGGGTTTCCCCGTTCGTTGGGGTTGACGTCGGACGCGGCCTGCAGACTCAGGTCCAGCTTCAGCGCGCCGGGCGCGGGCGCACCGCCCGCGGCGCCGGACGCGCAGGCCCCCAGCATCCCGGCCGCGACCAGGCCCATGCCGGAATGCAGGCACAGGCGACGCGCACGCCGCATCGCCGAGGCCCGCAACGGCGTGGATTCGGACGGTGCCCTCATCACGCCTCCTGGTTGCGCTTGAGGTCGTAACCGGCGGTGATGGTCCCGCCGGGGCCGCCCTGCTGGTTCTGCACCTGGTACTCCTGCGTGACCTTCGCGAAGGACAGGCTCACGCTTTCCTGCCCGCGCTCGGACTGCGCGCCGTCCACGCTCGGGTGCACCCGCGTGACCAGCACGTCCTCCATGGTCAGCTTGAGGTAGTCGAGGGGCTCGCCACCGGCCTTGCGCACGGTCAGCACCGCCTTGGCGATGTGCTTGCCGGTCAGGCACATGCGCATCAGGTTGGGGCTGGCACGGTCGAGGCGGTGCTGGAATTGCAGGTCGCCCACCTGGGCCTTGCCGGCGCCGCCGCCGCTTCCGCTGTGCATGGCTCCGCTCTGGGTCATGTCCCAGCTCCAGCTGAGCACTTCGATCTCGTCCTTGTGCGATCCGTCCTGGCTCTCGCCGTCGACTCCGTCGAGTTTCAGAAAAATGTCCTGTGCCATGATGTTTCCTTGGGGTGGGCGGCGAGCGAACGCGATGGAACGGACTCGCCGGGGTGGGAAGACGAAGGGCCCGCGCGGTCGCGCATCAGGGCTTGCCGGGGACCGAGGGCAGGCGCGCGACGAGGCGCAGGCTGACCGTCAGGCCCTCGAGCTGGAAATGCGGGCGCAGGAAGAACTTGGCCTGGTAGTAGCCGGGATTGCCGTCCACGTCCTCGACCACGACCTCCGCCGCGGCCAGCGGGCGCCGGGCCTTGGTGGCCTGCGAGGAGTTGGCCGGATCGGCGTCGACGTACTGCATCAGCCATTCATTGAGCCAGCGCTGCATGTCCTCGCGCTCCTTGAAGGAGCCGATCTTGTCGCGCACGATGGCCTTGAGGTAGTGCGCGAAGCGCGTGCTCGCGAACAGGTACGGCAGGCGCGCGGAAAGCTGGGCATTGGCCGTGGCGTCCGGGTCGGCGTAGATCTGCGCTCGCTGCAGCGACTGGGCCCCGATGAACGTGGCATGGTCGGTGCCCTTGCGATGCACCAGGGGGATGAAGCCCGCGCGCGCCAGCTCCGCCTCCCGGCGGTCGGAGATGGCGATCTCGGTGGGGCATTTCATGTCGAAGCCGCCGTCGTCGGTGGGGAAGGTATGGCAGGGCAGGCTCTCCACGGTGCCGCCGGACTCGACCCCGCGGATCATCGAGCACCAGCCGAACTCCTTGAAGCTTCGGTTGATGTTCACGGCCAGTGCGTAGGCCGCGTTGGCCCACACGTAGTTGCGGTGGTCGCTGCCGTCGGTGCGCTCCTCGAAGTGGAATTCGTCCACCGGATTGGTGCGCGCACCGTAGGGAAGCCGCGCCAGGAAACGGGGCATGGCCAGACCCACGTAGCGCGCGTCGTCGGTGTCGCGCAGGCTGTTCCATGCGACGTGCTCGAGATTGCCGGTGATCTTGGCCAGATCGCGGGGATTGGCCAGTTCCTGCCAGCTCTGCATCTGCAGCGTGGACGGCGCCGCGCCGGCCAGCAGCGGAGCGTGCGCCGCGGCGCACACCCGCGACATCGCGCCCAGCAGGTCCACGTCGGGCGCGCCGTGGTCGAAGTAGTAATCCGCCACCACGCAGCCGTAGGGCTCGCCGCCGAGCTGCCCGTATTCGTCCTCGTACAGGCGCTTGAACAGCGGGCTCTGATCCCAGGCGACGCCCTTGTAGCGGCGCATCGTGCGGCGCAGTTCGTCCTTGCTCAGGTCCATGAACCGGATCTTGAGCATCTCGTCGGTCTCGGTGTTGGACACCAGATGGTGCAAGCCCCTCCACGCGGCCTCCAGGGCCTGGAACTGCTCGTGGTGCAGGATCAGGTTGATCTGCTCGGTGAGCTTGGCGTCGATGGCGGCGATCACCGCCTCGATGCTGGCGTAGGCGTCGTCGCTGACCGTGGGGCTGTGCACGAGGGCCTGCTCGGCCAGCGTGCGCACGGCGCTCTCGACCGCGGCCCGCTGGAGATCGCCGCGAGGACGGAATTCCTCGGCGATGCGTCGCAGCTGGATCACCTCGCCATCGGCGGCGGGCACGACGGTATCGATGGATCGCGGCGCGACGTCGTGAGTCGGCGCGGCGGCGTCCGCGGGAAGGTTCGGAGAGAGCTGGGACATGGGTGCCGGAATGGAGGAGACGAATGGCCAAGGGCGTGGCAACGGGCGAGGATGCGGCGCGCAAGGTCCGCCGGGCGGTCTCAGGGACGCGGTGCCCCGTCGGCCCGTGGGGCTTCGGAGCCAGGAGCTTCGGGCTGGGGAACGTCGGAGGCGTCGGAGGCATCGGAAGCGTCAGGCGCGGTGGCCGCGTCGGCCGCGGCGTCGGGCGGCGGAAGCTGGGCCAGCGCCCGCAGCATCTCGGGATCGCGCAGCAGTTGGCGGACCAGTTCCTCGGCACCCGACTTGCCGTCCATGTAGGTCTGCAGGTTGGCGAGCTGGGTGCGCGCACGCAGCAGGTACTGCAGCGCGCCCACCTTGGAGGCCACCGCGGCGGGGGAGAAGTCCTCCATGGCCTCGAAACTCAGGTCGACGGACAACTGCCCCTCCCCGCCCAGCGTGTTGGGCACGGTGAAGCACACCCTCGGGGCGAGGGCCTTCACGCGTTCGTCGAAGTTGTCGACATCGATCTCGGCGAAGCGCCGCTGCGCGACGTCGGGAATGCGCCGTTCCGACCTGCCAGCCAGGTCGGCGAGCACCGCCATGACGAAGGGAAGCTGGACCTTCTTCTCGCTTCCGTAGGTTTCGACGTCGTACTCGATCTGCACTCGAGGCGCGCGGTTGCGGGCGATGAATTTCTGGCTGCTCTGGCTCATGGCGTGCGGGGCGGATCGAAGGTGGAACGACGGTGGAACGAAGGGGCCCGTGGCGGGCCCGGCCTGGTGCGGGCACGAGGCGCCGAAACAGTGCCCGCCAAGACATAGAGTGCGTCGCGTGCGGAAAGTTCCGCATCCCGCACAAAGCGTGAGGACGTTGCCGGATGCCTGCCCGGCCGGAGGGGCTGGGGGATGGGCGCAAAATGCACGTACCGATCCCGCCCGCAAGACCCGCCATGTCCGCCACCGACCCCAGGCCCGATCGCGCCGTCGAGGCGCGTCGCTTCGTGCGCACGCATCCGCACGGGGTGCTGTCCACCTTGTCGAAACGCCTGGACGGAGCCCCGTTCGGCTCCATCGCGCCCTTCGTGCTGGACCACGAAGGCAGCCCGGTGATCCTGATCTCCACGCTGGCCGAACACACGCGCAACCTGGACGCCGACCCGCGCTGCAGCCTGATCGCGCATCCCTGCGCGCAAGACCCCCAGGCAGCCGGACGCGTCACCCTGGTGGGCCGCGCCGAGCGTCTGCCGGACAAGCACGCGCTGGGGCCGCGCTACCTGCGGCGCTTTCCCGAGGCCGAGGACTACTTCGCGATGCACGACTTCCACTTCTACCGTTTGAAGGTGCAGGCGGTGCGCTACATCGGCGGCTTCGGCAGCATCCACTGGATCGACGCCGCGGACTTCGCGCCGCCCGCGAACAGCCTGGGCGAGAGCGAGGAGTCGATCCTCGAGCACATGAACGCGGACCACGAGCCCAACCTGCGCGCCTACTGCGGCCACGTGCACGGGGCGCTGCCGACCAGCGTGCGCATGATCGGCGTGGATGTGGACGGTTTCGATGTGCGCGCCGACGAACGCGTGCTGCGCTTCGACTTCGGACAACCCGCGCCCGACGCCGGGGCGGTGCGCGAGGCGCTGGTGGCGCTGGCGCGCGCCAGCCGCGAGCCGGGCTGAACGCGCCCTGCGCGGCTCAGGCGCCTCGACGCAGGCGCTTGGCGGGCGGCAGGAACACTTCGGTCAGCGCCAGCTCACTGCCACGACGCACGAAGGCCGAGCGCCGGGCCCACAGCGTTGCGTTCCCGGGCGTCTCGGCGCGAAAACCCGTTCGCGCCAGCGCGCGGGCAACCGCGCGCGCCGCGGGGTCGGCGCCGCCCAGGCGACGCAGTTCGAGCGGACCGCGTCGCACATCGCCGCGCTGGAACAACCAGTCTCCCAACGCGCGCGTGCCGAAGCCGCGCAAGGCGCGCCAGGCGCCGCGCAGCGCATCGGCCGGCAGCACGCTGCGCGCCCACACCACCGGCACGCCATCGAGCAGCAGCAGCACCTCGCGAGTCCACAGCACGCCGGCGGGGCCCGCATGCAGGCCCTGCCCCAGTCGCAGCACGCGAAACTCGCGGCCATGCGCGCGCAGCAGCTGGCTCAGGGAGCCGCGTTCGAGCAGGAACGGAAGCAGCTCTCGCGGCGCGCAGGCCGCGGCACCGGGCAGTTCGCGCCAGCGCCCAGATGCCCGCGCGCGGCCTTGCGCCAGCCCGGCAGCGCCGCGGCGGCTCGTCGCGACGACGCCGGGCATGGGCGTGCGCCTATTTGACGGAGTCGAGCGCCTTCACCAGGTCGGCGTATTCGAGAGCGCCGGTGATGCGGGTGCCGTCATGCAGGAAGGTGGTGGGGGTGCTCTGGATGTTGAGCTTCTGGCCCAGGGCCAGGTTGGCCTGCAGTGCCTCGGAGTTGCAGCTGGCAGGCGCCACGGGCGGCTCCTTGTGCTCGCCCATCCAGGCCAGCCAGGCCTGGCCGCGATCGGGGGCGCACCAGATCTGGCGCGACTTGGCGGGGGAGTCCTTGCTGATCACCGGGTACAGGAACACGTGCACGGTCATGTTCCCAGCCTTGGCCAGGTTCTTGTCGAACTCGCGGCAGAAGGGGCAGTAGGGATCCTCGAACACCGCCACCTGGCGCGCGCCGTTGCCGTAGACCACCTTGAAGGAGTCCTTCAGGGGCAGCTTGTTCCACTCCACCTTCTGCAACTGCTGCACGCGCGCCTGGGTGACGTTGACGCCGGAGCGGGTGTCCAGGATGTTGCCGGCGAACAGGAAGGTGCCGGTGGCGTCGGTGTAGAACACGTGGTCGCCGAAGTCCACCTCGTAGAGCCCGGCATAGGGTGTCTTGACAATGTGCGCGGAGGCGGGGAAGTTGGGCAGCACCTTGGACAGAGCGCGCCGCACCCCTTCGGTGTTGTCGGCCGCGTGCGCGGCGCCGGCCAGCAGGGCCAGCGCGCCGACCGCGCTGATCAGGAAACGACGGAAGTTCATGGCGGGATTCTCGTGCGAAAGAGGCCGGGACGCTGCCGGGCGGCGCGAGGCATCGCGGCCATCCGGGTTTCTCGGGCGAAGTCGGCGCCGCGTTCAGGTCAGCACCGATCGCCCCGAAGCATAGCCCGCCAGCCAGGATTTCAGCAGGGGCAGCCGATCGGTCGCGCGCAGGCCCAGCGCCCGCAGCGGCGCCGCCCATCGAAGCCCAGGGGAGTATAGACGGTGCAAGCCGTCGGTCGCCAGCTCCAGCGCCAGCACCTGCTCGGCGCGGGCACGCGCGTAGCGCTGCAGCAGCGGCAGATGGCCGAGCGCCTCGCCGGCCGAGCGCCGGCCCAGCACGGCGGCCAGGGCCTGCACGTCCTGCAGGCCCAGATTGAGGCCATGGCCGGCCATCGGGTGCACCACGTGCGCGGCATCGCCCAGCAGAGCCACGCCTTCGGCGACCACGCTGTCGGCGCGCTGCAACACGAGCGGCCAGGCGCCGACCGTGCCCGCGGCGCGCAGCGGCGCCAGATGCCCGGCCTGCAGCGCACCCAGTTGGCACTCCACGCGCTGCGCGAGCTGCTCCGGGGCGAGTTGGCGCAATTCCTCGGCCAGTGCCTCGGGGGCGGACCACACCAGCGAAACCTGCTGCCCGGGCAGGGGCAGCAAGGCCAGCACGCCGCCGTCGGCGGTGAAGGTCTGGCGCGCAGTCGCGCCGTGCGGGCCCGCACAGTCGAAGTTGCACACCACCGCGGTCTGTTCGTAGGGGCGTGAGCGCAGACCGATGCCGCTCCATTCCCGCACGCGGCTCGCGCGCCCGTCGGCCCCCACCAGCAGGCCGGCGCGCAGGCGGGCGCCGCCCGCGAGTTCGAGTTCCCAGCCGTCCCGCTCCCGCCGCGCCTCGGCCACGGTGTCGGAAACCGCCTGCACGCCGCGCTCGAAGCGCAGCGCCAGGTCCAGTGCGCGCTCGACGGCGTCGGACTCGACGATCCAGGCCAGCGACTCGACGCCCTGCGCATAGGCATCGAACCGCAGCGCCGCGCCATCGGCGACGATGCGCATGGCCTGCACCCCCTGGACGCGCTCGTCCGGAATCTGATCCCAGGCACGCAGCGCCTGGAGAAGATCGCGGGAGGCGGCATTGAGCGCGTAGATGCGCTGCGCGAAGCCCTGCGGGACCGCCCCGGGAGCCGCCCGCGCGCCGCACAGGCTCACGCGCAGCCCGGCCCGGGCCAGCGCGAGCGCGGCCGCCTTGCCCACCAGTCCGCCACCTACCACCGCGACATCGTCGCCCAGCATGAACGTGCCCTCTTCGCTATGTCTAGAATCCATCGCAAATGCCTGATTCCTTGGTCCGAGGACCATGGGGTGCATTGTGCACCCTCGGGCCACCCGGAGCCTGCCGCACCATGCCCAGCCCGCACTCCCGCGAATCCGCCTCGCCGCCCTCGCGCCACACCGGGCGGGTGCCCGCCGCCGCATGGCCGCGCGCCTGATCCGCATTCTCGTCGCGGCGCTGCTGGCGCTGGCCATCCTGCTGGTCGGCGGGGTGGGCCTGGCGCTGCTGGCCTTCAATCCCGACGCCTTCAAGTCGGTACTCATCACCTCGGTGCAACTGCGGTATCACCGCCGCCTGGAATTGCCGGGCACCCTGCGCCTGCGCCTGTTCCCGCCCTTCACGCTGCAGACGGGGCCGATGCGCCTGAGCGAAGCCGACGGTCGCACACCCTTCGCCCAGGCCGCGGACATGCGTTTGCACCTGGACCCCCTGGCGCTGTTGCGGCGACGCTTCGTGGTCGATGGCATCGCCTTCGATGCCCCGCACCTGGAATTGCGCCGGGACGCCAACGGACACTGGAATTTCGCGGACCTGCTGTCGGCGCCCGGCAGCAAGATGCCCGCGCTGGACATCCACCAATTGAGCGTGCAGGACGGCGACATCGTGCTGCGCGACCTGACCCGCGGTCTGGACGGCCGGCTCAGCGCGGTGGATGGGAGCGCCAGCGGCATCGGGCGCGCGGGTTGGCATTCGCTGACCCTGCGCGGGCGCGCGGTGCTGGCGTCGCCCAGTGCGACGGCCAGCTTCGACCTGCAGGGACAGCTGCATGCGGACTCGGGCTCCGGCCTGTCGCTGCGCAATCTGCTGCTGCGCAGCGACAGTCGCATGGCGGGCGATGCGCATCTGCTGAGCAATCTGCGAGCCCAATTGCACTGGAGCGCTGGACCGACCCCCAGCCTGCTGATCCAGGATCTTCGGGTGCGCGCCCAGGGCCGCACACGCGACGGCCAGCCGCTGCAACTGCAACTCGAGGAGCCGCTGCTCGAGTGGCGCGGAAACAGGGTGCACGCCGCGGCGCTGCGCAGCCAGGCGCTGCTGGGAGCGGCACCGCGCACGCTGCACGTGGAATTGCGCGCGGGCGCGGGCGACGGCCCCGACGACAATCTGCAACTGCCCGACCTGCGTCTGCAGTTCAGCCGCGCCGCGCCGCAACCCCTGAGCCTCGCGCTGCAACTCGGCGCGCACCTGAACCTGCGCGCGGGCGATGTGCGCATCGACGCGCTGCAGGCGCATGCCACCTGGGGCACGCCGCCGCGGGCCGGCCAATGGCAGGCGCAAGGCAAGGGCAGCTACTCCGGCGACAAGGGACTGCGCCTGCAACTGCAGGGCGACCACCCGGGCTCGCCGCTACGGCTCGACTTGCGCCACGAGGCCACCGGCTGGCAGATCCAGGCGCGGGCCGGCGCGCTGGAGCTCGGGCCGCTGCCCGACGCGGCGACCTGGGCACGTACCGGCGCCTGGTTGCACGAACTGCCCGCGGCGAACCTGAGCCTGCAGGCCGACTCGCTGCACTGGGGGTCGCTGAGACTTTCGCAGCTGCAGGTGCAGGCGCACGACGACGCCTCGGATCTGGTGCTCGACGGCCTGCAGGGCCAGGCCTGGGGCGGCACGCTGCAGGCCCATGGCAGCGCCTCGCTGGATGCGCGTCGCGCCACGCTGCAGGCCCACCTGGACAAGGTGTCCATGGGCTCGCTGCTCGATGACCTCGTGGGGCACGCGGCGCTGCAGGGAAGCGCGACGCTGAGCACCGAGCTGACCTGGCGGGCGCCGACCGCCACGACGCCGCGGAGCACCGACGGCAGCGTCACCTTGACCATGGGCAAGGGCGAACTGCAGGGCGTGGACCTGCGCGCGCCCGGGCGCGCCATGGCACACGCATCGACCACGTTCAGCGCGCTGGACGCGCGCGCGGCCGTCGCGCAGGGCGCGGCCACGCTGGAGGCGCTGGAATTGCGTGAAAACTCGGGGAACTGGTCGGGCAGCGGCAGCGTGGAGGGTCTCGGCCGAGTGTTGCGCCTACGCCTCGCACCGGTGCCCGCGAAAGGCTCGACGCACCCGCCGCGCATGCCGGAACAGCTGCTGATCGGCGGCAGCGCGTCGCAGCCCAGCTATCGCTGGACCTCCGCGCAAATTGCCGCTCACAGCCCGAAGTAGGCCTCGCGCACGGCGTCGCTGGCCTCGAGCTCCTCGCGGGTGCCGCTGGCGCGCACCTTGCCGTGGTCCAGCAGATAGCCGCGGTCGGCCAGCGCCAGGAAGGCCACGTTCTGCTCGGCGATCAGCAGCGAGGTGCCCCCGCCGATGGTCGTGCGCAGCACGTCGATCACCTGCTTGACGAACACCGGCGCCAGCCCCGACG
>JAJZUV010000007.1 GCA_021848345.1 Pseudomonadota bacterium | reverse complement strand
GAGATGAGTGCACTCGTCATTGCCGAACACGACAACCAGGCCGTCAAGGCGGCGACCCTCAACACGGTGGCCGCGGCCGCCGCCTGCGGCGGCGAGGTGCACGTGCTGGTGGCGGGCAGCGGTTGCGGCGGCGCCGCGCAGGCGGCCGCGCGCATCGCCGGCGTGAGCAAGGTGCTGTGCGCGGATGCGCCGCAACTGGGCGATGCGCTGGCGGAGAACCTGGCGGCGCAGATCGTCGCGCTGGCGCCGGCCTACAGCCACATCCTGGCGCCGGCCACCGCCTCGGGCAAGAACGTGATGCCGCGCGTGGCGGCGCTGCTGGACGTGATGCAGATCTCCGACATCATCCACGTGCTGGCTCCCGACACCTTCGACCGCCCGATCTACGCCGGCAACGCCATCGCCACCGTGCAGAGCGCCGACAAGGTCAAGGTGATCACGGTGCGCACCACCGGCTTCGACCCGGTGGCCGCCGAGGGCGGCAGCGCCGCGGTGGAGACGGTCGAGGCGGCCGCCGACAGCGGCCGGAGCCGGCTGGTCGGGCGCGAGCAGACCAAGAGCGAGCGCCCGGAGCTGGGCGGCGCGAAGATCGTGGTCTCGGGCGGGCGCGGGCTGGGTTCGAAGGAGAACTTCGAGGCCGTGATGACCCCGCTGGCCGACAAGCTGGGAGCGGCGCTGGGCGCCAGCCGCGCCGCGGTGGACGCCGGCTACGCGCCCAACGACTGGCAGGTGGGGCAGACCGGCAAGATCGTCGCCCCGCAGCTGTACGTGGCGGTCGGCATCTCCGGGGCCATCCAACACCTGGCGGGCATGAAGGACTCGAAGGTCATCGTGGCCATCAACAAGGACGAGGAGGCCCCGATCTTCGGCGTGGCCGACTACGGCCTGGTGGCCGACCTGTTCACCGCCGTGCCCGAGATGGTGGGCGCGCTCTGACTTTCCCCCGGGCCGGGCGATCCCGGCCGAATCCTCCTGCTGGATGCCCCGATGAGTGACTACAACGCCCCGGTGAAGGACATGCTGTTCGTGCTCGGCAAGCTCGCCGGGCTGGACGAGGTCGCGGCCACCCCCGCCTACCGCGAGGCCGGCGCGGATGCCGAGACGGCCGCCGCGGTGCTCGACGAGTGCGCGCGATTCGCGCGCGAGGTCGTGGCGCCGCTGAACCGTGGCGGCGATACCCAGCCCTCGACCTGGAAGGACGGCGCGGTGAGCACCTCGCCGGGCTTCCGCGAGGCCTACGCGAGCTTCACCCAGGGCGGCTGGCAGGGGCTGCAGCACCCGCAGGAGCATGGCGGGCAGGGCCTGCCCAAGCTGATCGGCGCCGCCTGCAACGAAATGCTCAACAGCGCCAACCTGAGTTTCGCGCTGTGCCCGCTGCTCACCGACGGGGCCATCGAGGCCCTGCTCACCGCCGGGTCGCCTGCGCAGCAGGCGCGCTACCTGCCGCGCCTGGTGTCGGGCGAGTGGACCGGCACGATGAACCTGACCGAGCCCCAGGCCGGATCCGACCTCGCGCTGGTGCGCACGCGCGCCGTGCCGCAGGACGACGGAAGCTACCGGCTGTTCGGGCAGAAGATCTTCATTACCTACGGCGAGCACGACATGGCGGACAACATCGTCCACCTCGTGCTCGCGCGCCTGCCGGACGCGCCCGCCGGGGTCAAGGGCATCTCGCTGTTCATCGCGCCGAAGGTGCTCGACGACGGTCGGCGCAACGACGTGTGGTGTGCCTCGCTGGAGCACAAGCTGGGCATCAAGGCCAGCCCGACCGCGGTGCTGCTGTACGGCGACGACAAGGGCGATGTGGGCCCAGGCGCCATCGCCGAGATGGTGGGCGAGCCCGGACGCGGCCTGGAGTTCATGTTCATCATGATGAACGCCGCGCGCTACGCCGTCGGCATGCAGGGGGTGGGGCTCGCCGAGCGTGCCTACCAGCAGGCCGCGTCCTACGCGCGCCAGCGCGTGCAATCGCGCCCGCCCGGCGCGCGCGAGTCCACGACCATCGTGCACCACCCCGACGTGCGGCGCATGCTCATGACCATGCGCGCGCTCACCGAGGGCGCGCGTGCGCTGGCCCTGGTGGCCGCCGGACTGCACGACCTGGGCATCGGCGAGCCCGATGCGGCGCGGCGTGCCGAGCATACGGCGGACTACGAATTCCTGGTGCCGGTGGTCAAGGGCTTCAGCACCGAGATCAGCCTCGAGGTGACCTCGCTGGGCGTGCAGGTGCACGGCGGCATGGGCTTCATCGAGGAAACCGGCGCCGCCCAGCATTACCGCGACGCGCGCATCCTGCCCATCTACGAGGGCACCACGGCGATCCAGGCCAACGACCTGGTCGGCCGCAAGACCTTGCGCGACGCCGGTGCGCTGGCCGGGCGCTTCGCCGAGCGCGTGCGCGCGACCCGGCAGGAACTGGCCGCCCATCCGGGCGATGCCGCGCGCGTGCTGGCCGCCCGCCTGGACGAGGCACTCGGCGCCTACGCCGAGGTGGTCGAGTTTCTGGTGCGCAACGGCGCCGAGGCGCCGGCCAGGGCCTATGCCGGCAGCGTGCCCTATCTGATGCTGTGCGGTTATCTGTTCGCCGGCTGGCAGATGGGGCGTGCCTGGCTGGCGGCCGCTGCGCTGCCCGCCGGGGAGGGGGACTTCGCGCGAGCCAAGCAGGCCACGGCCGAATTCTTCTGCACCCATCTGCTGCCGCGCTGCGCGGCGCTGCGCGGCGCCGTGGTCGACGGCGCCGACAGCGTCATGGCGCTTCCCGTCGAGGCTTTCTAGGCCCGCCACTGCGGGCCGTGCCCGACGCCGCCCCGCGCGGGGCGGCGTCGTTCCGGGCCGCTTCGGCCCCGTTCCCGAGAACCGTCCATGTCCCTGCCCGCCGTCCTGTCCCGCCTGCGCCTGCCGGTGATCGGCTCGCCGCTGTTCATCATCTCCAACCCCGAACTGGTGATCGCCCAGTGCACCGCGGGCATCGTGGGCAGCTTTCCGGCGCTGAACGCCCGGCCGGCTTCCCAGCTCGACGAGTGGCTGGCGCAGATCACCGAGGCGCTGGCCGCCTGGGATCGCGAGCATCCCGAGCAGCCGGCGGCGCCCTTCGCGGTGAATCAGATCGTGCACCGCAGCAACGAGCGCCTCGAGCACGACATGGAACTGTGCGCGCGCTATCGCGTGCCGTTGGTGATCACCTCGCTGGGCGCGCGTCCGGAAGTGAACCAGGCGGTGCACGCCTGGGGCGGCATCGTGCTGCACGACGTGATCGACGACCGCTTCGCCCACAAGGCCGTCGAGAAGGGCGCCGACGGGCTGATCGCGGTGGCGGCCGGCGCCGGCGGGCACGCGGGCACGCTGTCGCCGTTCGCGCTGGTGCAGGAAATCCGGGCCTGGTTCGACGGGCCGCTGGTGCTGTCGGGTGCGATCGCGCGCGGCGAGTCGATCCTCGCCGCGCAGGCCATGGGCGCCGACCTGGCCTACATCGGCAGCGCCTTCATCGCCACCGAGGAGGCGCGCGCAGTGGGCGCCTACAAGCAGATGGTGGTCGATTCCAGCGCGCGCGACATCGTCTACTCCAGCCTGTTCACCGGGGTGTTGGGCAATTACCTGCGCGGCTCCATCGTGGCCGCCGGGCTCGACCCCGAGCACCTGCCCGAGGGAGACCCCAGCCAGATGGACTTCGCCGCCGCCATCGGCGGCGCCAAGGCCTGGAAGGACATCTGGGGATGCGGGCAGGGCATCGGCGCGGTGCACGAGGTGCTGGGCGCGGGCGCCCTGGTGCGGCGCCTGCAGGCCGAATACCAGGCGGCCCGCGCCCGCCTTTGCGGCGCCTGATTCCGTCCCGGCGCGGGGCGCGCCTTTGGCGCACGGTCCGCGCTGTCGCGTCCACGCAGCATGACCCGCTGACCTGACAGCCCGTTGGGTCGCGTGGTCGTGGGCGGCGTTCGGGCGTCGCCAACCCTACAAGCTGCTCCTCCCCCTCGCATTCGAGGGCGCGCGGAGGAGCATGCCGTCGATCCCGGTCGCGGCGTGAACGAAGGCCCTCGGTCTCGATCACGCGAAACCGACCATGAAACACTCACGATGGCTTGTTCTGGTGGGCGCCGGCGCGGCCGCCTGCTGCGGCGGCGCCCAGGCGCAGGACACCTCTCTCCAGCTGTACGGCTCGATCGACGTCGGCGTGGCGCGCTTCAGCGGCGTGCGCCAGCATTCCTCCGACCCCGATGCCCCACCGATCGCCACGTCGATCACCGGCATGGGCGCCGGCGGCGTCACCGGATCGCGCCTGGGCCTGCGCGGCAGCAGCCAGCTCATGCCCGGGCTGAAGCTCGATTTCAAGGCGGAGACGGGCTTTTGCGGGGTCGGGCTGAACCAGCTCGACTCCGGCGGCGATCCCTACTGTTCGGGCGGGGGGTTCATGCAGCGCGAGGCCTGGCTCGGGCTTTCGGGCAGCCTGGGCACGCTGCGCATGGGGCGCCAGGTCACGCTGGTGAACCTGCACTCGGGGAACGGCGATGCCTTCGACAATGCCTACCTCGGCCAGGTGGGCAATCTCTCGCTGGTGGGCAACAACCGCATGGGCGTGGGCATGGGGCGGGCCAGTCAGGCGGTGACCTGGTTCGCGCCCGAGGTCGGGGGATTCAGCGTGCAGGCCCAGTATTCGCCCCACACGCGTGGCTCGGGTACCTGGCAGGACCCGGACGATGCGCGCGACCCGACGGCCCTGCTGTTCGCCGCGCAGTACCGCGGCGGCGCGCTCGCGCTGGGGGTCGACTGGGGGCAGTGGCGGCGGGTGCAGGCGATCCCGGAGCCATCGCTGGGCGACACCTATCGGCTGTGGGCGGCCTACGCCAGCCTGAACCTGGGGACGCTGGACCTGTTCGTGCAAGGCGAGCAGGGAAGCTCCAACGATGCCAACGGCGACCAGCGCATGATCAACGTGGGGGTTCGACTCCCGCTCGGGCGCGGCAGTCTGATGGCCTCGATGGGGCGCTATGCCGATTCCATGGCGCCGCGACCCACGCATCTGGACGCCTCCTATGCCACGCAATACGCGCTGGGCTACAGCTATCAGCTGTCGCAGCGCACGATCGCCTATGTGTCCGCGGCGCACATCGCCAATGAAGGCGCCACGCCGACCCGCCTGGGCACCGACCTGGCGGTGGGGGCCGCCGGCGACGTGGTGCACGGCATCGTCGGGCGCAATTCCAACGGTGTGGCGCTGGGGATCTCGCACAGTTTCTGACTCCGCGCCTGTGGCGCATGGCCCACATTCCCCATGGGCCATGCGCCCAAGCGCCAGGGTGTCTTTGCTTGCGCACGACCCGGCAAGGGAGTAGGGAGCGGGTAGCATGGAGCGCATTCACCAGCATCAGGACCCCCATGCCCCCGGAATTCGATCCCGACTACGCCGCGCTGTTCGACAACAACCGGCGCTGGGTACGCCGCGTCAGCGAGACCCGCCCGGACTTCTTTCCCACGCTGGCGCGCCAGCAGGCGCCGAAGTATTTCTGGATCGGCTGCGCGGATTCGCGCGTTCCCGCCAACGAGGTGATCGACCTGGCGCCGGGCGAGGTGTTCGTGCACCGCAACGTGGCCAACGTGATGCCGCACTCGGACATGAATTCCATGTCCACGCTGCAGTTCGCGGTCGACGTGCTGCGGGTCGAGCACATCCTCGTGGTCGGGCACTATGGCTGCGGCGGCGTCAAGGCCGTGCTCGACGGCGCGCGGGTCGGCCTGGTGGACAACTGGCTGGGCCACGTGGGCGACGTCATGGAGCGCCACGCCGAGCGCCTGGCCGCGGTGCCCGAGGCGCGGCGCTGGGATCGCCTGTGCGAACTCAACGCGCTGGAACAGGCGCACAACGTGTGCCGCACCACGGTGTTGCAGGACGCCTGGGCGCGGGGCCAGCGCGTCGAGGTGCATGCCTGCTGCTATGGCCTGAACGACGGCCTGCTGCGCGACCTGGGCCTGGCGGTACGCGGTGGTCAGATCCTGAGCGAGCGTTTCGGCAGCGCGCTGGAGTTCGTCGACCACGGCGTCCGCGGAGCATCGCGATGAATACCCCCGCTTCGGTCTACCCCGGGCTGCATGCCGACCGCCATGGGCTGACGCAGCTCGGGCGCATCGTGCTGGATGCGCGCGTGTTCGGTCTGATCCCCGACGCCGAGGATTGCGCAGGCTGGAGCCTGGGACGCATGCAGGAGCTCACACAGCGCGTCGAGCAGGCATGGGATCGCCACGGCGGCCTGCCCAGCCGACTGCCCGCCGAACTGCTGGAACGCCACCGCGCCATCTACGAGCAGGCCATCGAACAGGCCCGCGCGCGGGGCTGGGACCCCGAACTGGCCGACGACGAGTAGCCCGCGGCCTCAGCCGCCGTGCCCCCGGCGGCCGCCACGCGGGGGAAGGTGCAACAGCGTGGCGGGCTGGTCGCCGCGCCGGCGCAGCGCCACCGCGTGCAGGGCCTCGTGGAACTCCCGAGGGAGTCGGCGCATGGTTTCGCGAGCGGGCTCGCCGTAGCCCACCGCTTCGAAGTCCACCGCCTGGTCCAGCCCGGTCCGGTGGTCGGGGCGCAGGCGCTCCCAGGCCAGCAGGGCGAGCGCGCGTTGCTGGCTGTCCAGGAACACGAATTCGTCGCGGTCGACGATGGCCAGCACCTGCAGGCTGCGGATGGGCACGAAGGCCACGCCGTTGGCGCTGCGCATCTGCAGCGTGCGCGCCAGGTTGTAGGTGGCCGCCGCCATGCTGCGCGGCTCGCGCCAGAGCTCGGGACCTCGATGGACCGTGATCTGCATGTTCGCGCCTCGAGTCGGCAAAGGAGGGCGCCGCGCTGGCGCGGCATGACCGGACCCCCGCGGGGAACGGGCCCGAGCGTGAGGGCATTGTGCACGCCCGCCGGGCCTCGCGCCACAGCCCCTGCCTTGCCGATGGGGTTATTCGGGCGGGCCGAGCGGGCGCCGAGCGGCGAGGGTTTCAGGAGTCTTCACGCTGCAACAGATCGTGCAGCGTGAGCGCCTGCAGCGGCTGCAACGCCTCGGCCAGGCGCGCGGAGCTGCCGGCGGCTGCATGATGGTCCAGCACCAGCTGGTCCAGCAGCGCGTGGGCCGGGGCCTGCCGCGGATCGGCCAGCAGCGCCCAGCGCACCGCGTGGTGACGCGGCGTGGGCGCCACCCGGCCCACCCAGCCCAGGCGCTCCAGCAGATCCAGCAACGGGCGCAGGTGCAGGGGATCGCAGCGCAGCCTGGACGCCAGCGCGAGAATGTCCCGCCCGGCGTCGCCGACGCCGCGCGATTGTTCCAGCAGCCGCAGCACGCGCAAGGCCAGCAGGAACTCGGAGCCGGGGCCTCGCGCCTGCACTTGCGCGTGCAGGCGCAGCAACGGCAGGTGCGCCGCGACCATCGCGCCGAGCAGCACCACCATCCAGCTGCAGTAGATCCACAACAAGAACATGGGCAAGGCGGCGAAGGTGCCGTAGACGGCGGTGAAGTTCGCCGCGCTGCCCACGTACCAGGTGAACACGCGCCCGGCCAGGCCGAATCCCACGGCGGCCAGTGCCGCACCTCCCAGGGCATCCGGCCAGCGTACGTCGGCGTTCGGCGAATAGCGGTACAGCGCGGCCAGCGCCAGCGCCACGAACACCCACGACAGTGCCGTCAGGAAGGCCCCCGCCGCACCCGGCATATGGTGCAGCAGCCCGTGGCGCGAGGCCAGCGCGGCCCAGGAGACGGCGAGCGTGGAACCCATGGCCAGCGGCCCCAGGGTCAGCGCCGCCCAGTACAGCAGCACGCGCTGGCCCAGCGGGCGCGGGCGCGCGGTGAACCAGATGGTGTTGAGGGCGCGGTCCACCGTCAGCATCAGCGAGGTGGCGCTGAGCGCCAGCCCGGCCACTCCGGCCATGCCGAGACCGGCCGCGCGCGCGGCGAAGGCGTTGAGGTATTCCAGCACGGTGGCGCCGATGCGCGGCGGCAGCATGGTGCTGGCCATGCGCTGCTGCAGGTGCTGTTCCATCTGATGAAACGCGGGAAAGGCCGTGAACAGCGACAGGCCCACGGCCAGCAGCGGAACCAGCGAGATCAGGGTGGTGAAGGTCAGGCTGCCCGCCGTCTGCGCCAGGCGGCACTGCTCGAAGCGCGCGCGCAGCGCGCCCAGAGTGCGCAGCAGGCGCAGCGTTTCAGGCCGGGTGGTCCACTCGCGCATAGGATTGGGTCATGCAAGAAATTCTGATCCTCTACTACAGCGTACACGGCGGCACGCGCGAACTCGCCGAAGCCATTGCGCGGGGGGTGGCCGAAGTGCCTGGCATGCTGCCCCGCGTGCGCACGGTGCCACGGGTGAGCTCCCGCGTGGAGATCCCGGATGCGCCGGTTCCCCACGAGGGGCCGCCCTACGTGGAACTGGCCGATCTGCAGGAATGCGTCGGGCTGGCGCTGGGTTCGCCCACGCGCTTCGGCAACATGGCGGCACCGATGAAATACTTCTGGGACCAGACGGCGCCGCTGTGGCTCTCCGGGGCGCTGGCGGGCAAGCCCGCCGCGGTGTTCACCTCGACCGGCAGCCTGCACGGCGGACAGGAGACGACCCTGCTGTCGATGATGCTGCCGCTGCTGCACCACGGCATGCTGCTGGTGGGACTGCCCTACACCGAGGCCAGGCTGGGCGCCACGCGCAGCGGCGGCAGTCCCTACGGGGCCAGCCACCATGCGGGTGCCGACGCCGCGCTTGCGGCCACCGACGATGAATTGCATCTGGCGCAGGCGCTGGGACGGCGCCTGGCCGACGCGGCGCGTCGCCTGGGAGCCCCGACGTGAACTCGCCGCGCGCCACCGAGCGCTTTCTCGACGCGCTGCAGGCCCTGCTGGGGCCCGGCCACGTGCAGCAGCGGGCCGAGGACATCGCCGCCTGGACCCGCGACTGGCGCGGCCGATACCAGGGACGCGCGCTGGCGCTGGCCTCGCCCGGGGACACCGCGCAGGTGGCCGAGGTGGTGCAGCTGTGCGCCGCGCACGGCGTGGCCGTGGTGCCGCAAGGGGGCAATACCGGGCTGGTCGGCGGCGCGACGCCCGACGCCAGCGGGCAGCAGTTGCTGCTGTCGCTGCGCCGGCTGAACCGTATCCGCGACGTTTCGCCGGCCGACGGCGTGCTGGTCGCCGAGGCCGGCTGCATCCTGCAGACGGTGCAGGAGGCGGCCGCGCAGCAGGGCATGTTGTTTCCCCTCAGCCTGGCGGCCGAGGGCAGTGCCACCATCGGCGGCGTGCTGTCCACGAATGCCGGCGGCACCGCGGTGCTGCGCTACGGCAATGCGCGTTCCCTGTGCCTGGGCCTCGAGGTGGTGACCGCGCGCGGCGAGATCTGGAACGGCCTGTCCAGCCTGCGCAAGGACAACACGGGCTACGACCTGCGCGACCTGTTCATCGGTGCCGAGGGCACGCTGGGACTGATCACCGCGGCCAGCCTGCATTTGTTCGCTCGCCCGCGCGCGCAGCGCACGGCGCTGGCGCAGCTGGCGCACGCGGCGGACGCGGTGGCCCTGTTCGAGCTCGCGCGCGGTGCGCTGGACGCCGGGCTGACCGGCTTCGAACTGATGAGCGCGCACAGCCTGCGCCTGGTGGAGCAGCATTTCCCGCAACTGGCGCGCCCGTTCGAGCCGGAGGCGCCGTGGTGCGTGCTGCTGGAGCTGTCCGACAGCGAAGGCGAGGAGCACGCGCAGCAGCGCCTGGAACAGGTGCTCGGCGATGCGCTGGAGCGCGGACTGGTGCGCGACGCGGCGGTCGCCCAGTCGCTGGCGCAGGCCGATGCGATGTGGGCGCTGCGCGAGCACATCCCGCTGGCCCAGGCGCAGGAGGGCCTGAACATCAAGCACGACATCTCGGTGCCCATCTCGCGCATGGCGGCTTTCGTCGAGGGCACCGCCGAGCTGGTGCTGCAGGCGCTGCCCGGCGCGCGCCTGATCGTGTTCGGACACCTGGGGGACGGCAACCTGCATTACAACGTGCAGGCCCCGCTGGGCGCCGATGGCGCGGATTTCCTGACCCGGCACCAGGAGCTGTGCAATCGCATCGTGCACGATGCCGCGGCGGCCTGCGGCGGCAGCTTTTCCGCCGAACATGGCGTGGGCCAGCTCAAGACGCCCGAGCTGGAGCGCTACAAGAGCCCGGTGGCGCTGGATCTGATGCGCGCGATCAAGGCGGCGCTGGATCCAGACGGCCTGTTCAACCCCGGCAAGCTGCTGCCGGTGCGCGCGGCCCCGCGGCTCCCGCGATGAGCGCCGACGACGCACCGAGCCCGGCGCGGCGCCAGCGCTCGCTGCTGGGGGCCGCCAGAGCGCGCCTGGGAGCGCTGCGCCGGCTCTGGGCCGCGCAGGGCCCGCAGGCCCTCGCGGCGTTGCTGGCCGCCGTGGCCGGCGCCGTGCTGGTGCGCCCGCAGTTCGCGCACGTGGCCAGCTCGCTGCGCGAGCTCAACGCCACGCAGGGCGCGGCGGGCCTGGCCGACATGCTGGTGCTGCCGCGCGTGCTGCTGGGCCTGGGTCTGGTGCTGATGAGTTTCGGCCTGCTGGCGCGCGCGCGCCTGGCCTGGGTGATCACGCTGCTGCTCAGCCTGCTCGGGGCGGGTGACGCGCTCGTATCCGCGCACCATACCGGCCCCTTGTTCCTGTTGTGCCTGCTGCAGCTGGGCGTGCTGCTGCTGTGGGCGCGGCGCTTCCATCGCAGCAGCATCGCCGCGGGATCGCTGTTCGCGTTGCTGAGCATCGGCGGTCTTCTGCTGTACGGCATGCTGGGCAGCCTGTGGTTCGGCAACGGCTACGCGCCGCCCATCCGCGATCTGGGTACGGCGCTGTATTACGCGGTGGAGACCATGTCCACCGTGGGTTATGGGGACATCGTGCCGCGCACACCGCATGCGCGCATGTTCACGATCTCGCTGATCGTGCTGGGCATCTCGGTGTTCGCCACCACCCTGTCGCTGATCATCGGTCCGGTGATCGGCGGCAGCATCAAGCGCACTCTGGAGGGTCGGATGCAAAAACAGCAACGCCGCAATCACTACGTCATCCTCGGCGTCTCGGCGCTGGCCTACGCCACCTGGGAGGCACTGCAGCAGCGCGGGGTTCCGGTCACCGTGGTGGTGTCTTCCGCCGCGAATTCGCCGTTTCCATCCGGGGCCGACGTGGTCGTCGGCGACGCCACCAGCAACGAGGTGCTGGAGCAGGCCGGCGTGCCGCAGGCCAAGGCGGTGCTGACCCTGCGCGAGGACGACGCCGAGAACGCCTTCGCGGTGCTGGCGGTCAAGGAGCTGGCTCCCGGCGTGAAGACCATCGCCGGGGTCAACGACGCCCGCCATGTGGCGAAGATCCGGCGCGTCCAGCCCGATGTCCTGTTCGCGCCGCAGCTTCTGGGCAGTGACCTGCTGGTGCGCTCGCTGTTCGACGAGCCCATCGACAACCAGACGGTGGCCAAGCTGCTGTTCGCCGATACGGATTGAGCGGGGGCCGGCCGTGCTGCGCCGCGGCAGTGCGCCGGGCCTGAGATATCGCAAATTCCGGGGTGTCCGGGCTTGCTAAGCTGGGTTTCCCAGCATCTTTCCGGAGGCGAAATGGACCCTGCCGTGCCCGCGCCGGTCCCACCGGCGTTCTCGCTGCTGCCGAGACGTCTGGGCGTGGACACGCATCACGAGCCGGTGGTGGTGCTGCGCGCCGACTCGCCGGTGGTTCGCGCCGAGGGTTTCGAGGCGCATGCTCGCATCGAGGTGCTGGGCGAGAGCGCGAGCATCGTCGCCACGCTGAACATCCTGAGCTCGGGCGGGCTGCTCGGGCCGGACGAGGTCGGCCTGTCCGAGGCGGCGTGGCTGCGCCTGCGGCCGCGTCCCGACGAACGGCTGCGCTTTCGCTTCGCGCCGCCCAGCGACGCGATGAGCCACGTGCGGGCGAAGATCTACGGCAAGCGCCTGGCCGAGGGCGCCTTCGAGGCGATCATCGGCGACACCGTGGCGGGGCGCCTGTCGAATGTGGAGATCGCCGCCTTCCTCGTGGCCTGCGCGGCTGGCAGCATGAACCGGGAGGAAGTCACCGGCCTGACCCGGGCCATGGTGCACAGCGGCGCGCGCATGAGCTGGCCGCATCCGCTGGTGGTCGACAAGCACTGCATCGGCGGGCTGCCCGGCAATCGCACCACGCCCATCGTCGTGGCCATCGCCACCGCGCTGGGCCTGATCATGCCCAAGACCAGCTCGCGCGCCATCACCTCGCCGGCTGGAACCGCGGATACGCTGGAGACCATCACCCGGGTGGACCTGGACCTGGCGGCGATGCGTCGCGTGGTCGAGGCCGAGGGCGGCTGCATGGTCTGGGGCGGCGCCATGAACATGAGCCCGGCCGACGACCTGCTGATCCGCGTCGAGCGCATGCTCGACCTGGACAGCGAGGCGCAGCTGGTGGCCTCGGTGTTGTCCAAGAAGGCAGCGGCGGGCTCCACCCACGTGGTGATCGACATTCCCACCGGACCCAGCGCCAAGGTGCGCAGCGACGAGCAGGCGCGCTCGCTGCTGCACGCGCTGCAGGCCAGCGCGCGCGCGCTCGGACTGCATCTGGTGGGCATGGTCACCGACGGCTCGCAACCCGTGGGACGCGGCATCGGCCCCGCGCTGGAAGCGCATGACGTGCTGCGCGTGCTGGGCAACCATCCGCAGGCCAGCGCCGACCTGCGCGAGCGGGCGCTGGACGTGGCCGCGGCGGTGGTCGAACTCGGCGGGCTGGTGCCGGAAGGCGCCAGCGCGGCCGCGCGCGAACTGGCGGCGGGCGTGCTCGCGGACGGACGGGCGCTGCGCAAGTTCCAGGCCATCTGCGAGGCGCAGGGCGCCTTTCGCGAGCCGGGCGTGGCCCCGTTCCAGCGGCCGGTGCCGGCGCCCTGTACCGGGCGCGTGCAGGCCATCGACAACCGCTTGCTGGCGCGCGCGGCCAAACTGGCGGGCGCGCCGCACGCGCGAACCGCCGGGCTGCTGCTGGGCGCGCATGTCGGAGATCGGGTCGAGCGCGGCCAGCCCTTGTTCGAGCTGCACGCCGAGTCGCAGGGCGAGCTCGACTATGCGCTGGATTTCGTGCGCGGACATCCCGGCATGTTCCATCTGGACCTGGAGGAGTCGAGCGCAGCGAGGAGGGTCGTACGATGACCCTCGCGCCGCATCCGGCCTTGCAGCTGTACCCGATGCCCGGCAACGAAGCGCGCGCCGAGGCGCTCGCGGCGCGTCTGGGCCCGGCCGTGCGCACCGCCGGCTTGTGGCTGCATCGCTTTCCCGACGGCGAATCCCTGGTGCGCGTGCAGCCGCCCGAGGCGCCGGCCGCGCTGGTGTGCACCCTGCGCGACCCCGACGCGCTCAGCGTGCCCCTGCTGATGGCCGCGGACACCTTGCGCGAACTCGGCGCCACGGGGGTCGGGCTGGTCGCGCCCTACCTGGCCTACATGCGCCAGGACCGCGCCTTCGAGGCCGGGCAGGCGGTCTCCGCGCGCCTGTACGCAAGACTGCTGTCGAGCCACTTCGACTGGTTGCTCACGGTGGATCCGCACCTGCACCGCATCGACCGCCTGGAGCGGGTGTACACGCTGCGCAGCCGCGTGGTGCACGCGGCCGCGCCGCTGGCGCGCTGGATCGCCGCCGAGGTGGCGCGGCCGCTGCTCATCGGCCCCGACGCCGAGAGCCGGCAGTGGGTGGCCGACGTCGCCGCGCGGGTGGACGCGCCGATGCTGGTGCTGGACAAGCAGCGCCATGGCGACCTGGACGTGTCCAGCCGGCTGCCCGGGCTGAGCGCCTGGGCGGGGCGCACGCCGGTGCTGCTGGACGACATCGCAAGTTCGGGACGCACGCTGGCGGTGGTTCTGGAGCAGTTGCACGGGCGCGGCCTGGCGCCGGCGGTCTGCGTGGTCACGCACGGACTGTTCGCGGGCGACGCGTTGCAGCGCCTGCGCGAGGCCGGAGCGGCGCGCGTGGCCTGCACCGACAGCGTGGATCCGCCGGCCGGTGTCGAGCGCATCGCGCTGGACGAGGAATTGGCGCTGGCGCTGCCGGAGACGGCCGGCCTGCCGAAGGAGACATGCCCATGATCCGACTGTCCTGTCACGGCGCGGCCAAGCAGGTGACCGGCTCGTGTCACCTGCTGCGCACCGAATCCGCCAGCGTGCTGGTGGACTGCGGACTGTTCCAGGGCGGGCGCGAGCTGGCGGAGGAGAACGCCGCGGAGTTCGGCTTCGACCCGGCCGGGATCGACGTGCTGCTGTTGACCCATGCGCACCTGGACCATTGCGGGCGCATTCCCCTGCTGGTCAAGCGGGGCTTCAAGGGGCGCATCGTCTGCACCGCCGCCACGCGCGAGCTCGCGCGCCTGGTGCTGGCCGACGCCGCCGGGCTGCAGGAGGAGGAGGCGCGCCGCGCGCAGCGCCATGGCCGGCGCCGCGGCGAGTCGGAACAACCGCTGTACACCCTGGCGGACGCGTTCCATGCCATGGACTACTTCGACGGCTCGGTGGAGTACGGCGTGCGCCTGGAGGTGGCACCCGGCGTGCACGCCACCTTCGTCGATGCGGGGCACATCCTGGGCTCCGCATCCATCCTGCTGGAACTGGAGCAGCCGGGCGCAAGCCGCAGCGTGTTCTTCTCGGGCGACATCGGCAACCCCGGCCGCCCGCTGCTGCGCGATCCGCAGCGCCCCCCGGTGCATCCGGACTACGTGGTGATGGAGACCACCTACGGCGACCGCGACCACCGCGACTGGAACGCGTCCTACGAGGAACTGGTGCAGGCCGTCTCCGACACCCTGGCCCGGGGCGGCAACGTGATCGTTCCCACCTTCGCGCTGGAGCGGGCGCAGGAACTGCTGTACGTGCTCGCCCGAGCCATCGAGCAGCACAGACTGCCGCGCCACCTGCCGGTGTTTCTCGACTCGCCGATGGCCATTTCGGCCACCGAGATCTTCCTGCGCTACCCGGGCTGCCTGCGCCCCGACTTCGCCGCCCGGCTGCACGGGGCCGATCCGCTGCGCCTGCCGGGCCTGCGGCTGAGCCGCGAGACGTCCGAATCGATGGCCATCAACACCATTCGCGGCGGCGCGGTGATCATGGCCGGCTCCGGCATGTGCAGCGGAGGGCGCGTGCGCCATCACTTGCGGCACAACCTGGGCAACCAGTCGAACAGCGTGGTCTTCGTGGGTTTCGCCGCGCAAGGAACCCTGGCACGGCGCATCATCGACGGTGCGCGGCAGGTACACCTGTTCGATGAAGAGATCGAGGTTCGGGCGCGCATCCACACCATCAACGGATTCTCGGCCCATGCCGGCTGCAGCGAGTTGCTGGCGTGGTTGAAGGCTTGCGGGCCCACGCGGCGGGTATTCCTGGTGCACGGGGACCTGGATACCGGCATGCGCGTGTTCGCCCAGCACCTCGAGCAACGAGGCATCGCGCACCAGATCCCCGGCGACGGCGAGCCCATCCTGCTGCGCTGAAGGCGCGCCCGCCCGGGGGCACGCCAGGCTGCGCCACGTCAAGGAACCCGCGGCGTGCCGGGCGCACACTGCGCAAGGCGTGCCGGCCGGGCGCGCGGCCGTGCAGGAGGGACCCGATGGATCACCCGGATTACGCGCGCAGGCGCCAGGCTATGGTGCGCCAGCAGATCGCATCGCGAGGCGTGGACGACGAACGCGTGCTCGGCGCGCTGCAGGAGGTCCCGCGCGAGCGCTTCGTGCCGGAGTCCGCGCGCGACGCGGCCTACGAGGAAGTCTCGCTGCGCCTGGACGGCGACCGGCTGCTGCCCCAGGCCTACGTACTGGCCGTGGCCCTGTCGGCGCTGGAACTGCGCGGCGGCGAGAAGGTGCTGGAAATCGGCACCGGCTGCGGCTACGGCAGCGCCGTGTTGGCCCGCCTGGCCGCCGAGGTGCGCAGCGTGGAGCCGGACGCTCGCCTGGCCGAGCGCGCCGCCGAACGGTTCGCGCGCCTGGGTCTGCGCAATGTGCACGTGCGCCACGGCGACGCCTCGGGCGGCTGGGAGGAGCAGGGCCCCTTCGATGCCATCCTGGTGCAGCCGGGCGTGCAAGCCTCGGCCCAGGCGCTGCGCGGGCAGTTGCGCGTCGGCGGCCGCCTGGTGATGGCGCAGCCCGCCGGCTCGGCCGTCGCGGAACTGGTGCGTACCCGTCGGGTCTCCGAGTTGCGCTACGAGTCCGAGGACCTCGCGGACCTGCGCATCGCGGCGCCGGCATCGCGGGCCGGCGAGGCGTCCGGCGCGCGGCGCGGCGCCGCGGACGTCGCGGCCGACGCCACGGCGCGCCTGGCGGCGGCGGTGGGCCGCGCCGGCGAGGACTTCGACGACGTCGACTCCGCCGACCTGGAGCCGCTGCTGCGGCGCATCGGGCGCGCGCGGGTGGTGCTGATCGGCGAGGCCACGCACGGGACCTCCGAGTTCTACCGCATGCGCCAGCGCATCACCCGCGAGCTCATCGAGAAGCGGGGCTTCGATTTCGTCGCGGTCGAGGGCGACTGGCCCGACTGCGCACGCATCGACCAGTACGTGCGTCACGGCGAGCAGCCGGCGGCGCGCTGGAAGGCCTTCGCGCGTTTTCCGGCATGGATGTGGCGCAACCGCGAGGTGGCCGGATTCGTCGACTGGCTGCGCGGCTTCAACGCGGCGCAGCGTCCGGACATGCGCGGCGCCTTCTACGGCCTCGACCTGTACAGCCTGTACGGCTCCATCGAACGCGTACTCGAATACCTCGATCGCGTGGATCCCGCGACGGCACGCGTGGCGCGCCAGCGCTACGGCTGCCTCAGCCCCTGGGAGGACGATCCCGCCGGCTATGCGCGCGCCACGCTGACCGCGGGCTACCGATCCTGCGAGGCCGACGTGGTCGCCATGCTGCGTGAACTGCTGCTGGCTCGCGCCGGCTACGGCGGCTACGACGGCGACCGCTTCCTGGACGCCGTGCAGAACGCGCGCCTGGTGGCCAATGCCGAACGCTACTACCGGACCATGTACTACGGCTCGCGCGAATCCTGGAACCTGCGCGACGGGCACATGTTCGAGACCCTGCGCACCCTGCTGGACTTCCGCGGGCCGCAAAGCCGCGCCGTGGTCTGGGCCCACAATTCGCACGTGGGGGATTCGGCCGCCACCGAGATGGCCTTGCGGGGAGAATTCAATCTCGGGCGGCTGTGCCGCAAGGCCTTCGGCGCGCAGGCCTACGCGATCGGCTTCGGAACCCACGCGGGGCAGGTCGCGGCGGCCGACGCCTGGGGCGGCGACATGCAGGTCATGGAACTTCGCCCGAGTGCCTCGGGCAGCCACGAACGGGTGTTCCACGACAGCGGCGTGCCGCGCCTGCTGCTGCCCATGCGCGGGCTGGCCGCCGACGGGGACCTGGCGGGGCTGCGGGAGTCGCGCCTGCAGCGCGCGGTCGGGGTGCTGTATCGTCCGCATACGGAGATGGCCAGCCACTACTTCGAATCCGTGCTGCCCGAGCAATACGACGAATACATCTGGTTCGACCGCAGCCACGCGGTCACCCCGCTGGACAGCCTGAGCCTGGAAGGCCTGCCGGATACCTATCCTTTCGGGGTGTGAGCAGGGGGTGTGTCCGGGCCCGCTGATCCATGTCAAGGACATTCGGGCGCGCGCGATCGATACTAGATTGTGAACCTGATCCCATCACTCGCCGCAGGAGCCGCGCCATGAACCCCAGTTCCCAGATCCAGGCCGCCCAGCGCGCCGAGGTCGAATGCTTCACCGACCTGTTCGACGCCGCGCTGGACGGTTTCGAGCAGCTCACGCGCCTGCAGCTGCAGGTGATGCGCGAGTTCTCCCGCAATACCTCGCAGCGCCTGTTCGACGCCATGCAGGCCCGTGACGCACGCGACTGGGCGAGCCTGCCCCAGCAGACCCTGCACGCGGACCCGCAAGGCGCGACGCAGTATCTGCAGGAGTTCGGGCGCATCGCCGGGGCCATGCAGACCGCCATGTCGGAGGCGCTGCAGCAGGGCGCCGTCCGCCTGCAGCGCCACCTGCAGGAGGCGAGCGAGCGGGCGGGGGCCGACGCCGCCGCCGAGGCCGCCACGCAACCGCGCCAGGCGGCGCGCTCACGCACGGGCGCGCGCCGCGCGTCCTGATCCCAGCATCGATGGGGGCCGGCGCCGATCGGATGCCGGCGGCCCCGGGGGAGCCTGTCATGACGAGAATCGCCCTGGTCACCGGGGGCACGCGCGGCATCGGCGCGGCCATCGCGCGGCGCCTGGCCGCGGACGGCCTGCGCGTGGCCGTGAACTATCGCGGCAACGAATCGGCCGCCGACGCCTTCCGGCGCGACAGCGGCCTGCGCGCGTACCGCTGGGACGTGGCCGACTTCGAGGCCTGCCAGGCAGGGGTGCGCCAGGTCGAGGCCGAACTCGGCGGCGGCATCGACGTGCTGGTCAACAACGCCGGCGTGACCCGCGACGCCATGCTGCACAAGATGAACGTGCAGCAATGGCGCGAAGTCATGCAGGACGACCTGGACGCCATGTTCCACATGAGTCGCGCGGTGATCGAGGGCATGCGCGCGCGCTCCTGGGGACGCATTGTCAACATCTCGTCGGTCAACGGCCAGAAGGGGCAGTTCGGTCAGGCCAACTACTCGGCCGCCAAGGCCGGCGTGATCGGTTTCACCAAGGCGCTGGCGCTGGAGTCGGCGCGCAAGGGCATCACCGTCAACGCGGTGGCTCCGGGCTACACCGACACCGACATGCTGGCCGGCATCGACGCTTCCGTGCTCGACGCCATCAAGGCGCAGATTCCGGCCGGTCGCCTGGGGCGCCCGGAGGAGATCGCGCACGCGGTATCCTTCCTGGTCGACGAACGCTGCGGCTTCGTCACCGGCGCCACGCTGGCCGTCAACGGCGGGCAGTACATGGCCTGAGGACATCGCATGGCGCGAACCCGATCCCGCCTCGCCCAGGAAATTCCCGCCGAAGCGCCCGACGAGGGGGACGCGCGGGCCGTGCCCCCGGCGGGTTCCTACGCGAAGGCCTTGCGCGCGTTGCAGATCGAGCTGGTCAAGTACCAGAAGCACCTGATCGCGCACGACGAGCGCCTGCTGCTCATCCTCGAAGGCCGAGACGCCGCGGGCAAGGACGGCACCATCAAGCGCATCGTCGAGCATCTCTCGCCGCGCGAGACCCGCGTGGTCGCGCTGGGCAAGCCCTCGGACCGCGAGTCCGGCGCTTGGTATTTCCAGCGCTACGTGCCCCATCTGCCGAGTGCGCAGGAATTCGTGCTGTTCAATCGCAGCTGGTACAACCGTGCCGGGGTCGAGCCGGTGATGGGCTTTTGCGACGCCGCGCAGTACCAGGAATTCCTCGACACCGTGCCGGTGTTCGAGCAGATGCTGGTGCGCTCGGGGATCCGCCTGTTCAAGTATTACCTGGACATCGACCGGGACGAGCAGCGCAGGCGCCTGGAGTCGCGACGCCGGGACCCGCTCAAGCAGTGGAAGCTCAGCCCCATCGACGCGCAGGCGCAGGCCCACTGGAAGGACTACAGCCGCGCGCGCGACACCATGTTCGCGCGCACCCACACGCTGCACGCGCCCTGGTACGTGGTGCGCGCGCAGGACAAGCGCGCCGCCCGGCTGGACCTGATGCGTCACCTGCTGGGCCACCTCGAATACCACGGCAAGGACCACGCGCTGCTGGGCGCCGATTCCGGCCTGGTGTTCGCCTATTCCGAAGAGGCCGTACGCGCCGGACGCATCGCTGCCTGACATCGCTCCCCGCACCGGAGACCGCCATGTACTCCCGTATCGTTCTCGCGCTGGACGCCAGCGCCACCGCCCAGCACGCGGCCGAGCACGCGATCGCGCTCGCACGCTCGCTGCACGCTTCGTTGCGCATGGTCTGCGTCGTCGACGTGGCCGGGCTGGCCGGCGCGCTGGCCGAGGTCAGCCGGGTGATGAGCGACGACGCGCGCCTGCTGCTGGACGACTGGATGAACCGCGCCGCGCAACTCGGCGTGGACGTCAGCACCGCGATCGTCGAGACCGATCGGCACGCGCCGCGCGTGGGCGATGCGATCCGCGCCGAGGCCAGGCGCTGGGACGCCCAGCTGGTCGTGCTCGGAAGCCACGGCCGCAGCGGCGTGGGCAACCTGATGCTGGGCAGCGTGGCCGAGGCCGTGGCGCGGGACAGCCGCTGCGCCGTGCTGCTGGTGCACCCCGGGGACGCGCAGGGCGCCTGAGGCGAGCATCCTGGCGGCGGTCGGCTCGCGCCGTCCGGGTCAGGGCCGAAGCAAGGCGCTGACCTCGGCGAGGTCGCGCTCGTCCAGGCGGCCGGCGGCCAGCTTCAGGCGCAGCGCCTGCAGCAGGGAGTCGTAGCGCGCCTGGTCGGCCTGGCGTTCGGTGTCGTACAGCTGCGCGGTGGCGTTGAGCACGTCCACGCTGACCCGCAGCCCGGCGCCGTAGCCGGTGCGGTTGGCTTCCAGCGCGCTGCGGCTCGACAGCACGGCGCTGCGCAGCGCCTGGGCGCGCGCCTGCGCGGCCGTCCACGCGGCCAGGGCGCTGCGCGCCTGCAGCGCGGCCGAGCTGCGTGCCGCGTCCAGGTCGTCCTGGGCCTTGTCCAGCAGGGCCGTGTCCTCGGCCTGCTCGCTTCGCACCCCATAGCCGGTGAACAGGGGCCATTGCACGCGCACGCCCACCGAGGCGCTGTCCACGCGGTCGCCGAAGGGGAATTGCGGACCGCCTCCACTGGTGCTGGCGCGCTGCAGCCGGGCATAGGCCTGCACGGTCGGCAGCCCGTCGCTTTCGGCGCGGCGCACTTGCAGCCGGGCGATGGCCATTTCCAGGCGAGCCTGGGTTACCGCGAGGTTGTCGCGCTCGGCGCGCCGCGCCCAGTCGACTCCGCTGCCTTGTGCCTGGGGCAGGCGGGCGTCGCGAAGCAGCGGCGCCACGCTGCCCACCGGCGCTCCCACGAGGGTCTGCAAGGCGTCGTGGGCCAGTTGCAGTTGGTTGTCGGCGGCAATGCGCTGCGCCTGCAGCAGGTCCTTGCGCGCCTGCGCGTCGCGCACGTCGAGGATGGTGCCGTGGCCGGCCGCGAACTGCGCCCGAGCCGTGCGCAGTTGCAGTTCGGTCGCATCCTGCTGGCGCTGCAGGGAGCGCACGGAGTCACGCGCGGCGAGCAGCCCGAAGTAGTCCTGCGCCACCTCGACCATCAGGCTCTGGTCCGCCTGGGCCAGGCGCGCATAGGCCAGGTCGGCGCCCAGCCGGGCCTGCCCGACGGCGGCCTCGTCGCCCGGCGAATACAGGTTCTGCGTCGCATCCAGGGCCAGCTCGCGCTCCAGGTAGTTCCAGTGGGTGCCCAGGCCGAACATGTGCAACAGGGGGTTGCCGGTCTCGTCGTGCAGGGCGTCGCCGACGCCCGCGCTGGCACGAAGCTGTGGCAGCAGGCGCGAGCGCGCCAGCGGCACCCGCTGCAGCGCCGCCGCGTAGGCGGCGCGAGCCCCGCGCAGTTGCGGATTGTGGTGCTGGGCCAGCGCGAACACCTGCAACAGCGTGTCGGCGCGCGCCGCGCCGGCCGTGCCAAGGCCGAGCGCCAGCACCACGGCAAGCGCCAGCGCGAGCGCCGCGGCTCTCGGGCGCGAACCCGCCTGCCGCGGCGGCGTGCGTCCTCGCGGCGCCGCGGGCGCGAGGTCATCGGAAAGGGGACGAGGCATCGTCGAGGCGGCGCAAGGGGACAACAGGTGGGCTCGCGACACACTGTAGGCGCGGCCGGATCGAGAAAGCTTGACCTGTGGCAGAAAGCCGCGAGGCATGCCTGGAGAAAATGAACCCATTCCCCCGGCTTGCTTCGACCATGGCCTTGCGCAAACGCTTGCTTGCGGTGTTGCTGATCCTGATCGCCCTGGGCGCGGCCGGCGCCTGGGTGGCTCTGCGGCGTCACCAGGCGCAGCCGCGCCAGCTCACCCTGTATGGCAACGTCGACCTGCGCCAGGTGCAACTGGCCTTCGATGCCGTGGGGCGCATTCGCGAACTCCCCGTGCAGGAGGGGCAGCGCGTGCGCAAGGGCGACGTGGTGGCGCGCCTGGACGACGCGCGCCTGCGC
This sequence comes from Pseudomonadota bacterium, assembly GCA_021848345.1. Classification (GTDB taxonomy): domain Bacteria; phylum Pseudomonadota; class Gammaproteobacteria; order Burkholderiales; family Burkholderiaceae_C; genus Thiomonas_A. Next base: position 81,017 of record JAJZUV010000007.1, on the reverse strand, counting down.
GACGCGTTGCAGCGCGCGCAAGCCGCGCTGCGGGCGCGCCGCGAGGTGCTGGCGCGCCTGCGCGCGGGCAGCCGTCCGCAGGAGATCGCGCAGGCCCGCGCCAGCCTGCAGGCGGCGCAGGCCGCGCTGGACAATGCGCGCACCCTGTGGACGCGCCAGCGCGGCCTGGTGGAGTCCGGCTTCCTGCCGCGCCAGAGCCTGGACAACGCCACCGAGGCGCTGCGCTCGGCGCGCGCCGGGCGTGAGCGCGCGGCGCAGGCGCTGAGCCTGACCCTGCAGGGCCCGCGCAAGGAAGACGTGGCGGCGGCCGCCGCCGAGGTCTCGGCCGACGAGGCCGCGGTCGCGCTGGCGCGGCGTCAGCTCGACGACGCCACGCTGCGCGCACCCGAGGACGCGGTGGTGGAAAACCGCATCCTGGAGGTCGGCGACATGGCCTCGCCGCAGTCGCCGGTGCTGACCCTGGCGTTGCGCGACCCGCTATGGGTGCGGGCCTACGTGCCCGAGCGCGAGCTGGGCCGGATCGCCCCGGGCATGCATGCGGACATCCTCAGCGACAGCTATCCCGGCCAGGTCTTCGCCGGATGGATCGGATTCATCTCGCCGACGGCCGAGTTCACCCCGCGCCAGGTGCAGACCTCCGAGCTGCGCACCGAACTGGTCTACCGCATGCGCGTGTACGCCTGCGCGGGAGCGGATCGGCTGCGCCTGGGCATGCCCGTGACGGTGACCGTGCCGTTGCACGACAACCCGGCCGGAGCCGCCTCGGATGCCTGCCGACGCTGAAGCTCCCTGCGCGCTGCAATGGCGCGGGGTTTCCAAGTCCTTCGGTCGCGGGGCGGCGGCCGTACGCGCCTTGCGCGGCGTGGACGCCTGCGTTCCGGCCGGCAGCATCACTGGCCTGTTCGGCCCCGACGGCGCCGGCAAGACCACGCTGATCCGCGTCGCCACCGGACTGCTGCGTCCGGATGCGGGCGAGCTGCGCATGTTCGGCGCCGAGCACGCGGGCGAGGCGGCGCCGGGCCTGGCCGACATCGGGTACATGCCCCAGCGCTTCGGGCTTTACGACGAACTCGGCGTGCTGGAGAACCTGCGCCTGCATGCCGACCTGCAGGGGCTGGACGCGGCGCAGCGCGAGCAGCGTTTCGCCGAGTTGCTGCGCCTGACCGCGCTCGGCCCCTTCGGGACTCGGCGTGCCGGCGAACTCTCCGGCGGCATGCGCCAGAAGCTGGGCCTGGCCTGCACGCTGCTGCGCCAGCCCCGCCTGCTGCTGCTCGACGAGCCCACGGTCGGGGTGGATCCGATTTCGCGCCGGGAGTTGTGGGACATCATCCAGGACATGTGCCGGCGGGGCACCACGGTGCTGGTGAGCACGGCCTACCTGGACGAGGCCACGTGGTGCGACCATATCGTGCTGCTGCGCCAGGGCCGGGTGCTGCAGCAGGGCACCCCGCAGCTTTTCGCCCAGCCGCTGCGCGGGCGCTGCTTCGAGGTGGCCTCCAGCGGCAGACAGCGGCGCGCGCTGCAACTCAGCCTGCAGCGCCGCGCCGGGGTCGTCGATGCCCTGGTGCATGCGGATGGGGTGCGCGTGCTGCTTCGCCCCGGTGCGCGCGCGCAGGCGCCGGGGGAGATCTGGAAGGCGCGCGAGCCGGCGTTCGAGGATGCCTTCGTCGACGCGCTGCAGCCACGCGAGGGCGCAGCCGACGGCACGAGGCCCGAGGCGGTGGCGGCCGGTGTGTCGTCCGAGGCGCCCGCCGAAGCGCCGGCCGATGCGCCGGCCGATGCGCCGGTCGATGCGGCGCCTGAGGCGCCGATGATCGAGGTGCGCGCGCTGCGCCGCCAGTTCGGCGAGTTCGTCGCCGTGCGCGACATCGACTTCGAGGTGCGTCGCGGCGAGGTGTTCGGCCTGCTGGGCGCCAACGGCGCCGGCAAGAGCACGACCTTCCGCATGCTCTGCGGCTTGCTGGCTCCCAGCGGCGGCAGCCTGCGCGTGGCCAGAGCCGACATGCGCCGGCCTTCGCCCGAGGCGCGCTCGCGCCTCGGCTACGTCGCGCAGCGCTTCGCGCTGTACGCCAACCTGAGCGTTGCGCAGAACCTCGAATTCTTCGCCTCGGCCTACGGACTGCGCGGAGCCCTCAGGCGTCGGCGCCTGCAATGGGCGCGCGAGGAATTCGACCTGCAGGATTGCGCGGCCACCGGCGCGGGCGAACTGGCGCAGGGCTATCGTCAGCGCCTGGCGCTGGCCTGCGCCTTGATGCACGAACCCCAGGTGCTGTTCCTGGACGAGCCGACCTCGGGCGTGGACCCGCTGGCTCGGCGCGAATTCTGGCGACGCATCAACGCGCTGGCCGCGGGCGGCGTGACCGTGCTGGTGACCACGCACTTCATGGACGAGGCCGAGTACTGCGACCGCCTGGTGCTGATGTCCCGGGGCAGCATCCTCGCCGGCGGGAGCCCGCGGGAAATCCGCGAACTCGCGCGCGCCGCGCACGGCGCCGGCGGCGCGTCCTCGCCGGCGCCGGACATGGGCGAGGCCTTCATCGCCCTGGTGCGCGCGCACGAGGCCGGGCTGCGCAGGGCCGAGGCATGAACCCGCGACGTCTTCGGGCCCTGATCCGCAAGGAGGCCCTGCAGATCCTGCGCGACCCTTCAGCCATCGCCATCGCCTTCGTGCTGCCGGTGGTGCTGCTGCTGATCTTCGGCTACGGCGTGTCGCTGGACGCGCGCCGCGTGCCGGTGGCGGTGGTGGTGCAGCAGCCATCGCCGCAATCCGAGTCCTTCGTCTCGGGCCTGCGCGGGTCCGACCAGTTCGCGCCGATGTTCTATGCCGACCCCGCCGGGGCCCGCGCGGCCCTGCAAGCCGGCCGCGTGCGCGCCATCGTCGAGTTGCGCGCCGACTTCGCGCGCGGCGTGCTCGACGGACGCGGGGCCACCATCGGGGTGTGGGTGGACGGTGTGGACGCCAACACGGCGCGCATCGTGCGCGGCTATCTGCAAGGCGTGTGGCAGGCCTGGCTGCAGCAACAGGCCGATGCGCGAGGCGTGGCGCTGGTCCAGCCGGTGCGCCTGGAGGAGCGCGTGTGGTTCAACCCGGCGCTGCGCAGCCGGGACTTTCTCGTGCCGGGCCTGATCGCCGTGATCATGACCCTGATCGGCGCCCTGCTGACCGCGCTGGTGGTGGCGCGTGAGTGGGAGCGCGGCACCATGGAAGCCCTGATGGCCACGCCGGCGAGCATCGACGAGATCCTGCTGGGCAAGCTGTTGCCGTATTTCCTGCTGGGCATGGGCGGCCTGTTCCTGTCGGTGGTCATGGCGCGCTGGATGTTCCAGGTTCCGCTGCGCGGCAGCGCGGTGCTGCTGGTGGCCTGTTCGGCACTGTTCCTGCTGGCCGCGCTGGGCATGGGGCTGCTCATCTCCACCCTGGCCAAGAACCAGTTCGTGGTCTCCCAGGTGGCGGTGATCGTGACCTTTCTTCCCGCCTTCCTGTTGTCGGGGTTCATTTTCGACATCGGGTCCATGCCGGCCGTAGTGCGCGTGCTCACCCACCTGGTCGCGGCGCGCTACTACGTGGCCATCCTGCAGACATTGTTCCTGGCCGGCGACCTGCCCGGCGTGTTGCTGGGCAACAGCGCGGCGCTCGCGCTGATGGCCCTGGTGCTGCTCGGCGCGGCGCGCCTGCGCTCGCGCAAGCGCCTGGACTGAGGGAGGGCGGGAGCATGGGCGCGCGGGTGTGGGCCTTGATCGTCAAGGAGTTCCTCGCCCTGCTGCGCGACAGGGCCAGCCGCGCCGTGCTGATCGTTCCGCCGCTGGTGCAGTTGATGGTGTTCGGCTACGCCGCCACCTTCGACCTGAACCGGGTTCCCTACGCGGTGTTCGACCAGGACGGCGGGCTGGCCGCGCGCCAGTTGCTGGCGCGTTTCGACGGTTCAGGTGAGTTCCGCCGCGTCGCCACCCTGCGCTCGCAGGCGCAGGTGCGCCAGGTGCTCGACGACCGACGGGCACTGCTGGTGCTGCGCGTGGGGCCGGGATTCTCGCGCGACCTGATCTCCGGGCGCGGCGCGCGTCTGCAGGCGCTGATCGACGGGCGCGACTCCAACACCGCGGCCATCGTGCAGGGCGACGTGTCCGGTGTGGTGCAGGAATTCGACCAGCAATGGAGCGAAGCCCATGGTTGGCCGCGCGCCGGCGCGCAGCTGCGCACCCGCGCCTGGTTCAACCCCGACCTGCGCTCGCGCTGGTTCATCGTGCCCGGGATCGTGGCGCTGCTGATGCTGGTGATCACGTTGCTGGTCACCGGCCTGTCGGTGGCGCGCGAGCGCGAGCTGGGTACGTTCGACCAGTTGCTGGTCACCCCCATGGGGCCGGCCGAGATCCTGCTGGGCAAGGCCCTTCCCGGCGTGGTGATCGGCGCGCTCGAGGGCTGCGTGACGGTGGTGCTCGCGGTGTCCTGGTTCCACGTTCCCTTCACCGGCAGCGTCGCGGCGCTGGCGCTGGGCATGCTGCTGTTCCTCGGGGCCGCGGTCGGCGTCGGCCTGATGATTTCGTCCATCGCCCGCACGCAGCAACAGGGCCTGCTCGGCGTGTTCCTGTTCATGGTGCCGGCGGTGATCCTGTCGGGTTTCGCCACCCCCATCGCCAACATGCCGCGCGCGGTGCAGTGGCTGACCCTGCTCAATCCCGTGCGGTATTTCCTGGTCATCGACCGCGGCGTGTTCCTGCGGGGCGCGCAGCCGGGCGACCTGCTGGGTCAGTTCTGGCCCCTGGCGCTGATCGGCGCGCTCAGCATGACCTGCGCCGCGTGGTTGTTCCGGCACCGCGCTCGCTGAAGGCCCGGAGGGCCGCGCGGCCACGCGAACCAGGGGGCCGTGATCCGCGCGGCGGGGGCTCAGAACGGCAGCGCAGCCCAGCCCAGCGACAGCAGCATGCTGGCGGCCAGCCAGGCGGCGGCCGGCAGCATCCCGCGTCGTCGCGACAGGCCCAGCGCGTACACCGCCTTGAGCAGGTTGTTGCTGCCCGAGGCGATGATCACCGCGTGGATCACCGCCGAGGCGCCCACCTGGAAATGCCCCGCCAGCAGCGACAGCACGAAGGGGTCGATGTCGCTCAGCCCGACCACGAAACTCAGCACGTTGAGTCCGCCCACACCGAAGCGCGAGGTGACGAAGGCGGTCAGCGCCGCGAACACCACGAACAGCGCCGCGAACAGCAGGGCCACCGGAAGGTCCAGGGGATTGCGTGGAGTCATCTGCGCGGGCGCCGGCGCGGACTCGCCCGCGGCACCCGCCGCGCGGCGCCACAGCAGCCAGGTCACGCCCAGGCTGAGGGCGCACAGGACCCCGAAGGGCAGCGCCAGGCGCAGCGCCGCGTCGCGGTGCCCCAGGACCGCGATCACCACCCACAGCCGCAGGTACATCATCGCCGTGGCCAGCACCGTGGCCGCCGGCGCCTGCGCGGCGAGTGCCGGATCGTTGCGGGCCTGACGCGCCAGCACCACGGTGGCCGCGGTGCTGGAATAGACCCCGCCGAGCAGCCCGGTGAGCAGCGTGGACGCGCGCGGGAACAGATAGGTATGCGCGAGGTAGCCGGCGTAGGAAATGGCCGAGATCAGCACTACCGCCAACCAGACCTTGGAGTAGGTGATCGTGCTCAAGCCCGGGATCGGCGTGTCCGGCAGCAGCGGCAGCACCAGACCGGCGATGATCAGGAACTTGGCCAGCGTGACCCCCTCGGACACCGGCATGGCGTCGGAGATCTTGCGGATCAGAGGTTTCTCGGCCAGCATCAGGATGGCCACGATCAGCACCGCGGCCACCATCCACGCCGGCTGGGTCTGCACCAGCGGGCCCAGCGCATAGGCGAGCAGGGCGATCATGCCGGGCAGCAGTTCGCCGCCGGCGCCGCCTTCGCGGCCGCCGCGCGCCAGGTCCACCGCCAGCCAGACGGCCAGCGCGGCCAGTCCGGCCAGGTACAGGCCGCGGGGTTGCGCCCCGTCGAGCAGCCACAGCACGAAGCCCGCCGCGCCGATCAGGGTCAGGGTGCGCGTGGTGCCGAAACCCACGCCCTCGTCCTGCGCGCGCCGGTAGCTGTGAAGCTCCAGCCCGAGCACGAAGGCCAGGATCGCGGTGGCCGCGAACTGCAGCAGCAGCGCAGGCAGGGCGGGGCTCATTCGAGGCGGCGGCGGGTGTCCGCCAGCAGCCGGCGCATGCGCATGAACGCGGCGCGCTGGTCCCGTTCGCGGATGGCCTGGGCGATGCGCAGGTGGTCGTCGAGGGCCTGCTTGAAGCTGTCGGCGCGCCGCGCCGAGACGCCCAGCAGCATGCCCAGCGCCGAGCCGATCACCGAGGACAGCGGGATCAGCAGTTCGTTATGCGAAGCCTCGAGCACGGCCACGTGGAATTGCAGGTCGGCGCGAACCCACTGCTCGATGACCTGGGCCTCGCGCATCGCGTCGCAGGCGCGCTCGATGGCGCGGAGGTCCTCCGTGTCGCGGTTGCGCGCGGCCAGCATGCAGGCATTGGGCTCGATGATCTCGCGGATCTCCCCCAGCTGGCGCAGCATGTCGCCGCCCGGATCGGCCGCGCAACGCCAGGCCAGCACCTCGGGGTCCAGCATGTTCCAGGCCGACACCGGCTGCACGCGGGTGCCGATGCGCGGACGCGCCTTCAGCAGGCCCTTGGCGGCCAGCACCTTCACCGCCTCGCGCAGCGCGGTGCGGCTGACTCCCAGTTCCTGGCCCAGGACTTCCTCGCTGGGCAGCGTGCTCCCGCTGGGGTAGCCTCCACCGACGATGCGTTCGCCCAGGCGCTGTACCACCTGCCGGTGCAGCGCGGGCCCCGCCGAGGCTCCCTGGGCGGGACGCGGTACGGTAGGGGTCTTGGTCATGGCGTCGGATGCGGTCTCAAGTATTGTATGATGATTGAAACATTTCTACCCCCCAGCCTATCCCAGGAAACACCATGGTGCCCAGCCCCGATCGCCCGGATCCGAGCGGCCCAAGCGAGATCATCGGCATCGATTGGGGCACGACCCACCTGCGAGCCTACCGCGTCGCGGCCGACGGGCGGGTGATCGCGCGCTGCGACGGCGAGGACGGGCTGCTGCGTGCGCGCGGGCGCTTCGGCGAGGTCTGCGCCGGGGTGATCGCGCGCCTGGGCGCGCGTGCCGGCGAGCTGCCGGTGATCCTGTCCGGCATGGTGGGAAGCTCGCAGGGCTGGCAGGCGGTGGACTACCTGGGCATCGACCAGCCCCTGCGGTTGCTGGGCCGGCACCTGGTTGCGCTGCGCGCCGCGGACGCGCCGCCGCGCTGTCACCTGGTGCCCGGCTACGCGGTGATGCCCGAGCAGGCGGGGCCCGAGCAGGGCATCGACGTCATGCGCGGCGAGGAGGTGCAACTGCTGGGGGCCACGCTGCTGGAGCCGGATGCGCGCAACCGCATGGTGGTGCTGCCGGGCACGCATTCCAAATGGGCCCAGGTGGGCGACGGCCTGATCCGCTGGTTCGCGACCTACATGACCGGCGAGCTGTTCGCCTGCCTGAGCCAATACGGCACGCTGGGGGCGTTGATGACCCGCAGCGAGGAATCGCCGCGGGCCTTCGCCGAGGGCGTGCGCCGGGCCGGAGCCTCGCGCCTGGCCGGGGCCTTGTTCAGTTGCCGGGCCATGGTGGTCACCGGCGCCATGCCCGCCGAGCATGCACGGGAGTACCTCAGCGGCGTGCTGATCGGCGCCGAGCTGCACGAGGCATTGGGGCGCGGCGGACCGTTGGCGCGCTCGGTTTCCATCGTCGCGTCCAGCGCGCTGGCGCGGCGCTACCAGGCCGCGGCGGCGCTGCTGGGCATCGAGGCGCGCTGCCTGGATCCCGATGCCGTGTACGTCGCCGCGCTGTGCGAACTGGGGCGCGCGCTGCGCGAGCCGTAGTCCGTCGTCCGCGCCCCGCGGCAGTGCCGCCGGCGCCATCCCGCAAGGAGTCCTGCATGAATCCTGCCACACCCCGTCACCCCGGGCTTGCCGTCGGCGTCGAGCCGGTGGTGGCCATCCTGCGCGGGCTGCGGCCCGAGGAGGCCGCCGCGGTCGGCGCGGCCCTGTTCGACGCCGGCCTGCGCTGCCTGGAAGTCCCCCTGAATCGCCCGCAGGCGTTGCGCTGCATCGAGATCCTGGTGTCCATGGCGCCGCCGGATGCGCTGATCGGCGGGGGCACGATGCTGAGCGAGCGCGACGTGGACGAGGTGATCGACGCGGGCGGGCGCCTGATGGTGGCGCCCCATTGCGATCCCCAGGTGATCGCCCATGCGGCCGCGCGCGGCATGTTCTGCGCCCCGGGCGTGGCCACGCCCAGCGAGGCCTTCGGCGCCCTGCGGGCCGGCGCGCATGCGCTGAAGCTGTTCCCGGCCGAGCAGGTCGGCCTGCGCGGCCTGAAGGCGCTGGGCACGGTGCTGCCGCCGGGCACGCCGGTGTGGCCGGTGGGCGGCGTGGGCGAGGCCGAGATGGCCGAATGGGTGCGCGCCGGAGCGACAGGATTCGGCATCGGCTCGCAGCTGTTCCAGCCGGGGCTCGACGCGGCCGAGGTCGGGCGGCGCGGCGCGCGCATGCTGCGCGCCTGGCACGCGGCGCGGGCCTGACGCGGGGGGGCGGGCACACGGCGACGCCGTGCCCGGCGGCTCAGGACGCGGGCTGGCTCCAGTCCAGCGCTCGCTGCACGGCCTGCTGCCAGCGACCCAGCAGGCGCTCGCGCTCGGCGCCGGACATCGCCGGCTCCCAGCGCCGCTGGGCCTGCCAGTGCGACGCCAGTTCGTCGGTGTCGCTCCACACGCCCACGGCCAGCCCGGCGGCGCAGGCCGCGCCCAGCGCGGTGGTCTCGCCGCACACCGGGCGGATCACCGACGTGTCCAGCAGATCGGCCTGGAATTGCATCAGCAGCGAGTTCGCGCTCATGCCGCCATCGACCTTGATCTCGCGCAATTTCATGCCGCTGTCGCGTTGCATCGCCGCCACGATTTCCTGCACCTGGAAGGCCGTGGCCTCCAGCGCGGCGCGCGCGAGGTGGCCGCGATGCGCGAAATGGGTCAGGCCGACCAGCACGCCGCGCGCGTCGGGGCGCCAGTGGGGCGCGAACAGGCCGGAGAAGGCGGGTACGAAGTACACGTCGCCGTTGTCGGGCACGCTGCGCGCGAGCTCCTCGATCTCCGCCGCCGTCGCGATCAGGCCGAGGTTGTCGCGCAGCCAGCGCACCAGCGAGCCGGTGACCGCGATCGATCCCTCCAGCGCATAGCAGGGCGCCTGTTCGCCCAGCCGGTAGGCCACGGTCGTGAGCAGGCCGCTGGCCGAGGGTGCGGCGCGCTCGCCGGTGTGCATCAGCAGGAAGGAGCCGGTGCCGTAGGTGACCTTGGCCTGGCCCGGCGCGAAGCAGGCCTGGCCGATCAGCGCGGCCTGCTGGTCGCCCACCAGCGCGGCCAGTTGCGCGCCTGCCAGGGCGCCGTCGCGAATGCAGCCGATGGGCTGCGAGGTCGAGACCACGCGGGGCAGGCAGGCCATCGGCACGCCCAGCGCCTCGCAGATCTCCTCGTCCCATCGCAGGCGGTGGATGTCGAACAGATTCGTGCGGCTGGCGTTGGTCACGTCGCACACATGCTGCCCGCCGTCGGGACCGCCGGTGAGGTTCCACGCCAGCCACGCGTCGATGGTGCCGAACAGCAGTTCGCCGCGCGCCGCGGCCTGCATCGCTCCCGCATGCCGGCGCAGCAGCCACTGCAGCTTGCAGGCCGAGAAGTAGTTGGCCGGCGGCAGCCCGGTGCGCTCGCGCCAGCCCTGCGGGCCGGTGCGTTGCACGATGTCGCGCACCAGGGATTCGGTGCGGCAGTCCTGCCAGACGATGGCGTTGCCCAGCGCGCGTCCACTGGCGCGCTCCCACAGCACCGCGGTCTCGCGCTGGTTGGCGATGCCCACCGCGGCGAGTTGGGAGGCCTCGATCCCCGCCTCGCGCAGCGCCTGCGCCGCCAGCTCCCGCACGTTGCCGAGGATCTCGGCGGGGTCGTGCTCGACCCAGCCCGGCTCGGGGCAGATCTGGCGGTGTTCGCGCTGCGCCACCGACACCACGCGCAACGAGGCGTCGAACACCATGACCCGCGAACTGGTGGTGCCCTGATCGATGGCCGCGACATGGGTGTTCAAGGACAGGCTCCCGGGATCTCGGCCGCGGCTTCGCCGCGTGCACGACGGTCGAACCACGCGCCGACCGACTCGCGTTGCGCGGGGCTCAAGTCGAGCCCGCATTTGCTGCGGCGCCAGAGGAAGTCCTCCGCCGCGCGCGCCCACTCGTGGTGCGCAGCGTATTCCAGTTCCGCCTCGAACACTCCGGGGGCGATCTCGGCCCCGAGGTCCGCGGGACCCCGGGCCTCGCCCAGCCAGCGGTGCACGCGGGTGCCGTAGGCGCGCGCCACGCGGCGCAGCAGGTGCCCGGGCATCCAGGCATGCCGTGCGCCGAGTGCCCGCTCGAAGTCCGCCAGGTCCTCCGGGCCGGGGCTGGCGCGGCCCAGTTCGGCGTGCAGGTCGCCTCCCGGCAACACGGACTGGGCGGTCCACGCGCCGCGCCGGCAGCCCAGCAGCGCGCACAGCCGGTCGGCCGCCTGTTCGGCGAGCAGCCGGTAGGTGGTGATCTTGCCGCCCCAGACGTGGAGCAGCGGGGCCTGCGCGTCGTCCAGCTCGAGCAGGTAGTCGCGGGTCACCGCGGAGGGATCGCCGCTGTGGTCGTCCAGCAGCGGGCGCACGCCCGAGAAGCTCCAGACCACGTCGGCGCGTCCCAGGGGAACGTCGAAGTAGCGCTTGACGCTCTCGCACAGGTAGTCGGTCTCCTGCTCGCTGATGCGCGGGGCGGAGGGGTCGCGGTCGCAGGCCACGTCGGTGGTGCCGATCAGCACGTGCTCCTCGCCGTAGGGAATGACGAACACGATGCGTCGGTCGGGGTTCTGCAGCAGCCAGGCCTGGCGCATGGGCGCCCAGCGCCGCACCACCACGTGCGAACCCTTGATCAGCCGCGGGCGGCGCGCGCTCGCGCTGCCCGCGTCCTGCGCGACCTGTCCGGCCCAGGGCCCGGCGGCGTTGACCAGGCTGCGCGCGCGTACCTGGAGGCTCGCTCCGTGTTCTCCCTGCAGCTCGGCCTGCCACAGCCGGGACTCGCGGCGCAGCGCGCCGACGCGCGTGCGCGTGAGCACGCGCGCGCCGCGCTCGGCGGCGTCGACGGCGTTCAGCACGACCAGGCGCGCATCGTCGACCCAGCCGTCCGAATAGGCGAAGCCGGCTCGCCATTGCGGCCGCAGCGAGCAACCCGCCGCCTCGACCTGCAGATCCACCGTGCGCGAGCCCGGCAGCCAGCGTCGGCGCGCCAGGTGGTCGTACAGCCACAGCCCCGCGCGAAGGGTCCACAACGAGCGCAGCCGCGGGTCGTGCGGCACCAGGAAGCGCATCGGGCCCATGATGTGCGGTGCGCTTGCGAGCAACACCTCGCGCTCCTGCAGCGCCTTGCGCACCAGCGCGAACTCGTGGAACTCCAGGTAGCGCAGTCCGCCGTGGATCAGCTTGGTGGAGGCGGAGGAGGTGTGCGCGGCGAGGTCGTGCTGTTCGCACAGCAGCACGCGCAATCCGCGCCCGGCCAGGTCGCGTGCGATGCCGCAACCGTTGACCCCGCCCCCGACCACCAGCACGTCCCAGGGCTCGCCGACCCCCGCGGCCGCATCGTCTCGCGCGCGGTCGCCCTGGGTCATGCCCGCTCCAGGCCGAATACCAGCGCCGACTCGGGGTGCAGCGCGGGAAGAGGCAGGCCGCAGTGCGCGAGTTCCCCGCCGTCGGCCAGCACGCCGGCCCCGTCGAGGGCGTGCAGCCACTCGCTCTTCTGCTCGGGGCGCTGGCGCAACTGGCCGGCGCGTCCGAGCAGACGCACGCGCCAGCGCCCGCTGCCCCGCAGGCGCGGCAGGCGCAGCGGCGCCGACTGCTGGCCGGGCATGGCCTCGGGCTGGAACACGCACAGGAAGTGACGCTGCGCGGTGGAGGCCAGCCACCAGCGCGCCCCACTGGGGCTCAGCCCCTGGTCGATCTCGCCGTCGTGGATGGTTTCCCGCCACTGCTTGTACAGCGCGATCCATGCGCGCAGGCGTTCGCGTTCGTGCGCGCTCATCGCGCGCACGTCGGCCTCCACGCCCATGTGGCCGAAGCAGGCCACCGCGCAGCGCAGGTCGATGCTCTGCGAGCGCCCGGTGGCATGCGCCGGCGCGGGCCCGACGTGGCTGCCCAGCAGCTCGGGCGGAAACAGGCGCAGCGCCCCCGACTGGATGGCGACGCGCGAGCTGGCGTCGTTGTTGTCGCTGGTCCATAGGCGGTGGGTGTGGCGCAGGATGCCCAGGTCGGCGCGCGCGCCGCCCGAGGAGCAGCTCTCGATCTCGACCTGCGGATGCGCGTCGCGCAGGCGCTGCAGCAGCGCGTACAGGGCCAGCACCTGGGCATGCATGCCGGGGCGTCCGTGTGCGTCCAGGGCCTGCGCGAGATCGCGGTTCATGTCCCATTTCAGGTACGAGATCGGCGCGCCGCGCAGCAGCGCATCGAGCTTGTCGAACAGGTACTGCGAGACTTCCGGCCGGGCCAGGTCGAGCACCAGCTGGTGGCGCCCGAACACCGGGGGGCGCCGCGCGTCGCCCAGCGCCCATTCGGGGTGTTCGCGGTACAGCCGGCTGTCGGGGTTGACCATTTCCGGCTCGACCCAGAGGCCGAACTCCATGCCCAGCGAGCGTACATGCTCGGCGAGACCCCCCAACCCATGGGGATATTTGCGCGGGTCGGGCCACCAGTCGCCGAGCGCGGCGCGGTCGTCGTCGCGGCCTTCGAACCAGCCGTCGTCGAGCACGAAACGTTCCACCCCGAGCTCGGCCGCGCGCGAGGCCAGTTCGCGCAACTCCCGTTCGTCATGGCGGAAGTACAGCGCCTCCCAGGTATTGAGATGCACCGGACGCTCGCGACGCCTGCCGCCCGGCCAGCGCAGCACCTCGCGGCGGGTCAGCGCATGCAAGCCGCGCGTGGCCGAGTGCATGCCGGCCTGGCCCAGCGCCAGGTACAGCGGGGGCACGCGCAGGCGCTGTCCCGGAGCCAGGCGGATTTCACCGGGCGCGAACCATTCGCCGGCCTGCAGCAGCAGGCGTCCGTCCTCATGGCGTTCGAGCGCGAAGCGGTGGTTGCCGCTCCAGGCCAGTTGCACGCCGATGGCCGTGCCCTCGTGCTCCGCGGTGCGCGGGCCCAGCACGAACAGCCCCGGCGGGGCCTGGTGCGAACTGCGCCCGCGTCGGTTCTCGCGCGACCAGCCGTCGCTGCCGACCGCGCGGCGTTCCCACTGGAACTCGGCCGCCCATTCCCCGTGCGGGCAGCTCACCTCGCCGAGTTCGGCCGGCAGCGCGATGCTGGCTCCCGCCAGGCGATCCACCTGCAGCTCGGTGTCGCCGCGGTTGTGCAACTCGGCCTCGACGCGCAGCACGTCGGTGGCCGCGTCCAGGCCGAGGTCGATGCGCAGGCCGAGCCCGGCGCACAGGTCGCCGAGCTGCAGGCTCAGCGTGTCGACGCTCGGCTGGGTCCAGGACTCGACGCTCCAGTCGTGAATGGCGTCGAGCCCGTCGCGGTGCGCGCGCAGCACGCCGTCCTGGGCCAGGCCGTTGCCGTGGCCGGGGGCCAGGCGCGGCAGGCTCGGGGCGTCCATGCCGCCCTGGGGCATCGACAGCAGTTCCGAGCCGGGCCACGCGGCCAGCAGGTCCAGCGCGTCCACGCGCGCGCCCAGGTGACGCCATACGGCGGGCCCACCTGGAGTCACCTCCAGGATCACGCTGCAGGACTCGCCCTGGAGCCGCAACAAGCTCGGTGGCATGGCATCAACCCTTGGTGGCGCCGAGGGTCAACCCGGCGATGAAATGGCGCTGCATGGCGAAGAACATCACCACCGGCGGCAGCGCGGCGAGGATGGATCCGGCGGCGACGAGCTGCCACTGCGAGATCCACTGTCCGTTGAGGGACATGAGGCCTCCGGTGACCGGCATGGCGTGGCTGCCCTGGGTGAGCACCGTGGCCCAGAAATAGTCGTTCCAGACGAAGGTGAAGATCAGCACCGCCAGCGCGGCCATCGCGGGGCGGATCAGCGGCAGCACGATGCGCAGGAAGATGCGCAGTTCGCCGGCGCCCTCGATGCGCGCGGCCTCGATCAGCTCGCGCGGCAGGTCGCGGATGAAGTTGCGCAGGAAAAAGGTGCAGAAACCGCTCTGGAAGGCGGTGTGGAACAGGGTCAGCCCCAGCGTGCTGTTGTACAGCCCCAGGTGCAGCGACAGCTGGCGCACCGGCACCATGAGGATCTGCGCCGGCACGAAGTTGCCGCCCACGAACAGGAAGAACACCGCCAGGTTGGCGCGAAAGCGGTACACGCCGAGGGCGTAGCCGGCCAGGCTGGCCAGCGCGATGGAGCCGATCACCGCGGGCACCGTGACCTCGAAGCTGTTGAGGATGTAGTTCAGCAGCGGCGTGTTGCGGAACACCTGCACGTAGTTGCTCACGCCGCTCCACGAGGACGGCAGGCCCCAGTAATTGCCCGAATTCATGTCGGCCGGGGTGCGCACCGACATCATCGCCACCGCCAGGATGGGCAGCAGCCAGATCAGCAGCAACACCGGGATGCCGATGCGGTAGGCCCGGCGCGTCAGCGGACGCGTCTGTTCGATCGGGGTCGGGAACATCAGGCGTTCTCCTTTTCCTGCAGGTACACGCGGCGCAGCACGATCACGATGAACACCAGCATGATGAAAAACAGCACCGTGGCGACGGCGGCGCCGTAGCCCATGCGGTAGCCGTACTCGCTGAGCGCGACTTCGTACATGTAGTAGGCCAGGGTGCGCGAGCTGCCGTAGGGGCCGCCCTGGGTCATGATGGAGATCATGTCGAAGCTGCGCAGCGAGCCGATCACCGTGACCACCACGGCGATGAAGGTGGCCGGTCGCAGTTGCGGCAGCACCACCTTGAACAGCATGGACCAGCCCTTGGCGCCCTCCAGGCGGGCGGCCTCGATGAGATCGGTGCGAACGCCGTTGAGCCCGGTGAGGTACAGGATCATGCAATAGGCGATCTGCGGGTACAGCCCGGCGGCCACGATGCCGTAGGTGACCAGGTGCGAGTCGGACAGAACCGCCACCGGGGGCAGCCCGAGGGCGTGCAGCAGGTGCACGAACAGGCCCGAGGTGGGGTCGTAGAACAGGGTGAACACCAGGCCGATGACCACCTGGGAGATCACGAAGGGGAAGAAGAAGGCCGACTTCATCAGGCGCATGCCGGACACGGTCTGGTTCAGCAGCAGCGCCAGTCCCAGCCCGATGGGCACCGACAGCAGGTAGCCGAACAACCAGATCATGTTGTTGCGCAAGGCCACGAAGAAGGCGGGGTCGGCGGCCAGGCGCAGGTAATTGGCCACGCCCACCCAGCGGGCGGCGCCCAGGCCGTCCCACTTGTACAGGCTCAGGCCGATGGACTCCACGATGGGTCCGAGCACGTAGACCGTGAACAGGAACAGCCCCGGGGCCAGGAACAGCCAGGGGGCGAGGCTCATGTGGTGCCTGGCCCACCAGGATCGGTGGCCGGGCGTCTGCGCGGAAGAGGACATGGCGGAATCGGCGGCGGCTCCCGCGCGGCGCGCAAGCGGCGCCGCGCGGGGTGGGGCGGACGGGCCCGAAGGCCCGCTGGATGCTTACTGGCTGTAGACCTCTTTCTCGACCTGATCCAGGTGCTGCAGGATCTGCTGGCGGTCCGACGGGTTCATCAGGTAGTGCTGGAATCCGTCCAGTCCCGCCTTGGCCATCTGCGCCGGCGCGTCGCGGTCATAGAACTGCGACAGGTCCTTGGCGTTGGACAGCAGCTTGAACCCGGCCTTCAGGAAGGGATCGTCGGGAAGCTTGGCGTTCTTGTTGGTCGGCAGCTGTCCGAGGATCGCGTTCATCTTGGACTGCACGTCCGGGCGCGCCAGGTAGGCCAGGAACTTCTCGGCATCGGCCTTGTGCTTGGCGTGCGCCGGGATGAACACGATGTCGGTGGGCGCCTCCTCGGCGTCGGGCACCTTCGGATCGATCACCGGGAAGGGCACGAAGCCGATCTGCGACTCCTTCAGTCCGGCCGACTTCATCACGTCCACCGCGAAGTTGCCCATCAGGTACATCCCCGCCTGGCCCTTGACGAACAGCGGCACCGCTTCCTGCCACGCGTAGGACGCGCTGTTGGGGATGAAGTATCCGGGCTTGGTCAGCTGATCCCAGTAGTCGAACACCTTCTCCACGCGCGGATCGGTGTAGGCCACCTTGCCGGCCATGAGCTTCATGTGGAAGGCGTAGCCGTTGACCCGCAGGTCCAGGTAGTCGAACCAGCCCGCGGCCGGCCACGGAGCCTTGGTGCCGATGGCGAAGGGCGTGATGCCGTGGGCCTTCAGGGTGGCGCAGTCGCTCAGCAGTTCCTTCCAGGTCTTCGGCGCCTGGATGCCCAGCTTGTGGAACAGATCCTTGCGGTAGTAGATGCCCCACTGGTAGTAGGTCAGCGGCAGGCCCCACTTGCGACCGTTGATGGTCATCGAGGAGGCGGAGGAGGCGAAGGCCTGGTTCCAGCCGTCCTTGTTCCACAGCGGGGTGACGTCGGTGAACAGCCCGTCCTTGACGAAGGGGGCCATGCGGTTGGCCGCGTACCAGGTGGCCAGATCGGGCGGGTCGGCCGACAGGAAGTTGAAGATCGCGCTCTTGTAGCCCTCGTGGTCGAAGGTGTTGATCTTCACGTGAATGTTCGGGTACGCGGCCTCGAAGCCCTTCACGCCGGCGGCGATGGCCGCCTTCGGTCCGGGATCGGAATAGTCGGTGTTGAACACCAGTTCGTCGGCGTGCGCGGCGGCTGCGGCGGCGCCGACAAGCGCGGCGCCGAGCACCAGCTTGCGGGACAGGCGTGGCATGTTGTCGTCTCCTCTTGAGTCTTGCTCGATGGGTCAATGTGCGGAAGCAGCTGGGAGCAGCTTCCAGATGGACAGGCCCCTGGGGGGCAACTCCCGCGCGCCCAGCAGGCGCGTGGCCTCGCCTTGCGGTGGCTCCCAGCACACCGGCGAATCGGAGAAGTTCAGCGCCAGCACCAGCTCGCCGACGCGGCTGATGCGCAGTCCTTCGGGAAGGCGTTGCACGGCCAGTCCGGCGGCCGGCGCGATGTGCTCGATCAGCGCCACCCAGCCGGCCTGGTCGAGCCACGCGCCCAGATACCAGCAGTCGTCCATGCGGGTCAGCGCCGCGCCGCCCCCGGCGGCCTCGCTCAGGCGGGCCCGCGCTTGCGCACCGCGCAGCGCCAGTTGCTCGCACCAGCGGGTGGCGCGCAGCGTGGGACCGTCGTCGCCCAGGCGCAGCTCCAGTTCGACGCCCGGCGGCAGCGAGCTCACGCGCTGCACCTGCACTCCGGCGAGTTGCGCGAACGCCCCCGGGGCGAGGCCGTCGGGGATCTGCAGATCCTCGGTCTTGGAGCCGGCCCGCGGACCCAGCAGCACCTGGGCCGTGCTGCGCCGCAGGTTCTCGGCCAGCGCGGCGTCGCCGCGCAATTGCGCGGGCAGCACCACCAGCGCATAGCCGTCCAGCGCGGCGTGCGGCGCCAGGATGTCCACGTCGAGGCCCAGCTGGCGCAGCGCGCTGTAGGCGCGGAAGCACGCCTCCAGCGCCAGGTAGTCGCGGCCCTGCGGCTGGATGTCGGCCATCCACAGGCTGGCGTAGTCGAACACCAGCGCCACCTCGGCGCGCCGCCGCGTGCGCGCCGCGCGCAGCGGCTCGCGCAGCGCGTCGAGTTCGCGCGCCACCTGCGCGGCCTCGACCGCACCCAGGTCGTCGCTGCCGTCGGGGCGCTGCAGTCCGGCGTGCATCTGCTCCTGCGCGTAGGGTGCCTGGCGCCAGCGGAAGTAGCTGACGATCTCGGCGCCGTGCGCCAGGGCCTGCCAGGTCCACGCGCGCACCATGCCGGGGTGGGGGGCCGGGTTCCACTGGGCCCAGTTCACCGGGCCGGGCTGCTGTTCCATGACCCACCAGCGCCCGCCGCACATGCCCCGGTACAGGTCGTGGTGGAAAGCCGGAATGTCGGGGTGACCGGTGAAGGCGTGGCGCCGCTTTTCGTCGGCGTCCAGGAAAAAGTTCTGCGTGGCTCCGAGGGGGTAGGAGTCCCAGGTCGCCACGTCCAGGTCGCGCGCCAGGCGATGGTGGTCGAACTCGGTGAAAAACCCCATGAAGTTGTGCAGCACGTCGCGCCCGGGCGAGAGCCTGCGCAGGATGTCCACCTGCAGGCGGTTGAACTCGGCCACCTCGTCGGAGGCGAAGCGCCGCCAGTCCAGGCGATGCGAGGGATTGGCCTCGGTCACCGTGCCCGCCGGGGGATCGATCTGCGCGAAGTCCGTGTACTCCTGGCTCCAGAACACCGTGCCCCAGGCCCGGTTGAGCGCCTGCAGCGTGCCGTAACGCCGTTGCAGCCAGACGCGGAAGCGCTCGCGCGCGGCCCGCGAATAGCTCAGCACCGTGGAGTGGCAGCCGTACTCGTTGTCGGTCTGCCATGCGCACACGGCCTCGTGGCGTCCGTAGCGCTCGGCCATCAGCGTGACCATGCGCGCGGACTGTTCGCGGTAGACCGGGCTGGAAAAACAGTAATGCCGCCGCGAGCCGAAGCCGCGCGCATGCCCGTGCTCGTCCACGGCGAGGATGTCCGGGTGCGCGTCGACCAGCCACTTGGGCGGGGTCGCGGTGGGGGTTCCCAGCACCACGCGCAGTTCATGCCGGTGCAGGGTGTCGAGCGCCTCGTCCAGCCAGTCCCAGCACAACTCCCCGCTGCGCGGCTCGATGCGGCTCCACGCGAACTCGCCGATGCGCACCACGCGCAGCCCGAGTTCGCGCATGTGCCGCGCGTCGCGCTCCCACAGTTCGCGCGGCCATTGTTCCGGGTAGTAGCAAACGCCCAGGTCGATCATGGTGCGGATCTCCGTCGAGGTCATGGGATTGCCCTCCTCGCCACGCTCACGCCGCCACCGCCATCGCCGGCAACCCTTCGGGCTGCACGGTGCGGGGCAGGGCCACGTCGGCGGCGTCGAACACGTGCACCCGTTCGGGCGGCAGGCGCAGCGCCACGCGGTGGCCCGGAGCGGCGCTGAAATGGCCCGGCGCCTTGGCCACCCAGGCGTCGCCGCCGCCGGCCGCGTCCAGATACAGGTAGGTGGCCTCGCCCAGACGCTCCTGCCAGAGCACGTCTCGAGCCAGCGCGGGCGCGCCCGCGCCGACCTCGATGTCCTCGGGGCGAATGCCGATGGTCAGTTCGGACCCGGCGGACTGGCCGCGCGCATCCACCCGCGCCTGCACGGTTTCGCCGCTGCGCAGTTGCAGCGTGGCCAGTTCGCCGTCGTGCTGGAGCAGGCGGGCCGGCGCGAAATTCATGCGCGGCGAACCGATGAAAGCCGCGACGAAGCGGTTGCGCGGGTGGTGGTACAGCTCCAGCGGGGTGCCGCATTGGGCGACGCTGCCGTCGCGCGCCACGGCCGCACCGGTGTTGAGCAACACGATGCGGTCGGCCAGGGTCATCGCCTCCACCTGGTCGTGGGTGACGTAGATGGCGCTGGCGCGCCCGAAATCGCGATGCAGGCGGGCGATCTCGAAGCGCGTCTGCACCCGCAGCGCGGCGTCCAGGTTGGACAAGGGCTCGTCGAACAGGAACACGTCGGGCTCGCGCACGATCGCGCGACCGATGGCCACGCGCTGGCGCTGCCCGCCCGAAAGCGCCTTGGGCATGCGATCCAGCAGGGCTTCGAGCTGCAGGATGCCCGCCGCCGAGCGCACGCGCCGCTCCACCTCCTGCGGCGGGCACTTGGCCAGGCGCAGTCCGAAGGCCATGTTCTCGAACACGCTCATGTGCGGGAACAACGCATAGCTCTGGAACACCATGGCCACGCCGCGTCGCGCCGGAGGGACGTCGTTCATCACCGTGTCGCCGATGCGCAGCTCGCCCGCAGTGATGGACTCCAGTCCCGCGACCATGCGCAGCAGCGTGGACTTGCCGCAGCCCGACGGGCCGACGAACACGCAGAACTCGTTGTCCCCGATGCGCAGGCTGACGTCGCGCACCACCGATGGCAGCTTGCCGTAGGCCTTGCTGACTCGCTCGAGTTGAATACTTGCCATGATGAGTCCGTGGGGCCCCGCGCCGCGCCGCCGCGCAGGCGACGTCTGCCGGGGCGAGGTCAGTGGGATTCGCGGGGCACCGCGTCGCCGCGGCAGCCGTTGAGGAAGTCCAGGTCGGCACCCAGGTTGGCCTGTTGCACGTGGCGCACGTACAGGCGCACGTAGCCCGAATCGGGCTCCGGCGGCGGCGTCCAGGCCTCGCGCCGGCGCTGCAGCTCGGCGTCGTCCACCAGCAGTTGCAGGCGGCGCGCGGCCACGTCGAGCTCGATCAGGTCGCCGTCGCGCACGAGTGCCAGCGGGCCGCCGGCGGCGGCCTCCGGCGCCGTGTGCAGCACCACGGTGCCGAACGCGGTGCCGCTCATGCGCGCGTCCGAGATGCGCACCATGTCGGTCACGCCCTGGCGCAGCAGCTTGGGCGGCAATCCCATGTTGCCCACCTCGGCCATGCCGGGGTAGCCGCGGGGACCGCAGTTCTTCAGCACCAGCACGCAGTCCGCGTCGACGTCCAGTGCCGGATCGTCGATGCGCGCCTTGTAGTCCTCGATGGACTCGAACACCACGGCGCGTCCGGTGTGGCGCAGCAGCGCGGGCGTCGCGGCGGAGGGCTTGAGCACGGCGCCGTCGGGCGCCAGGTTGCCGCGCAGCACCGCGATGCCGCCTTGCTCGACCAGCGGCTGTGCCAGCGGCCGGATCACCTGTTCGTCGTGGCACGCAGCCTGCGCCACGTGATCGGCCAGCACGCCTCCGGCGACGCTCGGCGCCTGCCCGTGCAGCAGGCCGGCCTCGAGCAGCCGGCGCAGCACCACCGGCAGACCGCCCGCATAGTAGAAGTCCTCCATCAGGAAGCGTCCCGAGGGCATGAGGTCGACGATGGTCGGCACGTCGCGCCCGAGACGGTCCCAGTCGTCCAGGTTCAGCGGCACGCCCACGCGCCCTGCGATGGCCAGCAGGTGGATCACCGCGTTGGTCGAGCCGCCGATGGCCCCGCACACCCGGATGGCGTTCTCGAAGGCCTCGCGTGTCAGGATGTGGGAGAGTCGCACATCCTGGCGTACCAGTTCGACGATGCGTCGTCCCGCGCGCTGCGCCAGGTCGGCGCGGCGTGCGTCCACCGCGGGAATCGCCGCGTTGTCCGGCAGGCCGATGCCCATGGCCTCGACCAGGCAGGCCATGGTCGAGGCCGTGCCCATGGTCATGCAGACCCCGCTGGAGCGCGACATGCAGCGCTCGGCCTGCATGAACTCCTGCTCGCTCATGGTGCCGGCGGCCACCGCCTCGGAGAATTTCCAGACATGGGTTCCGGAGCCGATGGCCTGGCCGCGAAAGCGTCCGTTGAGCATCGCGCCGCCGGAGACCACGATGGTGGGCAGGTTCACGCTGGCCGCGCCCATCAGCGTGGCCGGGGTGGTCTTGTCGCAGCCGGCCAGCAGCACCACGCCGTCCAGCGGGTGGGCGCGGATGGCTTCCTCGACGTCCATGCTGGCCAGGTTGCGAAACAGCATGGCCGTCGGGCGCATCAAGGTCTCGCCCAGCGAACTGACGGGGAATTCCAGGGCCAGTCCGCCGGCCTGCAGCACGCCGTGGCGCACTCGCTCCGCGAGGTCGCGGAAGTGGTGGTTGCAGGGGGTCAGGTCGCTCCAGGTGTTGCAGATGCCGATCACCGGGCGACCGTCGAAACTGTCGTCGGGAAGGCCTTCGCTTTTCATCCAGCTGCGATGAATGAAATTGTCCTTGCTGCGGCCTTCGAACCAGGCCTGGGAACGTCGCTTCTTCGGTGGGGATGACGACATGGCGCAACCTGATGCGGGGATCCGGGTGGAAAAGTTCAAATCATCATACAAATAAAGCCCCGGGTGACCAACTCCGAGCTTTCCCTGATCCCGCGGCGCGCACGCGGTGCATCCGCGCCGCTCGAGGCGAGGCGAGGTCCGGGGCGGGCAGGTCGGGGCGGCGCGGGGCGCCGCGTGCTCAATCCGCGGCAGGCGCGGGAATGGCGCGTCGGCGCGCCGCGCGTCGCAGCGAGGGCGGGCGCTGCTCCAGGGGCGCGGCGTCTTGTGCGGGCAGCGTGTGCTGCCGTGCCGCGTCCTGCGCGAACTGGCGGCGGTAGGCGCTCGGCGTGGTCTGACGCGCGGCCTTGAACTGTCGGTTGAAATGCGCGAGGTTGCCAAAACCCGAGCGGGCGGCGACCTGCGCCACGGGCAGGCGCGTGTCGGCCAGCAGCCGGCACGCGCGCCCGATGCGCAGGCGCGTCAGGTGCTGTCCGACGCTCTCACCCAGGTGCTGCAGGAAGTAGCGCTGCAGGCTTCGGGGCGACCAATGGGCGGCGGCGCACAGGTCGGCGATGCGCAGCGGCTCGGCCAGGCGTGCCTCCATCAGCGCCAGCACGCGATTGATGCGCTCCGGCTCGTGACCGGTGGTCGCGCCCGCGCCGCCGGCGAAGGCACCGGGGGAGGCCAGCGCCTGCGCCGGAGCGTCGGCCAGACGGCACAACAGGTCGAGCGTGGCGGCCAGGCGCCGACGCGGTTCGGCGCACAGCAATTCGGGCAATTGCTCGCGCATGGCCTGGGCATCGCCCTGGGAGAAGCACAGGCCGCAGGTCCCGCGGCGCAGCAGTCGATGCAGCGCCTCGTATTCCGGGCAGCAATCGGCCAGGCGCCGGGCCCAGTCGCCGTCGAACCAGACCACGATCGCCACCTGCGGCTGCGCGGGATCGGCGGAGCGGTTGGAGGCCCAGGTATGGGCCAGATCGGGGGGAACCAGCACCAGGTCGCAGTCGCCGTACTCGGTGACCGAGTCGCCGATGTAGCGCATGCCGTGGCTGTTGAGGGTCAGCGTGAGCTCGTACTCCGGGTGGTGGTGCCACTCGAAGGGAATGCGCGGCAGTCGCCGGTGGTAGATGCGCACCGAGCCGTGTTCGGTGAAATCGACGTGCTCGTAGGCCGGCTTCATGGCGCGATCCGCAGCAAGGATGGCCGAATCGTATCACTTCGACGGGCGACTCGAACCTATGCTGCGCCCATCGCCAAACCACACATTCCACTTCCTGGAGACGAGCATGGCAGCCCTGCAGATCGACGACCTTCCCGCAAGCATCCGCGCCGTGAAGGCACGCTTGCGCGAGCAGCTTCCCGACTACGCGCGGGTGTTCGCGCAACTCGAGGCCGACATGCGCGCGCAGGCGGCGGAAATCTCCGAACTGCGCCGCCGCGGCCTGCCGGTGATTCCCGAGATCGCCTACGCGGACATCGCCGAGGACCGGGTGAGCGAGGCGCAGCGCCAGCTGGTGCGCAAGCGCGGCGCCTGTGTGATCCGCCGCGTGTTCGACCCCGTGCGCGCGCAGGCCTGGGACGCGGAAATCGCCGACTACGTGCAGCGCAACGACCTCGACGCGCGGCTGGCGCACCGCGCGGAGGACAAGTATTTCGGGCAACTCGCGTCGAGCAAGCCGCAGATCTACGGCGTGTACTGGTCGCGCCCGCAGGTGCTGGCGCGGCAGTCGCCCGAGCTGAGCGCCACCCGCGTGTTCCTCAACCGCCTGTGGCGCAGCCACAGCGAGGGGCGCCAGCACTTCGATCCGGAGCATGTCCCGGCCTACGCCGATCGCCTGCGCCGGCGCCCTCCGGGCTCGGATTCCCTCGGCCTGTCCCCGCACTGTGACGGCGGTTCGGTGGAGCGCTGGATCGACGACAACTTCCGCCAGGTGTACCGTCACGTGTTCGACGGCGACTGGCAGCGCTACGACCCCTTCGATGCCGCATGGCGTCCGGAGGTGCGCGAGGTGGCCTCGCCCGCCGTGTGCTCCATGTTCCGCACCTTCCAGGGCTGGACCGCGCTGACCCGCCAGGGGCCCGGCGACGGCACGCTGCAACTGGTGCCCATCGCCAATTCCATGGCCTACATCCTGCTGCGCGCGCTGCAGGACGACGTGGCCGAGGACGACCTGTGCGGCGCGCAGCCCGGGCGGGCGCTGTGCATCGACCCGCGCTGGCACGCGCCGCTGTTCGACGCCGTGTCGTCGATTCCCGTGATGGAGCCGGGCGACGCGGTGTTCTGGCACTGCGACCTGATCCACGCGGTGGAGGACGCCCATCGCGGAACCGGCTACAGCAACGTCATGTACATCGCCGCCACGCCGGGATGCGCGAAGAACGACGAGTACCTGCGGCGCCAGTTGCCGGCCTTCCTCGAAGGGCGCAGCCCGCCGGATTTTCCGGCCGACGACTTCGAGACCGACTTCGTGGGGCGCGCCGGCGTGGACATGCTCAGTCCCCTCGGGCGGGAGCAACTGGGCCTCGACCCGCGGGCGAGCGAGGGCGCGGAGAAGGAGTGATTTCAGGGTTTTCCCCGTGCGGGTTTTCCATTTATACATCGCATTGATTTATTTAATGCGGGGGGCAACAATGGCGCCGTTCCCCGATGCGACCACGAGCGCATCGGGGAGCACCGACGCCAGTGCCGGCATTCGAGGCACGCCATTCCACAAGCCCAGAGCACGAGGAGACAAACCATGAAATTCCGCAATGCCGCGCTGATCGCGGCCCTTGCCGCGGTCGCCGGCGCCAGCCAGGCGGCCGAGCCGGTGATCGGCCTGATCACCAAGACCGACACCAACCCGTATTTCGTGACCATGCAGAAGGGCGCGAAGCAGGAGGCGACGAAGCTGGGCGCCAAGCTGCTCACCGCTGCCGGGCGATTCGACGGGGACAACTCCAGCCAGGTCACCGCGCTGGAGAACATGACCGCGGCCGGGGCCAAGACCATCCTGATCACCCCGGGGGATTCCAAGGCCATCGTGCCGACCATCGAGAAGGTGCGCAAGCAGGGCGTGATGGTCATCGCGCTGGACAGCCCGACCGAGCCGGCCAGCGCGGTCAACGCGCTGTACGCGACCGACAATTACCAGGCCGGCGAACTCATCGGCGAGTACGCGGCCAAGGTCATGAAGGGCAAGAAGCCGGTGATCGCCACGCTCGATCTGTTCCCCGGCAGCCCGGTGGGCGCGCAGCGCCACAACGGTTTCATGAAGGGCTTCGGACTGGCGGCGGACCCGGCCTCCAGCAATGAATTGTCCAAGGCCCCCGACATCGTGTGCAGCGCCGACACCGACGGCGACCAGGCCAAGGGCCAGACCGCGATGCAGAACTGCCTGCAGAAGAACCCGAACATCAACCTGGTCTATGCCATCAACGAGCCGGCCGCCGCGGGCGCCTACCAGGCGCTCAAGCAGGCCGGGCGCGAGAAGGGCGTGGCCATCGTGGCCATCGACGGCGGCTGCAAGGGCGTCGAGGAGGTGCAGCAGGGCATCATCACCGCCACCGCGCAGCAGTATCCGCTGAAGATGGCCGCGCTCGGGGTGAAGGCCGGCGTGGAGTACGCCAAGACCGGCAAGATGGTCTCCGGCTATCACAACACCGGAGTGAACCTGATCACCGACAAGCCGATCGCCGGCGTGCAAAGCCAGGGCACCAAGTTCGGCATGCGTATGTGCTGGGGTAACCGCTGAGCTGACTCCCCGGGGCCGTGACCCGCACGGCCCCGGGCGACGCCGACCCGATCCACCCTCCGGCGCCCGCGGGCGCCGTGCGGAGACCACCGCCATGAACGCAGTTTCCATTCCCCAGCCCGCGCGGCTGCACCTGAACTGGGCCGCCCTGGGCCCGGTGGCCGCACTGGTGCTGGCCTGCGCCTTCTTCTCCACGCAAAGCGACCGCTTCCTGCACCTGCAGAACTTCGCGCTGATCCTGCAGCAGGTGATGGTGGTCGGCACCATGGCCATCGGCCAGACCCTGATCATCCTGACCGCCGGCATCGACCTGAGCTGCGGCGCCATCATGGCCCTGGCCAACGTGGTGATCGCCAAGCTCGCCGTCACGCTGGGCTGGAACCCCTATCTCGCGGTGCTGGCCGGGGTCGGCCTGGCCGCGGCCATCGGCCTGGCCAACGGCCTGCTGGTGACCAAGGCGCGCCTGCCCTCGTTCATCGTCACCCTGGGCACGCTGAACATCGCCTTCGCGGCGACCCAGATCTACTCGGGCGCGCAGACCATCACCGGCCTGCCTGGGCCGATCACCGCGCTGGGCAATCCGCTGATGGTCGCCGGAGCTCCTGTGCTGTGGGGCTCGCTGGTCATGCTCGCCCTGTACCTGCTGGCCTGGCTGGCGCTGCGCGAGACGGCGCCGGGACGGCACGTGTACGCGGTGGGCAACAGCCCCGAGGCCGCGCGCCTGAGCGGCATCTCCGTGCACCGCGTGCTGCTCGGCGTGTACACCACGGCGGGGGCCCTGTACGGCATCGCGGCGCTGCTTTCGCTGGCGCGCACCGGTGTGGGAGACCCCCAGGCCGGGCAGGTGGACAATCTGGCCGCCATCACCGCCGTGGTGCTGGGCGGCACCAGCCTGTTCGGCGGTCGCGGGCCGGTGCTGGGTACGCTGGTGGGGGCGCTGATCGTCGGCGTGTTCCGCAACGGTCTGACCCTGATGGGCGTGGAGTCGGTCTACCAGATGCTGATCACCGGGATCCTGGTGCTGCTGGCGGTGGCCACGGATCAATTCGTGCACAGGAAGGGCTGAGATCATGAACGCACTCACGCAGGAAGCTTCCATGCGGCATGCGGCGCCCCCGGCGGGAGCGCCCGGCGCGGCCGACGGTGGCGCCGCCGGAGTCACCCGGGCCGCGCGCCCGGTGCTCGAGGCGCGCGGCCTGACCAAGCGCTACGGCCAGGTGACCGCGCTGCAAGGCACGGATTTCGAATTGCGCGAAGGCGAGATCCTCGCGGTCATCGGCGACAACGGCGCCGGCAAGTCCTCCCTGATCAAGGCGCTGTCGGGGGCGATCATCCCCGACGAGGGGGAGATGTTCCTGGACGGAGCGCCGGTACGCTTTCGCTCCCCCCTGGACGCGCGGCGCCAGGGCATCGAGACCGTCTACCAGGACCTCGCGGTGGCGCCGGCCATGACCATCGCCGAGAATCTGTTCCTCGGGCGCGAGATGCTGCGCGCGGGACGCCTGGGCCGTTGGCTGCGCCTGATCGACAAGCGGCGCATGCTGGCCGAGGCGCAATCGCACATGGCCAACCTGAAAATCGGCCTGCGTTCGCTGAGCCAGCCGGTGGAGACCCTGTCCGGCGGCCAGCGCCAGGGCGTGGCGGTGGCGCGCAGCGCCGCCTTCGCGCGCCACGTGGTGATCATGGACGAGCCCACCGCGGCATTGGGAGTGAAGGAAGGCAACATGGTGCTGGAGCTGATCCGCAAGGTGCGCGAGCGCGGCCTGCCGGTGATCATCATCAGCCACAACATGCCCCATGTATTCGAGATCGCCGACCGCATCCATATCCAGCGTCTCGGGCGCCGCGCCGCGGTGGTGGACCCGAAGCGCATCGGCATGAGCGACACCGTCGCGGTGATGACCGGCGCCATGCAACCCGAGCAACTCCCGGCCGAATGCCTGGCCTGAGCCACGACGTGCCATGCTGAAGAACATCCATCCCCTGCTGACCCCCGAACTGCTCAAGGTGCTCGCCGAGATGGGCCACGGCGACGAGATCGCGGTGGTCGACGCCAACTTCACCGCCGCTTCGCTGGCGGCCGCGCACGGCCGCGTGCTGCGCCTGTCGGGAGCCGGCCTGGTGGCCGCCTGCGACGCGGTGCTGTCGCTGCTGCCGCTGGACGCCGACGACCCCAGCCCGGCCGCGTTCATGCAGCATGGGGCCATGCCCGCGGGCCAGGCCTCGCCGTTGCAGGCGCGGGTGATCGAGGCCGTGCAACGCGTGGGCGGCGTTCCGGCGCGGGCCTGCGAGGCCATGGAGCGCTTCGCCTTCTACGAACGTACGCGCCGCGCCTGGGCCATCGTGCAGACCTCCGAGGGGCAGCCGTTCGGCAATTTCCTGTTCAAGAAGGGCGTGATCCTGGCGCAGCAGGCATGAGCGCACCGCACGGCCGATCCGAAGGGGCGCTCCACTCCCTCGGGGAGCCGAGCGTAGCGAGGAGGGTGGTCCCATGAACACGGCTTCCTCCGGCGAGGCGCGGAGTCGGGACGAGGCGGCGCGCGCCGACACCGTGGCGCCGCGCGCGCGCGCCTGGGCGCGCGGCTCGAACCACGTCGGCATGCGCCAGTTCAACGAGCGCGTCGTGTTGCAGGCCATCCGCGTGCAGGGCAGCTGTTCCAAGGCGGAGATCGCGCGCAGGACCCACCTGACGGCGCAGACCGTGCAGCAGATCATCGGCCGGCTGGAAGCCGACGGGCTGGTGGTCAAGCAGGGCAGGGTGCGCGGGCGCATCGGCCAGCCCTCGGTGCCCATGGCGCTGAACGCCGACGGCGCCTACGCCATCGGCCTGACCATCGGCCGGCGCAACGCCGAGGTGCTGCTGGTGGACTTTTGCGCCAAGGTGCGGCGGCGCCTGAACGTGGAGTACGCCTTCCCCGACCCGGACACGCTGTTCCAGCGCATCGAGGACATGGTGTCCGGCCTGCTCGACGAACTCGGCCCGGTGCAATCCCAGCTCCTGTGCGGGATCGGCGTGGCCGCGCCGCTGTCGCTGGAAGCCTGGCAGGGGCTGCTGGGCTTCGAGTCGCAGGCGCGGGCCTGGCAGGGCATCGACATCCGCGCCCGCGTGGAGCAGATGTTCGGCATGCCGGTGCGCTTCATCAAGGACACCAGCGCGGCCTGCGTGGCCGAGCTGGTGGTCGGGCGCGGCCACGACACGCGCGACTTCCTGTACCTGTTCATGGACACCTTCATCGGCGGCGGCCTGGTGCTCAACAACCAGCTGCACGTGGGCCTGCACGGCAATGCCGGCGCGGTGGGCTCGCTGCCGCTGCGCCTGGCCGTGCCCGGCCAGTCCGAGCGCCCCGCGCAATTGCTCGGCGTGGCCTCGATGCACCAGTTGCAGGCCGCCTATCGTCAGGCCGGGCTGGACCCGCTGGCCTGGCGCGACCAGCGTGCGCTGCAGGCGCCGTGGCACGAACACACCCAGCGCTGGATGGAATCTGCCGCCGACGCCATCGCGCTGGCCATCCACAACGTCAGCTGCCTGCTCGACATCGACAACGTGATCATGGACGGGTCGTTCAGCGAGCCCCTGCGGGATGCGCTGCTGGCACGACTGCCCGGGGCGATGGACGGCTACGACTGGCAGGGGGTGGTGCGTCCGCGCATCCACGCCGGCGCGGTCGGCGCCGATGCGCGCGCGCTGGGCGCCGCGCTCCTGCCCCTGTACGCCGAGTTCATGCCCAGCCCCGAACTTTTCCTGAAAGCGCTACGCTGAAGGCTGCGCTTCGCATCGATTTTCTCCCTGCCCCATGACCGTTCAATTTCCCAACTACCAGGCCGATCCGCAACGCTACGACGGGCGCATGCCCATGCGCCGGTGCGGACGCAGCGGGCTGCAACTGCCGCTGCTGTCGCTGGGCCTGTGGCACAACTTCGGCGACTCCTCGTCGCTGCAGAACCAGCGCGAGATGCTGCGCACGGCCTTCGACCTGGGCATCACCCACTTCGACCTGGCCAACAACTACGGCCCTCCCTACGGCAGCGCCGAGTCCAACTTCGGCGAACTGCTGCGCCGGGATTTCCGTCCCTACCGGGATGAGCTGATCATCTCCACCAAGGCTGGTTGGGACATGTGGCCCGGCCCCTACGGCCAGGGCGGAGGCTCGCGCAAGTACGTGCTGGCCAGCCTCGACCAGAGCCTGGCGCGCATGGGCCTGGACTACGTGGACATTTTCTACTCCCATCGCTTCGACGCCCACACGCCGCTGGAGGAAACCGCCGGCGCGCTGGCCACCGCGGTGCACAGCGGACGCGCGCTGTACGTGGGGATCTCCTCCTACTCGCCGGCTTCGACGCGCAAGATGGCCGCGCTGCTCGCCGAGCACAAGGTGCCGCTGCTGATCCACCAGCCGTCCTACAACCTGCTCAATCGCTGGATCGAGCCCGAGCTGCTCGGCACCCTGGACGACGTCGGCGCCGGCTGCATCACCTTCACCGCGCTGGCCCAGGGCCTGCTGACCGGCAAGTACCTCGAAGGCACGCCGCGCGACGCGCGCGTGCATCGCCCGGGGGGCGCCACGCTGCGCGCCGAGCACCTGAGCGCCGAGAACATCGCTCGCGTGCGCGCGCTCGACGCGATTGCGCGCCGGCGCGGGCAATCGCTGGCGCAGATGGCGCTGGCCTGGGTGTTGCGCGATCCCCGCGTGAGTTCCACGCTGATCGGCGCCAGCCGCGCCGAGCAGATCGTGGAGAACGTCGGCGCCTTGCGCAACCTGGATTTCTCGCCCGAGGAACTGGCCGAGATCGACCGCCACGCCCAGGAGGGCGGGGTGGATCTGTGGCGCGCGCCCTCGACCGATCAGGCGTTGTGAACGGGTTCCGGCAGGCGGTGTATCCGGCGCGCGACACCCTCGCTTGCGCTTCGCCGGAAATGCGGGCAGATCCGTAGAATCCCTGATATTCCCACGTCTTGCCGCGCACGCGCGCGGTTGGTCGACATGCGCATCGAGCTGTCCGTTCTCATCGGCACCGTGGCTGCCAGCCTGACCACGCTGTCGTTCGTTCCGCAGGCGGTTCGCACCTTTCGTACCCGCGACGTGGGCGGCATCTCGCTGTGGGCCTACGTCATGTTTTGCGCTGGCGTGGCGCTGTGGGTGCTGTACGGGATCTACCTGGCCTCGCTGCCGGTGATCGTCGCCAACGTGGTCACGCTGGCCCTGGCGCTGGGCATCCTGGGCATGCGCGTGCGCTTCGCGTTGCGTGCTCGACCGCGCGCCGGGCGTCCCGACGTGGCGCTCTGAGCCCGCTCCCGGCGGGCCTGCGCCCGCTCAAGCCGGCAGGTGCAGCAGTCCGGCCTGCTGCAGCAGCGCGACCCAGACGATGAGCGTGCCGAAGGCCGCCGCGGTGGCCAGCAGTACCGTGGCCGAGCAGAGTCCGTGCAGGTCGCGCAGGCGCCCGATCACCGGATAGGAGCTCAGCATGGGCATCGCCGCCATCAGCACTCCCGCGGCGGCCAGCCCGTGCGGCTGGGGGCGCAGGCACAGCATGGCCACCAGCACCAGCAGGGGGTGGCCGAACAGCTTGGCCAGGCCGAGCGTGCCGGCCGGCACCAGGCTGCGCCGCAAGGCCGTTCCGGCCAGCGAACCTCCCAGGAAGAACAGTGCGGCGGGCGCCGAAGCATGCGCCAGCAGGCCGATCGCGTCGTGCACGGGTCGCGGGGTGTGCAGGCGCAGCGCCTGCAGCAGCAAGGCCAGCGCGATGGCCGCCAGCACCTGGTTGCGCCCCAGCGCGCGCAAGGTTCCGAGCAGCAGGCGCCAGCGGCGGCCCGCCGGCTGCTCGCCTTGCCCCTTCGGCTGCGCGAGGCTCAGGCACAGGGGCAGCATCAGGCTGTTCTCCACCACCACGGTGAGTGCGAGCGCCAGCGAGGCGATCGGCCCGAGCAGCTGATGCAGGATGGGAAAGCCCATGAAGGCGCTGTTGGAGCAGGAAACGCCCAGGGCCAGCACCGCCGCGTCGCCGCGCGGCAGGCCGCGCAGGCGCCGGGCGAACAGCAGGACCAGTCCGAACATGCCCAGCGAACCCAGCGCGTAGGCCGCCAGGTAGCGCGCGTCGAGCAGGTCGCGCAGGGGGAATTCCGACACCGCGGAGAAGATGAGTGCCGGCAGGCACACGCGCAGCACGAAGGCGGCCAGGCCGTCCAGGCTCGCGCCGCCGAGGTAGCCGGCGCGAACCGCCAGCCAGCCGGCGGCGATGAGCAGGAACAGCGGCGCGCTGGTGTGCGCGATGGTGGCGGCCAGGCTCATCGCGCGCGGCAAGCCCGGCGCACGGCCTCAGCGCGCATCGTCGACGCGCAGGCTGAGCAGCATGCGGCGCGCGCTGGCCTCGTTGGTGGCGCAAGCCACGTCGTGCACGTCGCAGGCGCGCAACAGGGCGGTGATGTCGGGCTCATGGGGCTGCGCGGTCATGGGATCGCGCAGGAAGATCACCATGTCGATCTCTCCCTGTGCGAGGCGCGCGCCGATCTGCAGGTCTCCGCCCAGCGGACCGCTGCGCAGGCACTCCACGTCCAGTCCGACCTGCTCGTGCAGACGCGAGCCCGTGGTGCCGGTGGCGACCAGGCGGTGCGGGGCCAGCAGCGAGGCGTACTCGCGCGCCAGGCGGATCATGGTGTCTTTCTTGGCGTCGTGGGCGATCAGGGCGATGTTCATCGGAGGCATGGCGCGAAGGGCGGGCGGACAGCCCCGGATATGGGGCGATGATGCAACAACCTGGGATGTGAAAACATGTAGTTAAGTATCATCATAACAACATCCCCCCTCCAGTCCGCAGCGCGGAACCCGGCGTCCTTGGCGCCAAAACGACTGAAAAGTAAGGGAAAAGCCGACTATTTCAATTTGTAATTGTTGCTCTTAGGGAAAACACGAGCAGTCGTGTTGCGTAGTATTGCTACATTGTCTCCATCCGGCAACGAAGTCCGCTGACACGGGCCGAAACCGGATCCACGCGCGGTGCAGGGGGTGCGAAGGGGCCCCGCTGCGTCGCTCAAAACTCGCCGACAACTCTCTGGCAAAGGAGACAACACAATGCAATCCCTGAGGAGACTTCAACTCACCGCGATGGGCGCGGCGCTGGCCGCGGCTTTCGGCATGAGCCTGCCCGCGCATGCGGACACGTTCGGCTTCAACGGCTACTTCCGTGCCGGCCCCGGCACCACCAGCGGCAGTTCCAACGGCGGACCGTCGCGCCAGTGCTACAACCTGCCGGGGGTCGACGCCGGGCACTATCGTCTGGGCAACGAGTGCAACTTCTACGGTGAATTCGGCTTCAACGATTACGGCAGCGTGGGTACGGCCAAGTACCACAACGAGGTCATGATCAACGAATACAGCCCGGGCACCGACATCGGCAGCTCGAGCTCGAGCTTCGAACAGATGTACGGCTCGGTCAGCGGCGTGGACTTCGCCCCCGAAGTGCACTTCTGGGCCGGCAAGCGCTTCTACGGTCGTGCCAACATCGACATGCTCGACCACTTCTTCGTGCGCATGGACGGTGTCGGCGGCGGCGCGGATCACATCGCGCTGGGCAACAGCGGCGCCACCCTGGGCCTGGCCTACTTCGGCTCGGATTCCTACGCCGGCTTCGGCGACGGTGGCAACGATCTGTCGACCAAGTCGGGCCGTCGCTTCAACGTCGACGTGATGTCCATCCCGGTGAACCCGGGCGGCACGCTGCGCATCACCGGCACGTTGACCAAGAGCAACGCGGTCGGCGGCACGAACGGCGACGCCATCAGCTTCCAGCACAACCAGAAGCTGCCGCAGATCGGTGGTGGCAACGTGCTGTGGTTGCAATACGCGCGCGGCTCGGCCTCGCTGGCCCAGAACTTCGGCTCCGCGACCTCGCCGAGCAGCGCCGCGGCATGGCGCATCGCCGATGCGCTGGATTGGCAAGCGGGTCGCTTCGGCGGCCAGGGCAACCTGGTCTACGGGCACCACGACGCCGGCAGCAACAACGACACCACGGCCTACGCGAACGGACTGGTGGCCTACACCAACACCTCGATCGGCGCGCGTTTCACGTACGCGCTCACGGGCAACCTGCGGGTCATCGGTCAGTTGGGTCACATGACCAAGAAGCCTGACGGCAACCCGACCGAGACGCTGAACATCGAGACCATCGGCCTGGGCATCGTGCCCGATGCGTACAAGTACTACTCGCGTCCTGAAATCCGCCTGTACTACACGCACGCTTCGTGGAACGCGGCTGCCGCCCTGGATCCCGCCAACAGCGGCTACAACGGCGACAACGGCCTGCCGGGCTACAGCACCACGGGCGTCGCCGGTTCGACCAGCGGCAACAGCATCGGCCTGCAAGTCGAGGCCTGGTTCTAAATCTTCTGCAAGGCAGTACCGGAATCCGGCGGCGTGGGGACGACGCCGGATTCCCGCCAGAGTTGTGTTTTTGACGAGAGCGTGGAGATGCGTCGAACAGTTTTCCAGGGTTGGGTTCGATGATCTGGTTGGCTCTTGGGCCGGCATGTTCGCGATGATCCATGCCGGCCTTTTTTCCTTTTTGTTTCCGGGCCTTTCAAGGCGCGCCGTCGAGTCTCCGCAACGGCCCGCGGCCTGCTAGCATCGAACGCAACGCGCCACGTCGCAGGGCGCGCATCGATTCCCTCCAGGAGACTCTCACCATGACGTTCAAAGCGCGCGCCCATCACCTCGTGGCGCTGGCCACCCTGGGCGCGGCCGCCGTGCTCGCGCAGCAACCGGCGCAGGCCGGAATGTTCGACGGACTTTTCGGCTCTGCGCATGCCAGCGAGGGCGCCCCCCGCGGGCAGACCACCTGGCAGGTCAGTCACTTTTCCTTCGTGCGCATCGTGCCCGAGGAAGCCGGGGCGAAGCCCAATTCCCAGCCGATCAAGCTCGACCGTGACGCCCTCGCCAAGTGGCTGGAGCAGATCCACTTCGCCACGCCGCAGGGCCAGGAGCATCTGTTCGCCCGCGACGAGGCGCGCAACCTCGCGCCGGCGCTGGTCGAGGCCTTCGCCAATGCCCAGCCGAACCAGGACATCGTGTTCTCCAGCGCATCGCGTCGCGGCCACGGCTTCCTGATCGGGCCGACCGCGGTGACCGCGCGGGTGTTCGTGAGCGACGGATTTTTCAACCTGATCGTGCATGACGCGCGCGACGACTTCTACGACCAGTACCGCGGCACGCTGCAGATGCCCACCTTCACCTATGGTTCGCGAACCAAGGCGGGCGACGTGCACCTGTCGTGCCCGGAGGCCGTCAACGTGCAGGCCGACTGGATCCGCCTGCCGCTGAACCCGGGCGCCGTGCCGCAGCCGACGGAACCGACCTCCCTGCTGCAGCGGCCGGCCGGCGCGCCGGGCCCGCTGGTGCCGATGCCTGCGCAGCAGGGCGGCATGCAGCAACCCATGCAGCAGGCGATGCCGCAGCCCGCGCAGCCTCCGGCCAACAGCCCCGAGGGCATCGAGCATCGGCTGGCCGTGCTGAAGGATGCCTACCAGCGCGGGCTGATCACCAAGCAGGAATACGACGCCAAGCGCGACGAGTTGGCCAAGCAGTTCTGATCCGACGCATCGCCGCGCATCCGGGGCCGCCTCAGCAGGCGGCCCTTTTTCGTGGCGCGTGAGCTTCGCGCGTTGGTGCGCGCGGCCGGCGCAGGTCGGCCGCAGGGCGTGCCTCGCGCAGTGCGGGCTCAGCGGCAGGCCGCGTAGAGTTCGCGAAAGCGCGCGTGGCGCTCGCGCAGTGCCTGACGCCCCTCGGTGGCGGGTTCGAACACCCGTTGGGCCGACGCCGGCGCGCGCAGGACCTGCTCCAGCGCGCGACCCGCGGCCAGCGCGCCCAGGCGCGCGGCGCCGACCGCCGCGCCTCCAGCGGCATCGGCGCGCAGGCGCAAGGGGACTTCCAGCACGTCGGCCAGCAACTGCGCCCACAACTCGCTGCGCGCGCCGCCGCCGACCAGGTCCAGCACGCCGATGCGCGCGCGCAGGGCCTCGGGCATGCACGACAGGCCGTCGCGCAACCCGAAGGCGACGCCCTCGATCACCGACCAGACCAGCGCCGCAGCGTCGTGCTCGTGCCCCAGCCCGTGGAACATGGCGCGTGCGAGGGCATCGTTGTGCGGCGTGCGCTCGCCTCCGAGGTAGGGCAGGAACAGCGGCGCAGCGGCGCGTTGGGCCGGGCTCAGCGAGGCGGCGCCGGCCAGCGCGTGCGCCTCGTCGGGCTGGCCGCACAGGCGGGTGACCCAGCGCAGGCATTCGGCGGCGGACAGCATTACCGACATCTGGTGCCAGGTGCCGGGCAGGGCATGGCAGAAGCTGTGCAGCGCGCTGGCGGGGTCGGGCTGGTAGCGGTCGGTGGCCACGAACACCACCCCTGAGGTGCCCAGGGACACGAAGCCTTCGCCGGGAGCGATGGCGCCGGTGCCGACGGCCGCCGCGGCGTTATCCCCGGCGCCGGCGGCGATGGGCGTGCCGGCCGGGATCGACCAGCGCTCGGCCAGTTCGCGTCGCAGCGCGCCGGCGGGCGCACAGGCCTCCAGCACCGGCGGCACCTGCTCGCGCCGCATGCCGCCGGCGCGCAGCAGCGCGCTCGACCAGTCGCGCCGCGCGATGTCCAGCCACAGCGTGCCGGAGGCGTCGCTGGCGTCCGTCGCGGCTTCGCCGCTCAGGCGCAGGCGCAGGTAATCCTTCGGCAGCATCACCAGGTCCACGCGTTCGAACTCCCGCGGAGCGTGCTCGCGCAGCCACAGCAGCTTGGGTGCGGTGAAGCCGGGCATGGCCAGGTTGCCGGCGATGCCCTCGAAGCCGTCCAGGCTCTCGCGCAGGGTCCGGCACTGCGCTGCGCTGCGCGTGTCGTTCCACAGGATGGCCGGGCGGATCACGTCGCGCGCGCGGTCCAGCAACACGGCGCCATGCATCTGCCCCGACAGCCCGATGCCCCGCACCCGCGCGCCGAATCCCTCGGCGCACAGGCGGTCCAGGCAGTCCGTGCAGGCCCCCCACCAGTCGCCCGGATCCTGTTCGGACCATCCCGGCCGGGGGTGCCGCAGCGCCAGCGGCGCCGAGGCGCTGCGCACCACGCGACCCTGGTCGTCGAGCAGCACGGTCTTGAGTTCGGAGGTCCCGAGGTCGATTCCCAGGAACAGGTCTGCGGCGGGGACGGATGGTTGCGAGGAAGACATGGGGGCCGGCGCGGGCTTCAGCGCCGCGCGAAGCAGGCGCTGGCCTGCTGGCGGAACTGGCTGGGCGTGACGCCCTTGATGCGCAGGAACTGGCGATTGAAATGCGCGACGTTGTTGAAGCCGACGTCGAAGCACACATTGGCCACGTAGGCGTCGGTCTCCATCAGCAGCTGGCAGGCCTTGTGCACCCGCAGCCGGTTGACGAAATCGGTGAAGGTGTTGCCGGTGGCGCGCTGGAAGAAGCGCGAGAAGGCGCTTTCCGACATGCCTTCCAGGCGGGCGATCCGGGCCATGGACAGGTTGGCCGAGCTGTGCTCGGTCAGGTAGTCGATGATGCGAGCGATGCGAGCCTGCGCCTTGGCGTCGTCCAGGCTTTGCAGTTGCACCGACGACAACAGCCGGTAGTCGGTGCAGCGGGTCAGCAGGCGCAGCAGTTCGACGAACACCGCGAAGCGCTCGATGCCTTGGGTCGCGTGGACCTTGCGGATGGCGTGTTCGGCCTGTTCGCTGATGCCGAAGAACTCGATGCCGTGGCGCGCGCGCTCCAGCAGGTGCAGCACCTCGGCGAACTCGGGCAGCGCCTCGGCGGCGTGGCGCATCGGCGCGTCGGCGAACTGCAGCAGGATGTCGCGCTCGGGCAGCCCGGCGGCCGGGGTGTCGAGGGAGATCCAGTTGTGCGGCAGGCGCGGCCCGGTGAGCACCAGATGGCCGGGCTCGAACTGGCCGATGTAGTCGCCGACGAACACGCGCCCGCTGCTGCCGAGGATCAGGTGCAGCTCGTATTCCTCGTGGTAGTGCCAGCGCACCAGCGGATTGGGATAGCCGTGCTCCAGGTAGCGCACGCAGCCGTAGGAGCCCGGCTCCTCGTAGCCCAGGCTGGCACTGCGCGCGCCGTCGTGTTCGAGTTCGGGTTTGTGCCGGAATGCGTCCATCGCCGATCGTCTCGGGCCCCTGCGGGCCGTTCAGCTCATCACGTTGCCGCCGTCCACGTTCAGGGTCTGCGCGGTGACGTAGCGGGATTCGTCGCTGGCCAGGAACACGGCGGCGCCGCACAGGTCGTCCGGGCGGCCCATGCGCCCGAGCGGAACCGCGCGCCCCACGGCGATTTTCTTCTCTCCCGGCTGCAGATGCTCGTAACGCGCGAACAGCGAGTCGACATGATCCCACATCGGCGTGTCGACCACACCGGGGGAAATCGCATTGACCCGGATACCGTGCGGGGCCATCGCCAGCGCGGCCGACTGGGTGTAGCTGATCACCGCCGCCTTGGTGGCGCAGTAGTGCGCCACCAGCGCCTCGCCGCGGCGGCCCGCCTGCGAGGCCATGTTGATCACCGCGCCCGGGCGCTCGGCGCGGCGCATCGCGCGCAACACCGCCTGCATGGTGAAGAACATGCCCTTGACGTTGACGTCGAACAGGCGCTGGTACATGGCCTCGTCCGAGTCCAGCAACGGCCCCATGTCGAAGATCGCGGCATTGTTGAATAGCACGTCCAGCGGGCCGAAATCGGCCTCGGCCGCGTCGACCAGCGCCGCCATGGCGCCCGCGTCGCGCACGTCGGCGGCGCGGTAGCGCAGCGGCAGCCCGGCGTCCGCCAGGGCCTGGACCTGGGCCGGCGCGCTCGGGGCGAGGTCCACCACGGTGCAGCGCGCGCCCTGTTCGAGGTAGGCGCGCGCCACGGCCAGGCCGATGCCGCCGCCGGCCCCGGTGAGCAGGGCATGGCGCTGGTGCAGCCGGGCGTAGTGCGCCGGCACGGGCGTGGGGGCGGCGTCGGAGGCGTCGACGGGGGGGAGAACCTGGGACATCGGATGTCGGCTCCTAGGACTGGGCGGTGCGCCACGCGCGCACTTGTTGCAGGGCCTGCTCGAAGGCCTGGTGCAGGCGCGCGTCGCCGGCGGCGCTGCCCCACAGCGGCACTTCGGCCATGAAGGCGCGCGTCGCGTCGGCGCCGGCCAGCATGTCGCGCACCCGCTGCGGGTCCATCGCCTGGTCGTCGTAGGGGTCGCGCAGGCGCCCGGCGGCCCATTCCCGCAGGAACTCGAAGAACAGCGCGGGCAGCACCAGGGCGGGCCGCGGATCGATGCCGTGCTCCAGGCACTCGCGAATGGTGGGCGCGATGAACCCGGGGATCTTCGAGTAGCCGTCCATCGCCACGCGCCGGTTGGTGTCGCGCAGGAAGGCGTTGCCGAAGCGCTCCAGCACGGTGTCGCGGTAGGCGGCCAGGTCGACCGGGTAGGGGTCGTGCTGATGGCGCAGGCAGGGCATCACGCATTGGGTGACGTAGGCATGCGCCATCGCGCGGATGGAGGGGTTGGCGGTGCCCTGGTCGATGGTCTCGTAGCCCAGCAGCGAGCCGGCCCAGGCGATGCAGCTGTGGCTGGCGTTGAGGATGCGGATCTTCGCTTCCTCGTAGGGCTGCACCGACTCGACCAGTTGCACGCCCACGCGCTCCAGCGCCGGCCGCGCCGCCGCGAATCGATCCTCGATCACCCATTGCAGGAAGGATTCGGCCATCACCGGCGCCGCGTCCTCGCGACCGGTGGCGGCCAGCACGCGTTGGGCGAGCCCCGGGCCCGGGCGCGGGGTGATGCGGTCGACCATCGCGTTCGGGCAACGGGTGTGGGCCTCCAGCCAGGCCGCCAGCGGCGCATCTCCGCGAGCCTGCACGAACTCGAGCAGGCCGGCGCGAAAGCGGTCGCCGTTGTGGCGCAGGTTGTCGCAGTTCAGCAGGGTCAGGGGGACGCCGTTCGTGCGCATGCGCTCGGCGCAGATGGCCGCCACGGCGCCGTAGATGGTGCGGCGGCTGCGGCCTTCCAGATCCGCGCGCAGCTCGGGGTGCGCGGTGTCCAGGCGCCCGTGCTGGTCCAGGTAGTACCCGGCCTCGGTCACGGTGAAGGACACGATCGCCGTGCTCGGCGCGGCGCCCAGCGCCACCAGTTCCTCGAGCTGTTCGCTCCACGGCACGACATGCGCGATGGACTCGATGCGCTGGTAGGCATGCTCGCCTGCCGGAGTGACCGTCTCCAGCGTATAGGCGCCGTGCTGCGCGCCCAGCGCGCGCATCAGTTCCTGGCCGTCCGGGCGGATATTGCCGCCGGCGAGCACCCAGCCCGAGTCGCCCGCATCGCGCAGGAGTTGCAGGTACACCGCCTGGTGCGCGCGGTGGAATGCGCCGAGCCCGAGATGCAGGATCAGGCGGGTGCCCGAGGGCGGGGCCCAGGTTTGGGAAGAGGTAGGGGTCATCGGGAGTCTTTCGGCGCTCACAGGGCGCCGGCCAGGGTGTTTCCGTCGCGGTCGAAGCAGTGCAGTCCGGAGCCGCTGAAGCGCAGGCCGACCTCCTGCCCGGGGCGCAGCGAGCTGCGTTCGGCCTGCCGGGCGACCAGTTGCGTGCCTTGCGCGTTCAGGTAGATCAAGGTGTCCGCGCCGAGGGACTCGAGCAGCTCGACCCTTGCGCGCAGCCCGTCGGGCGCGCCCACCTGCACGCATTCGGGGCGCACGCCCAGCAGCGCATCGGCGGGCGCGCGCTCGAAGCGCGAATCCAGCCCCGCGGCGAAGCCGGCCAGCGGGACCACGTTCATTCCCGGCGTGCCAAGGAACTGGGCGACGAAGCGGTTGGCCGGACGGTCGTACAACTCCAGCGGCGAGCCGGTCTGCTCCAGGCGCCCGTCGCGCAGCACCACCACGCGGTCGGCCAGGGTCATCGCCTCCACCTGATCGTGGGTGACGTAGATGGTGGTGGCGCCGAGTTCGCGGTGCAGGCGCGCGATTTCCACCCGCGTCTGTCCGCGCAGCGCGGCGTCCAGGTTGGACAGGGGCTCGTCGAACAGGAACACCTTGGGCGCGCGCACGATGGCGCGGCCGATGGCCACGCGCTGGCGCTGGCCGCCGGAGAGTTCGCGCGGGCGGCGTTCCAGGTAGGGCTCCAGGTTCAGCTTGCGCGCGGCCGCGTGCACCTTGTCGCGAATGGTCGCCGCGTCCGCGCCCGCCAGGCGCAGCGCGAAGGACATGTTGTCGTACACGCTCATGTGCGGGTACAGCGCGTAGGACTGGAACACCATCGCCAGGTCGCGCTTGGCCGCCGGCACGTGGGTGATGTCGCGGCCTTCCAGGCTGAGCACGCCCTGGTCGATGTCCTCCAGCCCCGCGATCAGGCGCAGCAGCGTGGTCTTGCCGCAGCCCGAAGGGCCGACGAACACGACGAATTCGCCCTTCTCGATGCTCAGGTCGATGCCCTTGATGGCATCCAGGCTGCCGAATTGCTTGCGGATTTTTTCGAGTCGCAGGTAGGACATGCTCGAGTCTCCAGACGATTCCGGGGGGCTCCCGGGGTCTCGCGGCCGCGCGGACGCGGCCTTGGAATGGTTCATTTCACGGCGCCGAAGGTCAGGCCCGATACCAATTGCTTCTGGCTCATCCAGCCCAGCACGATGATCGGGGCGACCGCCAGCAGCGAGGCCGCCGACAGCTTGGCCCAGAACAGGCCCTCGGGGCTGGAGAAGGAGGCGATCATCGTGGCCAGCGTTCCGGCGTGGGCCGAGGCCAGGTTGATGGACCAGAAGGATTCGTTCCAGCTCAGCACCAGCGCCAGCAGGCCGGTGGAGGAGATGCCGCTGACGCTCAGCGGAAGCACCACATAGCGCAGTTCGTGCCAGGTGCCGCCGCCGTCCATGCGCACCGCCTCGAGGATCTCGTTGGGGATCTCCTTGAAGCTCGAGTACAGCAGCCAGACCATGATCGGAAGGTTCATCAGCATGAACAGCAGGGTCAGCGCGGTCAGCGAGTCCAGCGCATGCGCCCAGCGCGCGATCAGGTACACCGGAACCAGCGCGCCCACCGCCGGCATCATCTTGGTCGACAGCATCCACATCAGCAGGTCGCGGGTGCGCCGGGTGCGGAAGAAGGCCATCGAATACGCGGCCGGCGCGGCGATCAGCAGGCCCAGCAGGGTGGAGAAGCCGGCGGTGATCGCCGAGTTGCGCGCGTAGTGCAGGTAGTCGCTTTGCGCCTGCACCGAGGCGAAGGCGTGCAGCGTGGGCTTGAACAGAATCTGCGGGGGAATCGAGATCGCCTGCATCTCGGTCTTGAAGGCCGTCATGGCCATCCAGATCAGCGGAAAGGCCACGAGCAGGCCGAGCAGCCAGGCGAGCACGGTGCGCAGGGCGGTGGGCAGGAAGCGCTGAGCCATGATGTCAGTCCAGGTTCTTTCCGATGGCGCGGATGGCGAACAGCGCCACCACGTTGGCCAGCACCACCGCGAGCAGCGCGCCGGCCGAGGCCATGCCTACGTCGAAATTGACCAGCGCCTGCTTGAAGATCAGGTAGGCCAGGTTGGAGCTGGCGTTGCCGGGGCCGCCGCCGGTGGTGGTGAAGATCTCGGCGAACACGCCGATGAGGAAGATCAGCTCGATCATCACCACCATCGAGATCGAACGCTTGAGGTGAGGCAGCGTGAGGTACCAGAAGCGCTGCAGCGCGTTGGCGCCGTCCATGCGCGCGGCCTCCATCTGTTCCTGGTCCAGCGACTGCAGCGCCGTCATGAAAATCAGAAAGGCGAAGGGCAGCCATTCCCAGGACACGATGACAATGATCGACAGCAGCGGCAGCTGGGTCAGCCAGTCCACCGGCTTGAAGCCCAGCGCCAGGCTGATCTGCGCCAGCACGCCGTAGATCGGGTTCATCATCATGTACTTCCACAGCAGCGCGCTCGCCGCGGGCATGACGAAAAACGGCGCGATCAGCATCAGGCGCACCACCGGGCGTCCGGGGAAGGGCTCGTGCACCAGCTGGGCCAGCGCGATGCCCAGCACCACGGTGATGACGATCACCGCGCCCAGCAACTTCAGGGTATTGACCAGCGATATCGTGAAGGCCGGATCGCTCATGAAGTAGCGATAGTTCTCGAGGCCCGTGAACAGATGCCGGCCCGGCATCAGCAGGTTGTAGTGCACCAGCGAGAAGTACACGGTCATCGCCAGCGGAACCAGCATCCAGGCCAGCAGCGAGACGACCGCCGGCGCCAGCAGCAGGCGGGGAACCAGGCGTTTCATCGGGAGCTCGTTCGAGGGTTCGTGGCGTGAACGGGCGAGCGTGGCGGGCCGCGCGCGGCCCGCCACCATGCCCGCGGGTGCTTACTTGATGTAGCCGCCCATCTTCATTTCACGCGTGGCCGCCGCGTTGCCCTCGGCCAGCGCCTTGTCCACGCTGACGTTGCCGGTCAGAGCCGCGCTGATGTCCTGGCCGACGGTGGTGCCGATGGCCTCGAACTCGGGGATGGCCGCGAACTGGATGCCCACGTAGGGGCTCTTGGGCAGCGTGGGGCTGTCCGGATCGGCGCTGGCGATGGCCGCGAGCTCATCCTTCGCCCAAGGCGCGGCGGCCTGGAACTTGGGATTGTCGTAGGTCGACTTGCGGGTTCCGGAAGGCACCAGACCCCAGCCGTCATGCGCGGCGACCAGGTTCACGTAGGCGCGCGAGGTGGCCCAGTTGATGAACTTCTGCGCGGCAGCCTCGTGCTTGGCGTCCACGTCGGCCGGTACCGCCAGCGCCCACGACCACAGCCAGTGCGCGCCCTTCGGGGTCACCGCCACCGGGGCCTGCGCGAAGCCGACCTCGTGGGCCACCTTGCTCTGCTTGGGATCGGAGACGAAGCCGGCCGCGACCGTGGCATCCACCCACATCGCGCACTTGCCCTGGTCGAACAACGACAGGTTGGCGTTGAAGCCGTTGGAGGCCGCCCCGGGCGGGCCGTACTTGTTCAGCAGGTTCACGTAGAAGCCCACCGCGTCCTTCCAGGGCTTGGTCTGCAGCTGCGGTTGCCACTGCATGTTGAACCACTGACCGCCGAAGGTGTTGACCATGGTGCTGACCAGGGCCATGTTCTCGCCCCAGCCCGGCTTGCCGCGCAGGCAGATGCCGTACACGCCGGCCTTGGGGTCGTTCA
This sequence comes from Pseudomonadota bacterium, assembly GCA_021848345.1. Classification (GTDB taxonomy): domain Bacteria; phylum Pseudomonadota; class Gammaproteobacteria; order Burkholderiales; family Burkholderiaceae_C; genus Thiomonas_A. The sequence goes on along the minus strand of JAJZUV010000007.1, from coordinate 37,160 downwards.
TCTTGGCCGCGAAGCCCTCGACTTCCTTCCAGGTCGGATGCGCCGGCATGGTCAGCCCGGCCTTTTTCATCAGGTCCTTGCGGTACATGAGCATCGAGCTCTCGCCGTAGAACGGCGCGGCGTACAGCGTGCCCTTGTAGGACAGGCCCTGGCGGATGGCCGGCAGCAGGTCGGCCTCGTCGTAGCTCGCATCGGGCTTGATGGGCTTGAGCCAGCCCAGCTTGGCCCAGATGGGCACTTCGTACATGCCGATGGTCATGATGTCGAACTGACCACCCTTGGTCGCGATGTCGGTGGTCACGCGCTGACGCAGCACGTTCTCCTCCAGCGTGACCCACTTCACGTGGATGTCGGGGTTCGCCTTCTCGAAGTCCCCGGTGAGTTTTTGCATCTGGATCATCTGACCGTTGTTGACGGTGGCGATCACCAGGTCCGTGGCATGCGCCGGCAGCATGGCGGCCAGCCCCAGTGCGGTGGCGCCGGCGATGAGCTTCGCTTGCATGAGCCAATCTCCTCGTTTTGATGGTTCGTTATGGGGCCGCGAGTCGCCCGCCGCCCAGCCAAAATTCTAGGAAAGGCCCTTGCGCACGTTGATACATGGCGGTCGATCGCCGATACGAATTTGCACCGAAGACTAGGACTTTCCCCAATTCGACGCAATTAAGGATGTGCGAACGCAGCATGGCGCGCAGCATCGCGGCCTGCGCTGCCTGTCCATCACCAAGTCGCCCGACGCCGAGGACGAAGCCTGAACCTCTGGCGCGGCGGCACGCCACGCTGACAGCTGTTTCCGCGTGAAACGTTTGCCACGAAAGTTCCGAAATCTCCTAGATTAGGGCATTCTTGTTGTTGGCAAACAGGCCGCTAAGGCCGGGCAAACGCGTCGGCCGTGCCGCACGCGCAACGCGACGAGGGGGCGATGGAGGCAGGGGAGCGTTCCTCGGAGGCGTGCGAGGTGCGGGTGGCCGGGTTCTGGCGCCGGCTGGCCGCGTTCCTGGTCGACGTGGCGCTGCTCGGGGTCGTCGGCCTGCTGCTCGGCATGGTCCTGCACGACGCCTTCATGCGCCTGGGCGTGTGGGGCCGCTTGCTGGGCTTCGCCATCGCGCTGCTGTACTTCGGCGTCGGCGACAGCGCGCTGGCCGGCGGACAGACGCTGGGCAAGCGCCTGCTGGGCGTTCGCGTGTGCGACCTGCGCGGGCATGCGCTGCCGCCGGCGCGCGCCGTGGCGCGCTACGTCATCGTCGGAGTGCCGTACTTCCTCGACGGGGTGCCCGTCGACTGGAGCAACTACGGCCTCGCCGTCGCGCTGCCGGTGGGCCTGATCGTGGTCGGCCTGTTGTCGTGCATCGCCTACCTATTGGTGTTCAACCGCAAGACGCGCCGCAGCGTGCAGGACCTTGCCACCGGCAGTGTGGTGGTGCGCAGCGGCAACGGGGTGTTGCCGCCGGTGCCGCCGCTGTGGGCCGGGCATGCGGTGGTGCTGGCGCTGCTGCTCGCGGCCAGCGCGGCCGGGCCCTGGCTGGCCCACCGCGAGTTTCCGTTCGGGCCGCTGCGTCCGCTGCTCGCCATGCAACGCGGCATCGAGGCCCAGCCCGGGGTGCGTTTCGCTTCAGTGATGCAGGGCGAACAGAACTTCTGGTCGAGCGCGAGCGGCTGGCGCGCCGGGCACCTGATCACGACACGCGTGCTGCTTGCCGGGCGCCCGCCGAGTTTCGATGCGGTGGCCGACCGCGCGGCGCGCACGGTGCTGGCCGCCGAGCCGAACCTGCCCGCCGACACCGAGGTGAACGTCATCGTCGCCTACGGCTATGACATCGGCATTTCCTCGTCCTGGCGCAGCCGGCAGGCCGCGCGCTCGGTGGCCGCGTGGCGGGCGCGATTGGGGAGGGGGATGTGAGGGGGGGCCGCGGTCGCCAAACGCTGCGCCGGCTGGCGCGGTTTCACCGCATGCCCGGTCTGGCCGTGCGCGCGCAGCTTGTGCTGTTCGTGCTGCTCGTGCTGCTCGGCCTTGCTCCGGGGGTGTCGGTGCGCGCGGGAACGCAACAAGATCTCCGCGGTTTCGTGGCCGCAATCCCGGGGCTTTCGGATCCCGACCAGCCGGGCACCCTGGCCCAGCAGCAAGCGCTGTTCTTGAGCCACAAGCTGATCCGCGAGGGATATTTTCACCGGCGGGACCTCGAACGCGGCGTGGCCGGTTTGCAGGCGCTGTTGAATGCCTCTCCGAACTGGCCCACCGCCTACGTGGCGTTGTCGGATCTCTACATCCAGGTCGCATACATCAATGAGGACGACTACCGCCGCAGTTACCTGGAACTCGCGCGCAAGTCCATTCGCACCGCATTGCGCATCGACCCCCGCTACGCGAACGCGGTCTACCACCTGGGCATGGTCGATGAATACGAAGGCCATTACGACGCGGCGCTGCGGGACTACCGTCGTGCCATCGCCCTCGGTTGCGACAGTACCTTCATCGGCATGCGCGAGTTGCTTACGCAGGCGCGCACGGGGCGCGACCTCGACGGCGTAGCGCGCAGGATGCTGCGCCTGCGAGACGCCCACCCGGGCGATGCGCAGATTCGCAACGAACTGGACCTGGCCATGGCTCGCATCGCCGCGCAGCAGCATCGATGGCGCGACGCGACGGACCTGTACGAATACGAGATCAGGATGTCGCCCATCGGAAGTACGCGCAGTAGCGCCATGCAATACGCCTACGCGCACAGCAACTTCGCGGGCTACCTGCTCTGCGCGCGCGACGACCCCGTGCACTCTTTGCAGGAGGACGATACCGCGCTGGGCGTGGCGCGCTACGGCATGGCGGTCTCGCTCGCCGCCTCCGCGTACTACGCGCAATTCGCTCACGCCGTGATCGCGCAACGGGCCATGACGTCCGCCGCGCGCGACGACTACCGCCACGGACATGCGCTGGCCGGCACCGACGCATTGCAGGCGGTGGCCCAGAGCTGCGGCCGCGAAGCCGCCGTGTACCTGGATGTCGTGCGGGCGCGCGAACTGCTGGGCGGTCAGTTTCCGCAATCTTCCACGGACCCACAGGGGGCCGCCTCCGCGCATGTCGGGCAACGCTGATTCCTGGGTCGACACGATTCCAGGCCTCGGTCCGGCCCCGACGCAGGTCGCCGAGTCGGCGGAGCTGGCCTTCCACACGTCGCGCAAGAGCGCCGCCGGTCGTGCGCGCTGGCGCCTGCTGCTCGCGGCGTTGGTGGTGCTCCTGATCGACGCAACCGGGCTGCTCGGCCGACCCGTGCTCCGGCAATGGTGGTTGTTGCCGCTACCTGCCGTGGCCGTCCTGCTGCCCTTCGCCTACGCGTTCATGCGCCTGCAGCGCGGGCTGCGGGAGTCCGAGCCGGCCCTGGTGTTCGAGCGCGAGGGTCTTCGGGTCACCCGCGTGCTGCTGCGCAAGATGGTCTGGTTCCCGTGGAGCGCCATCGAATCCGCCGAAGTGTTCCATGCAGGCCGGCGCGTGCCCATGCTGCGCCTCAGGCTGGCTCCCGGCCATGAGGCCTCGTTGGGCAAGGCTTGGTTCGGCAGGCGGCACAAGCGCGCGGTGATTCCTCTGTTCGGTTTCGAGCCCGCGACCCTCGAGGCCATCCTGGATGCACTGCGTCGGCACCTGGACGAATCGGCGCGTGCAACGGGAACCGGACCGGTATTGTCGACTGCCGCGTTCGACGATAACCAGGCCTTCGAGCGCCAGCTCGACCGGCATGGCAGCGTCGCCTGGGCCACGTGGTCGCTGGTCGGCGCCAATGTGCTCGTCTACTCCGCCATGGTGCTCGCCGCCGGGGGCGTCGCGCCCTTCGATCCATCCATGCTGCTCGCGTGGGGCGGAAACTCCACCTGGGCCGTGCAGCATGGCCAATGGTGGCGTTTGTTGAGCGCCATGTTCCTGCACGGCAGTTTCGTCCACATTCTGTTCAACATGATCGGCCTGGCCGCCTTCGGGCCGATCGTCGAGCGACTGTACGGAGCTCGCCAGTATCTGCTGATCTACCTGGTCTGCGGCCTCGTGGGCAACGCCACCAGCTTGCACTTCGCGGCGCTGCATGCCGTGTCGATCGGCGCTTCCGGCGCCATCTACGGCGTGGCCGGCGCCTACGTCGCCACCCTGTTCTGGCATCGCAGGAGCCTTCCCACGGTCTATACCCGCCAACGCGTGGCCATGGCGGCCTATGTCGTCATGTCGCTCCTGCAGGGCGCGGCGCATTCGAACATCGACAACGCCGCCCACCTCGGTGGCCTGGCGTCCGGAGTCGCGCTGGCCGGCGTTTCGCTGCTGCGGACGAAAGACGTGCAGTTGCTTCGACAGGGCGCGTGGCGCTTATCTGCAGCGGCCGGCCTGGGCGCTGGCGTGATGGTCGCCCTCGTGTGGTTCGCGCCGCCGGCGCGCTTCAACCTGCAAGTGGCCTTGGGCCGACAAGCAGCCTTCGCGCGCAGTTTGCGCGACATGCAGACGATGGGCCTGCGCATGCGGGCGCTGCACCTGCAGGCGCAGACCGGGCGCATCACCGAGCGAGAAGCCGAAACCCGTGCGCAGGCCTTCATCTACACCGACCTCGACCGCGTGCTGCGTGACCTGGACCGGGTGCGCCTGGAACCGGGCGACCCTCGGCAGCCGGTGGTGAACGACATGCGCGAGTTCTGCGTGGACATGCGGGAGTTGGCGCGTATTCCGACCATCTACCAGGATGCCAGCGATCCCAAGGGTGTGTCGGCCGAGCCGGCTCGCGAGCAGGAGTTGGACCGCCAGCTCGACATGCTGGGCCACCGCTACCAGCGGGACCTGAGCGCCCTGGCACGGCATCCGAGCCCAGGCTGATCCGGATGGCTCCGACCATGCCCCCGGAACCGTCGCGCGGTCCGTGTAATTCGCGAGTGAGCTTGATCTGCGCCCGGTAGCGGGCGATGCCGGATCTTTCGACGTTGCTGGCCGGCGGGAGCGGGCCGCGCATTCCGGCTGGCGTGGGCTGTGGGCGTCAGTTCGTCGCCCGGAGCAAGGGCCAGGCGCAGCCCGCGCCGGTTTCAGGCATCGTTCCTGAAGGCCACTCCGGTCGGCGCGTCATGTCTGCGCGGGCTTGGCCGTCAGGTCGATGTGCAGGGCTTTCATCACCGCCAAGGTCGTCTTCAGGGTTGGATTTCCGCGGGCGCTGAATGATCGGTAAAGCTGTTCCCGCGACAGCCCTGTTTCGCGCGCGATATCGCTCATGCCCCTTGCTCGCGCCACGACGCCCAGAGCCTGGGCGATGTAGCCGGCGTCGCCCGACTCGAACGCATCGGCCATGAAGGCCGCAATGGTCTCGTCCGAATCCAGCAGCTCTGCCGGATCAAAATTGGTCAATCGATCGTTCATCTGTCTTCACTCCCCTCACGCGCCAGACGCTTCGCGGTCTCGACATCCCGCGCTTGCGAGCTCTTGTCCCCGCCCGGCGCGACATCGCCAGCCAGGCCATAGGCCAATCGGTTCAACCGCGCAGCGACAAGTTCGCGCGTTCGCGCGTCACGCAGCTTGCCCCACCATTTCCGGAAGACGCTGGTTTGCCGGAGTTCAAGCATCGTAGGGCTGTAGTCGATAAACTACATGTGCGCAATGTCCATGATCTGGTCCAGGCTACACCGTGCTCCGCTTCGAGAGCCTGCCAGAGCGGCCTGCTGCGCGCCGGCCTGATCCTGGATTTCCGCAGGGCCGGGCTCGATCCCGCGAAACTCGTGGTCAACGGCAACACCATGGACTTCGGCGGGGCAGGGGGGCTGAGAACCGCCGGGGGCGCGGCCCGCGGGCCCCAGCGCGCCTGCCCGCCGTTCAGGCCGCCTGCTGGTCGATGAACCGGCCCAGCTCGCGCAGCAGCGGCGCGAAGGGGCGCAGCACGATGCCCAGCACGCCCAGGATCAGCACATGCCCCAGGCGCCGGTAGCGCAGCACATGCACCGGGCTGCCCACTCCGCGCAGGCGCGTGGCCATGCGCTCGGTGTTGCCGGGGTCGACCACCCTGTCGTCGACGCTGACGGCCAGCAGCATCGGAGGATGCCCGCCCCGCACGAAATGCACCGGCTGGCTGAGATGCCGATCCTGCGCGGGGAAGATCTCCTCCAGCACCGGATCGCGCAAGGGCAGGAAATCGTAGGCGCCGCTCAGGCCGATCACCCCGGCGATCGCATCCGTTTCGAGCTCCCGAGCCCGCAGGTAGGAGCCATCGGTGGCGAGCAGCGCGGCCATTTGCGCGCCCGCGGAGTGCCCCATGAGGAAGACGCGCCGGGGGTCCGCCCCGAACTCGGGCGCATGCTCGCGCGCCCAGGCGAATGCCGCGGCCGCGTCGTGCACGAAATCGGGAAACCTCGCCTGCGGGTACAGGCGGTAGTCGGGCACGACGGTCACGCAGCCGCAGGTGGCCAGCGCCTGCCCGACAAAAAGGTAGTCGCCGCGCGAACCGCTCTGCCAGCTGCCCCCGTGGAAAAACACCACCAGGGGCCTGGAGGCTGGCGCGGAAGGCCCTCGCGGCATGTACACGTCCAGGCGTTGTCGCGGGTGTTCCCCATAGGCCACGTCGCGCAGCCGGCGCAGGCCCCGGCGGGGCGTGAGGGCATTGAGCAGGCTGACCGGACGCAGCGCCTCGAACATGGCCCTCATCGTAGTGCGCCGGCGGCGGCCATGGACTCAACCCAGCGCATCCGCCAGGGCTCGTCCGCTGCGCCATGCGCCCTCGATGCGTCCGCCGGCCAGCCAGTCGCCCGCCAGTCCCAGCCCGGCCCGTGCATGCCAGATCATGCCGGGCGCCGGCTCCAGCGTGCCGCGCGCGTACAGCCAGCGATGCACCGTGACCTGGCGCGGCGTGCCGCGGGCTCCGAGGGCCGCGAAAGCCTCCAGCATCCATGCGCCGACCTCGGCGGGCGGCGCGTGGATATGTGCACGGCTCCAGTCCGGCCCGGCATGCAGGACCCAGCAGCAAGGCCCCTGGCGTCCCGGCTTGCGGTGATCGGCACAGACCCAGGACAAGGGCCCCTGGTTGACGAAGGCGCCATCCACCTCGGGCAGCGGATCCGCGTCATAGACCGCCATCACGCACCAGCAGGGCTCCATGGGGTCCGGCTCGGTGCGGCAGGCAAGCTCGGGGTCGACGGGCTGGAGCAGGGCACGCGCCTGCGCGGGCGCGAGCGCCAGCAGCACGCTGTCGAAGCCCTCCCCATGCCAGCCATGCTCGTCGCTGCGCAGGCTCCAGCCGGCTGCCCCGCGACGCAACTCGGTCACGGTGTGCCGCAGGCGCAGATCCAGCCCCTCGGCCAGCCAGTGCCCCAGCGCCGACATGTGCGGCATTCCCACGTAGCGCTGCGGTGCGCGTGCCTGCCCGGACCCCTGCGGCGCCGGCCCGAAGACCCGCAGCCTGGGGGTCCATGGCTGGCACACGCCGGCCTCGCACCATTGGGCCACGGCCTGGGCGAACTCCGGCGTGCGCGCGGAGAAGTACTGCGCCCCGTGATCGCAGGACCAGCCATCCGCCCGTCGGGTCGCCGCGCGGCCCGACGGGCCCCGGCTCCTGTCGAACAGCGTGACGCGGTGCCCGCGCTCGCGCAGGCGCCGGGCGCAGCTCAGTCCCGCGATGCCGGCACCCAGCACCGCGACCCTGCGCCGTGGACCGTCCGCGACACCGCCATCCTGGTTCGACGCCTGGTTCATCTGGAGGGGCAGGTTTGCACTTCGGGCTGCGCCCGGCCGGCGTCGTGCGGCGTGGAACAGGAACCGTTCATCGCGGGGGAAAGCTTCCGCGGAATGGTCCGTCTCGACCTGATCCTGGCCGCCATCGCGCAATGTTGGTTCAACGCATCGTTGACTTCGAACGTGAAGCTCGCTTCGCCCATGCCGTGGATCACTCGTGTTACTCGACGCGTGCACTGTAGCGCTGACGCCCAGCCTTTGTTCACGGCGCGCCGACCAGGACGAACGTGAGACGCGAACAACCGGCGCTGGTGAACCGCAAAGGGAAGTTGAACCCTATGTCGCTTGCGGACAAGTTGTCGAAGGTGTTTTTCGAGCAGGATTGAATCCTACTTATGCGTAGGGAGTTGCCGTGCGGACGACCCAGCAGATGAGCATCACGCTACCCACCGAGATGGCGGAAGCGGTAAGAGGCAAGGTGCGCGCCGGCGAGTACGCCAGCGAGAGTGAAGTGATCCGCGGCGGCCTTCGAGCGCTGCTGGCGCGCGACCGTGCGGTCGCGACCTGGCTGCAGGAGCAAGTCGGTCCGGCCTACGACGCACTGAAGGCCGATCCGAGCCGCGCCGTGACGCCCGCACAGGTGCGCGCGCGCCTGGCCGAGGAACAAGCGAAAGGGTGATGCGTCATCGGGTCGTTTCAGCCCCGAGGCGCAGGATCAACTCGTTGACCTGTACCGATACATCGCTTCAGCCGCTTCGACTGCTGTTGCGGTCCGCTACACGGACGCCATCGTCGCGTATTGCGAGAGCCTGAACCTGTTTCCCGCACGGGGAACCCGTCGCGACGACGTGCGACCGGGACTGCGAATCACCCACTATCGCAAGCGCACTGTGATCGCCTTCGCTGTCGAGGACCACGTCGTGACCATTCTCGGCGTGTTCTACGGCGGTCGGGGCTATGAGCACCGTCTGAGCGACGATCAGCGCGATGACAAGCGCTGACGTGGTCCCATGATGCCGATGATGTCGGCGACCCTGGTGTGCTGCATTGCGGACGCGGCCAACTGCGACGTCGATAACCCGCTTCGGCCGATGAACCGCCGCCGCGTCGACGTCTTCATCTCGGCCGAAGCGGTCACTGGCCCTGGGCTGTGTCGGCGACAGCCATGGTGTGCTCAGCAGTCGCTGAGGTTGTCGGTCTGCTTAGCGGCTTCTTCCTGCGCTGATCAGATGCCGGCGTCGATCCTGAGCTGCCTTTCGACCGATCCGTTTACTCAGCAGGCCAGTGTCGTGCTGCGTGCAATACGCGCAGCAACCGCACCGTCTCACCAGCCACGTCATAGATCAAGATGTAGTTTCGATGCGCGACGAGTTCGCGCGTGCCCTGGACCCGCCCGGCGCGCCCGAGCCCAGGGTGGTCGATCAACTTGGCCGCCCAGACTGCGAACAGTTCGTCGAGGGCAAGAGCTGCCGCTGGATTGTCGGCCTCGACATGCTCGTAGATTGACTCGCGGTCAGCGATGGCCTCGCGGTCAGCGATGGCCTCGGGAGTCCAGCGCAGTTCCATCAACGGGAGCGTTCGAGTCGTCGCCGAGTCGCGTCTCGACGCGCAGCAAACCGCGCTTCAACTTGATCATTGGGCGTCAGTCGCCCGGCGTTCGCAGAATCGAGGCCTGCTTGAACCTGGTGGACAAACCACGCGTCTTCCTTGGCCGCGCGCTGTTGCTGCTGGACAAAGTCGCGCATGAAGTCGCGCAGCAACTGCGCGCCAGTGCGATCACGTTCCTTGGCTGCCAGGGCGAATTGCTTCTTCAAGTCGTCGTCGACTCTGAAGGTGAAGGTCGCGTCGCTCATCGCCTGGGCCCTTTGTGTTACACGATATGCACACTGTAGCACCGACCTCATCCAGCGCGGTTCACCCTGAGCGAGGCATGGGGACGGGGTAAGAGGCGAGCGTCCGCTTTGGCCGAACACCAGCGCCCCGTTTCAGGCCATTCATTCCTGGAGGAAGCTTTCGATCGGAGCGGGGCGGCCGAGCAGATAGCCCTGGGCCTTGTCCACGTGCAGGTCGCGCAGGATGGCCAGTTCGGCTTCGGACTCGACGCCTTCGGCGACCACCTCGCTTTTCGTCTCCTGCGCGAACCGGACAAGCGCGGCGGCCAGCGCGCGATGGCCCGTGTCGGTGTCGATCTGTCGGATCAGGCTGACGTCCAGCTTGATGACGTCCGGCTTGAGTTCGAGGATGTGCCGGAAGCTCGCGAAGCCGGCGCCCGCGTCGTCCACGGCAAGCCGCAATCCGCGCCGCCGCAAGGGCGCGAGGGCCTGCACGATCCGGGCATAGTCGTCCACGGAGGAATGCTCCGTGACTTCCAGCATCAGGCGTTCGCAGGGATGGCCCGCGAGCGCCGCGTCGAGGGCTCCGCTCAACACGGTGGCCGGCGATGCGTTGATGGAGATGTAGCTGTCCTCGGGAAGGCGACGAAGGTTGCGCAGCGCCTTGTCGATGACGGCGAGTTCGAGGCGCTGCTGCAAGCCGATTTCCTGCGCCTCGTCGAACCAGAGGTCGGGAGTCCGAACGGGCTCGGCCAGGAAGCGCGTCAAGGCCTCGTAACCCGTGACCCGGCCGTCCAGGAGTCGAACGATGGGCTGATAGACGATGGCGAAGCGCTCCGCATTCAGCACCCCCGTGTGGCGGGCGACGAGCACTTCGCGGCGGTTCTCCTCGGCCACTTGCCGTTCGATGAACTTGGCCGTGATGTCCGCGAAACACCGCATGGTCTCGACGTCGCGTGCGCTGAGCGCGAAGTCCGCCGTTCGGCTGAAGCAGCAGAAGGTTCCGTAGATGCCGCCGTCACTCAGGCGGATCGGGACACTGAGGTGCGCGCCGACCGGCACGGCCGCGGTTGCCGGAAGCTTGCGCGCTTCGGCATGCTGCATGGCGTCCTGGATCAGCTCGGGCAGACGGCCGTCGATGACCCGCTGACAGTAGCTTTCCTCCAGCGGATCCGAATCCCCGACGCGCAGCGGAACGACGGCACCCAGCGGGTCCACGTAGCGGAAGATGCGGCGTCCATCCTTGAACTGCGAGATGAACGCGACTTCCATATGGACAAGGGTGCGCATGGAACGCAACGCATCCAGGACCAGGTCGTCCGCCGAGCGCTGGTGGTTTGCCATGTCCCTCTCGCGGTGTTGCGCATCGAGTCGATGCGCACTTCTGTCGAGATCCCCGGAATTGCCGACAACAAGAATGTCTGAATCTAGAGGATTTCGGGAGGCCGTTGGCGAATGTTGCGACTGGTTACAGCTGCGACGGCAACGGCCGTGACCATGGCGCCGCCCTGGGCCCAGGAAGGGCGATCGGTCGCGGCGGCCGGCTTCAGCGGGGCAGTTCGGCGCGCCGGGGCAGGTCGGCGCCGCGCCGGGAGCAGGTGATGGCCGCGGCGCGCGCCGCGAATTCGAGCATGCGCCCCAGCGCCTGGGCGTCCAGCGCGCCGGGGGCGTCCTTGTGGAGCAGGCCGGCCTCGGACAGCCAGGTGAGCATGGCGGCCTGGAAGGTGTCGCCCGCGCCCACGGTGTCGACCAGCTCGGCGGCCTGCGCCGGCACCGCGGCGTGCGCGGCGCGCGACCAGGCGACGGCGCCCTGCGCGCCGCGCGTGACCACCACCAGCGAACAGCCCGCCGCCTGCGCGCGTTGCGCGAAGGCCTCGGGGGACGTGCCCGGAAGCAGCAGTTGCAGATCCTCGTCGCTGATCTTGACGATGTCGCAGCGCGCCAGCATCCACTCCAGCAGCTCGCGCCACGGCGCCAGCTCGGGTTGCACGTTGAGCCGGACGTTGGGATCCCAGACGATCAGTCGGCGCTCCCGTTCGCGCTCGACCAGGCGGCGCAGCGCGGTGCCCACCGGCTGCACCGCCACCGCGAAGGAGCCGAGGTGGATGGCGCGCACCTGCTCGGGCAGCTCGCCCAGGGTCTGCAGGTCCAGTTCGCGGTCGGCCGCGCCCTCGCCGTAGAAGGAGTAGGCGGGAACGCCCGCCGAATCCACGCCCACCAGGCTCAGCGTGGTGCGCGAGGCGCTGCGCTGCGCCAGGGAAAGATCCACGCCCTCGTCCTGCAGGAAGCGCACGATGCGCTCGCCCAGGAAATCCCGGGACAGGGTGCACACGAAGGCGGCGCGCTGTCCCAGGCGGGTCAGGCCCAGCGCGACGTTCAGCGGCGAGCCGCCGACGCGTGCGTCCATGTCCATGCCGCCCGGGGTGTCGCGCACCCCGAACACGTCCATCAAGGCTTCACCGCACACCACGAACATCGATCGATTCCTGGAAGGAGAAATGGGTTTTCAGGCCGCGGTCCGAGGGTCGCGGTTGCTCTGCAGGTACAGCTGGATCAGGCGCTGGGTCGACGCGTCATGGGGTTGCGGCGGCGTGCGGCCCTCCAGTTCGGCCAGGATGGTATGCGCGAGCTGCTTGCCCAGCTCGACGCCCCACTGGTCGAAGGAGTTGATGTCCCACACGATGCCCTGCACGAAGATCTTGTGCTCGTACAGCGCGACCAGCGCGCCCAGGCAGAAGGGGTCCAGGCGCTCGAGCAGCAGGGTGTTGCTGGGGCGGTTGCCGTCGAACACCTTGTAGGGCAGCAGACGCTCGATGGCGGCCGCGTCCAGCCCCTGCGCCTGCAGCTCGGCGCGTACCTCGTCGGCGTTGCGCCCGCGCATGAAGGCCTCGGACTGCGCGAACATGTTGGCCATCAGGATCTCGTGGTGCCCGGGCAGCGAGCCGCGGCCGTCGAGCGACGCGATGAAGTCGATGGGCGAGATGTGGGTGCCCTGGTGCAGCAGCTGGAAGAACGCGTGCTGGCCGTTGATTCCGGTCTCGCCCCAGATGATCGGGGCGGTCTCGTAGTCCACCAGCCGGCCGTCCAGGGTGGTGCGCTTGCCGTTGGACTCCATGTCCAGCTGCTGGATGAATGCGGGCAGGCGGTGCAGGTACTGGTCGTAGGGCGCGATCACGTGGCTGCCGGCGCCGAAGAAGTTGATGTACCAGATGCCCAGCAGCCCCAGCACCACGGGAAGGTTGTTCTCCAGCGGCGTGTCGCGGAAGTGCTGGTCCATGCTGTGGGCGCCGGCCAGCAGCTCCAGGAAGTTCTTCTCCCCGATGTACAGCATGATGGGCAGGCCGATGGCCGACCACAGGCTGTAGCGCCCGCCCACCCAGTCCCAGAACTCGAACATGTTGGCCGGGTCGATGCCGAACTCGCCCACCGCCTTGCGGTTGGTCGACACCGCGACGAAATGGCGCGCGACGGCGGACGGATCCTTGGCCCGGTGCACGAACCAGTCGCGTGCCGTGTGCGCGTTGGTCAGGGTCTCGTGGGTGGTGAAGGTCTTGGATTCGATGATGAACAGCGTGGTCTCGGCGTGCACCCGGCGCAGGGTCTCCTTGAGCTGCGAGCTGTCGACGTTGGAGACGAAGTGCATGGTCAGGCGCGGATGCGCATGCGCCTTGAGCGCCTGGCACACCATCAGCGAGCCCAGGTCGGAGCCGCCGATCCCGATGTTGACGATGTCGGTGATGGGTTGCTGCGTGTAGCCCAGCCACTCGCCGTTGCGCACGGCGTCCGAGAAGCGGGCCATGCGCTCGAGCACCCCCAGCACCTTGGGCATGACGTCCTCGCCGTCGATGCTCATGGGCTGGCCGGAGCGGTTGCGCAGTGCGATGTGGAAGGCCGCCCGTTGCTCGGTGGTGTTGATGCGCTCGCCCGCGAACATGGCGCGGATGCGCTCGGGAACCCCCGCCTCGCGTGCCAGCTGCAGCAGCAGGGTCATGGTCTGGTGGGTGATGCGGTTCTTGGAGTAATCCAGGCGCAGGCCGCTTTGCTCCAGCCAGAATTTCTCGGCGCGTTGCGGGTCGGCCTCGAACAGGGCACGCATGTGCCAGTCGCGGGCGCGCGTGAAATGGCTCCACAGGGCCTTCCAGGAAGGCAGTTCGGTCAGTTGGCTCATCGCGGGTACGGTGCGGTTTCGCCGCGCGTCGCGGGCCGCGGCGCGTGGGGGCAGGGTGGGTTCAGCTCGGGTCTTCGGCCTCGCGCTTGCGCGTGCGCAGGCTCTGCTTGGTGCGCTCCAGCGGCTGGATCACCGCCGGGCCGCGCTTGAGCGCGACGCCGACCGCCAGCACGTCGATCAGGGTCAGGTGCAGGATGCGCGAGATCATCGGACTGTAGATCTCCGCGTCCTCGCGTGCGTTGGCGTAGATTGGCACCGTGGCCATGCGCGCCAGCGGAGAGCCGGGCGAGGTCAGCGCGATCACCCGGCAGCCGTTGCCCAGCGCGATGTCGGCGGCGTCCAGCAATTCGTTGGTGCGCCCGGAGTTCGAGATCGCCACCAGCACGTCGCGCGGCCCGAGCAGCGCCGCGGCCATGGACTGGATGTGGGGGTCCGAATAGGCCACGGTGGGAATGTCGAAGCGGAAGAACTTGTGCTGGGCGTCGGCGGCGATGATTCCCGAATTGCCGAGACCGTAGAACTCCAGGCGTCGCGCCTGGGCGATCAGGTCCACCGCATCCTCGATGCTTTGCGGGCTGACCTCGTTGCGGCACTTGATTAGCGCCGAGATCACGTTGTCGAAGATCTTCGCCGAGACCTCCGCGATGCTGTCTCCGGCGGTGACGTCCGCGTGCACGTAGGGAACGCCGCTGACCAGGCTGCCGGCCAGCTTGAGCTTGAGCTCCTGCAGACCCGTGCAGCCCACCGATCGCGCGAACCGGATCACCGTCGGCTGGCTGACTCCCGCGGTGCGCGCGATGTCGGCCACCGCGGCGCGCACGAAGTCGTTCGGATGCTGCAGCAACTCGTCGGCCACCTTGCGCTCGGCGGCGGACAGCTGTGCGTACTGGTCGCGAATACGTTCAAGCATGGGGCTGACGCTCCAGGTGTTGGCGCAGCCCGACCCCGGCGCCGATCAAGGCGGGCCAGGGGCTGTGGATCACGAGCACGGGAATGCGCGCGAGCAGCACGGACAGCCGCCCCTTGTCCTCGAAACGGGCACGAAAGGAGGATTGCTCGACGAAATCGCCCAGGCGGGGGACGATACCCCCACCAATATACAGACCGCCGCGCGCGTCCACGGTCAGCGCGACATTCGCCGCCACCGTGCCGAGGATGCGGCAATACACGTCCAGGGTGCGCCGACACGAGGCATCGGCGCCGCTCAGCCCCAGTTCGGTGATGCGCGCCGCGGGCAGCGTCGCGCCGGGCCTGCCCGCGCCGGAGCACACCCATTCGTGAATCAGCTCCAGTCCGCGGCCCTGCAGCAGTCGCTCGGCCGATACGTGGCCGTAGCGCGCGTGGGCGAAGCGCCAGAGCTCGACCTCCTCCTCGTCCACGGGGCTGAAGCTGACGTGTCCGCCTTCCCCCGCCACGGCCTGCCAGGAGCCGTCGGCACCGGCCACGAGGGCACCCACGCCGAGTCCCGTGCCGGCGCCGACCACGCCGCGGGCCGCGCGCGGCTCGGCCTGGCCGCCGCCGATGCGCCGCAGTTCCTGCTCGGGCAGGTAGGGCAGCGACAGCGCCAGGGCGGCGAAGTCATTCATGACCAGGAAGGTCTCCAGTCCCATTTCCCGGCGCAGCGCCTCGATGGAGAATTCCCAGTGGTGGTTGGTCATGCGCACCCGGTCGGTGTAGACCGGGTTGGCGATGCCGATGGCCGCGTGGCGAACCTCGGTGGAACTGGTGCGCAGATAGGCGCGCATCGCGTCCTGCAGGCTCGGATAGTCGGCGCAGGCAAGCACGCGGATCTCGCCGATGCGTCCGTCCTGCTGCAGCGCGAAGCGGGCGTTGGTGCCGCCGATGTCGGCCAGCAGGTAGGGCAGGGAGGTCGGCATCATGCGGCCCAGTAGGTGCGCACCGTCACGCGGTCCTGGTGCACAAGGCGCGCCACCGGCAGGGCGCTGCGCGGATCGGCGCAGGCGGCATCGAACACGCGCCGCTTGGCCGGTCCCGCGATGGAGAGCCACAGGCCCGAGCAATCCAGCAACGCCGCCAGGCTCATGCTGATGCGCGCGTGCGGGGCGGCCGGGGGAATCACCCCCACGTAGCGCTCGCGGCCTGCGGGGTCGAGCGCGGCGTCGATGCCGGGCGCGCCGGGAAACAGCGAGGCCGTGTGCCCGTCCTCGCCCATGCCCAGCAGCGCCAGGTCGACGTGCGGCAGATCCGCCTTGGCGCGCCGCACGCACTCGTCCAGGTCGAGCGCCGGGTCGGTCGCCAGGCCGATCAGGCGCGCCCGCGCCGCGCGCCCCTGCAGCAGATGCTCGCGCACCAGGGATTCGTTGCTGTCGGGATGGTCGGCGGGCACCAGGCGCTCGTCGACCAGGGTCAGCGTGACCCGGCTCCAATCCAGTTCCAGTTCGCGCAACCGGGTGAACAGGGGAATCGGCGAACGCCCGCCGGACACCGCCAGCACGGCGTGCCCGCGTTCGGCCAGCGTGTGCTCCAGGGCGTCGCCCACGGCTTGCGCCAGCGCCAGGACCTGGGCGCGCGGGTCGTCGAATTCCTGCAGGGTCCACGCCATGGGCGTCAAAGCTCCTCGTGCCAGGATGCGCCGTCGCGCGACAGCAGCGCGCTGGAGGCGGCCGGCCCCCAGGTGCCGGCCGTGTACCACTTCGGCTCGGAAGGGTCGCGGTCCCAGGTCTCGAGAATCGGCTCCACCCAGCGCCACGCCGCCGCGAGTTCGTCGCGGCGCATGAACAGGCCGAGCTGGCCGCGGATCACGTCCAGCAGCAGGCGCTCGTAGGCATCGGCGCGCCGGCGGTTCGAGGTGGACAGGAAGTCCAGGTTCAGGAAGGTGGGTTGCAGGCGCATGCCGTCGCCCGGCTCCTTGGCCAGGAAGTGCAGGCTGATGCGCTCCGCGGGCTGCAGGCGGATGACCAGGCGGTTGGCGCCCTGCAGACCGCCGGGCATGGCGAACAGCGACAGCGGCACGCTGCGGAAGCTGATCACGATCTCCGCCAGGCGCTCCTGCAGGCGCTTGCCGGTGCGCAGGAAAAAGGGCACCCCGGCCCAGCGCCAGTTGGAGATCTCCGCCTTCACCGCGACGAAGGTCTCGGTGTGGCTGCCCTTGGCGACGTCGGCTTCCTGCTGGTAGCCCACGACCGGCTTGCCGTCCACCGCGCCGGCGCGGTACTGCCCGCGCACCGTGCGGCTGGTGACTTCGTTTTCCCCGATGGGCTTGAGGGCCTTGAGCACCTTGAGCTTCTCGTCGCGGATGGCGTCGGCGTCGAGCGAGGCGGGCGGCTCCATGGCCACCATGCAGAGCAGTTGCAGCAGGTGGTTCTGCAGCATGTCGCGCAGCGCGCCGGTCTTCTCGTAGAACTCGCCGCGGCCTTCCACGCCGAGTTCCTCGGCGATGGTGATCTGCACGTGGTCGATCCAGTCGCGGCGCCACAGGGGTTCGAACAGCACGTTGCCGAACCGGATGGCCATCAGGTTCTGCACCGATTCCTTGCCCAGGTAATGGTCGATGCGGTAGATCTGCTGTTCGCCGAAGTGCTTCGCCACTTCCGCGTTGATCGCCTCCGACGAGGCCAGGTCGTTGCCCAGGGGCTTTTCCAGCACCACGCGCACGCCCGGGTGGTTGAGTCCGACCGCGGCCAGGTTGGCGCAGATCTCGGTGAACAGGCGCGGCGCGGTGGCCAAATAGCACACCACCACGCGCTGTGCGTCGCCGCCGGGCAGTCGCTTGGCGAGCTGCTCGAAATCCTCGGCGTGGGCGGAGTCGAGCTTGAGGAAGTCGATGCGCTCGACGAAGCTGCGCCAGTTGGGGTCGGCGGCGTCGACGCGGGTGTGCGGGCGCGACTGCTGGTCGACCTGCTGCAGGTACTGATCGCGCGTCGCGGCCTTGCGACCGAGCGCCAGGATGCGACCTTGCGGGTGCAGGGTGCCGTCTCGGTGCGACTCGAACAGCGCCGGCAGGATCTTGCGCATGACCAGATCGCCGGTGCCTCCGAACAGCACCATGTCAAAAGCGGGAGTGGTGGACATGGACTTGGCGGGGCTTCCTAGGTGACGGTGCCCGCCCGGCGCCCGACGGGCGGCACGTGGCAGGCTGGCATTGCCCGTAATGCGCCACAGGGCATCTGGCCCGCGGGCTGGCGCGGCGACGGCATCGGAGGCATAGTGTATGTAGCGAAACTACAGCTGGTCAACCCGAATGCTGCTACAGTGTAGTATTGTTACGCATGGTCGAAAAAAGTCGGAAAGTTCTACAAAAACAAGGAGATAGTCGCACTTTCAGGGGGTCGTACTACGGGATTTCCCTATCCGGATGCCCCTCGTATGTCGTTAAGCTACGTTCAAAATCTGAAAAGCTATGGATTCGAAGCCCACTCTTCATCCGGTCGTCGCAAGCATCACGCAGCGAGTCGTCGAGCGCAGCGCGCGTACGCGTGCCTTGTATCTTCGGCGCATCCGCGCGGCCTTCGGGTCCAAGGTGCAGCGCAGCCAGCTGTCCTGCACCAACCTGGCGCATGCGATCGCCGCCATGCCCGGTCCCGCCAAGGGGCGACTGGTGCAACTGCAGGAGTTGTCGCCGCCGAACCTGGCCATTGTCTCGGCCTACAACGACATGCTGTCGGCGCACCAGCCGCTGCAGGCCTTTCCCGAATGGATCAAGCAGGCGGCCGCCGAGGTCGGTGCCACGGCGCAGTTCGCCGGCGGCGTGCCGGCGATGTGCGACGGGGTCACCCAGGGCCAGCCGTCGATGGAACTGTCGCTGTTCTCCCGCGACGTGATCGCGATGGGCACGGCCGTCGCGCTGACCCACCAGATGTTCGACGCCGCGCTGTACCTCGGGGTGTGCGACAAGATCGTGCCCGGCCTGATGATCGGGGCGCTGAGTTTCGGTCACCTGCCGGCGGTGTTCGTGCCGGGCGGCCCGATGGCCTCGGGCATGCCCAATGACGAGAAGGCGCGCATCCGCCAGCGCTACGCCGAAGGGCTGATCACCCGCGAACAGCTGCTCGAGGCCGAGACCCGCTCCTACCACAGCGCCGGCACCTGCACCTTCTACGGCACCGCCAACTCCAACCAGATGCTCATG
Organism: Pseudomonadota bacterium; assembly: GCA_021848345.1. Classification (GTDB taxonomy): domain Bacteria; phylum Pseudomonadota; class Gammaproteobacteria; order Burkholderiales; family Burkholderiaceae_C; genus Thiomonas_A. The sequence goes on along the minus strand of JAJZUV010000007.1, from coordinate 18,405 downwards.
GAGGTGATGGGCCTGCACGTTCCCGGCACCGCCTTCGTGCCGCCGAACACCGAATTGCGCAAGGCGCTGACCATGGAGTCGGCGCGCCGCGCGGCCTCGCTGTGCCATGGAGGCGAGCATTTCACGCCGGTGGGCGAGATGATCGACGAGCGCTCGGTGATCAACGGCATCGTCGGACTGCTGGCCACCGGGGGTTCGACCAACCACACCATCCACCTGGTGGCGATGGGGCGGGCGGCCGGCATCCAGATCGACTGGAACGATTTCGACGACCTGTCGCGCGTGGTGCCGCTGCTGGCGCGGGTCTATCCCAACGGCAGCGCCGACGTGAATCACTTCCACGCCGCCGGCGGCGTGGGGTTCGTGATCCGCGAACTGCTCGACGCCGGGCTGCTGCACGGCGACGTGCGCACCGTGGCCGGCGAGGGCCTGCGCGCCTACACCCGCGAGCCCTGGCTGGACGGCGAACGCCTGGCGTGGCGCGACGTGCCCGTCGAGCCGCTGGACGACAGCGTGTTGCGTCCGGTGTCGCGTCCCTTCAGCGCCGACGGAGGGCTCAAGCTGCTGTCGGGCAACCTCGGGCGCGCGGTGATCAAGGTCTCGGCCGTGAAGCCCGAGCAGCGCGTGATCACCGCCCCGGCTCTGGTGTTCGACAGCCAGGACGAACTGCTGGCCGCCTTCAAGCGCGGCGAGCTGGAGCGCGATCTGGTTGCGGTGATCCGCTTCCAGGGGCCGCGCGCCAACGGCATGCCCGAGCTGCACAAGCTCACCCCCACGCTGGGCGTGTTGCAGGACCGCGGTTTCAAGGTCGCGCTGGTCACCGACGGGCGCATGTCCGGCGCCTCCGGAAAGGTCCCGGCGGCGATCCACGTCACGCCGGAAGCCATCAGCGGGGGGCCGCTGGCGCGGGTGCGCAACGGCGACATCGTGACCGTCGACGCCGAGCGCGGAGTGCTTCTCGCGCAGGTGCCGCAGCACGAATGGGAAGCCCGTCAGGCCGAGGCCGGCGACACCTCGGCGCACGAGTTCGGATGGGGGCGCGAGTTGTTCGCCTCCTTCCGAGGCCATGCCGACGGCGCGGAGCAGGGCGCCGCATCCTTCGCCCATCCCGATTACGAACACGAACTGGCCCGGGTGCCGGTGGAGGCCGCGCGATGAACCCTCGCGAACTGCTGCGCCTGGCGCCGGTGATGCCGGTCATCGTGGTGCCCGATGCCGGTCTGGCGGTGGACATGGCGCGCGCGCTGGTCGACGGCGGCCTGCCGGTGCTGGAGATCACCCTGCGCACCCCCGCGGCCTTCGAGGCCATGCGACGCATCCGCGACGCCGTGCCGGGCGCCGTGGTGGGCGCGGGCACCGTGCTCGACCGCGCGCAGTGGCAGCGCGCCATCGACAGCGGGGCCGTGTTCGGCGTCAGCCCCGGATTGACCGCGGAGCTGGCCTCGGCGGCGCGCGCCAGCGCCTTGCCCTTCCTGCCCGGCGTGGCCACCGCGTCGGAGGCGATGCGCGCGGCCGACGAGGGCTTCGACACCCTCAAGCTGTTTCCGGCCGAGGCGGTGGGGGGACGTGCCTTGCTGCGCTCCCTGCACGGGCCGCTGCCCCATCTGCATTTCTGCCCCACCGGTGGCATCCATGCCGGCAATGCCGCCGAGTACCTGGCGCTGCCGAACGTGGGTTGCGTCGGGGGTTCCTGGATCACGCCCGAGGCGCTGGTCGCCGCGCGCGACTGGGCCGGCGTGCGCGAACTCGCGGCGCAGGCCGCCGCGCTGCGCCCCGGCGCCTGCGCGCGCTGAAGCCCGACAGGAGGAGCCGCCCAGACTTCGCCGCCGCCCGAAAGTCCCGATTTTTTCCCGTGCGCGACATTCGCCGCGCACGATCCGACCCGCCTGGTCCGCGTCATCCAGTCCCGGGTTCATGCTTGCCAAGCACCTAGCAACAGACGCTCGTGGAGACAACCGTGAAAAAAACCGTACTCGCTATTGCAGTCGCCGGTCTCATCGGCATCCCCCTCGCCTCGGCCCAGCAGAAAGAGGTCCAGGTGATCCACTGGTGGACCTCGGGCGGCGAAGCCGCTGCGCTGCAGGTGCTGAAGAACGACCTGCAGTCGCAGGGCGTGCAATGGCATGACGTGCCCATCGCCGGCGGCGGCGGCGCGCAGGCCATGACCACGCTGCGTGCGCGGGTGCTGGCGGGGGACCCTCCCACCGCCTCCCAGATGCTGGGCTTCGACATCACCGACTGGGCCAAGCAGGGCGTGCTCAAGAACCTGAACTCCCTGGCGCAGAAGGGCGACTGGGCGGCCAAGGTGCCGAAGGCCCTGCAGGCCTTCGACGTGTACAAGGGCAACTGGATCGCCGCCCCGATTGACGTGCACTCGACCAACTGGGTGTGGGCCAACAAGGCCGTGCTGGCCAAGGCCGGCGTGACCTCCGCGCCGACCACCTGGGATCAGTACATCGCCGACCTGGAGAAGGTGAAGAAGGCCGGCTTCATCGGCCTGGCGGTGGGCGGCCAGTCCTGGCAGGAAGCCACCATGTTCGACGGCGTCGTGGTGTCCACCGGCGGCCCCGAGTTCTACAAGAAGGCCTTCATCGACCTCGACCAGAAGGCCCTGAACTCCCCGACCATGCTCAAGGCCTTCGAGCGCATGAGCGAACTGCACAAGTTCGTCGACCCCAACTACGCGAACCGCGACTGGAACGTGGCCACCGGCATGGTGATCAACGAGAAGGCCGGCTTCCAGATGATGGGCGACTGGGCGCTGGGCGAGTTCAACCACGCCAAGAAGGTCCCGAACAAGGACTTCCTGTGCTTCCGCACTCCGGGCACGCAAGGCACCGTGACCTACAACTCCGACGTGTTCGTGTTCTTCCACGTCAAGGACACCGCGGCGCAGGACCAGATGGCCGAGGACATCATGTCGCCGAAGGTGCAGGCCGGCTTCAACCAGCTCAAGGGCGCCGCCCCGGCCGAGCTGGGCACGCCGTCGGCGGGCTTCAACGCCTGCGGTCAGAAGGCCATTTCCGACCTGGCCTACGCCGACAAGCACGGTACCCTTTTCGGCTCCATGTCGCAGGGCTATGCTGTGCCGCCGGCCATCAAGAACGCCTTCTATGACGTGATCGCCCGTGAGTTCAACGGTGAAATCACGCCCCAGGCCGCGGTGAAGCAACTCGCCGACGCCGCGAAGGCGCAGTACTGATCGGTCGCTGGTACCGAGCGTGAACGCCGGCCGGGCCCCGAGGGGCCCGGCCGGCTTGCGAATGCCTCCCGCGAGAGGTTGCGAGCCGGGCTTGGGAAGGTGAGCGTTTTGTCGAAAAGGTCAATGCAATGAAAGCAGGATGGCTGCCCAAGCTGCTGCTCAGCCCCAGCGTGCTGCTGGTGCTGGTGTGCGTGTACGGCTACATCGCGTACACGGTGTTTCTTTCGTTCACGACGTCGCAGATGCTGCCGTCGTACCACCTCAACGGATGGACCAACTACCACATCCTGTTGGGTTTGCACAATTGGTGGGTGTCCGCGAACAACCTGGCGGTGTTCTCGGTGCTGTACATCGTCATCAGCCTGGCCCTGGGCCTGGGCCTGGCGATCCTGATCGACCAGAACATCCGCGGCGAATCCGCGATGCGCACCATCTTCCTGTACCCGATGGCGCTGTCGTTCATCGTCACCGGAACCGCCTGGAAGTGGATGCTCGACCCCGGCGTGGGCCTGCAGGAGATCGTCCGCAGCATGGGGTGGACCAGTTTCACCTTCGACTGGATCACGCGCGAGCACATGTCGATCTACTGCATCGTCATCGCGGCGATCTGGCAGTCCAGCGGCTTCGTCATGGCCATGTTCCTGGCCGGCCTGCGCGGCGTGGACAGCGAGCCGATCAACGCGGCCCGCATCGACGGCGCCAAGACCTGGCAGATCTATCTGTACGTGATCATCCCCCAGCTCGGCCCCGTGCTGGCCTCGGCCTTCGTCGTGCTGGTGACCACCGCGATCAAGTCCTACGACCTGGTGGTGGCCCTGACCAGCGGCGGTCCCGGCAACTCCAGCTGGCTGCCGTCGGTGTTCATGTACCAGTACACGTTCACGCGCAATGAGATGGGCGTCGGCTCGGCCAGCTCGGTGCTCATGCTGCTGGCGGTCGGGGTGTTCGTGCTTCCCTATCTGATCAACGAGGTCAAGCGAGTCAAAAATGCCTGAGCAGTCTGCAATCCAGGCGACACGGCGGAGGTCGGCATGAAGGCTTCGCGGGTCATCCTGTACATCATCCTGGGCTTCATGGCGCTGCTGTTCCTGGCGCCGTTGATCATGATGCTGATCAACTCCTTCAAGCCCCTGAGCGAAATCCAGACCGGGGGCCTGATGACCATGCCCCAGCACTGGACCCTCGGTCCGTGGCGCGAGGCCTGGAGCCACGCGCAGATCGGCGTGGAGGCCAAGGGCCTGAAGCCGTATTTCGGCAATTCGGTCGAGATCGTGATTCCCGCCGTGGTGATCTCCACGCTGGTGGGCGCTTTCAACGGCTACATCCTGACCCAGTTCCGGTTCCGCGGCCAGCAGATCGTCTACGCGCTGCTGCTGTTCTCGGTGTTCATCCCCTTCCAGATCGTGCTCATCCCGATGGCGCGCACCCTGGGCCTGCTGGGCATGTCCGGGACCATCACCGGGCTGGTGTTCGTCAACGTGGTCTACGGCATCGGCTTCGTCACGCTGTTCTTCCGCAACTACTACGCCAACTTCCCCTACGAGCTGGTGCGCTCGGCGCGCATGGACGGCGCCGGTTTCTTCGGCGTGCTCTGGCGCATCCTGCTGCCCAACAGCGCGCCGATCATCGTGGTCACGGTGATCTGGCAGTTCACGAACATCTGGAACGAATTCCTGTTCGCCTCCACCTTCGGCAGTTTCAACACCTCGCCGCTGACGGCCGCGCTGAACAACCTCGTGAACAGTTCGATGGGGGTCAAGGAATACAACGTGTATTTCGCGGCCGCGGTGATCGCCGCGCTGCCGACCCTGGTGGTGTACATCGCATCCGGTAAATATTTCGTCCGCGGCCTGATGGCCGGGTCGGTGAAAGGCTGAACGAAAATCATGGCCACGCTTCAACTCCAGAACGTCCGCAAGAGCTTCGGCAACGTCAAGGTGCTGCACGACGTTTCCATCGACATGGCGGACGGCGAGTTCCTCGTGCTGGTAGGCCCCTCGGGCTGCGGCAAGAGCACGCTGATGAACATGATCGCCGGGCTCGAGGAGCCCACCGGCGGGAACGTCGTGCTGGCCGGGCGCGACATCACCAACCTGCCGCCCGCGGACCGCAACATCTCCATGGTGTTCCAGTCCTACGCGCTGTACCCGAACATGACGGTGGAGAAGAACATCGAGTTCCCGCTGCTCATGCGCAAGGTGGAAAAGGGCGAGCGCGAACGCCGGGTCAAGCACGTGGCTTCGATGCTGCAGATCGAGCACCTGCTGGCGCGCAAGCCGCGGCAACTCTCCGGCGGTCAGCGCCAGCGCGTGGCCATCGGCCGGGCCCTGGCGCGCGAGCCCCAGCTCTACCTGTTCGACGAGCCCCTGTCCAACCTCGACGCGCAGCTGCGCCTGGACATGCGCACGGAGATCAAGAAGCTGCACCAGCGTCTGCGCGCCACCATCGTCTACGTCACCCACGATCAGATCGAGGCCATGACCCTGGCCACGCGCATCGCGGTCATGAAGGACGGCGTGGTGCAGCAGGTCGGCACTCCGCACGAGGTCTACAACCGCCCCGCCAACACCTTCGTGGCCGGCTTCATGGGCTCGCCGCGCATGAACCTGACCCGCGCCCGCGTGATGCGGGACGAGGCCGGCCTGCGCGTGGTCTACGGCGCCGACGGCGCCGGCCAGGCGGTGCTGCACCTGCCCGACCAGCATGGCGCGCTGGCCGAGCGCGCCGGTGAGGAAGTCATCGTCGGACTGCGCGCGGAGGCCATCGGCCTGGCCCACGACGGCGTGCGTCCGGGGCCGCTGGAGCGCATCATGGACGTCACCATCGAGGTCGTCGAGCCCACCGGCGCGGACACGCTGGCGGTGTTCAGCCTGGGCGGGCAGGAACTGACCGCGCGCCTGGAACCCGATCTGTCGCTGCAGGCCGGTCATCAGGCGCAGCTGCTGGTGGACCTGTCGAAGATCGTGTTCTTCGATCCCAAGACCGAGCAGCGCATCGGATGAGCGCGGCCATGCGGTGGGGCTTCGTCGGCGCCAGCGATATCGCGGGCCGGGTGATCGAGTCGCTGCGCAAGCTCGACGGCGCCGAGCCGGCGGGCATCTGCTCCGGCAGCGAGCAGCGCGCGCGCGAGTTCGCCCGGCAGCACGGCCTGGCGCTGGCGGGCACCGATCTGGAGAGCTGGCTGGAGCAGGGCGCCTTCGACGCCGTGTACGTCAGCTCGACCAATCAGCTGCATGCGCCCCAGGCGCTGGCGGCGCTGCGCCACGGCTGCCACGTGCTGTGCGAGAAGCCGCTGGCCATGTCGGCGGACGACGCGCGCGAGATGGTGGCCTGCGCCGAGCGCTCCGGGCGCGTGCTGGCCACCAACCACCACCTGCGCGGCAGTCCCGCCAACCAGCGCCTGCGCGAGCTGGTCGCTTCCGGCGAACTCGGCGAGGTGCATTCGGCGCAGGTGTCCCACGCCGTGTACCTGCCGCGCCACCTGCAGGGCTGGCGCCTGGACCGCCCGGAGGCCGGCGGCGGCGTGCTGCTGGACATCCTGGTGCACGACGCCGACATCCTTCGCTTCGTGCTGCAGCGCGAGCCGCGTGCCGTGATCAGCTTCGCCACCAGCGCCGGCATGGCCCGCGCCGGGCTGGAGGACAACGCGATGAGCGTGCTCGAGTTCGACGGCGGCGTGCTGGCGCAGTGCCACGAGTCCTTTGTCGCCGCGCATGCGCAAAGCCGCGTGCACCTGTTCGGAACCCGCGCCAACGTGTACAGCGTGGGCGCGCTGTCGCAGGCGGGCACCACCCGGCTGGTTCTGCGCGACGAGCGCGGCGAGCATCTGATCGACGTGCCCGCCGCCGATCTGTACGAGAACACCCTGCGCGCCTTCACCGACGCCTGCGCCGGTCGCGGCGCGCCGCTGAGCAGCGGTGCCGACGGCCTGGCCTCGCTGCGCGTGGCGCTGGGTGCCCTGGAATCGTCGCGCCTGGGCCGGCGCGTCGAACTCTGAAGCCTGCCCAGTCCGCGATGTCCACCCCTTCCCACGACGGCCGCGCCGCGGCCCGCGTCGCGCAGCCGCTGCCGGTGTTTCGCAGTCCGGAGTTCCTGCGCGCGCACGTCCAGCAGACCCTGGGCTTCTACGCCCCGCACGAGATCGATTCCAGCGGGGGCTTTTTCCAGTATTTCAAGGACGACGGCAGCGTCTACGACCGGCGCAGCCGACATCTGGTGAGCAGCACGCGGTTCGTGTTCAACCACGCCATGGCCTTGCGCCATTTCGGCGACCCCGCGCACCGCGATGCGGTGGCGCACGGCGTGCGTTTCCTGCGCCAGGCGCATGCCAAGCCCGACGGCGGGTACGCCTGGACCCTGGAGTGGGACGGCGAACACGCCCGGGTCCTGGATGCGACCAACCACGCCTACGGGCTGGCCTTCGTGCTGCTGGCCTACGCGCACGCGCTGCGCAGCGGCATCGAGGAGTCCGCGGCCTGGCTGGAGGAGACCTTCGATCTGATGGAGCGTCGCCTGTGGGAGCCGGAGCATGCGCTGTACGCCGACGAGGCCGATGCGCAATGGCGGGTCGGCGCCTACCGCGGGCAGAACGCCAACATGCACGCCTGCGAGGCCATGCTGGCGGCCTTCGACGCCACCGGCCACGTGCGCTATCTGGAGCGCGCGGAGCTGCTGGCCGACTCCGTCACCCAGCGCCTGGCCCAGCGCGCGGGCGGGCTGGTGTGGGAGCATTACGACGCCGCCTGGTTGCCCGACTGGGAGTACAACCGCGGCGACCGCAGCAACATTTTCCGGCCCTGGGGCTACCAGACAGGCCACCTGACCGAATGGGCCAAACTGCTGCTCATGCTCGAGCAGCGCCTGCCCAAGCCGCGGCGCGACCCCAGCCTGCTGGCGCGCGCCCGGCATCTGTTCGACACCGCCATGCGCCACGGCTGGGACGCCGGGCACGGCGGTCTGGTCTACGGCTTCGCGCCGGACGGCCAGGTGTACGATGCCGACAAGTACTTCTGGGTGCACGCCGAGAGCTTCGCCGCCGCCGCCGCGCTGGCGGTGCGCACCGGCGAAGATGCCTACTGGGACTGGTACGAACGCATCTGGCAGGTGTCGTGGCAGCACCTGGTGGACCATCGCTACGGCGCCTGGTTCCGCATCCGCGGGCCGGCCTGGGAGGCGCTGGACGACTGCAAGAGTCCCGCCGGCAAGACCGACTACCACACGATGGGCGCCTGCTACGAGGTGCTGCACTGGCTGGACGCGCCGCGGGCGCGCTGAACCTTCCATGGATCTGCAAACGGAAATCGAGCGCGTGCGCGCGCAGGAAGCCGCGCTGGCATGCGCCCCCTTCGACGCGCAACGCGCGTGGGAACTCGGCGTGGCGCTGCGCGAGGCGGCGCTGGCCCGCGGGGCCAGTCTGTGCATCGAGGTGCGCCTGAGCGGACACACCGTGTTCCTGCACGCCATGCCCGGCACCAATCCGAGCAACGCCGACTGGATAAGGCGCAAGCGCAACACCGTGGAACTGCTCGGGCGCAGTTCCTATGCGGTGGGCCTGCAGATGACCCAGGAGAACACCACGCTGGCCGACAAGATGGGCCTGCCGCTGCGCGACTACGCCTCGCACGGCGGCTGCGTGCCCCTGCGCGACGCCTCGGGAACGGTATGGGGCTCGGTGGGGGTGTCGGGCCTGCCGCAACTGCAGGACCACGAACTGGTGGTCGAGGTGCTGGGCGCCTTCGTCGGGAGGGCCCGGGCATGACTTCGGCATCCGCGCGCCTGCGCTGGGGCATCCTGTCGACCGCCGACATCGGGCGCCGCAAGGTGCTGCCGGCGATGCTGCGCGCCGAGGGCGTGGAGGTGGTGGCGGTGGCCTCGCGCAACCTGCAGGCCGCGCGCGACATGGCGGCGGAGTTCGGCATCGCGCGCGCCTGGGGAAGCTACGAGGAACTGCTGGCCGACCCCGGGGTGGACGTGATCTACAACCCGCTGCCCAACGACCTGCACGTGCCGTGGACCCTGGCCGCCGCGCGCGCCGGCAAGCACGTGCTGTGCGAGAAGCCCATGTCGCTGGACGCCGCCGAGCTGGAGGCGCTGCGCGAGGTGTGCGGGCGCGTGCACCTGCGCGAAGCCTTCATGGTGGAGTTCCACCCCCAGTGGGTCCGCCTGCGCGAGCTGGTGGCCGCGGGCGAGATCGGCGAGCCGACCGCCGCGCACGTGCAGTTCTCCTACTTCAACGCCGACCCGGCCAACATCCGCAACCAGGCGCGAAGCGGGGGTGGGGCGCTGTACGACATCGGTTGCTACGCGGTGTTCGCCGGCGAATGGTGCTTCGGCTCCCAGCCGCATCGGGTCATCGCCACGCTGGACCGCGACCCCGCCTTCGGCACCGACCGCCATGCCAGCGGGCTGCTCGACTTCGGCTCCGGGCGCAGCCTGGGGTTCACCGTGTCGACCCAGTCGGCGCGGCGCCAGAGCCTGAGCCTGGTGGGCAGCCGCGGCAGCCTGCGCATGCCCTTGCCCTTCAACGCCTTGCCCGACGTGCCCTGCGTGCTCGAACTGCAGGGCGAGGCCCAGGATGCCCCGGTGCGGCGCATCGAACTTCCCGCGGTGGACCAGTACGGCCTGCAGGCCGAGGCCTTCGTGCGCCAGATCCGCGGCGGACCGCCCGGCGCGGCCAGCCTGGAGCAGGCCATGGCGCGCATGCGCGTGCTCGACGCCTTGCGGCGCAGCGAAGCCTCCGGCCGCTTCGAAACCCCGTGACCGCGCCGGGATCGACGCGCCGGGTGCGCGCCCTGGTGTTCGACCTCGACGGCCTGCTGGTCGATTCCGAGCCCATCTGGCATCGGGTGCGCTGCGCCTACGCGGCCGCGCACGGCGTGCGCTGGAGCGACGCCGACCGCCGCGCGGTACTCGGCGGGGATTCCGTGCTGTGGCTGTCGCGCCTGCGCGAGCGCATGGGCGACGCGCGCGAGCTGGCCGACATCGAGGCCGAGGTGGAGCAGCTGGTGGCCGAGGCCTACCCCGCGCAGCTGCGCCCCATGCCGGGTGCGCAGGCGCTGCTGGAGCGCATGGCCGGACGGTTGCCTCTGGCGCTGGCCACCGGGTCGCGCCGGCGCATGGCCCAGCTGGCGCTGCGTCTGAGCGGCTTCGAGCAGGCCTTCGACGTGGTCTGCTGCGCCGACGACGTGCAGCGGGGCAAGCCCGCGCCCGATCTGTACCAGCTCGCATTGCGGCGCCTCGGCGTGGAGCCGCGCCATGCGGTGGGTGTGGAGGACTCCGGCAACGGCGTGCGCGCGCTCAGCGCCGCCGGGATGGGCGTGGTCGCGGTGCCCGCGGCCGAAGGCCTGGAGGCGCCGGTGCGCGCGCTGGTGCACGCGCAACTGGACCATTTGTCGCGCATCGACCTGGAACTGCTCGAGCAGGTGCTCGAGCGCCGGGATTTCGGAGAAGTCTGATGAACCCGATGCCCCGTGCCCCCGAGGGGGTCCTCGAACTGCACAACTCCGAGCTCGCGGCCTGGGTGATTCCCTTCGGCGCCCGGCTGATGCAACTGTGGTGGCTGGGCGCGCCGGAAGGGCCCCGCCCGCTGACCCTGGGATTCGCATCGCCCGAGGCCTACCGCCGCGACATCATGGCCCTGGGGGCGGTATGCGGGCGCTACGCCAACCGCATCGCCGACGCCGTGCTCGAGCGCGACGGGCAGCGCTGGAAGCTGGACGTGAACCACGCCCTGGGCCACTGCCTGCATGGAGGGCGCGCCGGCTTCGGGGTGCGGAACTGGGACATCGCGCACCACGACCAGACCGCCGCTCGCCTGCGTCTTCAGTCGCCCGACGGCGACCAGGGGTTCCCCGGCGCCTGCGACGCCGAGGTGGAATACGCCTTGAAGGATTTCGCGCTGGAGTGGACCGCCAGGGCGGGCGTCGACGCCGCCTGCCCGGTCAACCTGGTGCAGCACAGTTACTGGAACCTGGACGCGGCGCCCGACCTCGGCGGCCATCGCTTGCAGGTGGCAGCGTCGAGCTACCTGCCCGTGGATGCGCGGGAACTGCCCGGGGATCCGCTGCCGGTGCAGGGCACGTGGCGCGATTGGCGCGAGTCGGCCCCGATTCCGGCGCAACGCGTGCCCGAGCTCGACTCGGCGATGCTGCTGGACACGCCGCCCGGGCAACTGCGCGAGGTGGCGCGCCTGCGCGCGGGAGGTCTGGGGCTGCGACTGCTGACCGACCAGCCGCTCCTGCATCTGTATGCGGGCGCGGGGCTCAAGCCCACGCAGGCCCCGCTGGGGGTGGAGCACCGACCCGGTGCGGGGCTGTGCCTGGAAACGGAAGCCTGGCCCAACGGCCCGGCACTGGGGCGCGCCGTCTGGTACGACGCCCAGCGTCCCTATGCGCACCGCATGCGCCTGGAGTTCGAACGGATCTGAGCGCCCCCCGTGGGGGTCAAGCAACCTTGGGGCGGCCCGGCGGTTGCTTGAGAGCGCCCCCAGGGCCAGGCTGCGCCCAGCCCGCCCCCCGTGGGGGTCAAGCAACCTTGGGGCGGCCCGGCGGTTGCTTGAGAACTCCGGCGCGGCGGGTTTCAGAGCTGGCGCAGCGCGGCGGCGCGCAGGTCGGCGGCGAAGCCGGGCTGGGCGGCGGCGTAGCGTTCCGAGCGCTCCAGCACCAGGCGGATGTCCCGGCGCTGGCGACGCTGGGCCAGGGCTTGGCGCAGCGCAGCGATCCAGTCCTGGCGCGCCGCCGCGGGGGCACGCAGGGGAGTACGGGGGAGCAGGAGAGCGGGGCTGAGGTTCATGGCTTTTCCTTGGTTGATGCACTGCATCATAGGGTAAACCCCAGGGTTTTGCACGCGCCGCGAATGCCTCTGTTGCGTTAGGGTTACTACCTAGCTCTCCGCGCCGTCCCGGGCGGGCGGCGCGCAGGCCTCGACGGCCTGCAGGGCCATCACCGCCTCCTCGTCCGTGGGCAGTGCCAGCACCGCGACGCGACTGCCATTGCCCGACACCAGGAGTTCACCGGCGGCATTGGCCGCCTCGTCCAGTTCCACCCCCATCCAGCCCAGGCGTCGGGCCACGGCCGCGCGTATGGGCGCCTGGTGGGTGCCGATGCCCCCGGTGAACACCAGCGCATCCACGCCGTCGATGCTGGCCGCGGTGGCGCCCACGTGGCGCACCACGGAGGCCACGAACAAGTCCACCGCCTGACGCGCGCGCGGGTCCGGACTGTCCAGCAGCTGGCGCATGTCGCTGCTGATCTCCGACACCCCCAGCAATCCGCTCTCGTGGTAGAGCAGGTCGCTGACCTGCTTCGGGCTCAACTTGTCGTGCTCCATCCAGCGCAGCACCACGCCCGGATCGAGCGTTCCGCAGCGCGTGGACATGACCAGGCCGTCGAGGGCCGTGAATCCCATCGACGTGCTCACGCTACGCAAGCCGCGCATGCCGCACACGCTCGCCCCGCTGCCCAGATGGGCCACCACCACGCAGCCCGTCGCGCGCTGCCCGAGCAGCGTCGGCAGGCGCCGGCTGATGGCGTCGAAGGACAGGCCATGGAAGCCGTAGCGCTGATAGCCGCGGTCGTGCCAGCGCCGCGGAATCGCGTAGCGGCGCTCGCTGTCCTCGTGCCCGGCATGGAACGCGGTGTCGAAACACGCCACCTGCACGGCCCGCGGCAGCGCGTGGCGCGCCGCGCGCACGCCCTGCAGTCCGGGGCCCTGATGCAGCGGCGCCAGCGACGTCAGGCGCCGCAGCTCGGTTTCCACGCCGGCGTCGATGCGCACCGCGCGCGTGTGCTTGAGTCCGCCGTGCACGATGCGGTGGGCCACGATGCCCGGCGCCTCCAGGCCGAGCTCGCGCTGCAGCCAGGCGATCAGCCATGCGGTCTCGGCACCGATGTCGGCGCGGGCGGCGCGGGGCTCGACACTGTGCTCGGCCTCGCCGACGAATCCGTAGCGCAGCTGCGCGCTGTGGTCGTACCGGTCGATGGATCCGCGCAGCAAGGCCGTCGGAAGCTCTTGCGCATGCCAGGCGGCGTCGGCGTCGAACAGCGCGAACTTCAGGCTGGACGAGCCCGCGTTGACACTCAGGACCAGGGCGCCCATCGATTCAGGCTCCCTGCGCGGCGTGCGACGCCAGCATGACCGCCAGCGCGCAGGAGGCCATGCGCGCATCGGGCAGGTCGGCGCGACTGGTCAGGATCACCGGCACGCGTGCGCCGAGCACGATGCCGGCCACCTTGGCGTCCGCCAGGTACTCCAGCTGCTTGGCCAGCATGTTGGCGGCTTCGAGGTCCGGCGCCACCAGCACGTCGGCCCGCCCGGCCACCGCCGAGACGATGCCCTTGGTCTGCGCCGCGCGCAGCGACACGGCGTTGTCGAAGGCCAGCGGCCCGTCGAGCACGCCACCCTCGATCTGGCCGCGTTCGGCCATCTTGCACAGCGCCGCGGCGTCCAGCGTGGAGGGAATCTTCGGCGTCACCGTCTCCACGGCCGACAGGATGGCCACCTTCGGCTCGGGTATGCCCAGCGCGTGCGCCAGTTCGATGGCGTTGAGCACGATGTCGCGCTTGGCCAGCAGGTCGGGAGCCACGTTGACCGCCGCGTCGGTGAGCAGCTGCAGGCGATCCAGACCGACCACGTCCACCACGAACACATGGCTGATGCGCCGCGCCGTGCGCAGCCCGGCCTGCGCGTCGAGCACCGCGTGCAGCAGCTCGTCGGTGTGCAGGGAGCCCTTCATCAGCGCCTGCACCCGCCCTTCGCGCGCCAGCGCCACCGCGCGCGCCGCCGCCGCGTGGCTGTGCTCGGTGGCTTCCACCGCGAAGCCCGAAAGATCGATGCCCGCGGCCCGGGCCGCAGCTTCCAGGCGCTCGCGCGGACCCACGAACACCGGCTCGATCAGCCCGGCGCGCGCGGCATCCACCGCGCCGCCCAGCGACACCGCGTCGACCGCGTGCACCACCGCCGTGCGCAGCGCCCCGGCGCATCGCGCGCGAGCCTGTTGCACCAGCGCGCGCAGCTTGGCGCCCGGGTCGCGCAATTCCAGCCGGGGCAGGGCCACGCGCTCGCGGCGCACCTTGGCCTGCGGCACCAGCACCTGCGCTTCGCCGTCCACCACCGTTTCGTTGCGTTGATTGACCACCCGGCACTGCAGGGTGGCGCGAGGGCGACCGTCGGGCAGCGCATCCAGCGCGGCCAGCGTGACCGTCACGCGCACCGTGTCGCCCAGGCGCACCGGCTGCGCGAAGCGAAGCTGCTGGCCGAGGTAGACGGTGCCCGGTCCCGGCAGCTGGGTGCCCAGCACGTTGGAGATCAGCGCGGCGCTCCACATGCCGTGCGCGACGATGCCGTGGAAGGCGTCGTCGGCCGCGAACTCGGCGTCCACGTGCGCCGGATTGACGTCGCCGGAGGCCAGCGCGAAGGTCTGCACCTCGTCGCGCGTGAAGGTGCGCGACAGGCTGGCGCTGTCGCCCAGCCTGAGTTCGCCCAGCGGGCGGTTCTCGATCCAGTCGGTCATCGTGGGGTCAACGTTGCAGGACGTAGGTTCCGGGGGCGTCGCCGAGCAGTCCGGGGTGGGAAAGCCCCATGCGGGGCGGTGCCGCGCGCGCCGAGCTGCGCGCGCTCAGCCATTGCGACCAGCGCGGCCACCACGAACCCTGTTCGGCGCCGGCCTGGCTCAGCCAGTGCTCGGGGTCCAGGTAAGGCTGGCCGGCGGCGCGCCGGGCCCAGCGGTAATGCCGACCCGCATGCCCGGGTTCGCTGACGATGCCGGCATTGTGCCCGCCGCTGGTCAGCACGAACTCGATGTCCGAGTGGGCCAGAAGGTGGATCTTGTACACCGAGCGCCAAGGCGCCACGTGGTCGGTCTCGGTGCCGACCACGAACCAGGGCTGGGGGGCGTTCTCCACGCTCACGGACTCGCCGTTCACCCGCCAGCGTCCCTCCGCCAGGTCGTTGTTCAGGTACATGCCCCGCAGGTACTCGCTGTGCATGCGGTAGGGCATGCGCGTGGCGTCCGCGTTCCAGGCCATGAGGTCGTTGGGCGGCCGGCGCTGGCCCATCAGGTATTCGCGGGTGATGCGCGAACTGATCAGGTCGTAGGAGCGCAGCATCTGGAAGGCGCCGGCCATCTGGCTGGTGTCCAGGTAGCCTTGCGCCCACATCATGTCCTCCAGGAAGCTGACCTGGCTGTCGTCGATGAACAGGGACAGTTCCCCCGGCTCGGAGAAGTCCACCTGCGAGGCCAGCAAGGTCAGCGTGGCCAGCCGGCGGTCGCCGCGCGCGCCCAGCGCCGCCGCGGCGATGGACAGCAGCGTGCCGCCCAGGCAGTAGCCCACGCCGTGCACCTGCGCGCCGGCGCAGATGCGGTGCACTGCGTCCAGCGCGGCCAGCGGCCCGAGTTCCAGGTAATCGTGCATGCCCAGGTCGCGATCCTCCCCGGTGGGATTGCGCCAGGAAATCATGAACACCGTGTGACCCTGGTCGACCAGGTAGCGCACCAGCGAGTTGTGGGGCGACAGGTCGAGGATGTAGTACTTCATGATCCAGGCCGGGATGATCAGCACAGGCTCCGGGTGCACCTTGGGGGTGGTCGGCGCGTACTGGATCAACTCCACCAGGCGATTGCGCATCACCACCTTGCCCGGCGTCAGCGCCACCTGGCGGCCGGGCACGAAATCCTCGCTGCCGGCCGCGGGCGCGCCGCCCAGCATGCGCTGCATGTCGTCGCGCCAGATGTTGAAGCCCTTGAGCAGGTTCACCCCGCCGCTTTGCAGGGTCAGGTCCAGCACTTCCGGGTTGGTGAGCGGCATGTTGTTGGGCGCCAGCGCGTCGAGCAGTTGGCGCGCCGCGAAGGACGCCACCTGCTCATGGTGCCGCGACACCCCGCGCACCCCGGTCGTCGCCTGCCGCCACCACTGCTGCTGCAGCAGGAAGGATTGCTGCATCAGGTTGAAGGGAAAGCGCTGCCAGTCCGGATGCGCGAAGCGGCGATCCCGGTCCTCGGCCTGCACGCAGCAGGTCGGGTCCGGCTCGCCCCGATGGTGCCCAAGCGCCTGCATCACGTAGTTGGCGTACACCGCTGCCATGCGCGCCGCTTCGCTGGCCAGTTCCATGCGCTTGCCGGGCGAGGCCAGCAGATGGGTCCACCAGTCCGAGGCCGCCAGGCCCAGCGACGCCGGCGACAGGCCGAAGGTCCGTCTCGCCTGCAGCGCATGCGCGGCACGATCGATCAGGTCGGCCACCCCCTGTTCCGGCCGCGGCGGCGTGCGCAGGACCTGCGCCACCGCCTGCGCGGGGCCGGGCTGCGAGGGGTCCGTCCGTGCGGGAACCGCCTGCACGGGAGGGTCCCCCGCTGGAGCGGGCAGCACGGGAGCGGGCTGCAACGCAGGGGGCTGCACGGGCGCGGTGCGCGCATCGGCGGCCGGCGAGGCAGCGCCTGCCCGGCGCGGACGCCGAGCCCGTCCGGCTGCGGCGGCTTGTGGCTTCATGGGAATCTCCCGGGGCCGGCGGTGGCCCACCTATCGAAGGATTATGAATGTTGCACCGCGAAAACCCGCTTGACCCACGTCAAGCGCCGTGGGAGGCCCGCTCCGGCGGGCCCCGCGGCCCTGGAACGGCGGCGTGGCGGCGCAGCATGCACAATACTGGGCTGTTTCCCATTCGAGTCGAAGGATCTGCCCCATGCGAGTCACTGTCATCGGCGCCGGCTACGTCGGCCTGGTCACCGCGGCGTGTTTTGCCGACGTCGGCAACACCGTGGTGTGCGTGGAGAGGGATCCCCAACGCATCGCCGCGCTGCGCAAGGCCCAGGTCCCGTTCTACGAGCCGGGCCTGAGCGAGCTCGTGGCGCGCAACGCGCAGGCCTCGCGCATGCGTTTCGTGGAGGACGTCGCGCAGGGCCTGCCGGGAGCGCAGGTGTGCTTCATCGCGGTGGGCACGCCTCCGCTGCCCAGCGGGCAGGCCGACATGAGCCAGGTGCGCGGCGCCGCGGCCGAGATCGGGCGCTGCGTCGACGGGCCGCTGGTGGTGGTGCAGAAGTCGACCGCGCCGGTCGGCACGGTGGCCATGGTGCAGGGCATCATCGACCAGGAACTGGCCGCGCGCGGAGTGCAGCACTGGGTTCGCGTGGTCAGCAACCCCGAGTTCCTCAAGGAAGGTTCGGCCATCGACGATTTCACCCGCGGCGACCGCATCGTGCTGGGAAGCCGGGACGAGCGCGCGGTGGCCGTCATGCGCGAGCTGTATCGCCCCTTCAATCGCAACCACGAGAAGATCATGGTGATGGATCCGGCCAGCTCGGAACTCACCAAGTACGCCGCCAACACCATGCTGGCCACGCGAATTTCCTTCATGAACGAGCTGGCGCGCCTGGCCGAGGCGGTCGGCGCCGACATCGAGCAGGTGCGCCTGGGCATGGGCGTGGACCAGCGCATCGGCAGCCACTTCCTGTACGCGGGGGCCGGCTACGGCGGCTCGTGCTTTCCCAAGGACGTCAAGGCGCTGGCCTTCATGGCGCGCGAGGCCGGGCTGCGCGCGGAGTTGACCGAGGCCGTGGATTCGGTGAACCAGCGCCAGAAGCAGCGCATGTTCGAGAAGATCGCCGCCCATTTCGCCGCCGACGGCCTGCGCGGCAAGACCATCGCCGTGTGGGGCCTGGCCTTCAAGCCCAACACCGACGACATGCGCGACGCGCCGGCCATCGACCTGATCGAGGCCCTGCTGGCCGCCGGCGCGCACGTGCGCGCCTTCGACCCGGTGGCCATGGACTCGGCGCGCCGCCTCTGGGGCGACCGCGAGGGCCTGGAACTCGTGGCCGACGCCCCCAGCGCGCTGGAAGGCGCGGACGCGCTGGCCGTGGTCACCGAATGGCATGCCTTCCGCTCGCCCGACTTCGAGCAGCTGGCGCGCAGCCTGAAGGCCCGGGTGGTGTTCGACGGGCGCAACCTGTGGGAGCCGGCCAGCGTGCGCGCCGCCGGCCTGAGCTACCACGGCATCGGACGCGGCTGAGGCCGCCGCCCCTTGAAGACCGGGGCGGCAACCCCAGATAGGTCTTCGAGGGGCGAAGGGCGTATCATCGCTCCTTCACGGGGCCGATCCGGTTTCGACGTGAATGTTGAAGTTGTGGAGTGCATGCCGAGCACCAGTACGCTCGTAAATCCACTGGAATCAAGTTAAACGCGAACGACGAAAGTTTCGCTCTCGCGGCCTAA
>JAJZUV010000006.1 GCA_021848345.1 Pseudomonadota bacterium | reverse complement strand
TAGCCGCGGTCGGCCAGCGCCAGGAAGGCCACGTTCTGCTCGGCGATCAGCAGCGAGGTGCCCCCGCCGATGGTCGTGCGCAGCACGTCGATCACCTGCTTGACGAACACCGGCGCCAGCCCCGACGAGGGCTCGTCCATCAGCAGCAGCCGCGGCTCGGCCACCAGCACCTTGGCGATGCCCAGCATCTTGCGCTGCCCCCCCGACAGGGTCGAGGCCGCGTCGCGACGCTTCTTCGCCAGGTCCGGGAACAACTCGAACAACTGCTCGCGCCGCTGCTTCATGCGCGCCGGCGCCAGGAAGTAGCCCCCCAGCGCGATGTTCTCGTCGATCGACAGCGTCGGGAACACCCCCAGCTCCGACATGAACGCGATGCCGCGCCGGATGCGCTGGTCCGGGCGCAGCTCCTCGATGCGCTCGCCGTCGAACACGATCTGCCCGCCGCGACACGGCAACAGGCCGATCAGCGTGCGCAGCAGCGTGGTCTTGCCCGCGCTGTTGGCCCCCAGCAGCAGCACCGTCTGCCCCGGCTGCACCTGCAGGTCGATGCCCCACAGCACCTGCATCGCCCCGTAGCCCGCCTGCAGGCCCTTCACTTCCAAACTGGCGCTCATGCTTTTTGCACCCCCACAGCCGTCGCGCTCATCATGCCGCTCCAATGAATGCCGCCACCACTTCCGGGTCGCGCGAGGCCGCCTCCAGCGTGCCCTCGAACAGCATGCGCCCGGCCCCCAGCACGATCACCCGCTCGGTGATGCGGTTGAGGAACTCCAGCAGGTGCTCCACCACGATCAGCGCGATGCCCCGCGCCGCCAGCCGCTGCAGCAGCGCCGCGATCACGTTCAGCTCCGCCGGGTTCAGCCCCGCCCCGATCTCGTCGACCAGCAGCAGCTTCGGGCGCGTCGCCAGCGCCCGCCCCAGGTCCAGCAGCTTTTGCTGGTTCACCGTCAGCGAGCCCGCGCTGCGCTCGGCCACCTCGGTCAGCTCGATCTCCCGCAGGATCTGCTCCACCTCCTCGGCCCCCATGCGCACCGTGCGCGCCGCCACCTCCACGTTCTCGCGCACCGTCATGTCGCGGAACACCTTGGGCACCTGGAAGCTGCGGTTGATCCCCGCGCGCGCGCGCTTGAACATGGGCAGCCGGTTGATGTTGCGGCCCTCGAAGTTCACCTGCCCGCTGTCGGCCTGCAGCAGCCCCGAGATCACGTTGATGGTCGTCGTCTTGCCCGAGCCGTTCGGGCCCACCAGCCCCACGATCTCGCCCGGCGAAACCTTGAACGCCACGTCGTTGAGCACCACGTGCGCCCCGAACTGCTTGCGCACCCCCACCAGCTCCAGCAGAGTCGGTTCCTGGTTAGAAGACATCGATCCCCCTGCGCTGGAACAGCGACAGCACCCCGCCGGGCAGGAACAGCACCAGCAGCACGATCAGCCCGCCATAGATGAACTGGAAGTACTGCGGCGTGGAGATCCCGATCGCCGAGTACAGCGAATACAGCAGCGCCGCCCCCACCAGCGGGCCGATCACCGTGCCCACCCCGCCGAACAGCGCGAACACGATGGCGAACACCGACAGCTGCAGCGTGAACACCGCGTCCGGGTAGAACACCGACAGGTTCCACGCATACACCCCCCCGGCCAGCCCCGCCACCCCGGCCGACACCAGCCACACGATCAGCCGCGAGCGCACCACGTGGATGCCCGCCATGGCCGCGCTCACCGGGTCCTGCTTGATCGCCCGCAGCGACATGCCGAAGCGCGAGGCCCGGAAGTACGCCGCCAGCACGATCGAGCCCAGCAGCACCCCCAGCATCACCCAGTAGCTCAGGCTCGGGTCGTACACCTGCTCGATCTTCAGCCCGTAGGGCCCGCCCGTGTAGTCCGCCAGGTTCGGGTTCGACACCACGAAGTACAGGATCTGCGAGGCCGCCAGGTTGGCGATCGAGAAGTACGCCCCCGACAGCCTCAAGAGCGGCCCCAGCACCAGCCCCAGCAGCACCGCCACCACCGCCCCGCCGGCCACGCAGCCCAGCACCGGCAGATGCGTGTGCAGCACCAGCAGGGACGTCGCGTACGCCCCGCTGCCGAAGAACCCCACGTACCCGAACGGCAGGTACCCCGTGAACCCGTACAGCAGGTTCAGCCCCTGCGCCAGCACGATGAAGGTCATCAGCGTGAACAGCAGCGACTCGTTGTGGTACAGGTGCGGCGCCGCGACGAAGGCCGCCGCCACCACCACCAGCACCACCAGCGCCGTGCGCAGCCCGCGCAGCGCGCGGCTCGATTTGTTCTGGATGTCAGGCAAGGCGCACCGCCTTTCCGAGCAGCCCCGACGGGCGGATCAACACAATGATCAGCAGCAGCGCGTACGGCACCACGTTCGACCACGACGAGTAATAGGTCTGCATGAGCATCGTGCCCAGCCCGAACACCAGCCCGCCCACGATCGTGCCCAGCGGATTGCCCAGCGAGCCGATGATCACGATGGCGAAGGCCGTCGTCGTCAGCCCGTCCCCCAGGTCCGGCGACACCGAGCCCAGCAGGTACGGCACGAACACCCCCGCCATGCCCGCCAGCGCCAGCCCCGCCACGAAGGCGATGGTCGAGACCTTGCGCACGTCGATCCCGGTGGCCACCGCTTCCTCCCGGTTGGCCATCACCGCGCGCGTCGCATACCCCAGCCGGCTGTGCGAGAAGTACACCCACAGCAGCGCAAGCGCCCCCACGCTGACCGCCGCGGCCACCCACCAGCTGTCCGGGAACTGCTGCCCCAGCACCCCCAGGTTGCCCGAGCCCAGCGCGTTCTGCGGCAGCGAGCGCTGGTCCGCCCCGAAGGCCAGCTCGGTGGCCGCCTCCAGGATCTGCCCGATGCCGAAGAACAGGATGAACGACAGCATCTCCGGGTCCCCGCTGCGCTGCAGGCGCGGAACCACCCCGCGGTACAAGGGCCAGCCCACCACCAGCGCCCCCAGCACCGACAGCGGAATCGCCCACAGCGGGTTGAACCCGAAGTGCCGCGACACCAGCCACGCGCAGTAGCCCCCCAGCACGATGAACTGCCCGTGCGCCAGGTTGATGATGCGCATGACCCCGAAAATGAGGTTCAGCCCCAACCCGACCAGGGTGAAAAAGATGCCGTAGAGAATCCCACCGACGATTGCGTATTCGAGCAGTTCCACCTCGCCTCCCCGGCACGGCGCGGCCGCCTGCGGGCCGCATGCAAATCCGGGCCCCGAGGGGCCCGGAGCTTCACGACCCGATCAGGACTTCGGCGCCGGGTACACCGGCTTGCCGGTGGCGTGGTCGGCCGGATACACCACCACGAACTTCAGGTCCTTGCCCTCGGGCACCATCTGCGCCACCGGGAAGGGCTGGCCGAGTTGCGCGCCGTTCTCGTTGATCTTGAACGGCCCGAGCAGCGTCGTGGTCTTGCCCGACATGTCGTTGAGCAGCGCCGAGTGGAAGTCCTCCTGCGTGAACTTCGGCGCCTTGTCCAGCATGTACTGCATCACCAGGCCCGTGTTGTAGCCCGCGGCGTCGAGGAAGTTCGGCGCCTTCTTCTCCGCCCCCTGGAAGGCCTTGACGAAGTCGGCCGTGTTCATGCCGTAGTCCACCTTGTCGTACTTGACCAGCGGCGGCGTCGGGTAGGTGTAGGTGTAGGCCAGGCCCTTGACCCCCACGTTCTTCTTCATCAGCTCGAGCAACTGGCCCGGGAAGATGGAGAAGGTCATGTCGAAGTGCAGCCCGCTTTGCGACAGCGCGCGCAGGAAGGCGATGTCGTTGGGCGCGTAGCCGAACTCCAGCACGGCCTGCGGGTTCGCGGCCTTGATGGTGTGCAGCAGGATGGTGTAGTTCGACTCGGTGGTCGGCACGCCGTGGTAGTACACCGGCTTGATGCCCGCCTGCGCCAGCACTTCCTTCGTGGTCTCGGCCTGCGAGGCGTCGAAGTCGTTGGCGTCGTACACGATGGCCACGCGCTTGATGCCCTGCTGCGCCACGAAGTGGGCCAGCGGAATCGGCCACACGGTGGAGGCCGGAATGCTCACGTCGGCCAGGTAGTCGGTCTTCTTGGTGAAGAAGTTCGCCCCCGAGCCGGTGGGGTCGATGAGCAGCATGTGGTGCTCGGCCGCCAGCGGCACCGCCACCGAGGTCAGCACCGAGCCGAAGTCGGCCACCAGCACGTCCACCTTGTCCTGGGTGATCAGCTGGTTGTACAGCGTGGTGGCGGTGGAGGTGGAGCTCTGGTCGTCGTAGGCGACGATCTTGACGGGGATCTTCTTGCCGAAGGCCTTGACGAACACCCCGCCGTCCTTGTTCACCGCCGCGGCCCAGAACTTCAGACCCTCGAACTGGCCCTGCGAGGCCACCGCGAAGGGCCCCGTGCTGGCGTACAGCGTGCCGATCTTGATCTGCGCCGGGGCCGTGGCGGCGTGGGCGGCGATGCCGGCGCCGGCCAGGGCGACCGCGGCCGCGGCGCTCTTCAAGGGCCTGAGCATCTTGCGGTGTCGAGCTTGCATGCGATGTCTCCGTCAAAAAAATGGCCTCGCGCATGCGGCCGCAGGATGCGGCGTACGCGATGGCCTGGTTGGCTCCCCGTGGAGGGTCGTTCGATTCTGGCGGGCGGCCCGAAACAGCGTCAACGCGACCTAACCCGTGAAATTGCAACAAGACGTGTCGGCGCGCCGGATGCGTCCGTCCACGCAGGCTCGAGGCCGCGCGGTCCGCCACGTACCATCCCACTCCCCCCGCACGTCATCGGCCTCGATCGTTCCCGGCAGCGCCGCAAGCGCCTGCCGGCGCCCTTTCACGCGGGGCATGGGCGCCGCCCGAATCACTACAATCTGCGCCCACCCCTCGCGGCTCCGGGCCGACAACCCGGCGCCTGAGCGCGCCGCTCCCGCTCGACCACGTCCCTGCGGGGCCCGGCGGCGCGCGGATGGAGGGGTTCACAAGGATCTTCCATGTCCCTCAAATGCGGCATCGTTGGCCTGCCCAACGTCGGCAAGTCCACCCTGTTCAATGCGCTGACCCAGAGCGCGATCCCGGCCGAGAACTACCCCTTCTGCACCATCGAGCCCAACGTGGGCGTGGTGGAGGTTCCGGACCCCCGACTGCAGCAGCTGGCGCAGATCGTCCAGCCCCAGCGCGTGGTGCCGGCGGTCGTGGAATTCGTCGACATCGCGGGCCTGGTGGCCGGGGCCTCGAAGGGCGAGGGCCTGGGCAACCAGTTCCTGGCGCATATCCGCGAGACCGATGCCATCGTCAACGTCGTGCGCTGCTTCGACGACCCCAACGTGATCCATGTGGCCGGGCGCATCGATCCGCTGGCCGACATCGGCGTGATCCAGACCGAGCTGTGCCTGGCCGACCTGGGAACGGTGGAAAAGGCCGTGCTGCGCGCGCACAAGACGGCGCGCGCCGGCGACAAGGAAGCGCAGCGCCTGCTCGGGGTGCTGCAGCGTTGCGAGGAGTCGCTGAACCAGGCCAGCCCCGTGCGCGCGCTGGACCTGTCGGAGGACGAACGGGCACTGCTCAAGCCGCTTTGCCTGATCACCGCCAAGCCGGCCATGTTCGTCGGCAACGTGCTGGAGGACGGCTTCGAGAACAACCCGCACCTGGAGCGCCTGCGCGAGTACGCCAACTCGCAGGGCGCGCCGGTGGTGGCCATCTGCGCCAAGCTGGAGAGCGAACTGGCCGGCATGTCGGCGGAGGAAAAGGTCGAGTTCCTGGCCGAACTGGGCCAGAGCGAGCCCGGCCTGAACCGCCTGATCCGCGCCGGCTACGCGCTGCTCGGGCTGCAGACCTACTTCACGGCGGGGGTGAAGGAGGTGCGCGCCTGGACCATTCCCGTGGGCGCCACGGCGCCGCAGGCCGCGGGCGTGATCCACACCGATTTCGAACGCGGCTTCATCCGCGCGCAGACCATCGCTTTCGACGATTTCGTGAAATACGCCGGCGAACAGGGCGCCAAGGACGCCGGGCGCATGCGCGCGGAGGGCAAGGAGTACGTGGTGCACGACGGCGACGTGCTGAACTTCCTGTTCAACGTCTGATGCGCTGACGGTTTTCCCCGAATGTCCGGCGCAGGCCCCAGGCGCGGCGCGCGCCGAGGCGGCCTCCGGGCGCATCCGGATGTGCAGCCGCGGACTCAGCCCGGCACCGGAAGCATGCCGGCGACCTTCACCTCGCGCAGCGACAGGCTGGTGTGGATGTCGCGCAGGCCGGGAAGCGCGCAGATCTGTTCGCGCACCAGCCGGGCGAAGGCGTCGTGGTCGGTGGCGACCAGTTCGAGCTGATAGTCGTAGCGGCCCGACAGGTTCTGGCAGGCCACGACGCCGCCGATGGCCAGCACCTGCGCCTCGAAGCCGGCGGCGCTGCGCGTGCTGTGCTCGTGCATGCGCACGTGGACGAACCCGTGCACGCCCAGGCCGATGCGTCGGCGGTCCAGGCGCGCGTGGTAGCCGGTGATGACGCCGGCCTTCTCCAGCGCCTGCACCCGACGCCAGCAAGGCGAAGCCGACAGAGCGACGCGCTCCGCGAGTTGCGCCATGGTCAGCCTGGCGTCCGCCTGCAGGACTTCGAGGATGCGCCGGTCGGTGGGATCGAGCTCGCGGCGGGTTCGCGGATTGCGTTCCATTCCCAAGCCCCCGACTGGAGTGATGGTCCAGGGAACATAGGGCCTCGGGCCTGAATTCGGGAAAAGCCCCGCGTCAACTGGACGGTACTTGCCTCTTCGCCCCGCGGCAGCGCGTAGCATCCGGGGTTTCCCTGAAGCCGCGCGCGCGGCCCGATCATGAATCCAGGCATCGCCTACGCCCTGGGCGCCTACGTCATCTGGGGCTTGTTCCCGCTGTATTTCCATTTGCTGGAATCGGTCCCGGCGCCGCAGATCCTCGCCCATCGCATGGTCTGGTCGGCGCTGCTGGTTCTGCTGATCCTGCTGGGGCTGCGGCGCTGGTCCTGGCTGCGCCTGTTGCGCGAGCGCCCGGCGGTGGTCGGGCGCTTCGCCGCCAGCGCGCTGGTGCTGTCCTGCAACTGGCTGACCTACATCTGGTCGGTGAACAACGGCCACGTGGTGGAGGCCAGCCTGGGCTACTACATCAACCCGCTGATGAACGTGGCGCTGGGCACCGTGCTGCTGCACGAACGCATGCGCGCGCTGCAATGGGCGGCGGTGGCGGTGGCCGCGAGCGGGGTGCTGTGGATGGCCTTCGGCGTGGGGCACATGCCCTGGCTGGCGCTGATCCTCGCGGTGAGTTTCAGCAGCTACAGCCTGTTGCGCAAGATCGCCCCCCTGGGCTCGCTCGAGGGCCTGGCGCTGGAGACGGCGGTGCTGCTGCCGGTGGCGCTGCTGTACCTGGGCTGGACCAGCCTGCATGGCGACAACGCCTTCGCGCTGGGCGACCTGAACTTCAAGCTGCTGCTCATGGCCAGCGGGCCGGTCACCGCCATCCCGCTGCTGATGTTCGCGGCCGGGGCCCGGCGCATCCCCTTCTCGCTGCTGGGCATCCTGCAGTACACCACGCCCACGCTGCTGCTGGTGCTGGGCGTGACCGTGTACCACGAGGCCTTCGGCGCGTCCAAGGTGCTGGGCTTCGGCCTGGTCTGGGCCGGCATCGCCCTGTATCTCGCCGAAGGCATGCTGCGCCGGCGCCGGCCCGCTGGCGCAGCCGCCTGATCAGGACCGCGCGCAGGCCAACCAGCTCCCGGCCACCGCCGCAGCCAGCACCGCGCCGTAATCCAGCGTGGCTCCGTCCCGCAGCAGGCCCGAGGCGGTCAGCAGAACATGCGCGCCCCAGGCCGCCAGCGCCCCCCACGCGGCCTGGCGGGTCCAGCGCCCGGGGCAGGGACGCAGCAGGCGCCGGGCCGCCAGCCCGGTGCCGGCGCCGACGAACAACGGCATGACACTGGTGGCGAGCAGCCAGCGCAGGGCGATGAGGGCGAGCATCGGGGAATCGGGCGCTTCGGGGACAGGTTGGATCGCCGCGGCGGGGTGCAATCGCGTGCGGGTTTGACTTTGGTCATCCGCAAAAACCCGCCCGGCTTCGTAGAATTGAATGTGTCATGTTATTAGCAGCCGTCGGAGTCAACCATCAGAGCGCGCCGCTGGACCTGCGCGAGCGTCTGGCATTTTCGGCCGAAGGGCTGAAGGAAGGGTTGCGCGCGCTGCGCGATTCGCTGCACACGCGCAGCGGCGGCAGCGCGGTCGAGACCGCGATCCTGTCCACCTGCAACCGCACCGAGATCTATTGCGCGGCGCAGAGCGATCCGCGCGAGGCGCTGGTGAACTGGCTGGCCAACTCGCGCGAACTGCGCGAGGTCGACCTGCTGCAGCACAGCTACCGGCTGGTCCACGAAGGCGCGGTGCGCCATGCCTTCCGCGTGGCCAGCGGGCTGGACTCGATGGTGCTGGGCGAGCCGCAGATCCTGGGCCAGATGAAGGACGCGGTGCGCACGGCCTCCGACACGGGCACGCTGGGGGGCACGCTGGGGCAGATGTTCCAGCGCACCTTCGCGGTGGCCAAGGAGGTGCGCAGCACCACCGAGATCGGCGCCCATTCGGTGAGCATGGCCGCGGCCGCGGTCAAGCTGGCCGAGGCGGTGTTCGAGAGCCTGGCCGAATGCCGTGTGCTGCTGATCGGGGCCGGCGAGATGGTCGAGTTGGTGGCCGCTCACTTCGCGTCCCGGCGTCCGCGCCACATGGCCATCGCCAACCGCACGCTGGAGCGCGGCGCGCGCCTGGCGCAGCAGGTCGGGGCCGAGGCCATGCGCCTGGCCGACGTGCCGCAGCGCCTGGCCGAGTTCGACGTGGTGGTGAGCTCCACCGCCAGCACCCTGCCCATCATCGGCCTGGGCGCGGCCGAGCGCATGGTGCGCCAGCGCCGCCACAAGCCGGTGGTGATGGTGGACCTGGCCGTGCCCCGCGACATCGAGGCCGAGGTGGCCCAACTGCCCGACGTGTACCTGTACTCGGTGGACGACCTGACCGAGCTGGTGCGCAGCAACGGCGAACGCCGCCAGGCGGCGGTACACCAGGCGGAGTCGATCATCGAAAGCCGCGTGCAGGGGTTCCTGCAGTGGATGGACGACCGCGAGCAGGTCCCGCTGATCCGGCAACTGCAGGACCAGAGCCGCAACTGGCAGCAGGCCGAGGTGGAGCGTGCGCGCCGGGCGCTGGCGCGGGGGGACTCCCCCGACGCGGTGATGGAACTGCTGGCGCGCAACCTGTCGCAGAAATTCCTGCACAATGCCTTCGCGGCCATGCACCACACGGACCCGCAGCATCGCGACCAGGTCACGCGGGCCGTGCAACGCCTGTTCCTGACGCCGCATCGCGGCTACGGCAACCACTCCTAGCGTCCCGGGCGGCCGGCGCGCCGCTTCGTGGCGACGCCCGGCGGGCGCACGCACCGCGGGCCCGCACCGCCTGCCCCCTCAGGCTCAAGGATGAAAGCCTCCCTTCGCGACAAACTCGACGCAGCCGCCCGCCGGCTGGAGGAAATCGACGCCCTGCTCGGCGCCGAGGGCACCGACGCGCAGCGCCTGCGCGAACTCGGCAGTGAGCGCGCGGAGCTGGCGCCGGTGGTGGCGCTGCATGCCGAGCTGGGCGCCGCCGAGGCGGCGCGCGAGCAGGCACGCGCGCTGCTGGGCGACCCCGAGATGCGCGCACTGGCCGAGGAAGAGCTGCAAAGCTGCGGCGAACGCATCGATCGCCTGGAAGATGCGCTGCAATGCGCGCTGCTGCCCCGCGACCCGGACGACCGCAAGGCCGCCTTCCTGGAAGTGCGCGCCGGCACCGGCGGCGAGGAATCGGCGCTGTTCGCGGCCGACCTGCTGCGCATGTACACGCGCTACGCCGAACGCCGCGGCTGGCGCACCGAACTTCTCGGGCACAGCGAAAGCGACCTCGGCGGGGTCAAGGAGGCGGTGCTGCGCATCGCCGGCGACGGCGTGTACGGCCGCCTGAAGTTCGAATCCGGCGGGCATCGCGTGCAGCGGGTGCCGGCCACCGAATCGCAGGGGCGCATCCACACCAGCGCGGCCACCGTGGCGGTGATGCCCGAGCCCGACGCGCAGGCGGCGGTGGCCATCAACCCCGCCGAGCTGCGTATCGATACCTTCCGCTCCTCGGGTGCCGGCGGCCAGCACATCAACAAGACCGATTCGGCGGTACGCATCACCCACCTGCCGACAGGGCTGGTCGTGGAGTGCCAGGACGACCGTTCGCAGCACCGCAACAAGGCGCGCGCGATGGAAGTGCTGGCGGCGCGTCTGGAGCAACGCCAGCGCCAGCAGGCGCAGGAACGCGAGGCCGCGCAGCGCAAGAGCCTGGTGGGCAGCGGAGACCGCTCGGACCGCATCCGGACCTACAACGTGCCGCAGGGGCGCGTCACCGACCACCGCATCAACCTGACCCTGCACAAGATCGACGCCATTCTCGGCGGCGAGCTCGACGAACTGCTCGACGCGCTGCACGCCGAGCACCAGGCCGAACAACTGGCGGCGCTGGCGTGACGGATACGACTTCCCCCGCGCCGGGGGCGCCCGGCGCCGAGGCCTGGATGCGGTCCAGCGCGCTGGACCGCGTCGATGCGCTGGCGCTGCTGCGCGAACTGGCCGGGCTGTCGCATGCGGCGCTGCTGGCCCACCCCGAGGCCGCGCTCGACGAGGCCAGTCTGCGGGCGCTGGAGCAGGCCGCGGCCCGCCTGCGCGCCGGCGAACCGCTGGCCTACGTGCTGGGCTGGCGCGAGTTCTGGGGCCTGCGCCTGAGCGTCGGGCCCGAGGTGCTGGTGCCGCGCCCGGAGACCGAACTGCTGGTGGAATTCGCGCTCGACCGCCTGGATGCCGAGGCCGCCGCCGACGTGCTCGACCTCGGGACCGGCAGCGGCGCCATCGCTATCGCGGTGGCGCACGAGCGTGCCCACGCGCGCGTGCAGGCGGTCGATGTCAGCGCCGAGGCCTTGCGCATCGCCCGGGACAACGCGCGACGCCTGCTCGCGGCCGACCGTCCCGGCGGCGCGCTGCGCTGGCACCACGGCGACTGGATGCGCGCGCTGCCGAGCGAGGACCAGGCCTTCGACCTGATCCTGAGCAACCCGCCCTACGTGGCCGAGGGCGACGAACACCTGCCGTCGTTGCGTTTCGAGCCACGCCTCGCGCTGGTCGGCTCGCGCGGAGCCGACGATGGACTGGGGGACATCCGCGAACTCGTCTCGCAGGCCGCGCCGCGCCTGCGCGCGGGCGCCTGGCTGGCGCTGGAACACGGATACGACCAGGCCGAGGGAGTGCGCGCGCTGCTGCGGGCAGCGGGGCTGCGCGAGGCGCACAGCCTGCGCGACCTGGCCGGCATCGAACGCGTGACGGCCGCGCGCGCGCCGGACTGATTGCCCCCGGCGCACGCGCCGGGCTCATTTCCGAGCAGCCGAGTCGGCGTCGCACACGACGGGCGGCACTTTTCTACAATCAGGGGTATTCCCCACCAGATTCCCAACCCGCTTCGCGAGGCTCCGATGTCCGACGCACTGCAACGCATCGACCAACTGGTCAAGTCCAACGACGTGGTGCTGTTCATGAAAGGCACCCCGCAATTCCCGCAATGCGGCTTTTCCGGCCGCGCGGTGCAGATCCTGAAGGCCTGCGGAGTGGCACAGTTCGCCAGCGTGAACGTGCTGGAGGACAACGACGTGCGCCAGGCGGTCAAGGAATACGCCAACTGGCCCACCATTCCGCAGCTGTACGTGCGCGGCGAATTCGTCGGCGGCTCGGACATCATGACCGAGATGTACCAGAGCGGCGAGCTCAAGGACCTGCTGGGCGGCTCCTGAGGCACCCCGGGCCCCCCCCCGCCCTCGCTTGCCGCGCATGGCTGAATCCCCGTCGTCAGCGCAAGCCGCGTCGCAGCGCCTGATCGTCGGCATCACGGGCGCCACGGGTGCCGTCTATGGCGTGCGCCTGCTGCAGCACCTGCGCCGCCTGGGGGGCGTACGCACCCATCTGGTGGTCAGCCCGGCGGGCTGGCTGAGCATTCGCGCCGAGACCGACCTGGATCGCCGGGACGTGGAGGCGCTGGCCGACGAGCTGCATCCCATCGGCGACGTGGCCGCCAGCATCGCCAGCGGCTCCTTCGCCACGCTGGGCATGGTGGTGGCGCCCTGCTCGATGAAGACCCTGGCGGCCGTGGCCCACGGGCTGTCGGACAACCTGTTGTCGCGCGCCGCCGACGTGTGCCTGAAGGAGCGCCGACGCCTGGTGCTGCTGGCGCGCGAGACCCCGCTGAACCTGGCGCACCTGCGCAACATGACCCTGGTCACCGAGATGGGCGGCGTGGTCATGCCGCCGCTGCCGGCGCTGTACCTGCGCCCGAACAGCATCGAGCAGATGGTCGACCACACCCTCGGGCGCGTGCTGGAGCAGTTCGGCCTGGCCCACGACCTGGCTCCGGCCTGGGCCGGCTGGCCGGGCCCGCCGGCTTCGCCGGGGGCCTAGCCGCCCGCCAGGCGGTCCCTCAGGCGCGCCAGCCGAACAGCATGCGCCGCTGCAGCGCGCGGCGCAGCGGCCAGGCCGCCGACAGGGTCGCCAGCGCGCCCGCCCGCAAGGCCGAAGCGCCAGGCAGGTCCCAGGTGAATCCGCGCGCCAGCAGGTCCGTCAAGCCGAGCAGCAGCGCGCGATCGGGCAGGCGCGTCAGGTCGTAGCGCCGCAGCAGATCGTCCAGCCCGGCGGCGTCGGCATCGGACAACATGCGCGCCAGCGTGGCGCTGTCGCGCAGGCCCAGGTTCAGGCCCTGGCCGGCGACCGGGTGCAGGGTCTGCGCGGCGTTGCCCAGTTGGACGGCGCGCCCGCGGCGGGCGCGCAGGCGCGCGTTGAGCCCCAGCGGGTAGCTGCCGAACAGGCGCAGCTCCAGCGCCCGCCCGCAGACGGCGGGCAGCAGCTTCTGCAACTGACCCATCGCCTCCGCCGAATCCTGCAGGCGCAGGAGTTCGCGCGCGCGCGCCGGAGGCACGCACCACACCAGCGCGTAATCCGCGCCGCGCGGGAGCAGCGCCACCGGCCCGTCGGGCGTGAAGCGCTCCACAGCCAGGCCCCCGTGGGCGCGGTCGCAGCGCAGCTGGCCGATGAGGGCGGTCTGCCCGTAGTCGCGGTGCAGCTCGCGTTGCTGCTGGTCGTGGAAGGCCCCGCCCTCGGCGAGCACCGCGAGGTCGAACTCCTGCGCGGGCCCATGTTCCGGGAGCCCCGCGGCAGCCGGGCCGGTCGCAGGATCGGCGTCGTCGGCGCGCTGCGCCGGCAGCACGAGCACGGATCGCGCCTGCTCGCGCACGCGCACCGGGCTGGCATAGCGCACCTGGATGTCGGCTTCGCCGGCCGCGGCCTGCAGCGCGCCCAGCAGTTCCCCGTAGCGCACCGTGTAGCCCAGCGCGGGCAGCGCGGCCTCCTCGGCGCGCAGCATCACGCGAGGCAGCGAGCTCAGGCCCGGGGCGTGCTGGGACACATGGATGTCGCGAATCGCCGTGGCCGCCTCGGCGGGCCAGGCGCGCAACGCCTGCAGCAACTGCCGGCTGCCTTCGGACAACGCCAGCACCCGGGGATCCGACAGCGCGGCCCGCGCGTCGGGCTGGGCGTCGAACACCTGCAGCTCGGCCGGGCTGCCCAGCTGGCGCATGCGCAGCGCGAGACTCAGGCCCACCGGGCCCGCGCCGACAATGGCCACGCGCGGGGCCCGGCCCCGCGACGCGCCGAGGGTCGCGCCCTCCGGACGGACCCCACCGGGACGACAGGACACGCGCATCAGCCCCCCATCACCTGCTCGATGTCGGCCACGGTCTTGGGCGCCTGCGCGGTCAGTACCTCGCAATCGCCCTGCGCGCGCACCAGCACGTCATCCTCGATGCGGATGCCGATGTCGTGGTAGGCCTCGGGAAGGTCGGCGGCACCGCGCACGTACAGACCCGGCTCGATGGTCAGCACCATGCCCGGGCGAAGCACGCGCGCGGCCGGCAGGCTGGTGCCGTCAGGCAGGCTGCGCGGCGCCTCGCCGGGTTCCGAATATTCCCCGCAATCGTGCACGTCCATGCCCAGCCAGTGGCTGGTGCGGTGCATGTAGAAACGGCGGTAAGCACCGGTGTGCAGCACCGCATCGACGTCGGGCGCGGCCGAGCGCGCGATCAGGCCGGTGTCGAGCAGCCCCTGCGCGAGCACGCGCAACGCGGCTTCGTGGGGATCGGTGAAGCGGGCTCCGGCACGCGCGGCATCGATGGCGGCGCGCTGCGACTCCAGCACGATCTCGTAGAGCTCGCGCTGCGGGCCGGAGAAGCGCCCCCCCACCGGAAAGGTGCGTGTGATGTCGCTGGCGTAGCCGTCGAGCTCGCAGCCGGCGTCGATCAGGCAAAGACTTCCGCGACGAAGCAGCGCGTTGCCGGCGCGATAGTGCAGGATGCAGGCATTGGCCCCGGCGGCGACGATGCTGCCGTAGGCGGGAGCCTGGGCGCCTTCGCGGCGGAAGGCGTGCAGCAGTTCGGCCTCCAGGTGGTATTCGCGCAGGTCCGCGGGCGCGTCGACCCCGGCGGCGCGCATGGCGCGACGATGCGCCTCGCTGGAGATGTCCGCGGCGCGGCGCATCACCTGCAACTCGTACTCGTCCTTGAACAGGCGCATTTCGTCCAGCGCGGAGCACAGGTCGCGCTGCACGGTGGGCGCATGGTGGCCGGCGCGCGCCTGCGCGCGCACCGCCCGCAGCCACGTCTCGAGCCGCGCCTCCAGGCCTTCGTGCACGCCGAAGGGCCACCACACGGCGCCACGGTCCAGCAACATGCGCGGCAGCAGAGCGTCGACGTCCTCGATGGAAGCGGCGGCGTCGACTCCGAAGACCTCGCGCGCGCCGTCGGGGCCGAAGCGCACCCCGTCCCAGATCTCGCGCTCGGGATCCTTCGGGCGGCACAGCAAGGTGCTGCGCGAACTTCCGTCGGCCTCGACCTCCAGCACCAGCAGGCTGGCCGGCTCGGTGAAACCGCTCAGGTAGTAAAAATAGCTGTCGTGCCGGTAGGGGTAATCGGCATCCCGGTTGCGCATGCGCTCGGGCGCCGTGGGCACCAGCGCCACCCCGCCGCCGGCGTCGGCGATGCGCCGCGCGAGTTGGGCGCGGCGCATCGCGCACTGGCGCAAGAGTTGCGCGTCGGGGGGCTCGGGAGCGGTGGCGCTGGACAAGACGGGGACTGCGGACATCGGCGTTTGGGATCGAAGGCGCGGAGCGCGCCGCAGGCTTCAGCTTACCCCCGAGCGAGCCCTCGGCGCAGTGCGGGGGATTTGTCGGTCGCGTCGGCGCGCAGCCGGGCGTCGAGCTCGGCGAGTTGCTCGGGCGTGCCCACGTTGTGCCAGGCGCCCCGCCAATGCTCGCCGCTGACCCGCCCGGCGTCGACCTCGGCGTACATCCAGGGAAACAGCTTCCAGGCCTGGCGCGCAGGGCGCCCGGCGAACAGCCCGGCATGGAACACGGCGATGTTGCCGTAGTTGAGCTTCACGCCTTCGCGCCGCACGCGCCCGCCGGCATCCAGCGCCATGTCGCCGCCTGGATGGTGCTCCGGGTTGTCGGCCAGCACGAAATGCGCGCTGGTGGAGCGCGGGTCGGCCGCGATGCGCGCCGCCGCCTCGTGCAGGCGGGCGTAGTCGAATTCGGTGTAGATGTCGGCGCTGAGCACCGCGAAGGGGGGCGCGTCGGCTCCGCCCAGCAGGGGCAGCGCGGTGGCCACCGCGCCGCCGGTCTCCCAGGCCTGCTCGGGTTCTCGCGAATAGACGATGCGCGCGTCCCAGCGCGAGCCGTCGCCCAGCGCCTCGGCCAGGCGCTCTCCCAGCCAGCCGAGGTTGACCACCAGGTCGCGGATGCCGGCGCGCCGCAGGCGTTCGATCTGCCACACGATCAGGGGCTTGCCCGCCAGCTCGAGCAGGGGCTTTGGCAAGCGGTCGGTCAGCGGGCGCATGCGCTCGCCGCGCCCGGCGGCGAGGATCAGGGCTTTCACGATGCTAGAAGGTATAGGCGTCTCGGCGCGCCACGCCCTGCAATCGATCGAGCAGACGAAGCAGGGGCGCGAACTCCGCATAGCGCCCAGCGACCGCTCGCGCGTATTGCAGCACCAGGGGCAGGTCGCCCAGGTACTGGGCCTTGCCGTCGCGGTGGTACAGACGCGAGAAAATGCCCAGCACCTTGAGCTGGCGCTGCAGGCCCATCCATTCGAAGTCGCGGTAGAAGACGCCGAAGTCCGGGTTCACCGGCAGGCCGGCCTTGCGCGCGCCCTCCCAGTAGCGGATCGCCCAGTCGATCTGCTGCTGCTCCGGCCAGGCGATGTAGGCATCGCGCAGCAGCGACACCAGGTCGTAGGTGATGGGCCCCAGCACCGCGTCCTGGAAATCCAGCACGCCGGGGTTGCCGCATTCGCGCCGGGCGGGCAGCACCATCAGATTGCGGCTGTGGTAGTCGCGATGCACCAGCACCACGGGCTGGGCCAGCACGTTGTCCAGCAGGGCGTCCATGACCCGGCGCAGGCCCTGGCGCTCGTCGTCGCCGAGTTCGGCCTGCATCTGGCGGCGCACGTACCAGGTCTCGAACAGATCCATCTCGGCCTGCAGGCGCTCGCGGTCGTAGCCGGGCAGTCCGGCCGACACGCCCTGCATGCGCACGAGCGCTCCCAGCGCATCTCGCATCAACGCATCGCAACGCGCCGAGTCGCCCGCGCCGCGCGCCTGCAGCAGCGCGTCCAGATAGGTCGTGGTCCCGAGATCGGACAACAGCACGAACCCCTGCGCGTCGTCGCGCGCGAGCACGCGGGGAACCGACAGGCCGCCGCCACGCAGCAGTTCGGCGACGCTGCAAAAGCGCCCCACGTCCTCCTTCTCGGGGGGAGCGTCCATGACGATCAGCGTGCTGTCGTCGCCGGCACGCGCGTCCAGCCGGAAATAGCGCCGGAAACTGGCGTCTGCCGAGGCCGGCCGCAGGGTGTCGGGGCGCAGGACGACGCCGCCCGGGGCCGACTGCAGCCAGGCGCGCAGGGCGGCGAGGCGGGAGTCGGCCTCGGTCGCGGGAAGGGATTCGGGGCAGGTGGACATCATCGGCGGAGGGGGGGCGCGCGAACGGGGCGTCGGAAGCGCCGGGGGTTCCTATAATCGGCGCCGATTCTAGGAGGCCGCGGACCGTGGCCGCCGGCCAGGCGTGCGGATGCATCCGCGCGCGGGCCCGTAACCCGCCCGTCCAGTGCTCCTTTCGCCGCAGATCCTGCCCCGTGCCCCGCGCCACGCCCGTCTCCGCGTGCTGGCCGCCGCCATCGGCCTGATGGCGGCCGCGCCGGGCGCGGCGGCCGCCGCGAGCAGCCGTCCCGCGCCGGGCGCGAGCGGGCCGTCGCTGGTGCTGCGCCCGAGCCCCACGCTGGTCGAGCGCCTGCCACCCCAGGTGCAGCCCGAGGAACCGGTGTTCGTCGACGCCGGGAAGCTCAGCATGCAGCCCGACATCCGGCTGGACGCCAGCGGAGCGGTGCAACTGCGCCGGCATTCGGTGGTGTTCAAGGCCGACGCGCTGCACGACGACCTCGTGACCGACCAGATCGACGCCCGCGGAAACGTGCGCATCGTGCAGGACGGCAACGTGTTCAGCGGCCCCAGCCTGCTGTTCAACCTGGACAGCACCACCGGGACCATGCCCGATGCGCGCTATTTCTTCAACCGCACGCAGGGCGGTGGCCGGGCCGAGTCGGTGCAGTTCCTGGGCAGCCAACACCTGGAGGCCGAACACGCCACCTACACCACCTGCACCGAGTCCCCGGTCGACTGGGTGTTGCAGGCGACCCACCTGGACCTGGATTTCGCCTCCGATACCGGCGTGGTCAAGGACGGTCGCGTGAAGTTCAAGGGCGTCACCATCCTGCCGCTGCCCTACGCCAGTTTCCCGCTGACCACCGCGCGCAAGTCGGGTCTGCTGCCGCCGACCATCGGGATCGACAGCCGCAACGGCCTGGATTGGGCCCAGCCCTACTACTGGAACATCGCGCCGAACTACGACGCCACGATCACGCCGCGCCTGCTGCTGCGTCGCGGGCTGATGGCCAGCGCATCGGTTCGCTGGCTGGAGCCCTCGTACAGCGGCAATACCATCCTGGACTACCTGCCCCAGGACCACGGCGACGACGGCCAGTCGCGCTGGGCCGCCGTGCTGCAACAGGCAGGCAGCCTGACCAGCAACGTGAGCTACGGGCTGAACCTGCAACGGGTGTCCGACAACAACTGGTGGCAGGACTTCAGCAGCGTGGACCCGGTGATCGGCGGCAATCGCACCCTGCCGCAACAGGGCGAGGTCACGTGGTCGCAGCCCAACGGCATGCTGCAGGCCAGTTTCAACACCTGGCAGACCCTGCAGAGCACGGTCTCGCCGGTGGCGGTGCCCTACAACGTGCAGCACCAGTTGCTGGGCAGCTGGCACAGCACCAATTACACCGGGCTGCAGTGGCAGCTCGACGCCGCCACGGCGCGTTTCACCAACAGCACGCCCACGCTGCTGTCGGGGGACCGCAGCTACGTCGACCCCACGGTCAGCCTGCCGTTCGTCGCGCCGCAGGGCTTCGTCACGCCGGCGGTGCACCTGTACGAGACCACGTACAGGACCGACTCGCCGATGGCCGACGGCTCCACGTCGGCCTCGCGTTCGGTGCCCAGCTTCAGCCTGGACTCGGGCCTCGTGTTCGAACGCTCCACCCGCGCCTTCGGCCACGACCTGACGCAGACCCTCGAACCGCGGCTGTACTACGTCTACACACCGTACCGCGCGCAGCAGAACCTGCCGAATTTCGACAGCGCGCCGCTGGACCTGAACCTGGCGACCATCTATACGGACAACCTGTTCTCGGGCAACGATCGCATCGCCGACGCCAACAACATCACCGCCGGGGCCACCACGCGCTGGCTCGACGCGGGCAGCGGCGCCGAATACGCCAGCCTGACGGCGGCGCAGCGCGTGCTGCTGAGCCCGCAGCGCGTGACCCTGACCGGCACGCCGGTGCCGAAGGGGCTTTCCGACACCTTCCTGCTCGGCTCCCTGGCGGTGACGCCCAACTGGAGCGCCACCGCCGGAATCGACTACAACATGGGGTTGCGGCAGCTGGCGCAGGCCAATTTCGGCGCCCAGTGGCATGTCGGCGACTTCAAGAACCTGGGTCTGTCCTACCTGACGCAAAGCGCGACGGCCACCCAGATTCCGCTGCGCTACGTCAATGGTGCGTGGCAGTGGCGCCTGTCGTCGCGCTGGTATTCGGTGGGCCAGGCGGACTACAGCCTGCAGGACCGCAGTCTGAACAACGGCCTGTTCGGCTTCGAGTACGACGGGGGCTGCTGGGTGGGGCGGATCGTGCTGCAACGGCAATCCCTCACCTCGCAAAGCGGGACCACGCGCATCCTGTTCCAGCTGGAGCTCTCGGGCTTTTCACGGCTGGGCAACAATCCGCTGGGGGCGCTGCAGCAAAATATCCCCGGTTATCAACTGGTGCATCAACCGACGGCCGCTCCGAGCCGCTACGTGAACTATGAATAAATTCTTGCCGCGCCTCGCGTTGCTCGCCTTCGTCGGCGCCAGCCTGCCGGGCATGGCGGCCCAGGCGCAAATGACCCTGCCCGGCGCCAGCGCGTCCTCCCAGGGGCTGGCAGCGCCCGCGGACGGGGCCGCGGCGGGCAGCGACGGCATCGCCGCGGTGGTGGGCGACCAGGTGATCACCCAGTACGACCTGCGGCTGCGCGCCGAGGACACGCTGGCCCGGCTGGCGCGCGAGCAGCCCGGCGCGCCGCAACCGCCGATGAGCCAGGTTCGCGCGCAGGTCCTGCAACAGATGATCGACGAGTACGCGCTGGCGGAATACGCGGAGCAAAGCGGGCTCCAGGTGAGCGATGACACGCTGCAGCGCGCGGTGGCGCAGGTGGCCTCGTCCAACCACCTGGACGTGACCCAATTGCACGCCAAGGTCGTCGCGCAGGGCATGGGCTGGAAGGATTTCGAGGGGCAGATCCGGCGTGAAATCCTGATCCAGCGCCTGCGCCAGCGCGACGTGGTGGCCAAGGTCAGCGTCACCGACCAGGAAGTCGACGACTATCTGTCGCATATGCGCTCGCTGCAGGGACAGGTCGCGCCGTCCGAGCAGCTGCATCTGGCGCAGATCTTCGTGCCGATTCCCGAGCACGCCAGCGCGCAGGTCGTCGCGCAGGCGCGCCAGATCATCGACGCGGCCGCGTCGGCGCTGCGCCAGGGCAGGCGCTTCGCGGTGGTCGCGCAGCAATTCTCGGGCGGACCGGAAGCCACCCACGGCGGTGACCTGGGGACCCGGCCGGCCGGCGAATGGCCCGATCTGTTCGTCAACGCCGTGCGCAATCTGCAGCCCGGGCAGGTCAGCGAGGTGATCCGCAGCCCGGCCGGCTTCCACATCCTGGAACTGGTCGGGCGCCAGCATGCCGCGCAGACCCAGCAGACCGCCATGCAGGCCGAGGTACGGGAAATCGTGCTCAATGCCGATGGCGACAGCGCGCGCAGGGCCGCCGTGCACGAGCTCGTCTCGGTGCGCCGGGCCGTGCTCGCCGGCGAGGTGAGCTTCGCCGCCAAGGCGAAGGAAATCTCCCAGGACCTGAGCACCGCGGCCCAGGGCGGCTCGCTGGGCTGGGTGCTGCCCGGACAACTTCCGGCGGCGCTCGACGGCGCACTCGACAACCTGAATCCCGGGCAGATCTCCGAGCCTCTGGTCCTGCCGGGGCGTGTGGTGCTGCTGCAGCTGGTGGATCGTCGCGAACATCCGCTGGGCCCCGGGCAGGAGCGCGCCGTCGTGCGCAGCGAGCTCCTGCAGCGCAAGGCCGAGAAGAATTTCCAGGATCTCGTGCGCGACGTGCGCGAGCGCACCTACGTGCGTATTCCCGGCGACGATTCCTGATGTCCACGCGCGCGCACGGCCGGCTGCAAGGACATACGGCCCGCAAGCGCTTCGGCCAGCACTTTCTGACCGATGCGTCGGTGATCGACGCCATCGTCGATGCCATCGATCCGCGCCCCGGCCAGATGCTGGTGGAAATCGGCCCCGGGCTGGGCGCCTTGACCCTTCCGGTGCTGGCGCGCGCGAAGGCGCTGACCGTGGTCGAACTCGACCGTGACCTGGCCGAACGCTGGCGCGGGCGCGCCGAGCCGGGGCTGCGGGTGATCGAGAGCGACGCGCTGGCGCTGGATTTCGGCACGCTGGGCGAGCCCCTTCGCGTGTTCGGCAATCTGCCCTACAACATCTCCAGCCCGCTGCTGTTCCACCTGTTCGACTACGGATCGAAAGTCGTGGACCAGCACTTCATGCTTCAGAAGGAAGTGGTCGATCGCATGGTCGCGGCGCCCCGCACGGCCGCCTACGGCCGGCTGTCGGTGATGCTTCAATGGCGCTATCGCATGTGGCCAGTGCTGGAGGTCGGGCCCGAGGCCTTCACCCCGCCGCCGCGCGTGGATTCGTCGGTGGTGCGCATGCAGCCGCGGCGGCCGGAGGAACTGCGCGGCCTGCGCGCGTCCACGCTGCAGGGTCTGACGGCCGCTGCCTTCTCCCAGCGCCGCAAGCTGCTGCGTCACAGCCTGGGGCCGTGGTTGCTGCAGCGCGGCTACGAGGGATCGTTCGACCTGCAACGCCGCGCCGAGGAGGTCGGCGTGGACGAATATGTCGAACTCGCGCTGCAGTTGCGCGAGGCCTGAGCGTCCTCAGCCCCAGCGGGGCAGTTGGCAGCTAGGCCGCCTGCGCCAGCCAGGTGCCGTACCACGGGGCGCTGCTGGGACGCACCGAGCGGCTGGCGCGAAAACCCGGTTCCACTTCACCCCGCAACGCCTCCCGGGAAGGCGCGCGGGTCACAGAAAAGAGTAGAAGACCCGGAACTCCACCCCCTGTTCGTACCAGAAGTCCGCGGCGTCGCGGAACACGTCCAGCAGGGTTTCGCGCACTTCCTTGTCGAAGCGCTGGGTCATCGGCAACTGCTCGAGCACGATGACGAAACCGGGTTGCGGCCCGGCGCCCGCGATCATGTCGGTCAGGCAGTCGCGCAGCGCATCGAAGTTCTTGCCGAAATGCTTGGGAAAAAGGAAGGAGCGCGACAGGGTCTCGAGCACTTCCTGCTTGGTGGTCGCCTGCGCCAGATTGGCGTAGAGAAAATGCTGCCCGGCTTCCTGGGCGGCGGCCATCAATTCGTTCACCCTGAACGCGCGGATCGACTGCACGATGTTCGGACGCAAAGCCTTGAGATTGACGCCCTCGTCGACCTCAACCGGCGATGAATTGGAAACTTGCGTAGTGATCATGGGTGTAATAGCAGACATCGGGGCTGCGGGGTGCACCACCGCAAACGATTCGCCTGGCTCCCCGGTCGCGGCTGCCCGGAGTGGGTACGGTGTATTCACGGTAATATCCACGTGGTTTGTGCGGCAATTGGTGTTCATAGTTGCCGAACACGATTCCGTCCTTGGCGTAAGGAAACGGGCCTCCGCTGCGAACTCGCCGCAACG
The DNA here is from genome assembly GCA_021848345.1 of Pseudomonadota bacterium. Lineage (GTDB taxonomy): Bacteria > Pseudomonadota > Gammaproteobacteria > Burkholderiales > Burkholderiaceae_C > Thiomonas_A. The sequence continues at coordinate 82,951 of JAJZUV010000006.1, read as the reverse complement.
TCAGCAAGGCTTCGCGGTCCAGTCGCGTCGCCTGCACCACGGTTTCGTGCGGATGCCGCGACCCGCCTTGACGGGCCTGGGCCTGGAATCCGCAGCCGATCCACGCGACGAAGGCCAGCGTCAACGCCAGCCCGCGAAGCCTCCACCAGGCGCCGAAACGGAAGACCCCGGGTGACGGATGCTCCGCAGCGGTCCGAAGGGCCTGCGTCGCGATCACGCCAGTCGAGCCCCGTTTCAGCTTGTTGTCGTGACGGGCGTTCAGCCAGAGCACGGTAGTGGAGTTGTTGGCGGTCCGGCCGTGGACCCGCACGATGCACGCCGGGCCTGCGACCAAAAGCTCATGCTAGGGGAAAGCCCCGGCAAAAGCAAGATTTGCGCCTATTTTTTGTGCAGCACACCATCCGGAAGTGAGCAGTCACTTCCCAATCCGCGGGATCGCGCCCGCCGGCGGTCGCGATCCCGCCGGCGGCCGGGCCGCAGGCCTCAGCGCCCGGAATCGGGGCCGTTGGCTTCCATGACCGTCAGCGCGGTCATGTTGACGATACGCCTCACCGTGCTCGACGCCGTCAGGATGTTCGCCGGGCGCGCCGCTCCAAGCAGGATCGGCCCGATGGCCACGTTGTTGCTGGCGGCCGTCTTCAGCAGGTTGTAGGCGATGTTGGCGGCGTCCAGGTTGGGGAACACCAGCAGGTTCGCCTCCCCCGACAGCGTGGTCTGCGGCAGCAGGCTGGCGCGCAGGGCGGGGTCGAGGGCACAGTCGCCGTGCATCTCCCCGTCCACCTCCAGGCTCGGGTCGCGCTGGCGCAGCAGTTCCAGGGCCTCGCGCATCTTCACCGCGCTGGGCGCGTTGCTGGAGCCGAAGTTGGAGTGCGACAGCAGCGCCACCTTGGGCACGATGGCGAAGCGCCGAAGCTTCTCCGCGGCCATCAGGGTGATCTCGGCGAGTTGTTCCGCGCTGGGGTCCACGTTGACGTGGGTGTCCACCAGCATGATCTGACGCCCGGGCAGGATCAGGCCGTTCATCGCCGCGTAGGTGTTCACGCCGGGGCGACGCCCGATCACCTGGTCGATGTAGTGCAGGTGCAGCTGGGTGTTGCCCCAGGTGCCGCAGATCAGCCCGTCGGCCTGGCCCTTGTAGACCATCATGCTGGAAATGAGCGTCAGGCGCCGGCGCATCTCGATCTTGGCGAAGGAAGGGGTCAGCCCCTTGCGCCCGGCGAGCTGCTGGTAGGTCTGCCAGAAGTCGCGGTAGCGCTCGTCGTGATCGGTGTTCACCACCTCGTAGTGCTCGCCCTCCCGCAGGCGCAGGCCGAAGCGTTCGATGCGCTGCGCGATGACCGCCGGGCGCCCGACCAGGATGGGCCGCGCCAGTTGCTCGTCGACCACCACGCGCACCGCGCGCAGCACGCGCTCGTCCTCGCCCTCGGCGTAGACGATGCGCTTTTTCGCGGCATGGCGGGCGATGGAGAAGATGGGGCGCATCATCGCCCCGGACTGGTAGACGAACTGCTGCAACTGCTCGCGGTACGCCTCGAGGTCGGCCACCGGACGCGCGGCCACGCCGCTTTGCTCGGCCGCCCGCGCCACCGCCGGCGCGATGTGCAGGATCAGGCGCGGGTCGAAGGGCTTCGGAATCAGGTAATCCGGCCCGAAGCATGGGGCGCTGCCCCCGTAGGCGGCCGCCACCACGTCGCTTTGCTCCATCTGCGCCAGCGCGGCGATCGCCTCCACCGCGGCGATCTCCATCTCGGTCGTGATGGTGGTGGCGCCGCAGTCGAGCGCGCCGCGGAAGATGTAGGGGAAGCACAGGACGTTGTTGACCTGGTTCGGGTAGTCCGAGCGCCCGGTTGCGATGAGCGCGTCGTCGCGCACGGCCCGGACCTCCTCTGGCAGGATCTCCGGCACCGGGTTGGCCAGCGCCAGGATCAGCGGACGCGAGGCCATGGTGCGCACCATGTCCTGCTTGAGCACGCCGCCGGCCGACAGGCCGAGGAAGATGTCGGCGCCTTCGATCACGTCGCCCAGCTTGCGGGCCTCGGTGGGCTGCGCATAGCGCTGCTTGTCCGGATCCATCAGCTCGGTGCGCCCCTCCCAGACCACGCCGGCGATGTCGCTGACCCAGATGTGCTCGCGCGGCAGGCCCATGTGCTCGAGCAGGCGCAGGCAGGCCAGTGCCGCGGCGCCGGCGCCCGAGCAGACCAGCTTGACGTCCTCGATGCGCTTGCCCACCACCTTCAGGCCGTTGAGCACGGCCGCGGCCACGATGATCGCCGTGCCGTGCTGGTCGTCGTGGAACACCGGGATGCGCATGCGCTCGCGCAGCTCGCGCTCCACGCGGAAGCACTCGGGAGCCTTGATGTCCTCCAGGTTGATGCCGCCGAAGGTGGGCTCCAGCGCCGCGACGATCTGGATCAGGCGCTCGGGGTCCTTCTCGTTGACCTCGATGTCGAATACGTCGATGTTGGCGAACTTCTTGAACAGGACCGCCTTGCCCTCCATCACCGGCTTGGCCGCCAGCGGCCCGATGTCGCCCAGGCCCAGCACCGCGGTGCCGTTGGTGATCACCGCCACCAGGTTGCTGCGCGCCGTGTAGCGCGCCGCGGTGGCCGGATCGGCGGCGATTTCCTCGCAGGCCGCGGCGACGCCGGGGGAATAGGCCAGGGCCAGGTCGCGCTGGTTGGAAAGCTGCTTGGTCGGGGCGACGCTGATCTTCCCGGGAAGCGGATGCTCGTGGTATTCCAGGGCCGCGCGACGCAGCTCGGCCTTGGCGTCAGGGTTCGACATGTAGGAGGTCTCCGAAACCATCGCCTGTTGTGCATGCGAGCGCATCCCCGCGCGGTCGCCGCCCTGCGGCTCCGCCGTGCGCGCCGGCCGCGCACCCCATGGGCGCGACACCAGGCTTGGGAGGAATTCTAGGCCTCGCACGGTCCAGGGCCTTGCCCGAGCGGCGACAATACCCCCCATGTCCCAAGCTCCCGACGCGTCCGTCTCCGCGGCGCCCGCAGCGCCCCCCGGAGAGTTCGACCTCATCGCGCGCTACTTCCGCCGCCCGGCGGAACGCGCGCTGCTCGGCGTGGGCGACGACTGCGCGTTGCTGCAGGCCGAGGCCGACCAGCAATGGGCGATCTCCACCGACATGCTGGTGGAGGGTCGCCACTTCCTCGCCGGCACGGACCCCCGGCGCCTGGGCCACAAGGCGCTGGCCGTGAACCTGTCGGACCTGGCCGCGATGGGCGCGCGACCCCACTCCTTCCTGCTCGCGCTGGCGCTTCCGGCGGCCGACGAGGCCTGGCTGGAGGCTTTCAGCGCGGGGCTGTTCGAGCTGGCCGGGCAGCACGGCATCGAACTGGTCGGCGGCGACACCACGCGGGGCCCGCTGAACCTGTGCCTGACCGTGCTCGGCCTGGTGCCGGCCGGCTCGGCGCTGCGTCGCGACGCGGCCCGCGCCGGCGACGATCTCTGGATCTCCGGCGTGCCCGGCGAGGCGCGGCTCGCGCTGGGCCACCTGCGAGGCGAATGGACCCTCGAGGCGGCCGCGCTCGAACACGCGCTGGCGCGCCTGGAACAGCCCACGCCGCGCGTGGCCCTGGGGCTGGCGCTGCGCGGCATCGCGCATGCCGCGATCGACGTCTCCGACGGGCTGCTGGGCGACCTCGGCCACGTGCTGCGCGCAAGCGAAGTGGGCGCCGAGGTGCGCGCCGACGCGCTGCCGCGGGGCCCGGTGCTGGCGGCGCAGCCCGAGGCACGCCGACGCGCCTGCCAGCTTGCCGGCGGCGACGACTACGAGCTGCTGTTCACCGCCCCGGCCGCCCGGCGCGCCGACGTCCTGACGGCCGCGGCCGCGGCGGGCACCCAGGTCAGCCGCATCGGCAGCGTGCATGCGGCGCCGGAACTGCGCCTGATCGACGCCGCGGGACGTAGCATCGACACCGAGTTCTGCTCCTTCGACCACTTCGCCCTGCCATGAACCAGCCTCCGCGCGCGGACTGGCGCTTCCTGCTCGCCAGCCCCTGGAATTTCCTCGCCATGGGCTGCGGCTCCGGACTGTCGCCGGTGGCGCCGGGCACCGCCGGCAGCCTGTTCGGCTGGGCCACCTGGTTGCTGCTCCAGGGTCTGCTGCCGACGTGGGCCTGGCCGCTGCTGCTGCTCGTCGCGTTCGCGGGCGGGGTGTGGATCTGCGAGCGCGCGGCGCGCGCCCTGGGCCTGCACGACCCCGCACCGCTGGTGTGGGACGAAGTGGTGGCGATGTGGCTGGTGCTGTGGGTGACCCAATGGGGCGTGGACGCCCTCACCGGGGTTCACGGGCTGCTGCCCTGGCCGTTGCAGCTTGCCGGATTCGCGCTGTTTCGCCTGTTCGACGCCCTCAAGCCCGGCCCCGTGGGCTGGGCCGACCGCAAGCTCAGCGGCGGCCTGGGCATCATGGTCGACGACATCGTCGCCGCCGTGTTCAGCCTGTTGTGCCTGGCCGTGGGCCTCGTGGGCTGGGGCTTCATCGACATGTGGATGCATGGAATACGCGTACCCGCCTGAGATCGGACCCGCCGATGCCGGCTGGCAGGCCCTGCTGGGCGCCGCCGACGAACTGGGCCGCGCGCTGACCGAGCGCGGCTGGCTGCTGGGCTGCGCCGAATCCTGCACCGGAGGCATGGTGGCCGCCGCGCTGACCTCGCTGCCGGGCAGCAGCCAGTGGTTCGAGCGATCGCTGGTGACCTACAGCAACGCCGCGAAGACCGAACTGCTGGGGGTGCCGCCCGAGACGCTGCATACCCACGGCGCGGTCAGCGAGGCCACCGCGCTGGCGATGGCGCGCGGCGTGCTGGCGCACGCACCGGTGCAGGCGGCGCTGTCCGTCACGGGCATCGCCGGCCCCGGCGGCGGCAGCGCCGACAAACCCGTGGGGCTGGTCTGGTTCGGCTGGGCCTGGAAGGCCCCGTCGGGCGTGCTCGCGCAGGCCGAGGCGCGCTGCTGGCCGGGAGGTCGACACGCGGTCCGCATGGCCTCCGCCCAGCATGCGGTGCGGGGCATGCTGCTGCGCCTGCCCGGCCTCGCCGGCACGCCACGCGCGATCTGAGCGCGACACGCCCGCGTCCGCACCGCCCCTTCCTACAATGTCGGGAATGAACATGCCCTCCCAGACCTCCGTGCCGGCCGGCCTCAGCCCGCTGAGCGCCCTTTCCCCGCTCGACGGCCGCTACAGCGCCAAGGTCGACGCCCTTCGCACCCATCTGTCGGAAAGCGCGTTGATGCGCTGCCGCGTGCAGGTGGAGATCGAATGGCTGATCGCGCTGTCCCAGGCCGGGCTGGCCGAGCTGGCTCCGATTCCGGCGCCGCTGCAGGCCGAACTGCGCGCGCTCGCCACCAACTTCGGCGAAACCGACGCGCAGGCCATCAAATCCATCGAACGCGTGACCAACCACGACGTGAAGGCGGTGGAGTACTGGATCAAGGAGCGCCTGGGCGCATGGCCGCAACTCGCGCGCAGCAGCGAGTTCGTGCATTTCGCCTGCACCTCCGAGGACATCAACAACACGGCCCACGGGCTGATGCTCAGCGGCGCGCGCGACCAGGTGCTGGTGCCGGTGCTGCAGGGCGTGCTGGCGCGGCTGCGCCGCCTGGCGATGGATCTGGCCGATGCGCCGATGCTCTCGCGCACCCACGGGCAGACCGCCAGCCCCACGACCCTGGGCAAGGAAATGGGCAACTTCGCCGCGCGCCTGCAGCGCGGGATCGCCCGGCTGCGCGGCGTCGAGCTGACCGCCAAGATGAACGGCGCGGTGGGCAACTACAACGCCCACCTGGCCGCCTACCCGGAGGTCGACTGGGAGGGGCTGGCGCGCAGCGTGGTGGAAGGCCCCCTGGGCCTGCGCTTCAACCCCTACACCATCCAGATCGAGCCCCACGACTGCATGGCCGAACTGTTCGACGCCGTGGCGCGCCTGAACACGGTGCTGGTCGACCTCAATCGCGACCTCTGGGGCTACATCTCGCTGGGCTACTTCCGCCAGCGCACGAAGGCGGGAGAGATCGGCTCGTCGACCATGCCGCACAAGGTCAATCCGATCGACTTCGAGAATTCCGAAGGCAACCTGGGCATCGCCAACGCCCTGCTGCGCCACCTGAGCGACAAGCTGCCGATCTCGCGTTTCCAGCGCGACCTCACGGATTCGACCGTGTTGCGCAACATGGGCGTGGCCCTCGGCCACGGGCTGCTGGCCTACGACAGTCTGCAGCGCGGGCTGGACAAGCTCGAACCCGATGTGCGCCGCCTCGCCGAGGACCTGGACGCGGCCTGGGAAGTGCTGGCGGAGCCGGTGCAGACGGTCATGCGCAGGCACGGCCTGCCCAACCCCTACGAGCAGCTCAAGGAACTCACCCGCGGCAAGGCCATCACCCGCGACATCCTGCGCCAGTTCATCGCCGGCCTGCCGCTGCCCCAGGCGGAGCGCGATCGCCTGCTCGAGCTCAGCCCCGGCGGCTACACCGGCAAGGCCGCCGAACTGGCCCGGCGTATCGGCACCGCGGACGACTGATCCGATGCCCGCGGCAGCGTAACCAGCCTGGAAACCTCGATGACCAAACTCCTGGTGAAGTGGCTGCTCTCGGCCACCGCGCTGATGGCCGTGGCCTACCTGTACAGCGGGGTTCAGCTCTCGGGCTTCGCGGCCGCGCTGTGGGCCTCGCTGATCATCGGCCTGCTCAACAGCCTGGTGCGCCCGGTGCTGCTGCTGCTGACCCTGCCGATCACCGTGCTCACGCTGGGCCTGTTCTTTTTCATCATCAACGCGCTGATGTTCTACGCGGCATCGGGTCTGAGCTCGGGTTTCGAGGTGCGCGGCTTCGGCGCGGCACTGATCGGCTCGCTGCTTTACAGCGTGGCCGGGCTGCTGATCGACTCAGCGCTCGAGGGGCTGTTCCAGAACGGCCGACGCTGAGGCCTGGCGCGCCGCACCCGCCTGCGCTCGCAACGCGCGCAGGCGAGCGGCACGCGGCGGGTGGGTGCGGAACAGGCGCATCAGGCCGCGGCGGCGCAAGGGGTCGTGGAACATCAGCTGGGCCCCTGCCGGGTAGCGGGCCGCCAGCGCGAACACGCCCGGCCCGTCGACGCGCGGTCGAAGCTGTCGCACGGCGCGGGCCATCGCCTCCGGATCGCCGCACAGAAGCGAACCGAGACGGTCGGCGGCGAATTCCTTGCCGGCCGATCCGCCCATGCGCGTCAGCAGGGCCGCCAGCGGCGCCAGCAGCAGCCACAGCGGCGCCACCCAGGGCCCGAACTCGGCCGCCGGATCGTCGGAGACCCTGGACAGTCCCGCCTGCGCCACGAAGGCGAGCACGCCTCCGCCCGCCGCCGCCAGACTGGCCGGCAGCATGTCGCCGCGCAGCACATGGGCGAACTCGTGCGCCAGCACGGCCCGCAATTCGGCCTCGTCCAGCACCTGGAGAATGCCGTTGGTCAGCACCAGCGAGGCGCGCCTCGCATGGGTGCCGGTGACGAAGGCGTTCGGCGCCGCCTCGTCCAGCACGAACACGCGCGGCATCGCCACGCCGGCGTGACGGGCGAGGTCTCGCACCATGGCCAGCAGGTGCGGCGCGCCCTGCGCGTCGACCTCGCGCGCGCCATACAGGCGCAGCACCACGGGCGCGCAGTAGCGGTAGGCCGCGGCCGAGGTCAGCAGCGCCAGCGCGGCGCCCGGAATCCAGCCGCCGAGCCATCGGCCGAGCAGGGCCGCCGGCAGCGCCACCACCCCCAGCAACGCCAACGAGCGCAGCAGGTTCGACATGCGCGGGATCCAGGCTTGGGAAATTACCTTTTGAAACACGAGTAACGCATGCTAGCGGATCCAGGCGATGGGTACCAGCGGCCGCGTGAGCGCGGCGTACGCCAGACGCGAGTGCGCCTCGCCGGGGCCGGGCAGGGCGCCCGCGCGCCTAGCCGGCCGTCGAACCACCCGAGGGGGCAGCCCCGGGAAACTCGCAGGCGAAGCGCTCTCCGACCCGGATCGGCAGGCCACGCAGCAACGCGGCCGCGTCCACCGCGTTGCCGCCGGCGCGCTGCAGGCGCGTCAGCACCAGCGTGCCCTCGCCGCAGGCGATCTCGATGCCCGTGACGTCGGCGCGCAGCACCTGGCCCGGCGCGGCGCCGGCCGCGGTGGCACCGGGGCCCAGGCGGGCGCCGTGCACCTTGAGCTGGCTGTCGCCCACGCAGGTACGCGTGCCGGGGTGGGGCTCGAAGGCCCGGATGCGCCGCTCCAGCTCGGCCGCCGGACGCCGGTAATCCAGCCAGGCCTCGGCCTTGTCGATCTTGGCGGCATAGCTGACGCCGTCGTTGGGTTGCGCGGTGGGCTCGGCCACGCCCTGGCGCAGGTCGGACAGGACCTGCAGCAGCAAGCCGGAACCCAGTCCGGCCAGGCGGTCGTGCAGCGTGGCCGCGGTGTCCTCCGCCAGGATGGGCGTCTCCTCCATGCGGTACACCGGCCCGGTGTCCAGCCCGGCGTCCATGTGCATGATGCTGACGCCGGACAGCGCGTCGCCTGCCTCGATCGCGCGCTGGATCGGCGCCGCGCCGCGCCAGCGCGGCAACAGCGAGGCGTGGATGTTCAGGCAGCCCAGGGGCGGCAGGTCGAGCACCCACTGGGGCAGCAACAAGCCGTAGGCGACCACGACCAGCACGTCCGGAGCGGCGCGACGCAGGGCCTCGCGGGCCTGCTTCGCGTCCTCCGGGTAGCGCCCATCCAGGCGCAGGCCTCGGGGCTGCTCCAGCGGCAGCGCATGTTCCAGCGCGACCCGCTTGACGGCGCTGGGCTGCGGACGCATGCCGCGCCCGGCCGGGCGATCGGGCTGGGTGAGCACCAGCGGCACCTCGTAGCCGGCGCGCAGCAAGGCGCGCAACGCCTGCGCCGCGAACTCGGGCGTGCCGGCGCAGGCCACGCGCAAGCCGCCGGACGCGGCGCCGCGCGGCTCTCCCGCTAGGCTCTCGGCGACGGACACGGCCTCACGCCGCCTCGGTCTCGCGCTGGCGCTTGCGCATGCGCACCTTGATGCGGCTGCGCTTGAGCGACGAGAGGTAATCCACGAATACCTTGCCCTCGAGGTGGTCCATTTCGTGCTGCACGCACACGGCCATCAGGCCGTCGGCCTCGATCTCGAAACTCTCTCCGCGGGCGTCCAGCGCGCGCACCCGGATACGGTCCGGCCGGGTCACCTTGTCGTAGATGCCGGGAAGGGACAGGCAGCCTTCCTCCCATTCCTTGCAATCGGCACTGCGCTCGACGATCTGCGGGTTGATCAGCACCATCGGCTGATCGCGCTGCTCGGAGGTATCGACGACGATGATGCGCTCGTGGATGTCCACCTGCGTGGCGGCCAGGCCCACCCCCTTCGCGGCATACATGGTTTCGAACATGTCGGCCACGATGGCGCGCACGCGATCGTCGACCTGGGCCACCGGCTTGGCCACCGTGTGCAGCCGGGGATCGGGATATTGGAGGATATTCAACAAGGCCATATCGGGCTCCGGAGCATCGAACGCCGTGCACCCTCCCCTGGTCGGTGCGCGGCATTCATGCAACTTCGCATGAGGTGAATCTGGGGTTTTGATTGCGACGGGCGCGGATTTATGGAGACAATGTAACAAGCATTCGAGGTTTTGCCTGCCGGAAAGTTCCCGTCAGTCGGCATTGCGGGGGCTTTTGCGGCAAAACCATCTGCATCGTGGAACATGGGGGCGTCCGGCTCAAGTGCAAGCAGCCGCGCCGGGGGCCCGAACCGCGCACTCGCCGCGGCGCCGGGCGCGCGACCCGTTCCATGTGCGTATTGTCTTTCTTGGGGGCCCCTTCATGCAACGCAAGCTCTATGGCCGCGCCGGCGCGCTCGGACTGCTGTTCTGGCTGGGCCTGGCCGCGGCGCAGGCCGCCGGCTCCGAGGCACCGCCGCTGAACGGCCTGCCCGACTACCCGGTGCCGGCCCAGCAGCGCGAACGCGCCGAGGCCGCCGCGCACGCCGGGGTGCCGGTCGACGAACTGGCCGCGGGCGCGCCGTCGCGCTACGAGGTGCGCAAGGGCGACACCTTGTGGCGCATCTCCGGCATGTACCTGAAGAAGCCCTGGAACTGGCCCGACCTGTGGGGCATGAACCTGGGGCGCATCCGCAATCCCCACTGGATCTTCCCCGGCCAGGTGCTGGTGCTGACCATCGTCAACGGGCGCGCCATGCTCACGCTCGAGGGCCAGGGCACGATTCCGACGGTGCGCGTGGAGCCGGGCGTGCAATACGAGTCGCTGCCGCCGACGGGCATTCCGACCATCGATCCCGAACTGATCGGCCCCTTCCTGACCCGTCCCCTGCTGGTCGAGCCCAAGACCCTGGCCATGTCCCCGCGCATCGTCGCGCTGAGCCCGGGCCATGTGATGCTGGCGCCCCATGAGCTGGCGTACGCGCGCGGCGACATCGGGACGACCACGCGCTTCGACGTCTACCGGCCGGCACGCGAACTGCGCAACCCCCACACCCACAAGGTCATCGCCTACGAGTCCGACTACGTCGGCACGGTCCAGGTGGTGCACGGGCCGCAGGGCAAGGACGCGGTGTCCACCGTGCGCGCCACCTCGATGGCCCGGGAAATGGTGGTCGGCGACCTGCTGATCGCCCAGCCCCCCCGCCAATACCTGGACTTCACCCCCCACGCGCCCAAGGAGCCGGTGCACGCCGACATCATCTCCATCTACGGCGACATGCAGATGGCGGGCAAGAACAGCGTCGTGGCCATCGACGCCGGCGCCGCCGAAGGCCTCGACCGCGGCACGGTGCTGGCCATCCAGAAGGCGCCGCGCGAGGTCGAGGACACCACGGTGAAGGGCGACCCGAAGATCGAGATCCCGGCTCGTCGCGTGGGGCTGCTGATGGTGTTCCGAACCTTCCGGCATGTCAGCTTCGGCCTGGTGCTGAGCGCCGACACCGAGATCGAAGTACCCGACAGGGTGCTCCAGCCCTGAGGGGACGTGAGCGGCTCGGCAGGCGCGGCTCGGGGCGGAAACGCCGAGCTGCACTGCTGGCTGCGCCTGGTATACAGCCCGGGGATGGGCCCCATGGGCGTGCAACGCCTGTTGCGCGCCTTCGGCACGCCCGAGCAGGTACTGGACCGCGATCCGGGGCAACTGCGCGGCGTGGTACCCGAGGCCGCCGCCGCGGGCTTGCTGGCGCCGCCGCCGCCGTATCTGCGGGAACTGCTGGCCCGCGCCCCCGACTGGCTGGCCGAGCCGGGCCGGCTGCTGCTCAGCCTGGCGGACGCCCGCTACCCCGAAGCCCTGCTGCACATTCCCGACCCGCCGCCGCTGCTGTGGCTGCGCGGCGACCCCTCCCGCCTCGAGGCGCAACGCGCATTGGCAGTGGTCGGCGCGCGCAATCCCAGCGCGCAGGGGGCCCGGGACGCCCACGATTTCGCAAAGGCCCTGGCGGCGGCCGGGGTCTGCGTGGTCTCGGGCCTGGCGCGGGGCGTCGACGCACAGGCCCATCGGGGCGCGTTGGCGGCGGGACGCCAAGGTGCCTCGACCGTGGCCGTCCTGGGCCACGGCTGCGATCGCGTCTATCCGGCGTCAAACCGCGCACTTGCGCAACAAATTGCCTCCGACGGGCTGATCGTTTCCGAGTTCGCGTTGGGTACCCCACCTCACGCGCAACATTTCCCGCGACGTAACCGGATCATCAGCGGTCTGTCGCGCGGGGTGCTGGTGGTGGAAGCGGCATTGCGCTCGGGCTCGCTGATCACCGCGCGTCTGGCCGCCGAACAGGGGCGCGAGGTGTTCGCGATGCCCGGCTCGATCCACAACCCGATGGCCCGCGGCTGCCACCGCCTGCTGCGCGATGGCGCGCAACTGGTCGAGCAGGTCGGGGACATCCTGGAGAATCTGGGCTGGGCGCCGGCGCGCCCGACGCCCGGCGATCGCGTGTCCGATTCCGGCCGCGATGGCGCCGTCGACCCGCGCGACGCCGCGCAACGCGAGCTGCTGGAGTGCATGGGCTGGGATCCGCTGGGCCTGGACGAACTGCTGGCACGCAGCTCGCTGCCGGCCGCCTCGGTGCAGGAGCATCTGCTCGAACTCGAACTGCAGGGGCGCCTGGCGCGCCTGCCCGGAGGGCTGCTGCAGCGCATCGACCCCGCCTGAACGGGGTTTTCCACACGGGGGCCGGCATGCCGCGCTTATGCATAGAATGCCCCCATGTTCGACATCCTGATGTACGTCTACGAAACCTACTGGCACCCGGAGGCATGCCCCGAGCCGGGCCAGCTGTCGCGCAAGCTCAGCGCGGCGGGCTTCGAGACCGAGGAGATCAGCGACGCGCTGGACTGGCTGCACGGCCTGGACCTGGCGGTGGCGGACCATCGTGTGCTCGGCGCGCCGAGCGATGCCAGCGTGCGCCTGTACGAACCCGCGGAACTCGAGTGCCTGGGCGTGGACGCCGTCGGGTACCTGAACTTCCTTGAATCCGCCGGCACCATCAAGCCTCATCTGCGCGAGCTGGTGATCGAACGCGCCGTGGCCACCGGCATCAAGCAATTGCCGGTGGAGCAGCTCAAGACCATCGTGCTGATGGTGTTCTGGCGCCTCGACGAGGAGCCGGATGCGCTGATTCTCGACGAGCTGTTCGTCGAGGCGACCGATCGCGTCGTGCACTGAACGAATCCTTCCGGAAACCCTTCCCATGCCCAGCCTTTCCCGTCGCGGCCTGCTGGCCGCCGTGTCCAGCCTATGCCTCGTGCTCGCCGCCTGCGGCGGCGGCACCAGCGGTAGCTACTCCGGCTCGACCCTCGACGGCCAGGTACTGATGGACGCCACGGCCCCGGTGGTGGGCTCCGCCAACGTGTGCATCTGGGGCATCGCCAACGGCCAGGGCAATCCGCTGAACACCAACGTCTCGCCCCCGGCCAACACCGGCACGCTGCTGACCAGCGGCTGCCTGAGCACCGACGCGCAGGGCCAGTTCTCGGTGGACCTGACCAACTTCTACGGTCCGGTGCTGATCCAGATCTTCAGTGGCAGCTACGCGAGTCGTGCCACCGGCACGACCGTCGGCCTGAACAGCCTCAGCGCCACCAACGCCAGCCTGCAGGCCATCGCCTTCGTCGGCGGCGGCGGCACCGTCAACGCGGTGGTCACCCCGCTGACCACCATCGCGGTGGCCATGGCCAACGGCATGCCCGGCGGCCTGACCATGACCAACTACCAGACAGCGGTCGCCAAGGTGGCCACCGAGTTCCAGCTCGGCGGCGTGAACGTCACCAGCGCGCCGACCAGCGGCGACCCGCAGGACCTGGTGTTGCGCGGAGTCGAGCAATACCTGGCCTTCGCGCCGGGAGCGACCGACGACCCCAGCGCGGCCAACCTGCTGACCTGGAATACCGCCGCCCTCGGCACGATGTCCGCCGACTTCACCAGCGCCTACAACACGATCAACGGGACCAGCGCCAGCTTCTCGTTCTACTGATCGTCCTCCGGGTACCCCCTGGAGGGGTCACCCGAGGCTCCCGCCCCCCTGAATCCGGGGTGGGATATTGCGCCGCCGGGGCTCGCGCACTGCCACAATGTCGGAATATGTCCGGCAGGCGCATCGGACCGGCCGGGCTGCGGCCGCTGCGCCGGCCGTGCCTCGTCCGCAGCCGCGATGCCCAATCCGTCCGTCCTGACGCGCTCCCCAAGCCTTTCCCGACCGCCGCGACCGCTACGCGGCGTCGCGGCGTTGGCGGCCGTGCTGGTGTGCGGGGCCTGTTGCGCCGGGGTGGCCTGGGAGTCCTGGCGCGCCACGTGCGAGCGCGCGCTGGACACCCTGCAGGCCGGTGCCGACCTCTACGCGCAGGACTTGCGCGAACACCTGGACACGCGCATTTCCCATCTGCGCCAGATCGCCGCGACCCTGCCCGCGAAGGGCGATGCCTCGGCATCGCTGCGCCAGGCGCTGCAGCTGTGGCCCGGCAACACCAATCTGCTGCTGCTCGGCACGGACGGGCGGGTCGAGGCTTCGGCGCGCCAGCCCGTCGATTACCCGGGGATGGACGCCCGCCTTCCCGGGGACACTCGGGAGGCCTGGCTGGGCTGCGCGGGCGGCGCCGACCGTTGCGCGCTACCGCCCGTGCCGGATCCGGCACGACCCGGCAGCTGGCTGAGCGCGGAGATGCTGCGCATCGCCGCAGGCCGCTGGCTCGTGCTGGAGCACCCCCACCTGTTGTCGCCCGCGCTGCAGGCGCTGCTGGCGAGCTATCCGCGCGCGGGGCTGACCGTGGTGCGTGACGTGGACGGATTGCCGCAGGTGGGTTACCCGATCAGCCTGACCCCTTACGGGCAGGCGCAACGCCTGGACCTGCCGCTGCGCTCCCTGCTCGGTTCGGGCAGCGGCTCCTACCAGGGCGCGCTGGGAGACCGCGACCAGCGCTCCCTGGGCGCCTGGGTTCGCGTGGACGGGCTGCCTTACGTGGTGATCGCGGCCGTGCCCCGCGCCGCGCTGCTCGGCCGCTGGGCCCGGGACCTGTTGCCTTACGCGGCGCTGCTGCTCGGTCTGGCCCTGATCGCCGGCTGGACCTTCCTGCGGGAGATGCGGCGCCTGCGGATGTTGCAGAACGGCAACGCGCAGGCGATGTCCACGCTGGGGCGTCTGTCCACGCTGCAGGGTTTTCGCGCCCGCACCCACGAGCTGATCGCCGCCGCCGGCGCCGAACCCGAACTCCTGCGCGACATCTGCGCGGCCGCGGTCGAACTCTGCGGCCTGCGCCTGGCGTGGATCGGGCGCATCGACGCGCAGGGACAACTGCAGGTCGTGGCCGCGGCCGGCGCCACGACCTACCTGGAGGGCCTGCCGGTGGCGCTGCGCGCGCACGACGAGCCGGCCGAGCCCTTCGGCGACGCCTGGCACGGCGGACTCGCCCAGTTGCACGAGGACCTCTCCGGGCCCGGCAGCACCTGGAGCGGACGCGCGGCCGCGCACGCGATGCATGCCGCCGCGGCGCTGCCCATCCGGCGCCACGGGAGACTCGACGCGGTGCTCTCGCTGTACTGGGCCGAGGCGCAGGAGTTCGACCCCGAGTACGCCAATGTGCTGCGCGACATGGGCGAGGACATCGGGCGCGGCCTGGAACGCCTGGACCTGATCGCCGCGCAGCAGGAGGCGCTGCGTGCGCATGAGCGCCAGGGCGAGCTCATGCGCACGGTGTTCTCCCAGATCGACGTGCTGATCGCGTCGCGCAGCGAAAGCGAGCTGCTGGAGACCGCCTGCACCCGGCTACTGGAAGGCGGATTGTTCGCGGCCGCCTGGATCGGTCAACCGGACGATGCCGGATGCGTGCGCCTGGTGGCGGCGGCCGGCCACGCGCGCGAGACGCTCGACGGCCTCGAGATGCGGGTGAGCCAGAATGGCGCCGACGCCTTGTCGCGCACCTGGTTCGAGGGTCGACGCGCGGTGGAAACGGACGTCGGGTCCGTGCTGATCGAGCCCTGGCAGGCCTATGCCCTGGCCGATTGCGTGCAGGAGGCGGTGACCCTGCCGCTGCGACGCTCGGGGCGCCTGTGGGCGATGCTGGTGCTGGTGGCCAACGACAGCACCGATCTCGACGCCATCGTGCAGGACACGCTGCTGCGAACCGCGGAGCTGATCAGCCAGGCGCTGACCGAGATCGACCTGAAGCAACTGCTGCAGGCGCGGGAATCCGAACAGGCGCATCTGGCGCGTCACGACGCGCTCACCGGCCTGGCCAACCGCCTGGCGCTCGAGCAGCACCTGCCGCATGCGATGGCGCGCGCCCGCCGCGGCGGGCACCAGCTGGCCATCGGCGTGCTGGACCTGGACGACTTCAAGCCGGTCAACGACACCTACGGGCACGCCGCCGGCGACCGCCTGCTGCAGCAGCTGGCCACGCGCCTGCAGGCGCAGCTGCGCGAGTCCGACCTGCTGGCGCGCCTGGGCGGCGACGAGTTCGTGCTGGTGCTCGACGAACTCGACGCCGCGCATCCGCGCCAGGTGCTTTCCACGGTGCTGGGGCGCCTGCACCGTGCCGTCGAGGAGCCTTTCGAGCTCTCGCCGGGAGTGCAGGCCGAGGTCGGCATGAGCATGGGCCTGGCCCTGTACCCCGAGCATGGCGACGAGCCCGATTCGCTGCTGCGCCAGGCCGACGGCGCGCTGTACGCCGCCAAGGCCGCCAAGGCACGGCGCGAGCGCTGGTGGCTGCTCAGCGGCGAGCAGGTGGACGACGCGCAGGAAGTCGAGCTGGAACCCTACGGCGAGGCCGCCGCCGAGCTGCTCGAGAAAGTGCAGTCGGAACTGGCGCAGGTGGACGATGAATTCCTGGAGGCGTTCTGGCGCCAGATGGGACCCGACAGCGCCAACGCGCGCATCGTCGCCATGCTCACCGAGCAGGAGGTGCTCGGGCTGAAGGCGCACCAGACGCGCCACCTGCGCGGCCTGCTGCGTCCGGACCTGCTGCGTGAGGAACAGGAGCTAGCAGCACTGCGCCTGGGCCGGGTGCACGCGATGATCGGGGTGGACAGCGCCGCGGCCATGGCCGCGCTGAGCCAGTACGGCGCCGCGCTGCAACGCGTCTCGCAGCGCCTGCCGCTGCGCCTGGACGCCCGCGTGCGCCTGCAGACCCTGCTGCAGCAACGCCTGGCGCTGGACCTGCATGCCATGCAGCGCGGCGCGGTGGAGGTGCAGCACCAGCGACAGGCGCATCTGGCGGCCATGGAGAACCAGCTGGACGCGTGGGAGCAGTCGGGCCAGCTGGCGCGCCACGTGGTCGCCCACCTCGGAGAGCTCGCGGGCATCTGCGGCGTGGCCTGCGGACGCCCCGATGCCGACAACCGCTATGTGCTGGAATTCGGCTCCGGCGAAGCGCAGGGCTACCTGCAGGCCCTGCGCGACGCCGGGCTGGACCTGGACTTCCGGCGCGGCGCGCTGGACGGCGCCGGCGCCACGCAGCGCGCATGGACCAGCGGCACCATCGCCACCGACCCCAACGAGCTCGCGGTGGAGGCCTTCGCCCCCATCGCGCGCCAGTTCGGCGTGCGCAGCGTGGCCGCGATCCCGCTGCTGGACCGCCACGGGCACGTGCACCAGGTGATCACCCTGCTGGGGCGCCACCCCGGCCAGTTCGAGGCTCCCGCGATGCGCATGTGGCTGGACTCGGCGCAGCACCACCTGGGCCCGGCCTTCCAGCGAGCGCTCGGCGGCCCGGCCCAGCAGCCCATCGCGGCCACGCGCCGCAGCCGCCTGCACGACCTGCTGTACGGCGGCGGGCTGCGCCTGCACGTGCAGCCGCTGGTCAACCTGGTCACCGGTCAGCCCGACGAAGTGGAGGTCCTGGCACGGCTGCAGGACGGCGACAACGTGCTCATGCCGGGCGGATTCCTGGAGGCCTTCGGCAACCACGAGCTGCGCATCCTGTTCCGCAAGGGCCTCGAGCTGGCCCTGCACTGGCTGCGCACCTGGGATGCGCAGGGCCTGCAGGTGGGAGCCAGTCTCAACCTGCCGCCCAGCGTGCTGATGGACCCCGAGTGCCCGCAATGGATCGCGCAGGCGCTGGAGCACAGCCGCGTCGACGCGACGCGCCTGCACCTGGAGCTGCTGGAAAGCCACGAGGACCAGTTCGACAGCGAACGCCGCGACCAGGCCATCGCCAGCCTGTCGCGCCTGGGCGTGCGCCTGATCATGGACGACCTGGGTTCCGGCTACAGCAGCCTGCGTCGCATGCGCAGCCTGCCCTTCCATACCGTGAAGATCGATCAGCACATCGTGCAGCAGGCCCAGGGCGAGCCGGTGAAGACCATCGCCTTCGTCGGCGCGCTGGTGCGCATGGCGCAGGGGCTGAACATGCAGGTGACCATGGAAGGCCTGGAGACCCCCGACCTGGTGGAAATGGCCCTGGCGCTGGGCGTGGAGCGCGGCCAGGGCTACGCCCTGGCGCGGCCCATGCCGGCCGAGCATTTCGCCGACTGGGTGCGCAAGTGGCACTGGGAGCTCGACGCCGGAAGTCCCGACACCGCGCTGGGACGCCAGGCCCTGCTCTACAGCCGCGACATCGCTCCGCTGGACTGGCAGCGCATCATCGTGTCCCATCAGCAGTACCGCGACGCCCTGATGCGCAGCCTCGACGGCCAGGGCACCCCGCTGCAGTGGCGCGTGGTGTGCCGGGACGACGCCTGCCTGCTGGGGCGCTGGATGCGGCGCCACGCCGACACCATCTGGCCGTCCACGCGCCCGGTGTTCCTGCGCGCGCAGCAGCTGCACACCGAATTCCACCGGCAGGCCGGCGAACTGTTGCGCAAAGCCGAGGAGTCGCGTCGCCCGGACCGGGCGATGTCCGAACTGGCCGCCGGCGCGCTGGATCGCACCTCGGACCGGCTGGTGCGCGCCCTGCACCAGCTCAGCTGGAGTATCGGCGCGGCGAGCGAGCAGGACGATGCCCCGGACGCCGCCGAGCAGGCTGCGAAGGCGCGTCTTCAGGCCTGAGCGGGACCGCGGGAGCCTGCACGGCACCCAGGTTGTCGTTCAATCGCTCCAGCACGCGCAGGAATTCCTCGCGATCGGCGGGCTCGATGCCGGCGAAGACCTGCTCGCGCGCACGGCTGGAGATCTCGCGGATGCGTTGCAGCACCGGGCGCGCCGCCTCGCACAACACCAGGCGGTGCACGCGCCGGTCCTGGGGATCCGCCACGCGTTGCACCAGGCCCTCCGCCTGCAGGCGATCGAGCAGCCGCACCAGGGCCATGGGCTCGATCGCCGCCAGTTCCGCCAGGCGTGACTGGCAGATGCCCTCATGGCGCTCCAGGTAGGCCAGTGCCCTGCAGGTGGTCAGCTTCAGCCCGGTGCCCTGCGCCAGTTGCTCGAACAACTGCACGTAGCGTCGGCTGAGCTCGGCCAGCAGGAATCCGAAATTGCGCAGGCGGTCCATGGGGAACGTCGGTGGCGGAACGGGCAGGGCGGCGCGCGGAGCGCCCACGGCATGAAATCAGCCGAGAAGATATCATTTGATAAGAAACCGACGATATCCCGATGAACCCCGATACCCCGGCCGACGCGGCCGCGCCTGCGCCGGAACCGGCGCCCATTCCCGCGGCGCCCGCGCACCTGAGGCCCCTGACCGGGGGCACGCTGGTGATCGGCACCATCGCGCTCAGCCTGGCGACCTTCATGAACGTGCTGGACACGTCGATCGCCAACGTGTCCATCCCGTCCATCGCCGGCGACATGGGCGTGAGCTCGTCCCAGGGCACCTGGGTGATCACCTCCTTCGGCGTCGCCAATGCCATCGCGGTTCCGCTGACCGGCTTTCTGACCCAGCGCTTCGGCGCCGTGCGCACCTTCCTGGCGAGCATCGCGCTGTTCACGCTGTTCTCCTTCCTGTGCGGACAGGCGCCGAGCCTGCCGGTGCTGATCGTGTTCCGCGTGCTGCAAGGCGCGTCCGCCGGGCCGATGATCCCGCTGTCGCAGACCCTGCTTCTGTCGAGCTACCGGCGCGAACGCGCCGGCATGGCGCTGGCCATGTGGTCGATGACCACGCTGGTCGCGCCCATCGCCGGCCCGCTGCTCGGGGGCTGGATCACCGACAACATCTCCTGGCCCTGGATCTTCTACATCAACGTGCCCGTGGGCCTGGTGTGCAGCCTGATCACGCTGACCATCTACGGCTCGCGCGAGACCCCCACCCACAAGCTGCCCATCGACTGGACCGGCCTGGTGCTGCTGGTCATCTGGGTCGGCTCCCTGCAGGTGATGCTCGACAAGGGCGAGGAACTCGACTGGTTCGGCTCCACCACCATCATCATGCTGGCCGTGGCCGCGGTGGTGGGCTTCGTGCTGTTCATGATCTGGGAGCTCACCGACCGCCACCCCGTGGTCGATCTCCGGCTGTTCGCGCTGCCGAATTTCACCCTGGGCACGATCATGCTCTCGCTGGCCTACGGCATGTACTTCGGCTCCCTCGTGCTGCTGCCGCTGTGGCTGCAGGAGTACATCGGCTACACGGCCACCGCGGCCGGCGGCGTGCTGGCCTGGGTGGGGCTGTTCGCGCTGCTGTTCATGCCCTTCGTGGGCCGCTACGCCAGCCGCGTGGACACCCGCTGGGTGACTTCATTCTCCTTCCTGGTGTTCGCGCTGGTGTTCTGGATGCGCTCGCGCTTCACCGCCGGGGACACCTATTGGGACTATTCGCTGCCCACGGTGATCCAGGGCGTGGCCACCGCCACGTTCTTCATCCCGCTGCTGGGCATCATCCTGGGCGGCCTGCCGCACCAGCGCGTGGCCTCGGCCGCCGGGTTGTCGAATTTCGCGCGCATCACCGCGGGCTCCTTCGGGGCCTCGATCTACACCACGCTGTGGGACAACCGCTCCAGCCTGCACCACGAGCAACTGGCGCAGCACATCTACACGCAAGGCCCGCGATCGGAGGGCGTGATGCACATGCTGGAGGCGGGCGGACTGAGCCACCAGCAGGCGCTGGGAGTCATCAACCGCCTGATCGACGTGCAGGCCTCGACCATCTCGGTGGACGAGATGTTCCGGCTCAGCGCCTGGCTGTTCGTGGCGATGATCGTGCTGGTCTGGCTGGTCCGGCCCGGAACCGCGGGCGCCGGCGGCAGCGAGGCCGCGGGAGCGCATTGAGACCCTGCGCCGAGCCGCGCGGCAGCGCGGGCCGAGCGGGGGGCGGGCCGCCTCAGGCGTGCCCGGGAGCGTGTCCGTGGTCGCCGTCGAGGCTCACGCGGTTGCGCCCCGCGTCCTTCGAGCGGTACAGCGCCCGGTCGGTGCGGCGCAGCAAGGTGTCGCGCGTGTCCCCGGGCTTGCGGCTGGCCACGCCCAGCGACACGGTGAAGGGCTCGAGCACCAGGTTGTCGCTGCGCCGGCGCAGCCGCAGCGCGGCCACGCGCGTGCGGATGTTCTCCGCCACCTGCGCGGCCTCCAGCAGCGAGGTGCGCGGCAACAGCACGAGGAACTCCTCCCCCCCGTAGCGCACTGCATGGTCGTCGCTGCGCAGGCACTTGCGGATCGCCTCGGCGACGTGACGCAACACGGCATCGCCGAGGGCGTGGCCGTGGGTGTCGTTGATGCGCTTGAAGTGGTCGATGTCCAGCATCAGCAGGCTCAAGGGCGCATCGGGCTCCACCGCCATCAGCTCGTCGAGCTCGTTGTCCATGGCACGCCGGTTCCACAGGCCCGTGAGCGGATCGATCAGGGCCTCGCGCCGATGGCGCTCCAGTTCCAGCTTGAGCTTCTCGCTCTCGGCCAGCGTGACCTGCAGGCGCTGCTGCAGGTGCTCGTTGCGCTGGCGGGCGCGCTGGGTGGCCACCACCAGGCCGCTGGCGATGATGCGCAGGCTTTGCGCGTCGGCGTTGTCGCCCAGACTGCCCAGGGTGGTGTCGAGGGCCTGGCCGAACTCCTCGGCGCCCCGCCCCGCTTCCTCGATGTTCTGGGTCAATTCACCCAGCAACTGCTGCAAATCGTTGCCCACGCTGCGCAGCGGGGTCGAGCGGTCGACCGCCAGATGGCGCTCGTGCAGGTCGCGCAACACGAAGGCGTCGATCTTGCGCCCGCTGTGCAGATACTCGTCCAGGGTGCGGCACAGCTCCGGACTGCCGCCGCTGAGGTATTCGTAGGCGACCCCGTAGCTCAGGGGAATCGGCGCGACTTCGTGTTCGAGCAGGAAGTCGACGGCGCGAAAGGCCAGGACCTTGGCTTGCTCGACGGTGTGCTGGGTGCTCAGGGCGGTAGCGGGCATGGCGGGGCGGAGTCGAGAACCTGCAGCAGGCGGCCGCCGGCCCGGGCAGTGACTGCCCCCTACCGCAGCCCACGAAGCAAATAGTCTGTGAATCCAAGGCGTTGTGTGATAAATCTTAACGTGTTTCTCAGAAATATCACCCCGCGAACAGGGGCCGGCCCGGCCCCGGGAGATCTGGATCAAGCGAAACGCTCGCCCTGTCGCAATCCGACCACGGTACCCCGCGGCAGCATCTGCCAGTCGCCCCGACCCAGCGGGACGCTGGCCAGCATCGCCATCGGATGCGCAGCGGCGTGGCTGGCATGCACCTGCAGCCCATGCGCTTCGTGCTCGTGCACGGCGGCCGCGCGGCGCAACCACAGGTGCAGCCCCGGTTCGCGCACGCTGCCGTCGGCCTGATGCCGGCGGTCGGCATGCGCGAACAGGCAGTCGCCATCGGTGTAGAGAAAGTTCGCCGGCCCCAGCGAACGCATGCGCTCGGCGAATTCCCGAACCACCTCGAGACGAGACGCGGCGTCCGGCACGCCATCGGCGTCGAGCCACAGCGCCTCGAGCCGGCGCAGCAGATGACAGAAGGCATGCTCCGAATCGGTCTGGCCGACAGGCTGCGCGAGCATGCGGCCGGCCACCACCGGCAGCGGCCAGCGTTCCTGCACCTGCGGCAGGTCGCCGTTGTGCGCGAACACATGCACGCGGCCGCCGAGCTCGCGCACGAAGGGCTGGGTGTTGGCCAGGGCCACCGGCCCCCGCGAAGCCCGGCGCACGTGCGCCAGTACCAGCGGACTGTGGAAGTCGTGGTCCTCCAGCACCCGCGCGAAGGCGCTGCGCACCGCCGGTACCGGTTCGCGCAGCACGTGGGCGTCCACGCCGTCGAAATAGGCCGCGCCCCAACCGTCGGGATTGCCGGCCACCCCGTCGGGCTCGAGCGGCGCGCCGTGCGTGGCGAACTCGGCAAAGCGCAGGCGCACGCGCGCCGCGCGCGCGCTGCTGACCGCGAACAATTCGCACATGGTCGTCTCCTGGATGTGTGAGAGGCCCGCTCGTCCAGGCCACGCCTGAGGGCCCGAGGGCAGCGTAGCAGCCGCGTCGCGCGCCTGAAGCTACGGAAAGTGACAGACGTCAACCCCGCCAGCCATAGGCCCATAGGCGCGCGCGGGCGCATGCCCCGCGCCTGCAAGGCCGGCGCGAATGCGCAACCATGGACCCCAACCCTGTCCGGCGTCGCGGCCCCTGGTGGCCGTGGAACTCGCGACGGCCCCAGGCAGTCGCCCGTCCCCGCGCCGGCATCTCGTCCCGAACCCTCAACCTACCGCCACGATGAACACCTCCCACTCCGATCCCTCGCGCCCGCTGCGCGAAGACGACGCCGCGACCAGCGCGAAGCGTCCCTCGCGCCCGGCCCCCGACCCGCAGGCACGCGAACAGCGCATGCAGTACGAGCGCGAAACCCTGCGGCGCAACCGGCAGATCGAGGAACAGCTCGACCATGCGCTGGTGGAATCCTTCCCCGCCAGCGACCCGCTGGCCGTCACCCCCGAGGGCGCGTTCCCGGTGCGCGACCCCAAGCTGGCCGACGACGCCCCGGGCGAGCCGGGGCAGCCCCGCGCGACGCCGGCCTCCGACAAGCCGCCGGGCGAAGGGCCGCGCGAAGACCGACGCGAAGACAGTCAGGAGGCGCCGCGCCATGCGGGCCAGGGTCCGCGTCACGCGCAACGCCGACCCGACCCCCAGACCCCGCGCACGCCCCCCGAGGA
This sequence comes from Pseudomonadota bacterium, assembly GCA_021848345.1. Classification (GTDB taxonomy): domain Bacteria; phylum Pseudomonadota; class Gammaproteobacteria; order Burkholderiales; family Burkholderiaceae_C; genus Thiomonas_A. The sequence continues at coordinate 59,452 of JAJZUV010000006.1, read as the reverse complement.
CCTGCCCCCCGAGCCGATTCCCCGGGGCGGAAGCTAGCAGCCTGCTAGCGAGCCCTCTGCGGACCCTGAGCCGGGGTGGAAGCGTCCGGCGTCTGCTCCTGCACCAGTTGCGTGCGCAGCCAGTCCACCAGCGCGCGCACCTCGGGACGCTCGCGCGAGCGTTCGCGCAGGACCATGTAGTAGAAGACTCCCGAAGCCTGCGGCTCGCCCAGCGGCATGACCAGGCTGCCGTCGGCCAGCAGCGGGCGGATCAGGCCCAGCTGGCCCATCGCCACGCCCATGCCGGCCTGCGCGGCCTGCACCGTCTGGTGCGTGAAGTTCAGGTGCAGCCAGCTCAGCGGCTGCACGTCGCGGTGGCCGACGGACCGGAACCACGCCTGCCAGGACAGCGCGTCCAGGTACGCATAGGCCGCGACAGGACTGCCGCCCGGACCGACCTCGCCGATCAGCGTGGTGCGCGCGAGATCCGCCGGCGTGCGCAAGGTGGTTCCGCGGCGCTGCAACTCCGCCAGCAGGCGCGGGCTGCACACCGGCGCGATGCGCTCCTCGAACAAGGCCTGCGCCAGATCCTCGCGCACGGCCGCGTGCGCGGGTCGCGCCAGGCGCAGCGCCACGTCCTGCCCGCTGGCGTCCAGGTCGGCGATCTGGTCTGACGCTTCCACGGCGATGTCCACCTCGGGGTGTTGGGCCTGGAACAAGGGCAGGCGCGGCATCAGCCATAGGCTCGCGAAGGAGGCGAAGGTGGTGATGCGCACGCGCGGGCGCTGCGAGGACTGGCGCAACTGCTCCACGGTGGCGTCCAGCGCCGCCAGCGCCGGCCGCAGGGCCGCTGCCAGGCGCTCGCCGGCCGCAGACAGGCGCACGCGCGGTCCGTCGCGCTCGAACAGCGCGACGCCGACCTCGCGCTCGATGGACTGGATCTGCCGGCTCAGCGCGGATTGGGTCAGCGACAACTCGCGCGCGGCCGCGGTGAATCCGCCCAGGCGCGCGGCCGCCTCGAACGCGCGCAGGAATCCGGTGTCGATACGGCGAGTCGGAGCCAGCCGTTGTCGATCCTTTCCGGCACTTGGCCTGAATCTTTCATCATGCATTCTGTGCATGATAGCAATACCAAAATAGCGTTTTGGTTCCCTTCGGGTTGTTCCTAATATGCCTCCTAGAAGCTCTCAAGATCCCACGAAATTCTCGCTGGGCACTCGAAATGGGCTTCACGACTGCCCTAGGAGCACATCATGATCCTGAAGAATGAACAAACCCTGCGCGTGGAACGCAGCCGGATCAATCTGTTCGATGGCGACAGCCTGCACCTGCGCAAGCACGCGGGGGCGGAACTGCGCGCCTACACGAGCGCCGAAGCCGCCGAGCGCCCGGGCATGCTGTGGATCACCGAGGAAGGCGAGCCGCAGGATGTGTTCCTCGAGCCGGGCCAGGCCTACCGGCTGCGCGGGCACGGCCGCGCGGTGGCGACAGCCTGGGGCCCGCTGCAGCTGCGCGTGGTGTCGGCGCGCGAAGTCGCCGCCGAAGCCCGCGAGCTTCGTCAACGCGAGCGCGCACTGCAGCCCGTCCGGGCGCGTGGCGAATCCGGAGCTTCCCTGGAATCCTGCCCGGCCTGAGGGCCGTGTCCCCGGGGAAGCGCCGCGGCTTCAGCCGGCGGCACCGGGCGAGGCGCCCGCGCCGTGCGTGCCCAGCCATGCGGCAATCTCCGGCCAGACATCGTGCAGGGTGCGCGCACCCATGAACAGGCCCACGTGCCCGCCCGGAACCACGCGCTTTCGCACTTTGCTCGAACCCATCAGCTGCTCGGCGGCGAACACCTGCTCGCGCGGCGTGATGTCGTCCGACTCGCCGGCCAGCAGATACAGGGGGCAGCGCACCTGCTCGAGCAGCAGCCGGCGCCCCAGGCCCACGAAGCGCCCGTGGGCCAGGTCGTTGCGCTTGAACAGGTGGTCGATCACCTGCAGGTACCAGCGTCCGGGCAGATCCAGCGGATTCTCGTACCAGCGATCGAAGGCCTCCGCCTTGCGCAGCCAGGCGGGATCGTCGATGTGCTCGTACAGGTCGATGTGCTCCTGCACGTAGTGCTGCTCGGGGTGCATGTTCTTCCACCCGGCCAGCATGTAGCGCCCGCGCATGAGTCCGCCGCCGACGGCCACCAGTTCCTCGTAGAAGCTCATGGGGCTCTGGTGCACCATGCGCACCAGCGGCCCGTTGCCGGCATGGGTGTCGATGGGCGAACCGGCGAGCACCAGCGCCCGCACCTTCTCGGGATAGCGCGCCGCCAGCATCGCCGACAGCCAGCCGCCCTGGCACAACCCGACCAGGCAGACCTCGCCGCCCAGGTCGTCGACGCAGGCCAGCAGGTCGGCCAGGTACTGGTCGACCTCGAAATCCTTCATGTCCGGTGTCGCGCTGTGCCAGTCGGTGAGCAGCAGGTGGCGCACGCCGCCGGCGCGCAGGGTCTGCATCAGGCTCTGCCCGTCGTGGTAGTCGGCGATCATCGACGTATGCCCGGCGTAGGGAGCCACCACCAGCGTGGGCAGGCCGTCGGCGCCGGGCTCCGAGTAGTCGCACAGGCCCAGCGTGCGCAGCTCCATGCGCAGCGCGTGGGGGGTCGCCAGACGCGGCTTGATACCGCCGTGCAGGCGCGTCTCCTCCTCGAGGAATCGCACGTTGCGCGCGGCCAGCTCCAGGCCCTGGCGCGCCAGGTCCGCGGTCATCAACGCAGGCCAGAAAAAGGGAACGTTGACGTTGGGGGTCGAAGGGCTGGCGGAATGGTTCATGGCTCGGCGGCGAAGGGGTGGAGTGCTCGAAGCATGGTGCGCCGCACCATGCTACCCGGGCTCCACGCGAGAGTCCTTGTCACGGATCATCCACCGCGGATCGCGCACGCACCGCGCGCGCCCCGCTCACGCGAAACCCGGCCTGCGCACGCGCACGTAGCGCCGCCCCGCCCGCACGCCCCAGGCGTAGCAGGCCAGCGACATCGCGGCCGCCAGCAGGCTGCCCCAGCCTTCGCTGAACCAGCCCAGGCCGCCGCGCGTGCTCAGCAGCGACAGCAGGTAGGTCAGCGCCAGGTACACCAGCAGCCAGGCGCCGCCGCGCCAGTCGGTGGCGTCGATGAAGGTGGCTGCCGAGTCGACCCCGCGGCTGCCGGCGCGCCGGGCGCGCAGGTGCATCCAGGCGTACCAGGCCACCGCGGCGAGCATCACCGGCAGGGTCGTTCGCAGCACGTTCCAGCTCGCCCAGTACATGACCAGGGTGCTGACGACGAAGGCCAGGGGCGCCACGACGCGCATGCCGGGCAGGCGGTCGGCCGGCGTGCCGACGCCTTCGGCGCGAAACACCGGCAGCGCGACCGCGCCGATGGAGAAGGTGAACACGATGACCGCGCTCAGCGGCCGCACGATGGCGTGCCAGCTCGGCAGCGGCAGCAACAGGGCCACGCCGACCAGGAAATTCACCAGCAGCGCGCGGCGCGGAATGCCCGAGGCTTCGTGCACGTGCATCAGCGCCCGCGGCAAAAGGCCGTTCTTGGCGATGCCGTACAGGTTGCGCGCATTGGCCGACGTGAACACGATGCCCGAGCCCGAAGGCGAGAGCATCGAATCGGCGATGAGCATCCAGTACAGCCAGCTCATGCCCAGCATGCGCGCCAGGTCGGCGAAGGGCGAATCCAGGTTCACCCCCTGCCAGCCGCCGGCCAGCAGGTGCGGCGGCAGGGCCAGCAGGAAGGCGGTCTGCAGCGCCAGGTACAGCGCGATGGTGATCAGCAGCGTGGCGATCATCGAACGCGGGATGTCGCGTCGCGGGTTCACGGCCTCGCCCGAGAGCTCGACGATGTTGCGAAACCCGGTGTAGGCGAAGATCAGGCCCGCCGAGGCCACCGCGCCCAGCGCCTGCGCGTAGCCCAGGGGCGCGAAGCCGCCGTGCGCGCTCAGGTTGGCCAGCCCTCCGGAGGGGCTGGCGTGGTCGAAACCGCTGGCCAGCAGCAGCGCCAGGGTGAGCACGGGCACCAGGATCTTGATCGCCGTGACCAGGTTGTTGGAGCGGGCGAACAGTTTCACGCCGAAATAGTTCAGCAGCACGAAGCCGGCCATCAGCAGCACCGCCAGCGCCAGGCCGCGGGGCGTGAGCACGCCCGCCGCGGTGTCGTACACGCCGGGCAGCCAGGCCGCCGCGTACTGCACCACGCCGGCCGCCTCGGTCGGCGGATTGCTCACGTAGGCCAGCCACATGGCCACGCCGATCACGGTGGCGGCCAGGCGCCCGTTGGAGTACAGGGGATAACGCACCAGGCCGCCTGACTCCGGGCGCACCATGCCGAGCTCGGCGTAGACCAATGCCACCAGCAGCATCAGCACCCCGCCCACCAGCCAGGACACCAGCGCGGCCGGCCCCGCGGCGCGTGCCGCGTACATCGAGGCGAACAGCCAGCCCGAGCCGATCACACTCCCCAGACCGGCGGCCAGCAGCGACCAGAAACCCAGCTTGCGCTGCAGCTTGCTGTCCTCGCGTTCGATCAGCCCGGCGTCTTGCGCCGGACCCTGGGCAGCCTCGTCGGCTTGCGGCTTCATGGCGGATCTCCGGGCGAACGGTTTGGGAGCGGGCCCGCGCGGGCCCCGTCCCGCCGAACATACGCGAACGCGGCGCAGCGCGCCACGAGCCCCGCGCATCGGCGCACGGCCGGCGCGGTCAACCCGCCTCGGCGACTCCGCCCGCCGGGCCCGGCGGCGGGCCGTCGGCGCGCCGGCGCTTGCCGCGCTCCAGGTACCAGGTGGCGAGCGCGGCCGCGGCGAAGCCCGAGGCGGCCCCCACGCCCAGCGCCCAGCGCGGGCCGAAGGCATCGGCCACCCAGCCCACCAGCGGCGCGCCCAACGGAGTACAGCCGAGGAAGATGCCCATGTAGATGGCCATCACGCGTCCGCGCATGAAGGGCTCGGTGGACAGTTGCACCAGACTGTTGGTCGAGGTGGTGAAGGTCTGCGCCAGCGAGCCCACCAGGGCGAGCACGATGCCGAAGCTCCACGGCCCGGGCATCGCCGCCGCCAGCGCGCAGGCCACGCCGAAGGACAGCGCGCTCACGCGCAGCAGCACCAGGTGGGGACGCTTGCGCCCGGCCACCAGCAGGGCGCCGGCGACCGACCCCACGGCCATGCACGACGACAGCGCACCGTACAGATCGGGCCCGCCGTGGAAGGCGCTCACCGACATGGTGGAGATGAAGATGGGGAAGTTCAGCCCGTAGGTGCCCACCAGGAACAACATGGTCAGCGCGACGATCAGGTCCGGGCGCCCGCGCAGGTAGCGAAAGCCCTCGACGATGCCCGAGGGGCCGGCCGGCGCCCGCGGCGCGCGCCGAAGCTCGGACGTGCGCATGGTCGCCAGCGCGGCGATGACCGCCACGAAGGACAGGGCGTTGATCACGAACACCCAGCCGCTGCCGACCGCGGCGATCATCAGCCCGGCCACCGCCGGCCCCACCAGTCGCGCGCCGTTGAACAGTGTGGAGTTCAGCGCCACGGCGTTGGGAAGCGCCTCGTCGCCGACGAGTTCGGCCACGAAGGTCTGGCGCGCCGGGGCGTCGAAGGAACTCACGCAGCCCAGCACCCCGGCGAAGGCGTAGACCTGCCACAGCCGCACCACGCCGAGCAGGGTCAGCAGGCCCAGACCCAGCGCCAGCAGCGCCATCGCCGATTGGGTCACCATGAGCAGGCGGCGGCGGTCGAAGCGGTCGGCGGCCATGCCGGCCAGCGGCATGAGCACGATCGGGGGGCCGAACTGCAGGGACATCACCAGGCCCACCGAGGCGCCGCTGTCGTGGGTGAGCACGGTCAGCACCAGCCAGTCCTGCGCGATGCGCTGCATCCAGGTGCCGATGTTCGACACCAGGGCGCCGGCCGCCCAGATGCGGTAGTTGTAGCCCTGCAGCGAGTGGAAGGTGCGCAGCAGGGTGCCCGCGACGCGGCCGCGCGGGCCCTCGCCGGATGGCGCGGAGGAAGTCTTGGGGGTCATGGAAGGTGCCGCCGCGCGCGAGCCGGCGCGCAGCGCACAGACCGCTACTCTACGCCGCAATCGGCGGATGCGCAGGACGCCGCGGGCCGCCCCGGGGTCGCCCGCGCTGCGGTGGGGTCGGCCCCGTCATTCAGTCCGCATGGCAGGTGTAGATGGCGTCGAATTCGGCGGCGGCGTGCACGAAGCCGTCGAGCACCGCCGGATCGAAATGCCCCGGCAGCGTGCGTCCGTCGCCCCGCAGGATCACGTCCATCGCCGCGGCATGCTCCATCGGCGGCTTGTAGGGCCGGCGGCTGCGCAAGGCGTCGTACACGTCGCAGATGGCCATGATGCGCGCGCTCGGGGGGATGGCCTCGCCGGCCAGGCCCTGCGGGTAGCCGCTGCCGTCCCAGCGCTCATGGTGGCTGTGCGCGATGTCCGCGCCCATGCGCAGGTAGGCCGAGACGCCCTCGTCGCGGGTCAGGATGCGCGCGCCCAGCGTGGCGTGGGTCTGCATCGTGGTCCACTCGCCGGCGTCCAGCGGGCCCGGCTTGAGCAGGATGTGATCGGGGATCCCGATCTTGCCCACGTCGTGCAGCGGGGAGGCGTGGAAGATGGTGTCGACGAATTCCGCGCCCATGCCCAGGCGCGCGGCCAGCTCGCGGCAATAGTGGCTGATGCGCTTGATGTGCGCGCCGGTCTCCTGATCGCGGAACTCGGCCGCGCGCATGATGGTGTAGATGGTGTCGAGGTGGCTGGCCGCCAGTTGCGCGCTGCGTTCGCGCACCTGGCATTCCAGCGCGCGGTTGTGCTGCTCCAGCAGGTCGCTGTATTCCTTCAGGCGCAGCAGGTTGCGCACCCGCACCCACAGCTCCGCGCGGTCCACGGGCTTGGCGACGAACTCCTCCGCGCCGCAGTCGAGCGCGCGCAGGCGCGCCGCGCGGTCGTCCAGCGCGGTGACCATGATCACCGGAATCGAACGCGTGGCCTCGTCGGCCTTGAGTTCGCGCACCACCTGGAAGCCGTCCTTTCCCGGCATCATGGCGTCGAGCAGGATCAGGTCGGGGCGTTCGGCTTGCGCCTGGCGCAGCGCGTGCTCGCCGTCGCCGCTTTCCAGCGTGCGGTGCCCTTCGGCCTCAAGCAGCACGCGCAGATACTCGCGGTTCACCGGGTCATCGTCGACAAGCAGCACGCGCTTGGCGCTGGGCACGGACATGGGGGTCTCCGGTTCAGGGTGGCGCCTGCAGCGCGGCCTCGACCAGGCGACGCAGCTCCGCGTGATGGATGGGCTTGGACAGGTAGCCGTCGAAGCCGGCGGCGAGAATGCGAGCCTCGTCGCCGGGCATGGCGTAGGCGGTGAGCGCCAGCACCTTGATGCCCGCGGTGCGCGCGTCGGCCTTCAGGCGCCGCGTCGCTTCGAGCCCGTCCACGCCGGGCAGGTTGATGTCCATCAGCACCAGCGGCGGGCGATGTCGCTGCGCCAGGTCCAGCGCCTGAAGCGCGTCGCAGGCCTGCAGCACATCGTGGCCCGCGCCGCGCAGCACCAGCGTGGCCAGCTTCATGTTCTGGGCGTTGTCCTCGACCACCAGGATCGTCGCCATGCGGGGCCCTCAGGCGCGCGCCAGCGCGTGGCGCAGCGCGCCGAGCAGACGCTGCTCGTTGAAACGGCTCTTGTGCACGATGCTGCAGGTCTGGTCCTGCAGCATCGCGCGCTCCGCGGCATCGAGCGCCTTGGCCGTGAGAATCACCACCGGGATGTCGGCGGTGGCGTCGTCCGCACGCAAGGCGGCGATGACCTCGAATCCGCTCATGCCCGGCATCAGCAGGTCCAGGATCACCAGGTCGGGGCGATGCAGCGCGGCCGCCGCCAGCGCATCGGCGCCGCGCTGCGCGCGCAGGGTGGTGCAGCCGTTGGCTTCGAGCAGCGCGCCCACCACCTCCAGGGCCTGCGGGTCGTCGTCGACCAGCAGCACATTCGGCCGGCGCCCGTCCAGTTGCGGACCCAGCAGGCTCAGGCGTTGCAGCACTTCGCGCAGCATGCGCGCCGGCACCGGCTTTTGCAGCGCCTCCACCGCCCCGAGCGCCACGCCCCTGCCCGTATCGGCGACGATGGAGGCGACGACCACGGGGATCGACGCGAGTTGCACGTCGGCCTTGAGCCGGGCCAGGAATTCCCAGCCGTCGATGCCCGGCAGCAGCACGTCGAGCACGATCACGCGGGGCCGGTGCTCGCGCAGCATGCGCATGGCCTGTTCGGCGGTGTCGGCCACCTGCACGCTGCAACCCAGGTTCTCGAGTTGCACGCGCATCAGGGAAGCCGCGCCGGCATCGTCGTCGATGACCAGGGCCAGCGGACCGCCGGGCTCGGCGGCCTGCCCCACCGGTACCTGGGGCTGCGCCTGCGCGGGGGTCTCGACCCGGTACAGCGGGACCCACACGCTGAAGGTGCTGCCGCTTCCCGGAACGCTGCGCAGGCCCACGGTGCCTCCATGCAGCGCGGCCAGGCGACGCACCAGGGTCAGTCCGAGCCCGGTGCCCTGGTATTGGCGCGACAGCGAGCTGTCGATCTGCACGAAGGGCTCGAACAGGCGGCCCATGTCCTCGGGGGAGATGCCGATGCCGGTGTCCGACACCTCGATGTGCAACAGCCAGGCACAGGAGTCGTCGCCGAGCTCCTGCACGACCCGATCGCTGGCGTCCAGCGCGCGTTGCGCCTGCGCGCGCCCGACGACGGAGCAGCACAGGCGCACGACGCCGCCGTCGGGGGTGAACTTCACGGCGTTGGACAACAGGTTGTAGATGATCTGCTTGAACTTGCGCGCATCGACCAGGCCCACGCCCAGCGTCTCGGGAATGCTGTGCTGCAGCGTGACCCCGTGGGCCATCGCCTTTTCCTTCACGATGGACAGGCAGCCTCGCGCCAGCTGAGCCAGATCCACGGGCTCGCGCTCCAGGGACATCTTGCCGGCCTCGATCTTGGACAGGTCGAGCACGTCGTTGATCAGCTCCAGCAGATGCTCGCCGCTGTCGTAGATGTCGCTGACGTATTCCACCTGGCGCGGCTCCATCGGGCCGGCGAGGCCGTCGCGCAACACCTCCGAGAAGCCCATGATGGCGTTCAGGGGCGTGCGCAGCTCGTGGCTCATGCTGGCCAGGAACTCGGACTTGAAGCGTGCGGCCGCCTCGGCGGTATGGCGCAGATCCTCGAGCGCACGCTCGCGCGCCCTGGCCACGCTGATGTCCTCCACCACCCAGATGGTGGAACGCGCCGCGTCCCCCGCCGCGGCCTGGGAATCGCCGGCGATGGTGCGCGCCGCCACGCGCGCCCAGAAGGGGCTGTCGTCCAGGCGCAGCAGGCCGAGCTCGGCGCCGTAGGGCTGCGTGCCGGCGGCGCCTGCGCGCACCACGGCCTCGAGCTCCGGCGCCGCATCGCCGGGCAGGGGTCGCAGCAGTTCGTGCAAGGCTCGCCCGGCCAGCGCCGCGGCGGACACGCCGCCCAGGATCTGGGCCAGCTTGGGATTGGCGCTTTGCAGCCTGGCATCGACCGAGAAGCCGATGCCCACGTCGACATGGTCCAGGATCGCCTGCAGCGCGGCCGTGCGCTGCGCCACGCGGGCTTCCAGCTCCGCGTAGACGCGCAGGTTCTCCATGGCCACCGCGGTGGTGTCCGCGAGCGCGCCCAACACCCGCAGTTCGGCCTGCGTGGGCAGGTGCCGGCTGGCCCAGTAGTTGCCGATCGCGCCCAGCGGGTCGAGGGTGCGGATGGGCACCATGGCCAGGCTGCGCACGAAGGTCGGGCGATAGGCCTCGGCCGGGATGCGCGCGTCGGCGTAGATGTCCTCGATGGCCGCGGCCTCGCGGTTCAGCATCACCCAGCCGCTGATGCAGGCTTCAAGGGGGAAGCGCTGGCCCTTCCACAGCGGGGCAATGGCGTCCTCGTCGGCGTAGAAGCAGCGGTCGCCGTCGCGCAGCACGAAGGTGGCGCCGTCGGCGCCGGTCAGTTCGCGCGCGGCCCGGCGCACGATGCGCATGACGCTGTCCAGGTCGCGCGCCAGCGACAGGCGCTGCACCACCTCCAGCAGGCGCTCCATCGCGTGCGCGTACCAGCCCGGATCCTGCTTGCCGTCGGCGACGGCGCTCGGAGTGTGCATGGCGCCCCCCTCGATCCCTGCATCCCAGTGTACTGGCGACGGCCGTCGTGGCCGTGCCTGGCCGCTGCACCCCGCGGGGGCGCGGCTTTTGGTCCATTTTCAGGCCATTCCGCGACAAAGTGGCGTATCGAGTTGTATCCGTCTCGCCTCGTGCGCGCGCCGGAGCCCGGACCCGCCGCGCTACCGAGGCTGTCGCCCTCGGCGGCCTCGCGACCACTGCGCCGCGTCGAAGGCATCGACGAAACGCTTCAACTCGCCCGGCGGCAGGGCGTCGATGCCGCCGGCCCCTGCGCGCCCGGCACCGCCGAACCGCGCGCACAGCTCGTGGGTGCCCCACGGCGCGCGCAACGGGGCGCGCACGCTGGCCACCAGCGGGCCCGCGGCGGTGTCGCGCAGCACCGCGTGCGCCAGCGCCGGGCGCTGCCCGGCGAGCAGATTGGCCAGGCTTCCGCCCACGCGGCGGCTCCAGGCGGCGTCCGGCAGGCGCCAGATGCGCGAACGCGCCCCTTCGCGCCAGGGACCCAGGGCCAGCGCCTGCCGCAGGTCGGCGTCGCGCAGCGCGTCGATGCGCCCGACGACGGGCTCGCGTTCGAGCAGCAGCAACGGGTCCTCGTAGCGCAGCAGCAGGCGATACAGATCCGCCGGGGGGATCAGCACGTCGGCCTCGGAGTCGCCGTAGGCGTTGTAGTTCACGGCCTCGCCGAGCCGGCGCAGCGCCGCGCGACGGCCCGCGTCGAGGCCCTCGCGCAGCGCCAGCGCATCGGCCACCTCGGCCAGGTTGTCGCCATAGGCGCCCACGAGGGCCCAGGCGCGCCGGCGACCGCCCAGGAAGCGGTCGACCAGCAGGCTGCTGCACATGCGGGGCGAGAAATCCAGATGCGCCTGCAGCCCGGGATGGCGCGGGACGTCCCCCGCCGCGTGATGGTCGAAATAACGCACGCTGGCCCCCGCGTCGAGCAGGCGCAGGAGTTCGCGCAGATTGCGTTGCATGGACAGGTCGCAGACCAGGATCTCGTCGCCCGCGCCGGCGCTCACCCGGCCCAGCAGTTCGATGTCGCGCTTGAGTCCGGTGATCAGCTCGGCCGGCGCGGGATCGATCTGGCGCCACTGCACGACGGCGCACAGCCCGTCGGCGTCGCCGTTGCACACGTCGATGCGGCGGCCCGGCGGACTCACGGAGCGCCCCCCGCGGCCGCGCCACGGCCGGCCAGGGCCGCCCAGCGCGCGACCACCGCCGGGGTGTCGATCGGCACGCCGGTATCCACGTCGATGCACAGCGCGCACTCCTCGGGGCGCAGGGCCTCGGTGCGCGCGAGTTGCGCTTCGAGCACTTGCAGGTCGGCCTCCGAGGGGTCGTCGCCGCGCAGGCGCCGCGCCCGCACGCGCTCGCGCAACAGCGCGGGATCCGCATGGCAATCGAGCAGCGCGAAAGGCACTCCCATGGCGCGCGCCAGCGCGGCGAAGGCCTGGCGCCGCGTCGCGTCCAGGAACGCCGCGTCGACGATGACCGGATAGCCCGCGGCGAGCACGTCGCGCGCGCGCCGACGCAGGCTGGCGTAGGTGCGAAGCGTGGCCCGTGCCGAGTAGACGCGCCGCGCATCGCCGGCCTGCAGGGCTCCGAGCCCGAACAGGCGCTTGCGCTCGACGTCCGATCGCAGGCGCACCGCGCCCGTCGCCTCGACCAGCGCCAGCGCCAGCCGGCTCTTGCCCGAGCCCGAAGGCCCGCGGGTGATGAGCAGTCGCGGCTGGCGGGCGCGCGCGAGCCGGACGGCCACGGCCAGGTAGTCCGTGCCGCCGTCCGGCACGCCCTGCGCGCGGCGGATCGCGACCACCAGCGCGCGCACCAGGGCCCGGTAGACCATGTAGTAGCGATGCACGGCCATGCCGGCATGGTCGCCGATCGCCTCGAGCCAGCCGTCGAGCAGGCGCCAGCCCAGATCGGCGCGTCCGTGGGCCTGCAGGTCCACGCAGGCGAAGGCGATGTCGGCCTGCACGTCGATCCAGCGCAGCGAGGGGTCGAATTCGAGGCAGTCGAAGGCGGTGATCTCGCCGTCGATCTCGACCAGGTTGTCCAGATGCAGGTCGCCGTGACCCTCGCGCACCCAGCCATCGCGCAGGCGCGCCTCGAAACGCCGGCGCAGGCGCCGTCCCTCGGCTCCGCACCACGCCGCCAGCTCGGCAAGGCGGGGGTCGGGGCCCCGCGCGGCGAGTCCCGTCAGCACCTGGGCGGTGGCGCCCAGCACCTGTGCCGGCGCGCCGTGGCCGGCATCGGGTGCCGCGCGCGGCGCCCGCAGGTGGAACTCCGCGAGCCGCGCGGCCAGGCGGTCCACCGTGGCGCCGTCGAGCCGGCCTTCGGCCAGGCGGCGGCCAAGCAGGGCGTCGTCCGGGAACTGGCGCATGCGCAGCGCGTGGTCGATCGCGCGGCCCTCCCCGCCCAGGCGCGGCCGCGCCGGGCTGCCGCGCACGGGCACCACGTCGAGGTACAGCCACGAAGCCAGGCGTCGGTTCAGGCGCAGCTCCTCGCGGCAGGCATGGAGCCGCGCCTTCGGCGTGGAGAAGTCCACGAAGCCCAGGCGCAGGGGCTTCTTGATCTTCCAGGCGTGCTCGCCGTCGAGCAGCACCCAGGACAGGTGGGTCTCGAGCAGGCGCACCGGGCGTCCGGTGGAGGCCTCCAGCCAGGCCCGCAGCGCGTCGACCTGCAACCCGCCTCCCGCCGCGGGGGCCCTCGGTCGCGTCTCGTGCGTGGACGTGCCCATGCGTATGGGACCGCGGAGCCGCGGTCCTCAGGGGGCCACGCCGCGCTTGACCGCCCTGGCCATGCCCGGCGGCAGGCGGTCCAGCGCGGCGAGCAGGCGCGGCAGCAGGCGCAGCTTCAGGCCCGCATAGGCGCGCGGCACCACGGCCTCGATAAGATGCGGGCCCGGATGCGCCAGCGCATGCTCGAGTGCCGCGAGGAATTCCGGCGCCGTGGCGGCCCGCCGCGCGGACACGCCCATGCCTTCGGCCAGGCGCACGAAGTCCAGCTCCGGCCGGGCCAGGTCGAACTGCGCGCGCGCACGCCCTCGCGCGCGACCCGCCCCGACGCGCTGCAGCTCGAGCTCCAGGATCGAATAGGCCCGGTTGTTGAACACCACGGCGATCACCCGCGCGCCCTCGCGGGCCATGCTCCACAGCGCCTGCGGCGTGTACATGGCGGCGCCGTCGCCCACCAGCGCGATCACCGGACGCCCGGGGCAGGCCACCGCGGCGCCCAGCGCCAGCGGCAGACCCTGCCCGATCGCCCCGCCGGTCAGCGCCAGCAGATCGTGCGCCGGCGCGCCCGCGGTGAAGGCCGGCAGCATGACCCCCGAGGTCTGCGCCTCGTCGACCACGATGGCGTCCTCGGGCAGCAGGTGGCCCAGCGCCTGACAGACCTTGCGCGCATTGAGCGCGCCGCGCGGACGGGGCGGGCGCGCCGCCGCCTGCAGCAACGGCGGCGCGCTGCCCGCATCGAGCTGCCGGACCAGACGCTCGAGCGCCTCGTGCAGGTCGCATGGCGCCTCGGCCAGCGCGCGCACCCGGCAGCCCGGCGGCAGCAGGCGCGCCGCCTTGCCCGGGTAGGCGAAGAAGGACACCGGTTCGCGCGCATCCAGCAGCACGAGCTCGTCGAGCTCGGCCAGTTGCACCGCGGCCAGCTCGGGCAGGTAGGCCAGGCGCTCCACCACCGGCAGACCCGCGCCGCGCTGCATGCGCGCGGGAAACACCTCGCCCAGCAGACGCGCGCCGGTGCGCGCCGCGATGCGCGCGGCCAGTCGAAGCAGGGGCTCGCGCAACGCGCGCCCGCCCAGCAGCAGCGCGGCACGCCGCCCTGCGCCGAGCGCGCGGGCAACTTCCCGCACCAGGTCCTCGGACACCGCGGGGGCGGGGGCCGGCGCGGGCGCGGACGGGCGCCGCGCGTCGGCCGCCTCGGCCGCTTCGCCCCACGACACGTCCGCCGGCAGGATCAGCGTGGCCACCTGGCCCGGCGCCGACCGCGCGGCGGCCAGCGCCTCCAGCGCGTCCCCGCACAGCGAGGCACTGGAGGCACTGCGGCGCAACCAGCCGGACACGTTGCGCGCGACGGTCTCGATATCCGACTGCAGCGGCGTGTCGTACTGCGCGTGGCCGGCGGCGTGGTCCCCGACGATGTTGAGCAGCGGCACCCGCGCCTTGCGCGCGTTGTGCAGGTTGGCCAGGCCGTTGCCCAGGCCGCAGCCCAGGTGCAGCAGCGTGGCCGCCGGGCGGCCGCTCATGCGGGCATAGCCGTCGGCGGCCCCGGTGGCGACGCCCTCGAACAACGTGAGCACCGCGCGCATGCGAGGCTCGGCGTCCAGCGCGGCGACGAAGTGCATCTCCGAGGTGCCGGGATTGGTGAAACACACGTCGACCCCCGCATCGACGAGGGTGCGCAGCAGGGCCTGGGCGGCTGCGGGCATGGCCTCAGAGGCCGAGCTCCGACAGCCCCGGATGGTCGTCGGGGCGGCGCCCCAGGGGCCAGAAGTACTTGCGCTCGGTCTCGGCGATGGGCAGGTCGTTGATGCTCGCGTGGCGCACCGCCATCAGTCCGTGGGCATCGAACTGCCAGTTCTCGTTGCCGTAGCTGCGGTACCACTGGCCCGAGTCGTCGTGCCATTCGTAGGCGAAGCGCACCGCGATGCGGTCCTCGCCGAAGGCCCACAGCTCCTTGATCAGGCGGTAGTCGAGCTCGCGCGCCCACTTGCGCTCCAGGAAGCCTCGCACCTGCTCGCGGCCCTGGGGGAATTCGGCGCGGTTGCGCCAGCGCGTGTCGACGGTGTAGGCCAGCGCCACGCGCGCCGGGTCGCGGGTGTTCCAGGCGTCCTCGGCCATGCGGACTTTCTGGATGGCGGTCTCGCGGGTGAAGGGCGGAAGCGGCGGTCGGCTTTCCATGGCAGGCTCCAGGCAGGGGGCGGCGCGGGCCGCGCCATCCATGCGAGGAGTCTATTGCGCCCGCGCGGGAATTGCCGGCAAGCGTCGGCGAACCGGCGGGCCGGGTCTACACCACCAGGTGGCGCTCGACGTCGGCGCGCGAGAGCTCGGCGGCGGCGCCGCGCAGCACGACCTCGCCGTGATCCAGCACCAGCAGGGTGTCGGCGATGGACATCACCCATTCCAGGTGCTGCTCGACGATGACGAACGAGGCTGCCCGCGTGCAACGCTCGCGCACCAGACGCCCCATGCGCTCGACGTTCTCCGGCTGGACCCCCTCGGTGGGTTCGTCCAGCAGGGTCAGCGGCGCCTCCAGCGCCAGCGCGCGCGCGAAGGACACCAGCTTGCGCTCGCCCCCGCTGAGCGTGCCCGCGCGTTGCGCCTGGCGCTGCGCGAGCAGCGGGAAGGCCTGCTGCAGCCCGGCGTAGCGGGCTGGATTCCGGTTCTCCAGATGCAGGTACAGGTTGTCGGCCACGCTGAGTTCGCCGAACACGATGTCGTCCTGCGGCGTGTAGCTGATGCCGCGCCCGAGGCGGCGCTGCAGCGCCATGCGGGTCACGTCGGCGCCGTCCCAGAGCACGCGTCCGGCGCTCGGCACGACGACTCCGCCCAGCATCTTGAGCAGGGTGCTCTTGCCCACGCCGTTGCGCCCGAGCACGCCCAGCACCTGGCCCGGCCCGACCGTGCCGGACACTCCCCGCACCACCGTGGTGTCGGCGTAGCCGCCATGCAGCTCGTCGAAGGCCAGACCGCCCGCGCCGGTCATTTGCGCCCTCCCGCGTAGACGGCGCGCACGGCCGGGTCGGCCTGCACCTGCGCCAGCTCGCCACGGGCCAGCAGTGCCCCCTGGTGCAGCACGAAGACCTCGCCGCCCATGGCCGCCACCGCGCCGATGTCGTGCTCGATGAGCAGCGCCGCGGCTCCGATGCGCGCCACCACCGCGCGAATCGCCTGCGCCATGTGCGCGGTCTCGGCCGGCGACAGTCCGGCGCAGGGCTCGTCGAGCAGCACCAGGCGGGGCTCGGGGAGGACGGTCATCGCGAACTCCAGGGCCTGGCGCTGGCCCTGCGAGAGCTCGCCGGCGCGCGCCTGCGCCTGCGACGCCAGCACCGGGAAGCGCTGTTGCAGGTCCTGCAGCAGCGGACTGCGCCAGCGCAGGGGCCGATGGCTCAGCCAGCCCGCCCCGTGCAGACGCCCGGCCCACAGGGCCAGGCGCAGGTTGTCGGCCACGCTGAGCCGCGCGAACACCGTCGGGACCTGGAATTTGCGTCCGACGCCGCGACGAGCCACACGCCACGGCTCCAAGCCGGCGAGGTCGCGCCCGTCGAGCACGATGGCCCCGCCACGCAGCGGAAGCTGGCCGACGATGGCGTGAAAGGTGGAGGTCTTGCCGGCCCCGTTGGGCCCGATGACGCTGCGGATTCCCGGCCCGTCCAGGGACAGGCTGAGTCCGTCCAGAATGCGCACGCCACCCTGCGCAGCGCGCAGATCGCGCAATTCGAGGCGCAAGGGCTGGGTGGGCGCGGGCGCGCCGGGTGCGTCCACATCGGCCGGCGGGTGCGACCCGCCGGCACGGCGGCGCAGCAAACCGGCCAGTCCCTGGGGCAGGAACAGCACCACCGCGATGAACATGGCCCCCAGCACGACCTCCCACTGGCTGAAATGCTGGCGCAGCAGCATCGACGCGTAGCCGATGCCCACGGCACCCAGCAAGGAGCCAAGCGGACTGGCCTTGCCGCCCACCGCGGCCCAGATGACCAGGTCGGTGGACAACCCGAAACCGATCGACTGGGGCGTCACCAGGCCCTGCTGCCAGGCGAACAGGCAACCCGCCAGCGCGGCCAGCAGCGCCGACAGCGCGAAGGCCCAGGCCTTGATGCGGTCGGTCGCGTAGCCGTACAGCTGCATGCGCTGCTCGTGCTGTTCGATGCCGCTCCACACCACGCCCAGCGGCCGGCCCAGCAGGGTGCCGAGCAACCAGGTCGAGGCCACCGCCACGGCGACGATCACGCCGTACAGGTCGCCGTAGCGGTCGAAACCCGGCAGGCCCGGGATGCCCAGCATGCCGTTGTAGCCCCCTGTGACCGAAGTCCATTGCTGGGCCACCAGATAGCCCAGCATGCACAGGGCCAGCGTGACCAGCGCGAAATACGGACCGCTGCGCGCGACCCTGGCGAACAGCGCGCGCGCGATCAGGTAGGCCAGCGCGGCCGGCAGCAGCAGTGCCAGCGGAAGCGCCGCGTACCAGGCGGGGTGCGCGACCGCGGCCTTCATCACCCCGCCGCACAGGTAGGCGCCCATGCCGAAGAACAACGCATTGCCCAGGGACAGGAATCCCAGGCGCCCCCAGCACAGCGCCACCCCCTGCGTGGCGATGCCGTAGATCACGTACAGGCCGAGCTCGTAGGAGGAAAAGCCGCCGGCGATCCAGCCGAAGGCCGCCAGCGCCAGGGCCAGGGCGGCGGCGGGTCTAGCGTCGCGCAAAGAGTCCATCGGGTTTGAGCCAGAGAAACAGCACCGAGACGACCAGCACCGCGGCGTAGCCCACGGTGCTGCTGAACATGCCGCTGAGCACCGACTGCGCGGAGCCGACCACCGTGACCCCGCCGGCGAAGGCCCCGAAGCTCCCCAGCCCACCCACCACCAGGGCGAAGAATGCGTTCAGCAGGAAGTTCACCCCCATGCCGGGCTCCACCGGCACCAGCGGCGCCAGCAGCACCCCGGCCAGCCCGGCCAGCACGACGCCCACGATGAAGCTGAGGCTGGCCAGGCGCTGGGTGTCGATGCCCAGGGCCCGCGCGAGCAGCGGATTCGACACCATGGCGCGCACCCGCAGCCCCGCCGTGCTGCGCCGGTACCACAGGTACAGCACGAGCAGCAGGCTCAGCACCACCGCCATCAGCACCACGCGGTAGGCCGGATAGGCCACACCCAGCAGGTGCAGCGGACCGCCAAAGGGTGCGCGCACGTTGTAGTAACCGCGCCCGAACACGGCCTCCACCAGCTTGCGCAGCAGAAGGGCCAGGCCCCAGGTGGCGAGCAGGGTGTCGAAGGGCCGCGCGTACAAGGGACGCACCAGCCAGCGCTCGACCACGTAGCCGATCGCCGCACACGCCACCACGCTCAGCGCGAGCGCCGCGGGCAGCGGCCAGCCCGCGCGCTGCGCGCTCACCGCCGCGTAGGCGCCGAGCATGACGAACTCGCCGTGGGCCATGTTCATCACCCCCAGCAGCCCGAACACGATCGCCAGGCCCAGGGAGATCAGCGCCAGGCTGGTCAACGCATAGGCGAGGTCGAGGGCGTGCAGCAGCAGCGCCTGGCCCACGGACATGTCAGGCCTTGCAGGTCTGGCCGGAGGCCACCGAATCGAAGGTCTTGACCACCCGGAATCCGGCGGGACCGACGTCGGCCACGTAGACGTTCTGCTGCAGGTGACGCGCATGCATGGTCACCGGTCCGCGCGGCCCGACGTAGTGCGCTCCTTCGCTGGCGGGATCCATGCGCGCCACCTGCAGCGAGCCCGCCCGCGCGGCCACGGCCGCCAGCAGCAGGAAGCCCTCGTACGCCGATTCGGCGAGCCCGTTGAGCAGCGGCGCGTGGGCGCCGAAGCGCTTGGCGTAGGCCGCCGCGAAGGCACGCGCGCGCGGCGTGTCGAGGTTGGCGAAATAGCCCGCGCTCGAATACAGGTTGCGCGCATCGGCCAGGCCGATCCCGGCCAGGGTGTTCTCCTCGATGAGGGTGCCCAGGCGCAGCGCCCGATCGCTCAGCCCGAAGCTGGCGAAGGCCTTGTTGAAGCCCACCGAGGCCCCGCCCACGAGCGTGACCAGCACCGCGTCGGCGCCGCTGCCGCGGATGCGCGCCAGGTTCGCGTCGAAATTGTCCACGCCGAAAGGCACGTACTCCTCGCCGACCACCCGCCCGCCCGCCTGCTGGATATAGCTCCGGGCCACGGCGTTGGTCTTTCTGGGCCAGACGTAGTCGTTGCCGATCAGGTACCAGGCATCGGCCTTGCGCCTGGCCTTCAGCCAGGGAATCACGGGACGCAGCTGCTGCTCGGGGGTTTCGCCGGTCATGTAGGTCCCGGGGGCGCATTCGCCGCCCTCGTAGACCGGGGTGTAGACGTAGGGAACATGGCCGTCGAACAGCTGCACCAGGGCGTCGCGCACCGCGCTGTCATGCATGCCGATGACGGCCTCGGCGCCCTCGCCGCGCCACAGGCGCAGCGCCGTCTGTGCCGCCTCGGCCGGTGCCACGCCGGCGTCTCCGAACATCAGTTCCACGCGGCGTCCGAGCACGCCGCCCGCGGCGTTCAGCGCGTCCGCGGCCATCAGCGCGCAGTTCTTGCTCGATGGTCCGAACAGGGCTGCCGGACCGCTCATCGGGATCATCACCGCCACCTTCAGCGGCGCGGCCGCCCGCGCGGCGGGGCCGGTCGCGGCCCCGGCCACGGCGGCGGCGGACAACAGGAACTCTCGGCGTCGCATGAACGTCTCCTTCGCGTGCGTGGGCCGCGTCGAGCCGGGCGCGCCCCGACGGGGCGGCGGCGATGCGGCATCTGGCCGGAGTCTAGGAAGGCGCTCGGGGCGCGACACCTAGCAGGATCGCTAGGAGTCCGGGCGCCACGCGGGCGCGCTCAGTTGGCGTTCGAGACGGCGTCGCCGTCGGCCTGGATCAGCGCGCGCACCCTGGCCGCCAGCATGGCCCGGTTGTGCGCGTGGAGTTTGCGGTACACGTTGCCGAGATGAAAACGCACCGTCGGGTAGCTGATGCCCAGGCGGCGCGCGATTTCCTTGTCCGGACAGCCGCAGGCGACCAGCCAGGCCGCCTGCGCTTCGCGCCGGCTCAGGTGTGCGCGGCGCTCCAGCAGTTCCTCCGCGCACAGCGTCTGGGCCTCCCGCGGCGCGGCGGAGCCGGCCCAGTGCAATCGGCTCAGTGCCGAGGTGATCCCCGGCTCCAGCAGGCGCAGCAACTCGAGCTCGTGGCTGCCGAACTGCCCGCGCTCGCGGCTGCGCCAGATGCGAAAGTCGCCGACGCAGGTGCGCGCGTCGTGGAAGTAGATGTTGACCCCCCAGTGCATGCCCTCGCGGCGCAGGAAATCGTTGAAGAACTCGCTTTTCATCAGTTCCGGCTGGCTCATGATCTGCGTGGCCAGCGTGGGGCCGCGCCGCAGCATCAGGCGGAAGGTCAGCGGGTCGACGAAGCGGAAATAGGCGTCCCAGTCGCGCAGGCTGTCGGGCGACACGTTGAGCGCGGTGAAGCGCTCGAAGCGATGGGTCTGCTCGTTCCACGCCATCGACGTGTAGTGGTCCGCCCCCAACAGGTCGAGCATGGGCGCCGCCAGCGCGGCGCGCAGCGCATCTCCGTCGTTGGCGTCGGCGAGCAGGCCGATCACCGCGGCAAGTGCACGGGACTGGTTGGATGACAGATGCATGGCTGGCGCTCCGCGCGGCGCGCATCGAATGCGGCCACCGATCTTAGGAGAAGGGCGCCGCGCCGTCTCGTCGGGGCAAACCCCGCCCCCCTATCGGTCCCGCTAGGTGCGCGCGCCAGCCACCGTGCCTAGGCTGCGGTCTTTGGCCAGGGAGATGCGCATGGAACCGACCGACCTTACCGCCAGCCAGCTCGCGACGGCGCTCGCGCGACGCGAGTTCTCCTGTGCCGAGCTTGCCCAAGTCTGGATTCGCCGCACCGAGGCGGCGGCCGCGTTGAACAGCTATGTCGAGTTCGATGCCGAGGGCCTGATCGCCCAGGCTCGCCGGGCCGATGCGCGGCTCGCCGCCGGCGAGCGCCTGCCTCTGCTCGGCGTGCCCATCGCCCTGAAGGACAACATCGCCGCCGCGGGGCTGGGCTGCGCCAACGGCACTTGGGCGCTGCAGGGCTGGCGCTGCGAGCGCGACGCCCGGCTGGTGGCCCGGCTGCGCGCCGCCGGGGCCGTCATCACGGGCAAGCTCGGCATGCACGAACTGGCCTTCGGAATCACCTCGAACAACGCCTGCACCGGCGCGGTGCACAATCCCTGGGACCCGGCGCGCTCGCCCGGCGGCAGCAGCGGCGGCGCCGGTGCGGCGGTCGCCGCGCGACTGGTGCCGGCCGCCATCGGCACCGACACCGGCGGCTCGGTGCGCGTGCCGGCGGCGTTTTGCGGGGTGCAGGGGCTGCGCCCCAGCGTGGGTCGCGTGAGCGCCGAGGGCATCGCGCCCATCTCGGCCACGCGCGACACCGCGGGGCCGCTGGCACGCAGCGTGGAGGACCTGGCGCTGCTCGACTCCGTGCTCGGAGACGAGCCCGCGCCGCTGGCGCGCATCTCCCTGCGCGGCCTGCGCCTGGGCATCCCGGACGGCTCGTTCTGGCAGGACCTGGATCCCGGCGTGCAGGCCTGCGCCGACAGGGCGCTGCAAGCCCTGCGCGCGCAGGGTGCCGAGTGCGTGCCGGTCGCGCTGCCCGGGCTGGAGCAGCTCAACGCCCAGGTCAGCTTCGTCGTGGCGCTGTACGAATTCGTGCGCGACATGACGCGCTACCTGCACGACGAAGGCCGCGGCATCGATCTGCCCGCGCTGGTGGCCGGCGTGCGCAGCGCCGACGTGAAGGCGATCGTGGAGCCGCTGCTCGGTGCCGGCGCGGTGCCCGAGTCCGCCTATCGGGACGCTCTGGCGGCGCGGCAGCGTCTGCAGGACGTCTACCGCGAGGCCTTCGCTGCCGCCGCAGTGGACGCACTGGTGTTCCCCACGACGCCTTGCACGGCGCCCCGCATCGGCGAGGACCAGACCTTCACGCACAACGGCAGGGACTGCCCGACCTTCCCGACCGTGATCCGCAACACCGATCCCGGCAGCAACGCCGGCCTGCCCGGCATCTCCCTCGCCATCGGCCTGGCCGGCGGCCTGCCGGTGGGCCTGGAACTGGACGGCCCGGCCGGCGGCGACCGCAGGCTGCTGGCCGTGGCGGCGGCGGTGGAAGCCGCGTTGCCGACGATGCCCGCTCCCCCGTCGGTGCGGGCCGCGTAGGCGCGGCAGGCGGGCCGCGGGCGAGCCTGCCGGCAGGCTGCTAACCTTGACGACCCGGCTCTCTCGGCGGGTTCTCTCCCCGCGGCTTGCACCATGGAACTCCATGCCGACTTTTCCGCGCGCGTGCTGATCGACACGCGCGACGCGCCCTGGGTGGCGTCGCCCCAGCCCGGCGTCGAGCGGCGCATGCTCGACCGCGTGGGCGAGGAGGTGGCGCGCGCCACCAGCATCGTGCGCTACGCGCCCGGCAGCGTGTTCGCCGAACACGAGCACGCGCTGGGCGAGGAGATCCTCGTGCTGTCGGGCGTGTTCGCCGACGAGCACGGCGAGTACCCGGCGGGCACCTACCTGCGCAATCCGCCCGGCACCCGCCACGCGCCGCGCTCCAGCGCGGGCTGCGAGCTGTTCGTCAAGCTGCGCCAGTTCCAGCCCGGCGACGACCGCCAGCTGTGCGTCGACACGCGCGCGGCCGCCTTCGTGCCGGGTCTCGTGCCGGGGCTGCGGGTGCTGCCGCTGCACGAATTCGGCGGCGAGCATGTCGCACTGGTGCGCTGGGCGCCCGGCACGCGCTTCCAGGCCCACACGCACTGGGGCGGCGAGGAGATCCTGGTGCTCGAGGGCGTGTTCAGCGACGAGCACGGACACTACCCGGCGGGCAGCTGGCTGCGCAGCCCGCACCTCAGCCGGCATCAGCCGTTCAGCGACCCGGGCTGCCTGATCTACGTGAAGGTGGGGCACCTGCAGCCGGATCCCGCGCGCTGATCTCGCCGCCGGCACCGCCCGCCCGCGCGCAATCCTCCAGCGCCTGCTCCAGGCGCTCGAACACCACCGGGCGCTGGCACTGCGAGACGTTCACGCGCATATGCCCCGCGCAACCCTGGGATGCGCTGAACACATTGCCCGGCGCCAGCAGCAGGCCGCGCGCCAGCGCGCGTCGCGCCAGCTCGGCCGAGTCGATGCCCGGCGGCAACGCGCACCACAGGAACAGACCTCCGGCCGGCGGCGCGGCGCAGCTCAGGCCCAGGCCCCGCAGGCGCCGCAGCGCCTGGCCGGTGGCCTGCGCGAGGCGCTCGCGCAGGCCCTCCAGGTGGCGCCGGTAGCCGCCGTCGGCCAGCACGCCGTGCACCAGCGCGGCGGCGATGCGGTCGTCGCCGAAGCTGGTGGCCACCTTCAGATCCAGCAGCGGCTCGACCCAGTCCTCGCGCAGCGCGATGAAACCGCAGCGCGCGGCGGCGCTGACCGTCTTGGAGAAGCCGCCCAGGTAGATCACGCGTCGCAGTCCGTCGAAAGCGGCCAGGCGCGGCGCGGCCGTGGGATCGAGGTCGGCGTAGATGTCGTCCTCGACGATGGTCAGGCCGGCCTGCTCGGCCATTTGCAGCAGCCGGTGCGCCAGCGGCGCCGACAGGCTTCCGCCGGTGGGGTTGTGCAGCGCCGACTGAGTCAGGTACAGGCGCGGCCGATGCTCGCGCAGCGCCGACTCGAAGGCGGCCAGGTCGGGGCCGACGGCATCGCGCGGCAGGCTCACGACACGCACGCGGTGCGCGCGCAGCAGGGCGAGGAAATTGAAATAGCAGGGGTCGTCGACCAGCACCACGTCGCCCGGCTCCAGCAGCATGCGGCACAACAGGTCCACCGCCTGCGTGACACCGCGGCTGAGCACGATGCGCGCCGGCGGCGCGTCGATCCCGCGCTCGGCCAGACGTCGGCCGAGCAGGGCGCGCAGCGCGGGCGAGCCCTGCGGCGTGGCATAGTCGGCGAGTTCCTCGTCGCGCGCGCGGGCGATGCCGCGCAGGCCGCGGCGCAGCGCCTCCTGCGGCATCCAGTCGGCCGGCAGCCAGCCGCAGCCGGGGCTTCCCACGCCGGCGGCGCCGTCCAGCGCCTGGCGCGACACCCACAACGGGTCCACCGCGCGCTCCAGCCGGGGCGCGATGCCCGCCAGGTCCAGCGGCGGCGCATGCGCGGCGACGTAGAAGCCGGCGCCGCGGCGCGCACGGATCACCCCGTCGGCGGCCAGGCGGTCGTAGGCCTCCACCACCGTGGACTTGGACACCCCCATGGCCCGTGCGCAGGCACGGATGGACGGCAGGCGGGTGCCCTGGACGAGCGCGCGCGACGCGATGCGCGCGCGCACCGCGTCCATCACTGCGTCGACCTTGCGAGCGACGGCGGGCGACTGTTCCGGTGGGTGCATCAGTACAGTTTGCTGAGATTGTCCGCAAAGCGTACCTGGGCGCGCGGTGCCGGGCAAGGCACCATGCGAGGCATGAACGACCAACGCAAGGGCTGGTGGCTGGGGCTGGCGGGCATGCTGATCTTCAGCGGATCCCTGCCCGCCACGCGCGTGGCGGTGCAGGGTTTCTCGCCCCTGTGCCTGACGGCGGTGCGTGCCAGCGCGGCCGCCGCGCTGGCCGCGCTGGCCCTGCTGGCCTGGGATCGCCGGCGCCCGCGCGGACGCGAGTGGCTGCATCTGCTGGCGGTGGCCGGCGGCGTGGTGGTGGGCTTCCCCTTGCTCAGTGCGATGGCGCTGCGCCACATCACGGCGGCCGACGCGCTGGTGCTGGTGGCGCTGTTGCCGCTGTGCACGGCCAGCTTCGCCGTGCTGCGCGCCGGCGAGCGCCCGCGCCGGGCCTTCTGGATCTACTCGGCGCTGGGGGCGGCACTGGTGTGCGCATTCGCGTTGTCGCAGGGAGCGCGCGCGGCGTGGCTGGGAGACGCCTTGATGGTGGCCGCCGTGGTGGTGTGCGGCTACGGCTACGCCGAGGGCGCGCGCCTGTCGCGCAGGCTCGGCGGCTGGCAGGTGATCTGCTGGGCGCTGTTGCTGGCGCTGCCGCTGACCCTGCCGCTGGCGGGGGCCGAACTGGCGCGGCAGGCGCTGCCCCACGCGAGCGCACCGTGGATCGGGCTGGCCTACGTGAGCGTGTTCAGCATGCTCGTGGGCTTCGTGTTCTGGTATCGGGGGCTGGCGCTGGGCGGCATCGCCGCGGTGGGCCAACTGCAGCTGCTGCAGCCCTTCGTGGGCCTGCTGCTGGCGGCCGCGCTGCTCGGCGAGACGGTCGCGCCGGGCATGCTGGTCACCGCGGTGGCGGTTGCCGGCTGCGTGGCCGCGGCCCGCCGACACGGCTGAATCGCGACCGGGCCGCGCGGTCCGCTACAGCTTGTGGGTGGTCAGCAGGATGCTGGTCTCGGTGTTGGCGATGCCTTCGATGGTGCGGATGGCCCCGAGCACGCGATCGAAGCTCTCCAGGTTGTCGGCGCGCAACTCGGCCATCAGGTCCCAGCGCCCGTTGGTGGTGTGCAGCGCGGCGACCGCCGCGTGACCGCGCAGGCGCCGCAGGACCTCCTGCGCCTGGTTGCCCTCCACCTCGATGCTCATGATGGCGCGAATGCGATGCGCCTCGGCATGGGGTTTCAGGCGCAGCGTGTAGCCGACGATCACGCCGTCGCGCTCCAGGCGGGCGATGCGGTTCTGCACCGTCGCACGCGCCACGCGCAGTTTTTTCGCCAACGCGCTCACCGGCATGCGCGCGTCGTCGCGCAGCAGGGCGATGAGTTCGGCATCGAGGTCGTCCACGGGGATCTCACTATGCTTTGCCGGGCTGCGCAAAGTGTACGGTTTCCTGCAAAACCTTTCAGCTAGCGCTCTTCAATCTGGCAGGCGCCGAGGCAAGAATGTCCGCATTGCCGCCGGCGCGATGCGCGCGGCGGTCCCCCCCTTCATGCAGGAGCCTCGGCATGACACGCTTCATCGACCTACCCTCGATGTCGCGCCTGGTCCGTTCGATCGGCGCGGCGCGCTTTCTCGGCGAACTCGCCGATTCCCTCCACGAAGACTTCCTGCGCTGGCCGGAGTTCGACAAGTCGGCCCGCGTGGCCAGCCATTCGGAACGCGGGGTCATCGAGCTCATGCCGGTGGCCGACGCGCGGCGCTACGCCTTCAAGTACGTCAACGGCCACCCGTCGAACACCGCGCGCCAGCTGTGCACGGTGATGGCCTTCGGCACGCTGGCCGAGGTGGACACCGGCTACCCGTTGCTGCTGTCCGAACTGACCCTGGCCACCGCGCTGCGCACCGCGGCGACCTCGCTGATGGCCGCGCGCGCGCTGGCCCGGCCGGACTGCCGGCGCATGGCCCTGATCGGCAACGGCGCGCAGGCGGAATTCCAGGCCCTGGCCTTCCACGCGCACCTGGGCATCGAGGAAATCGCCCTGTTCGACACCGACCCGGCCGCCACCGACAAGCTGGTGCGCAACCTGGCCGACTGGCCGGGCCTGCGCCTGCGGCGCGCCGCCAGCGCGGCCGAGGCCGCGCGCGGCTGCGACATCCTCACCACCATCACCGCCGACAAGATCCGTGCCGCCATCGTCACGCCGGCGATGATCGAGCCGGGCATGCACGTCAACGCGGTGGGCGGCGACTGTCCGGGCAAGACCGAGCTGCACCCCGAGGTGCTGCTGGCCCATCGCGTGTTCGTCGAGTACGAGCCGCAGACCCGTGTCGAGGGCGACATCCAGCAAGTGCCGGCGAACTTCCCGGTGACCGAGCTCTGGCGGGTGCTGCGCGACGAACTGCCCGGACGCGAGAGTCCGGAGCAGGTGACGGTGTTCGACTCCGTGGGCTTCGCGCTCGAGGACTTCACCACCCTGCGCTACGTACTCGAACAGGCACAGCGCCACGACATCGGCTCGGATATCGAACTCGTGCCCCCGGGGGAGCAGCCGAAGGACCTGTTCCGCTACGCGCGCGGCGCGCGCGCCGACGGCGCCGCCCGCCGCGCGGCCTGACGGCCATGGCCCCCCAGATCGCGCCCCGACCGCGCCCCCTGTCGGTGCAGGCGCCGGCGGCGGTGGTGATGATCCGCCCCCATCGCTTCCACCCCAATCCGCAGACCGCCGCCGACAACGCCTTCCAGCTCGAGCCCCGCGCGCCCGCGCGGGCGCTGGCGGCGGCGGCATACCGCGAGGTGTCGGCGGCGGCCGAGCGCCTGCAGGCCGAAGGCGTGCGCGTGCACCTGTTCGACGACACCGGGGAGCAGGACACGCCCGATTCGGTGTTCCCGAACAACTGGTTCTCCACCCATCCCGGCGGCCATGTGGCGCTGTACCCGATGTACGCGCCCAACCGCAGGCGCGAGCGCCGCGGCGACGTCATCGATCTGCTCAAGACGCACTACCGCGTGCAGGACGTGATCGACTATTCGGGTCTGGAGCAGGACGGGCTGTTCCTGGAGGGCACGGGCGCGATGGTGCTCGACCACCTCGCGCGCGTGGCCTACGTGGCGCGCTCGCGGCGCGCCGACCCGGTGGCGCTGGAGCGCTTTTGCACCCATTTCAACTACGAGCCGATGGTGTTCGATGCCCTCGACCCCTCGGGCCGCCCGATCTTTCACACCAACGTGCTGATGAGCATCGCCAGCGAATTCGCGATGATCGGGCTGCGCGACTTCGTGGAACCCGTGCGTGCCGCCGAGCTGCGCGCCAGGCTGCGCGAATGCGGTCGCGAGCTGATCGAGCTGGACGCGCGCCAGGTGGCGGGATTCGCGGGCAACGCCATCGAGCTGAGCGGCCGCGGCGGCGAGCCCCTGCTGGCGCTTTCACGCCGTGCCCTGGACACCCTGGAGCGCGCGCAGCGCAGGCTGATCGAGCGCTCGGCGCGCCTGCTCCCGCTGGACATCCCCACCGTGGAGCTGGCGGGAGGCTCGGTGCGCTGCATGCTGGCCGGGGTGCACCTGCAGCCGCGCTGCACCGCGCCCCTGGACGCCAGGAGCGCACCGGACGATCAGCCGGCCTCGCACAGCGCCTGCAGCAACGCGCGGCCCTCGGGCCAGTCCCCCAGGCCGCTTTCGGCGTTGATGTGCCCGCGCTCGCCCAGGTCCACCAGTTCGCTGCCCCAGACGGCTGCCTGGCGCCGCGCGTAGTCCATGCTGCCATAGGGATCGTCGCGGCTGGCGACCACCACGCTGGGGAAGGGCAGCGGCCGCTCGGGCACCGGCACGAAACTCGCCGCGGCCGCGGGGAACGCCGGCCCGTCGGGGTCGGGCGGAGCCACCAGCAGGGCGCCGCGCACCGTGCGCCAGGTGCGCGCGGCCCAGTGGGCGCCGAGCAGGCA
This sequence comes from Pseudomonadota bacterium, assembly GCA_021848345.1. Taxonomy (GTDB): domain Bacteria; phylum Pseudomonadota; class Gammaproteobacteria; order Burkholderiales; family Burkholderiaceae_C; genus Thiomonas_A. Next base: position 31,235 of record JAJZUV010000006.1, on the reverse strand, counting down.
GCCCAGGCTGTGGGCGGCCAGCACCACCGGGCCGCCCGCTTCCGCCGCCGCGGTCTCCAGCGCCTGCAGCCAGTCCTCCAGCCGCGGCGCATCCCAGTCGAGCTGCTGCACCCGGCGCACGCGCGGGTCCTGGCGCTCCCACAGGCTTTGCCAATGTCCGGGGCCCGAGCCCTGGATGCCGGGCAGGATCAGCACGGTGGCGCTTCGGGTGACTTCGGGCATGGGAGCTTCGGGGGTCGCGAACATCCGATGGGGGGCCGTCATGGCAGATGCCGCGCTTCGTCGCGTGCCGTGGCAGGCCCTCGCAGGCAGCGCTCGATGGACGCCGTCTGCTGCGCCTCGTACAGCGCGAATTCGTCGTGCGCGGCGCAGCCCAGCGCCCGTTCGAAGGCGGCGCGGGCATCGGCCGCCTGGAAGGCCCGGCGCGCCGCGTCGCCCAGGTTGGACTGGAAGATCCCGGCCGCGCTCACGGGCAGGAAGTCCTCGTACACGATGGGCCTGGCCCGCACGGCTCCGGCCGCCACCAGGGCTTCCAGATCGCCGGCGTCCACGCCCGCGGGGATCGACTCGGCGGTGGGCGCGTAGTCGAAGTAGCCCAGCCCCTGCCGGCGGATCGCGTCCAGGTCGTCGGGGAAGGCCTGGAACACCCGCTCCAGCCGGGCCTCGTAATCCTCGGGCCCGGACTGCGCGCCGCCGGCGTTCGCCTCGCGCAGCAACTCGTCGTACAGCGCCCGCCCCTTGGGGGTCAGCGCGATGCCGCGCTGCTCGACCTCGCCGAAGCGGGCGGTGTGCGCGCCGATCTCTCCGGCGCCGTCGCCGAAGCGGACCTGCTCGGCCAGGGCCTTGAAACTGGTCTGGCGCAGCAGGATGGGCACCCGGCGCCGCGGCGGGCCTTCGATGATCTCCTTGGCGGCGATGCCGCGCCGTGGCATCTCCTGCTGCACCGCGTCGATGTCCAGGGTGCGCGGCGTCAGGTGATTGATGTGCGGCCCGCGGAAGCACACGACGTCGGCCACCAGCCGGTGCGCGTCGTGCATGCGCCGGTAGAGCTCCAGCGGCACGGTCGCCCGGGCATGCCACCGGAAGGTCTGCAGCAACTCGCCCACGAAGTCCTGCGCCTGCTGTTGGTCGAAGCCTCCGCGTGCCTCGAACTCCTCGGTCAGGCGCAAGGCTCCCGGCGTGAAGATCTCGCGCGCGTCGAGCAGTCGCGCGGCCAGCGTCCGCAGCTCGGGGTTCTCGATCAGCTCCAGGCGCAGCAGCGAGGTGAAGATGCGAAAGGGGTTGCGCGCCAGCGCATCGGGATCGGCCGGGCGAAAGGCCGTCGAATGCACCGGCACGCCGGCGATGCTGAGGTCGTAATACCCGACGGGCTGCATGCCCATGATGGCGAACATGCGTCGCAGCATGCCGAGTTCGCGGGCACTGCCCACCCGGATGGCGCCGTGACGCTCCACGCCCAGGCGCGCGCGCTCGGCCTCGGGCATGGGCGCGGAGTCCTCCGCGGCCCGCAGGACCCGCGCGTTCACGTCCGCCACGATGTCCAGCAGCGCGCCGTATTGCGGCACCTCGTCGCGGTACATGGCCGACATGGCCTGCGCGAAGCGGTCGCGAATGCCGTCCGGGGAAACGAAATCGCCGGCCGGATCGGCCGCGTGCGCGGAAGCGGAGCTCATGGACGAGAGAGTGCGGGAAGCCTGACTGCATGCATTGTGCCGCCGCCGCGCCGCAGGGGGAACCCGTCGGGTTTGCTTACGCGGAAATACGGCTGCTAGCATTTCAGGGCGTCGACGGCAGCCGGCGTTCCATGCCACGGACCGCGAGCACCGCCGCGGCGAGACCCGCGCGTCGCCCCACGAACCGAGCCCTTGATCAGCATGCTGGAGCCCTTCATCCGGAACCATCTCATCCGGCACGCGCGTGTCGATGCCTCCAAGTTCGACAACCCCGACCTGCTGGTCGCGGACCTCGCGCTCGATTCCCTCGGCCTGGTGGAAATGCTGTTCGAGATCGAGGAGCGCTTCGGCTTCCAGTTGTCCGACCCGATGCGCTACCAGTCGATGCGCTTCGACCACATGGTCGCCGCCATCGAGGCCGAATTGCGCGCGCACAACGGCGGCGAACTGCCGCAGGCGGACGCGCTGCGCGCCTCCGCCCACCCTTGATGGGCGGTCCGCCGGCACCGCGTACGGCACCTTCCCCGGCGCGCGGACGCGCCCGCCGCGCGCGGGTCGTGGTGACCGGCATGGGCATGGTGTCTCCGCTCGGGCCGGACGTTGCGCGAAGCTTCGCGGCCGCGCTCGCCGGGCGCAGCGCGGTGCGCGCCGTGCCCGCGCAGCTCGCCGCCGGCCTGCCGGGCATGCTGGCGGCGCCGGCGGCGGTCGAACCGGCGGGCCTGCTCGATGCCGCCGACGCCGGGCTGGACCGCGCCACCCAGCTGGCGCTCGCCGCCGCGGCGCAGGCGCTGGCCGAGGCGGGCGTCGAGCCCGCCCCGGGCGACGCCGGACGCTTCGGCGTGTTCTCCGGAATCGGCTTCGGCGGCGCCTGCACGCTGGACGCGATGTACACGCGCTACGTCGGCCACTCGCTGGGCGACGCGGCCGAGCGCCGGCGCGCCACCGTGATGCACCCGCTGACGGTACCGCGCCTGATGGCCAACGCGGCGCAAGGCCTGGTGTCCATGCGCTACGGGTTGCGCGGCATGGGCAACACCTACTGCGTGGCCTGCGCATCGTCGGCCGTCGCCGCGGGCGAGGCCCTGCGCGCCATACGCGACGGCTACCTGGACGCGGCGGTGGTGCTGGGCAGCGAGGCCATGCTGACGCCCGGCTCGATGGTGGCCTGGAACGCGCTGCGCGTGCTGGCCCGCGCCGACGCCGCCGACCCCGCCGCGAGTTGCCGCCCCTTCGACCGGCGGCGCAGCGGATTCGTGCTGGGCGAGGCAGGCGCGGCGCTGGTGCTGGAATCCGAGGCGCGCGCACGCGCACGCGGCGCGCGCGAACTGGCCGAGCTCGCGGGCTACGGCGCCAGCAGCGACGCCCACCACCTGACCGCGCCTTCGGTGCCGGGCCAGGTCGCGGCGATGCGCCAGGCGCTGGATCACGCGGGCCTGGCGCCCGGGGACGTGGGCTACATCAACGCCCACGGCACGGCCACCGAACTCGGCGACCTGAGCGAGGCCCAGGCCATCGCCGAGGTGTTCGGCCCGCGGGGGCCGGCGGTGAGCTCCACCAAGGCCGTGCACGGCCACCTGATCGGCGCCGGCGGCGCGGTGGAACTCATCCTGGCCATCCAGGCGCTGCGCACGGGCCGGCTGCCGCCCGGGGCCCACCTGGAGCAGCCCGACCCCCGCTGCGCCGGGGTGGACCTGATCGTGGGATCCGCGCGCGACGCCGCCGGGGTCCAGGCGGTGATGTCGAACTCCTTCGCCTTCGGGGGCAGCAACGCCTGCCTGGTCGCGCGCCGTGCCGAGACGCAGGCCCCGGCGGCGGACCCGCCGTGAATCGCAACCCGGCGCAGCGGATCGGCACCGCACGGCGCATCGGGCGCCGCTTGCTGGCGCACTTCTGGCTCAAGAGCCTGGGCACGACGGCGATCATGACGGGCTTTTTCGTCGTCTACTTTCACCTGCTGCGCCATCCCTGGGGCCACGTGACCACGATCCCGCTGACCGCGGTGGATCGCTGGATCGGCTTCCAGCCCTGGGCGCTGCCCCTGTACCTGTCGCTGTGGGTCTACGTGTGCGCGCCGGCCATGCTGCTGGAATCCCGGCGCGAACTGCTGCGTTACGCCGCGGGCATCTGCGGCGTATGCGCGGTGGGCCTGGGCATATTCGCCCTGTGGCCGACGCGGATTCCGTCGATGCAGGCAGACTACGCGGGCCATGCGGGCTTCGCGCTGCTGCGCGGCATCGACGCATCCGGCAACGCCTGTCCGTCGCTGCACGTGGCCTCGGCGGTGTTCGCCGCGCTGGCGCTGGAGCGCGTGCTGCCGGGCGTCGGCCTGGGCCGGCGCTGGCGCTGGCTGAGCTGGGCCTGGTGCGCGCTGATCGTCTACTCCACCATGGCGGTCAAGCAGCACGTGCTGATCGACGTGGCCTGCGGAGCCCTGCTGGGGGCCGCCGGCACCCTGGCTGCTCGCCGGATTCTGGGTGCTCCCGGCTATGATTCCGGCTTGATCGATTGATGTTTTGTTCCCTAGATCCCATGTCCACGCCATCCGCAACCCCGTCCCGGGTCGATCCGCAATTCCTGCTGGAAGTCGGTGACCTCATTGCCGAGTCCCTGGAGCTGGACGTGGCCGGGGCCGACATCGACCCCGACGCCCCGCTGTACGGCGACGGGCTCGGGCTGGACTCCATCGACATCCTCGAAGTGGCGCTGGTGATCTCCAGGAAGTACGGGGTTCAGCTGCGCGCCGACGACGCCGACAACCACCGCATCTTCAGCTCGCTGCGCCAACTCGCCGGCCACGTCGCGAGGCTGCGCACGACGTGAGGAGCCCGGGCATGCGACGAATCCTGCGCGGCCTCGTGGCTCTGGGATGCGTCGCGTATCCGCTGGTGGCGCTGTGGGCTGGGCGACACGGCCAACCGCGCTTCGCCGACCTCGCGCTGGCCGAGCACCTGGGCAGCATGCTGGTGCTCGGCGTGGTGTTCGGCAACACCCTGCGCCCGGGGCGCACGCCGCTGGTGACGCGCTTCGCGGCGGCTCGCCAGCCGGCGATGTCGCCGCGACTGCGGTGCTACACGCGCGGCGTGACGGCGGCCTGGACCCTGTTCTTCGCGGCCATGGCCGCGGCTTCCGTGCTGCTGTTCGTGCTGGGGCCGCTGCGCGACTGGGCCTGGTTCGCCAGCGTGGGCACGCCCTTGCTGGTGGCGGCGATGTTCGTGCTCGAGTACCTGGCGCGTCGGGCATGGCTCGACGCGCACGAGCAGGCCGGCCCCTTCGAGGCCATCCGCGCCTACATGGCCTACCGCATGGGAGCCGGGCGATGAGCGCTGCGAGGAGGGCCTATCCATGACCGACACGCTGCCCCTGCTGTCGCGGGACGACCCGCGGGCCGTCGTCGCCTGGCGCGCGGGGCGGCCGATCCGAGTGGCCGAGTTCCTGGCCGACACGGCGCGCGTGGCGCACGCCCTGCCCGACGGAGCCCACGTGCTCAACGCCTGCCAGGACCGCTACCACGTGGCCGTGGGCTTCGCCGCGGCCGCGGTGCGGGACAAGATCACGGTGCTGCCGTCCACGCGCACCCCCGACGCCGTGCGCCGGCTGCGCGAGACCCTGCCCGACCTGTTCGCGCTGGTCGACGGCGCGGGCGGCACGGAACTGGACCTGCCGCGCCTGCGCTACCCCGAAGCGCCCGCGCAGGGCGACTCGGCAGCGCCGATGCCCATGCCGCGCATCCCCGCGCGGCGGGTGGTGGCCAAGGTCTGCACCTCCGGTTCCACCGGCGCGCCGGTGCCCCACGACAAGACCTGGGGCTCGCTGGTGGCCTGCATCCGCGCGGGCCGCGAGCGCCTGGGCCTGCCGCCGGGTACCACGCTGGTGGGCACGGTGCCGGCGCAGCACATGTACGGTTTCGAGTCCACGCTGCTGATGGCCCTGCACGGCGACCTGGCGCTGAGCTCGGCGCACCCCTTCTACCCTGCCGATATCGTCGACGAGCTTGCCCGCGTGCCGGCGCCGCGCCTGCTGGTGTCCACGCCGGTGCACCTGCGGGCGCTGCTGGCCTGTGGCCTGGACATCCCCCCGCTGGCCCTGGTGCTGTGCGCCACGGCACCGCTTTCCACGGATCTGGCGCACGAGGTCGAGGCGCGCACCGACGCCCCGCTGGTCGAGATCTACGGCTCCACCGAAACCGGGCAGATCGCCACCCGCCGCACCTCGCGCGGCGACGCCTTCACGCTGCTGGACGGGGTCGCGCTGGTGCCGCAGGCCCAAGGCCTGGCGATGGCCTCGGGCGGTCACCTCGCCGCGCCGACCCCGATGCACGACGTCATCGAACCCCTGGGCGGCGGCGATTTCCGGCTGCACGGGCGCGGCGCGGACATGGTCAACGTGGCCGGCAAGCGCAGCTCGCTGGCGCACCTGAACCACCAGCTGTGCAGCATCCCGGGCGTGCTGGACGGCGCCTTCTTCGCACCCGAAAGCGGCCCCGGGCAGGGCGTGGACCGGCTCATGGCCTTCGTGGTCGCGCCGGGCCTGAGCGCGCGCTCGCTGCGCCAGGCGCTGCGCGAGCGCATCGACCCCGCCTTCCTGCCGCGGCCGCTGGCGCTGCTGCGGGAACTGCCCCGCAACGCCACCGGCAAGCTGCCGCGCGCGGAACTGGCCGCGCTGGCGCTGCGGCACGGCGCATCCGCCGAGGCCTGCGACGATGACGACTGAAACCCCGCTCGGGCCCTACGCGCCGGATCATCCGGCCTTCGACGGGCACTTCCCCGGCAACCCCTTGCTGCCCGGCGTGCTGCTGCTCGACGCGGCGGTGCACGCCTTGTGCGAGACCACGCCGGCGGGCGCGCTCGGACTGCGCATCGAAAGCGTGAAGTTCACAGGCATGGTGCGCCCCGGCGAAGCCCTGAGCGTGCACGGCGAACCCGGAACGCGCGCGGCCTTCGAGGTGCGCCAAGACGCGCGCGTGGTCGCCAGCGGCCGGTTCGCGCCGGCGCGCGCGTCGGGCGAGCAGCCATGAACGTAGCGAGGAAGGTAGGCCGGAGCGCCGCGCGCGGCCGCTCCGAAGCGGCGCTCCACTCCCTCGGGGAGTCGAGCGTAGCGAGGAGGGCTGTCCGGAGCGCCGCGAGGAGGGCTCTCTCATGATCGGCCGGCGCCCGGCCTCGTGGACCCGCGACCACGAGCGCAGCAACGTCTCCATGCTGCGTCTGATGACCTGGATCTCGCTGCGCCTGGGTCGCCGCCCGGCGCGTGTGGTGCTGGTGGGCATCTGCCTGTACTTCCTGGTCTGCGCGCCCAGGGCGCGCCGCGCCTCCGACGCCTACCTGGAGCGTGCCCTCGGCCGCCGGCCGCGCTGGCGCGACCGCTTCGCGCACATCCACACCTTCGCCTCGACCATCCACGACCGCGTGTTCCTGCTGCACGAGCGCGCCGACCTGTTCGACATCCGCGCCCGCGGCACCGAGCATGTCGAGGCGGCTGTCGCGCAGGGTCGGGGGGCGCTGCTGCTGGGCGCGCATTTCGGCAGTTTCGAGGTGCTGCGCGCGGTGGGCCAGCTGCGGGGGCTGTCGGTCTCCCTGCTCATGTATCCGGACAACGCGCGCAAGATCAACGCCGCGCTGCGCGCCGTCAACCCGCAAGCCCAACAGGGCATCATCGCGCTGGGACAGCCCGACTCCATGCTGCGGGTCAACGAGGCGCTCGACGCCGGGGGCATCGTGGGCATCCTCGCCGACCGCTCCCTGCACGAGGACGCGACAGCGCGCCGGGAATTCCTGGGCGCCGAGGCCGCATGGCCCATCGGACCCCTGCGCATCGCCGCGCTGCTGCGCCGACCGGTGGTGTTCATGGCCGGCATGTACCGCGGCGACAACCGCTACGAGGTGGTGTTCGAGCCGCTGGCGGACTTCTCCGGCGTGGAGCGCGGCGCGCGCGCCGCCGCGCTGGACCGGGCCCTCGACACCTACGTGGACCTGCTCGAGGGGCATTGCCGCGCCGCGCCCTTCAACTGGTTCAATTTTTTCGATTTCTGGGCCTCGGCGCGGGCCGCGCCGGCCCCGGAGGCGCGGCCGTGAGCCGGCGCGATCCCCATCATCGCGGCCCTGCGCGCCCGACCTGGCGCCCTCGGCGCCGCGGCGTGCTGACCGGGCTGGCGCTGGCCACGCTGGCGGCGCTGGGCGGGACCCCGGCGCTGGGCGCCGCGCCCTGGGACCTGGCCGCCCTGATGCGCCTGATGGCCGCGCGCAAATCCGGCGAGGCACGGTTTCGCGAGACCAAGACCGTGGCCATGCTGGATGCGCCCGTGACATCCTCCGGCATCCTGCGCTTCGCGGCACCGGACATGCTGGAAATGCACACCCTCGAACCCAGCGAGCAGCGCCTGGTGGTGCGGGGCCGGCAGGTCAGCGTGGAACTCGACGGCAGGTCGCGCCAGTTCGACCTCGACCAGGCGCCGGCGGTGGGCGCGCTGGTCGAGGGCATCCGCGCCACCCTGGTCGGCGATCTCGCCGGGCTGCAGCGGGCCTACCGCACGCGCCTGCAGGGCGAGCGCGCGCGCTGGACCCTGGTGCTGGTGCCGCGCCTTCCGGCGGCGCGCGCGCGGGTCAGCGAGATCGACGTCAGCGGCTCGGAAGCCTCGGTCCACGAGATCGCCGTGTTCCAGGCCGATGGCGATCGCTCGTGGATGCGCATTCACGAACTGTCCCGGCCGTGAACCGCAGGCGCGCGGCCATCGTGCTGGCCTGGGTGGCGCTGCTCGGCATCGCGCTGGGCCTGGCGCTGCGCGCGCGCTTCACGGCCGACATGTCCGCCTTCCTGCCGCACGCCCCCGACGCGAGCCAGCGCGTGCTGGTCGAACAGCTGCGCGACGGCCTGGTGTCGCGCGTGCTGCTGGTGGGCATCGACGGCGCCACGCCGGGGGTTCGGGCCGAACTTTCGACCCGCCTGGCGACGCGCCTGCGCGCGTCGCCGGACTTCGCCTCGGTGAGCAACGGCCGAACGGACCGCGGCGGCGAGGACTTCGCGCTGGCCTTCGCCCATCGCTATCTGCTGAGCCCGGCGACCGACGCGGGGGCCTTCAGCGCCGCCGCGCTGCACCGTGCCATCGGCGAATCCATCGCGCAACTGGCCGGCCCGCTGGGCGACAGCCTCAAGTCCCTGCTGCCCGCGGATCCGACCGGGGCGACGCTGCGCTTTCTCGGCGCCGTCCAGCCGCCGGCGCAGCCGCGGCGCCTGGACGGCGTGTGGGCCTCGCCGGACGGCGCGCGTGCGCTGCTGCTGGCGATCACCCGCGCCTCGGGCACCGACATCGATGCCCAGCAGGCCGCGCTGCGCGTGCTGCGCGCCGGCTTTGCCCAGGAGCGCGACGCCCTGGGCCCGACGGCCGCCGGGGCCTCGCTGGTGGTCAGCGGGCCGGCGGTGTTCGCCACCTATTCGCGCGGAGTGATCGAGCACGCGGTGACCCGCGTGAGCCTGCTCGGGGCGGCCCTGATCGTCGCGCTGCTGCTGGTGGTGTACCGCTCGGCGATCGCGCTGCTGCTCGGGCTGCTGCCCGTGCTCACCGGCATCGTCTTCGCCACCGCGGCGGTGGGCCTGGGCTTCGGCGTGGTGCAGGGCATCACGCTGGGATTCGGCACCGCGCTGATGGGCGAGGCGGTGGACTACTCCATCTACCTGTTCGTGCAGTCGGGCCCGGAGGGCGAAGCCGAGGCCCCCGCCGACGCACGCGCCGCGCGCCTGGCCTGGGTGCGGCGCTTCTGGCCCACCGTGCGCCTGGGCATGCTGACCTCGATGATCGGCTTCGCCAGCCTGCTGCTCTCGGACTTCCCCGGGCTGGCGCAGATCGGCGCCTATTCCATGGTCGGGGTGTTCGCGGCGGCGCTGGTCACGCGTTTCGTGCTGCCCGAACTGATGCCGCCAGGCCTGGCGGTGCGCGATCTGTCGGGCGCCGGGCGGCGCCTGGAGCGCGGCGTGCGCGCGCTGCGGCGCCTGCGACGGCCGCTGGCGCTGCTGGTGCTGGCCTCGGCCGCGTTGCTGCTGGCGCAACGCCACCATGTGTGGGACGACCGCCTGGGCGCGCTCAGCCCGATCCCCCAGCCCATGCTCGATGCCGACGCCACGCTGCGAGCCCAGATCGGCGCCTCCGACTCCGGCGACCTGGTGGCCGTGCGCGGCGCCTCCCAGGAAGCGGTGCTGGAGGCGACGGAGACGCTGGCCCCGCGCTTGCGAACCCTGCGCGAGCGGGGGCTGATCGGCGGTTTCGACAGCCCCGCGCGCTACCTGCCCAGCGCGCGCACCCAGCGCGCGCGCCAGGCCGCGCTGCCCGACGCCGCCCGCCTCGAGGCCGCCCTGCGCGTCGCGGTGAAGGGGCTGCCGGTGAAGGCCGAGCGGTTCCGGCCCTTCGTGACCGACGTGCAGGCCGCGCGCCATGCCCCGCTGCTCACGCGCGCGGACCTGGCGCACAGCTCCTTCGCGCTGGCGCTGGACGGCATGCTGCTGCGCGACCGGCACGGCGCCTGGACGGCCCTGCTGCCGCTGCGCGCACCGGCCGGCGCGCCCATCGACCTGCAGCGCGTGCGCGAGGCGCTGCGCGGCAGCGGGGCCGTCGTCGTGGACCTGGGCGCGACCAGCAACCAGCTGTACCGGCGCTACCTGCGCACCGCCATCGGGCTGTCGCTGGCCGGGGTGCTCGGCATGGCCGCGCTGCTGCTGCTGGCGCTGCGATCCGCGCGCCGCGTGGCCCGGGTGCTCGCGCCGCTGCTGGCGGCGGTCGTGGTGGTGGCCGCGGGCCTGGTGCTGCTCGGCCAGCAGCTCAACCTGCTGCATCTGGTGGGCATGATGCTGGTCATCGCCGCGGGGTCCAACTACGCGCTGTTCTTCGACCGCGGCCAGCGGCACGGGGGCGTCACGCCGCGCACCCTGGCCTCGCTGGTGTTCGCCAACCTCGGCACGGTGGCCGGCTTCGGACCGCTGTTGCTGTCGGGCGTGCCGGTACTGACCTCGCTGGGGGCGACGGTCGCCCCGGGGGCTCTGCTGGCGCTGGTGTTCTCGGCCGCGCTGTCCGAGGACGACCATGGGGGAGCGGCGTGAGCAGGCGCCCGCCCCAGGAACCCGCAGCCGGCGGGCCGGGCCCGCATGGGGCCGCGACGCGGGCGCCGCGCCGGGGTCTGGCCGGCGTGCCGCCGATCCTGCTCGGCGTGGGCGGTGTGCACGCGGCCGCGCTGGCCGGCGTGCTGGCCGCGCCGGCGGCCTGGCCGTGGGCGCTGGGCGCGGCCCTGGGCAGCCACGCGCTGGTCACCGCGCTGAGTCTGACGCCGCGCACCCGGCTGCTGGGCCCGAACCTGACGCGCCTGCCGCCGGCGCACGCGGCGCGCGGCGAGGTCGCTCTCACCATCGACGACGGCCCCGAGCCGCGGGTGACCCCGGCGGTGCTGGACCTGCTGGACGCCCACGGCGCCAAGGCCAGCTTCTTCTGCATCGGCGCGCGGGTGGCACGCCACCCGGAACTGGCGCGCGAGATCGTGCGCCGCGGCCACCGCGTGGAAAACCATTCTGCGCGCCACCGACATGACTTCGCGCTGCTCGGCCCGCGCGGCTATCGCGCCGAGTTGGCCGCCGGGCAGGCGCTGATCCAGGCGGCGACCGGCGTGGCGCCGACCTACTTCCGCGCCCCGGCAGGGTTCCGCAACCCCTGGTGCTGGCCGGCGCTGCTCGATGCGGACCTGCGCCTGGCCTCGTGGACCCGGCGCGGCTTCGACACCCGCGAGCGCGACCCCGCGCGGGTGCTGCGCCGGCTCAGCCGCGGCCTGGCCGCCGGCGACATCCTGCTGCTGCACGACGGCCATGGCGCCGCCGGCAGCCACGACGGCGCGGTGGTGCTGCGGGTGCTGCCCGACCTGCTGGCGCTGCTGCGCGAACGCTCGCTTCGCGCGGTGGCGCTGCCGGTGCCGCCCGAGGGCCACGCCTGAGCGAGGCCGCAGCTTGGTTACAGTAGCAGGGCATCATGGACCGTCCGACCCTTCCGCTTGCGCCCCTGCGCCTCGCGCACGCCACCGCGACCAGTTGCCTGGGCCACGGCCTGGCGGCGCACGCGGCCGCGCTGCGCGCCGGGCGCAGCGGGCTCAAGCCCTGCGATTTCGACATCGTCGACCTGCCCACCTGGATCGGCGAGGTGCCCGGCGTGGACGCCGTGAACCTGGACGACGCCCCGGTGCGCGGACTGGACGGGTTCGACTGCCGCAACAACCGGCTGGCCGAACTTGCGCTGCGCCAGGACGGCTTCGCGCAGGCGGTGGAGCAGGCCGCCGCGCGCCACGGCGCGCAGCGCGTGGGGGTGTTCGTCGGCACCAGCACCTCGGGCATCCTGCAGACCGAGCTGGCCTACCGGCGCCGCGACGCGCGGGGCGCCCTGCCCGCGGATTTCTGGTACGAGGGCACCCAGAGCAACGCCTCGCTGGCCGACTTCGTGGCGCGGCGCCTGCAACTGCGCGGGCCGAGCTTCGTGATCTCCTCCGCCTGTTCCTCCAGTGCCAAGGTGTTCGCCACCGCGCAGCGCATGATCGCGGCCGGGCTGATCGACTGCGCGGTGGTGGGCGGCGTGGATTCCCTGTGCCTGACCACGCTGTACGGCTTCCACGCGCTGGAGCTGCTGTCGCAGGAGCCCTGCCGACCCTTCGACCCCGCGCGCAAGGGCCTGTCGCTGGGCGAGGCGGGCGCCTTCGCGCTGCTCGAGCGCGTGCCCGCGCGCCCGGCCGACGACGACGTGCTGCTGCTGGGCTGCGGCGAGTCCAGCGACGCGTACCACATGTCCTCGCCCCACCCGGAAGGCCTCGGCGCGCGCCTGGCCATGCAGGAAGCGCTGCGCCAGGCGGGCATGCGCGCGCCCGACATCGACTACGTCAACCTGCACGGCACGGCCACGCCCAGCAACGACATGGCCGAGAGCCGCGCCGTGAGCGCGCTGTTCGAGCCCGGTACGGTCTGCAACTCCACCAAGGGGGCCACAGGGCACACCCTGGGTGCCGCCGGTGGACTGGAGGCGGTGATCTGCCTGCTCGCGTTGCGCCAGGGCTTCGTGCCCGCCAGCCCGGGCACGCGCGAGCCGGACCCGGCCATCGCCGGCGCGCTGGGCTATCGACTCGACGCGAGCGACGCCGAACTGGACTTCGCGATGAGCAATTCCTTCGGCTTCGGCGGCACCAACTGCTCCCTCGTGCTGGGTCGCGGCGATGCGTGGATGGCGCGCGCAGCGAGGAGCGTCGGCCCATGAACACCCCCCAGGCGCGGCCGCTGCAGGCCTGGATCGACGGCGTCGGGCTGTTGGGGCCGGGCCTGTCCGACTGGCCGGGCGCGGCCGCGATCCTGCGCGGCGAGGCCGCCTACCGGCCGGCGCGCACCGAATTCCCGCCGCCGCAGGGGCTGCCGCCGGCCGAGCGGCGGCGCGCCACCGCCGCGGTCAAGCTGGCGCTGGCCACCGGCGCCCAGGCTCTGGCCATGGCCCGGCGCGACGCGGCGGACCTGCGCACGGTGTTCGCGGCCTCCAGCGGCGACGCCGCCAATTGCCATGCGCTGTGCGAGGCCCTGGCCTCGGACGACCGCCTGATCTCCCCCACCCGGTTCCACAATTCGGTGCACAACGCGGCCTCGGGCTACTGGGGCATCGCCACCGGCTCGATGGCCGCCTCGGCGGTGCTGTGCGCGCCGCACGATGCCAGTTTCAACGCCGGGCTGCTGGAGGCCCTGGTGCAACTGAGCACCAGCGGCGAGGACGTGCTGCTGCTGGCCTGCGACACCGAATACCCGGAACCGCTGCGCAGCGTCAGGCCCATCGCGGACGGCTTCGGGGTGGCCCTGCTGCTGGGCCGGGCGGCCGGCCCGTCGTCGACCGCGCGCATCGCCGTCGACGCGGCCGCCGCCTTCACCGACGAGCCCGCGCACACGCTGGCGCAGCCGGAACTCGAGGCGCTGCGCCGCGGCATTCCGACGGCGCGCTCGCTGAGCCTTCTGCAGCGCCTGGCGCGCGGCGAGCCGGGCCGCCTGGTGCTGGAGCAGCAGCCCGGGCAGAACCTCGCGGTCGACGTGCAACCATGCTGAGCCCGCCCGCGCCCCTGTTCGACCACGCCTGGATCGCCGCGCGCCTGCCCCATGCGGGGGCCATGTGCCTGCTCGAGGGCGTGCTCGCCTGGGACGCCTCGCACGTGCTGTGCTGCGCCGACAACCAGCGCCGGCCCGACCACCCGCTGCGCCAGTTCGGCCGCCTGGGGGCGGCCTGCGGCGTCGAATACGCGGCGCAGGCGATGGCCGTGCACGGCGCGCTGCTGGCACCGGCGCAAGGCGACGCGCGCCCGGGCATGCTGGTCAGCGCGCGCAGCGTGCAACTGCACGTGGACCGGCTGGACGATCTGCCGCAGCCTCTGCAGGTGCGCGCCGAACGCCTGCAGACGGGCGAGGATCTGCTGATCTACGGTTTCAGCCTGCACAGCGCCGGGCGCCTGTTGCTGCGGGGCAGGGCCTCGGTGCTGCTCGGCCCCGACACGCCACCGCCCGCGGCCGCGGCCGCGCCCTGCGTTTCCGATTCCCTCCCCCGAGGTCGCGCATGAGCCCGGCAAGCGCCGAACGTTATCGCGGCCCGCGCCGCGCCCTGGTCACCGGAGGCAGCGGAGGCATCGGCGCCGCCATCTGCGCGGCGCTGGCGCGCGCCGGCCTGCAGGTCATCGTGCACGCCAACGCGCGGCTGGAGCGGGCGCGGGAGCTGGCCGAAGGCCTGCGCGGGCAGGGCCACGAGGCGCAGGCGGTGGCCTTCGACCTGCGCGACGCCGAGGCCACCGCGCGCGGCGTGGCCGGGCTGCTGGAGCAGGCCCCCGTGCAGGTGCTGGTGAACAACGCCGGGGTGCACGACGACGCGGTGTTCCCCGGCATGAGCGCGCAGCAGTGGGAGCGCGTGATGGACGTCAGCGTCAACGGCTTCTACCGCGTCACCCAGCCCCTGCTGCTGCCGATGATCCGCAGCCGCTGGGGGCGGGTGATCAGCATCACCTCGGTCGCCGCCATCGCCGGCAACCGCGGCCAGGTCAACTATGCCGCGGCCAAGGGGGCGCTGCACGCGGCCACGCGCTCGCTGGCGCTGGAAGTGGCCAGCCGCGGCATCACGGTCAACGCGGTGGCGCCGGGAATCATCGCCACGCCGATGAGCGAAGGCGCCTTCGACGACGCGGCCATCGCCCGCCTGGTGCCCGCGCAGCGCGCCGGGCGCCCCGAGGAGGTGGCCGATCTGGTGGCCTTCCTGGCCTCGGACCAGGCCGGCTACATCAACGGCCAGGTGATCTCGATCAACGGCGGGATGATCTGACGAGCCGGCGCCCCAGCAGCAGCGGGATGCGCGCCAGGAAGCCGAGCACCAGTCGCAGGTGCATCCAGCTCAGCAGGGTGTTGTCGCGCAGGTAGCGGAAGTGCGAGACCCCGCCCTCGTCGGGCCGCAGGTAGCGCACCGGCGCCGGCAGGTTCACCGCGGGCACCCCGGCCCAGCTCAGGCGCACCACGGCCTCCGGGTCGAAGTCGAAGCGGCGCATCCAGCGTTGCCCGCGCATCACCGCGCGCAGCGCCTCGATGGGGTAGACGCGAAAGCCGTACAGCGAGTCGCCGATACCGGCGCCGAAGGTCTCCAGGCGCGCCCAGGCGTTGGACACCTTGCGCCCCTGCACCCGCAGTTGCGGCGCATCGGAGGCGAACACCGGGTTGCCCAGGATCATCGCCTCGGGCCGCCGGCGCGAGCATTCCATGAATTCGGCGATGCGATCGGCCGGGTGCTGGCCGTCCGAGTCCATGGTCAGGGCGTGGGTGAAGCCGGCCGCCGATGCCGCGTCCAGCCCGGCCAGCACCGCGGCGCCCTTGCCCCGGTTGCGCGGCAGCACGATCAGATGCAGTCGCGGGTCGGCTCGGGCCCAGTCGGCCAGGCCCTCGGCGCTGCCGTCGGTGCTGCCGTCGACCACCACCCAGACCGGGGCCCAGGCCGCGCGTGCCGCGCGCACCGTGTCGAACACGGCGGGGCCGGGATTGAAGCTGGGAATGAGCACCAGGTGGGTGGCGCTCGGCGCGGGCCCGGCGTCGGGGTCGTAGGGAAGCTCGGACATGGGGTTCAGGCACGGGACGGCGGATCGGGCGGGGCACCGGCCGCGCCGCCGAGGGCTTCGCGAAAATAGGCGTCGAGTTCCTGCACGAAATCCTGCGCGTGGCGCGGCGGGTCGAAACGACGGCCCAGGCGCACACGATAGCGGATGGGCAGGCGGGGAACCTCGCGCAGCGCCCAGCGCTTGCCCAGGAACGGGGAATCGGCCTCGATCAGCACGGTCTGCACCGGCACCGCGGCCTGCTTGGCGATCAGCGCCACCATGCCGCGGATGGGTCCGATCGGCTCGGCGCTGCTGCGCGTGCCCTCGGGAAACAGCAGCAGGCTGCTCCCCGCGCGCAGCTCGGCCACGGCGAGTTCGATCATGCGCCGCAGATCGTCGTTGGGAATGTAGCCCGCCAGGCGCGCGCCGGCGCCCAGCACGGGGTTGGCCAGCAGGCCTGCCTTCATCACGCAAGTCGGCCCGGACAGGCGCGACAGCACCAGCACGGCGTCGATCAGCGACGGATGGTTGGGCGCCAGGATCATCGGCCCCTGATCGCGCAGATCGTCCAGCGCGGACAGGTCGAAGCGGCAGGCACCGATGCGGCGCAACAAGCCGAGGTAGGCTCGAAAACCGGCATGGATCACCGCGCGCCCGACGGCGTGCGCCGCCCGCGGCGGCAGCAGGGCGCCGAGCAGCAGCGCCGGCGGCGTCCACGCCAGACCCATGATCGCGAAGACCGCCAGGCCCAGGTAACTGCGCAGGGCGTCGAGCACGGAGGGAAAGCGCACGGACGATGAGCCGGAAGGAATGGCCAAGGAAACGAGGGGGCTCCGCATCTTAGGCCCGACCCGCCGCGCAGGGCCTCGCTCGAGGGCGCTCGCGCGCGACAATGGGGCGCGCGGGCCGACTGTCGGGCGTAGCGAGGAGGGTAGACCCATGAACGTGGCGGAATCGCAGTACGCCTGTACCGGTCAACTGACGGCGGCGCTGGCCGCCGGCCAGGTGTCCGCCGCCGAACTCACCGAGGCGGCCATCGCGCGCATCGAGCGCGTCGAGCCCCTCGTGCATGCCGTGTGCGTGCGCGACTTCGCGCGCGCCCGCGACGCCGCGCGCGAGGCCGACCGGGCGCTGGCCCGGGGCGAACGCCGGCCGCTGCTGGGCGTGCCGCTGCTGGTCAAGGAGTCGTTCAACGTGGCGGGCCTGCCCACCACCTGGGGCTTTGCGCAGCACAAGGACTTCGTGGCCGACCAGGACGCGCTGGTGGTGGCCCGCGCCAAGGCGGCCGGGGCGGTCGTGCTGGGCAAGACCAACGTGCCCGTCGGCCTGGGCGACTGGCAGAGCTACAACGAAATCTACGGCACCACCAGCAATCCCTGGGATCTCGCCCGCTCGCCGGGCGGCTCCTCGGGCGGGTCGGCGGCGGCGCTCGCGGCCGGGTACGCGCCGCTCGCGCTGGGCTCCGACATCGGCGGCTCGCTGCGCGTGCCGGCCCACTTCTGCGGCGTGTTCGCCCACAAGCCCAGCCTGGGCATCGTGCCCGGGCGCGGACACCTGCCGCCTCCCTTCGCCCCGCTGCCCGATACGCCCGATCTGGCCGTGGTGGGCCCGATGGCGCGCTGCGCCACGGACCTGGAGCTGCTGCTCGACGTGATGGCCGGCCCCGACGAGTGGGATCTGGGGGTGGCCTACCGGCTGGAGCTGCCGCCGCCGCGCCACAGGCGGCTGGCGCAGCACCGCGTGCTGGTTGTCGACCGCCATCCGCTGGTGCCGACCTCGGAGGCCGTGCGACAGGCCGTCGACCAGCTCGCCACCCGGCTTGCCGGCAGCGGCGCGCAGGTGTCCCGGCACAGCGACCTGCTGCCGGACCTGGCCGATTGCGGGCGCCTGTACGGACGCATGCTGCTGTCCTTCCTCGCCGCCAACCTTCCGGAGCCGGGTTACGCCGAGCTGCGGGAGCAGGCGGCGCGGCTGCCCGCCGGGGACACCACGGCGCGGGCCGAGCGCCTGCGCGCCAGCGTGCTCAGCCATCGCGACTGGATCGCGGCCAGCCAGCAGCGCAATCGCCTGCGCGCGCAGTGGCGCGAGTTCTTCCGCCGCTTCGACGCGCTGATCTGCCCGGTGTCGCCCGTCGTGGCCTTCGCGCACGACCACTCCGACATGGAGGGCCGGCGGCTCGACATCGACGGCGTCGAGGTGCCCTACGGCGACCAGATCGCCTGGTCGGGACTGGCCACGCTACCCGGCCTGCCGGCCACCGCGATGCCCATCGCCCGCTCGGAACAGGGACTGCCCATCGGCGTGCAGATCATCGGGCCCTGGCTGGAAGATCGCACGCCGCTGCGCCTGGCCCAGCTGCTGGAGGCCGAGTTCGGCGGCTTCACGCCGCCCCCGCTCAGCCCGGATGCACCACCACCAGCAAGGCGCTAGCCGGCGTCTTGCCGGCATTGCTGATGGCATGCGCGACGTCGGCCGCGTAGCGCGCGGTCTCTCCATGGCGTACGCGACGCTCGTCGGAGCCGCTGCGCACGGTGAGGGCTCCGCTCAGCACCGACAGGTGTTCCTGCGTGCCGGCCTCGTGCGGCTCGGAGGCGAGCACGCCCCCGGGCTCCACGCTCAGCTCGTACCACTCGAAACCCCCGGCCAGGTCGATGGGGCCCAGGATGCGCAAAGCGCAGTGCCCGTCCGGGCTCCTCAGCGCCGGAATCGCATGCGGGGCCACCAGGGTGATGCCGGTGTCGGGTCGCGCCGGGGCGCCGCCCGCCAGCAGTTCCCCCAGCGGCACGCCCAGCGCATTGGCCAGGCGCCACAGCACCGCCACCGTGGGATTCGCGAGGTTGCGCTCGATCTGCGACAACATCGACTTGGACACCCCGGCGCGGCGCGACAGCTCGTCCAGCGACAGGCGCTGGCGCTGGCGCAGGCCCTGCAATGCCGCGCCGACCGCCGGCGGGCCTTCGCCCGGCGCGGGTGGGGAATTCTCGACGGATGATTGCGCCATGGATGGACGTTCTGTATAGTGCACAACATGTTCGCTATGGTGAACATGTTCGATTTATCGATCGGATCCTACCATCCGGGCCCCGCCGGCCCGGGCCTTCTCGAGACAGCCATGTCCGACACCGAAGCTTTCTACGCCTCCATCCGCCACGAGCTCGACGCCGTGCGGGCGGCTGGTCTGTTCAAGGACGAACGCGTCCTCGCCTCGCCGCAAGGTGCGCGGGTGCGCACCGCCGACGGACGCGAGGTCATCAACCTGTGCGCCAACAACTACCTGGGCCTGTCCTCGCACCCGCGGGTGATCGAGGCCGCGCACGAGGCGCTGCGCAGCCACGGCTTCGGCCTGAGCTCGGTGCGCTTCATCTGCGGCACCCAGGACCTGCACAAGACCCTGGAGAGGCGGCTCTCGGCCTTCCTGGGCACCGAGGACACCATTCTCTACGGCTCCGCCTTCGACGCCAACGGCGGTCTGTTCGAGACCCTGCTCGGCCCCGAGGACGCGGTGATCAGCGACACCCTGAACCACGCCTCCATCATCGACGGCATCCGCCTGAGCAAGGCGCGGCGCCTGCGCTACGCGCACGACGACATGGCCAGTCTGCGCGCCCAGCTCGCGCAGGCCCGCGCCGACGGCGCGCGCCACGTGCTGGTGTTCACCGACGGCGTGTTCTCCATGGACGGCACGATCGCCCGGCTCGACGAGATGCGCGGCCTGTGCGACGAATTCGGCGCCCTGCTGGGCATCGACGAATGCCACGCCAGCGGCTTCCTGGGCACCCGCGGCCGCGGCACCCATGAACTGCGCGGGGTGTTCGGGCGCGTGGACATCATCACCGGCACGCTGGGCAAGGCGCTGGGCGGCGCCTCGGGCGGCTTCACCAGCGCGCGCGCCGAGGTGGTGGCGCTGCTGCGCCAGCGCTCGCGCCCCTACCTGTTTTCCAACACCGTGGCGCCGGCCATCGTGGGCGCGTCCATCGCGGTGCTGGACATCCTGGAGGGCAGCACCGAACTGCGCGACCGCCTGGAGCACAACACCCGATTCTTCCGCGCCGGCATCGAACGGCTGGGATTCGACGTCAAGTCGGGCAGCCACCCCATCGTGCCGATCATGGTGCACGACGCCGCCAAGGCGCAGCGCCTGGCCGCGCGCCTGCTCGAACTCGGCGTGTACGTGGTGGGCTTTTTCTATCCGGTGGTGCCGCAGGGCCAGGCGCGCATCCGCGTGCAGCTCAGCGCCGTGCACGACACGCCCACGCTGCAACAGGCGCTGGACGCCTTCGCGCAGGCCGGCCGGGAACTGGGGTTGATCGCATGAACACGCCCACGCGCACGCAAAGCCCCAGGATCCTGATCATCGGCGCCAACGGCCAGATCGGCTCCGAGCTCAGCCTGGCGCTGGCGCGGCGCCACGGCGACGAGCAGGTGATCACGGCCGACCTCGCCCCCGTGGGCAGGCGCCCTCAGTTGCGCCATGAAATGCTCGACGCCACCTCGCGCGGCGACCTCGCCGCGGTGGTCGAACGCCACGGCATCACCCAGGTCTACCTGCTGGCCGCGGCGCTTTCGGCCAGCGGGGAGAAGGCCCCCATGTGGGCCTGGAACCTCAACACCAGCAGCCTGCTCAACGTGCTCGAACTGGCGCGCCAGGGCGGCATCGAGCGCGTGTTCTGGCCCAGTTCCATCGCCGCCTTCGGCCCCAGCACACCGCGCGAGAACACGCCGCAGCGCACGGTGATGGAACCCACCACGGTGTACGGCATCTCCAAGCTGGCCGGCGAGGGCCTGTGCCGCTGGTACCACGCGCAGCACGGCGTGGACGTGCGCGGCCTGCGCTACCCCGGCCTGATCTCCTACACCACGCCTCCCGGCGGGGGCACCACCGACTACGCGGTGGACATCTTCCACGCCGCGCTCAAGGGCGAGCCCTACACCTGCTTCCTCGAACCCGACGAGGCGCTGCCGATGATGTACATGCCCGACGCCATCCGCGCCACGCTGGAACTGATGGAGGCGCCGGCCGCGCGCATCGGCGAACGCGGCAGCTACAACGTCGCCGCGATGAGCTTCACGCCGCGCCGGATCGCCGAGGCCATCCGCCGCCACCTGCCGGACTTCGAGATTCGCTACGCCCCCGACTACCGCCAGGCCATCGCCCACGCCTGGCCCGATTCCATCGACGACTCGGTCGCGCGCCGCGACTGGGGCTGGCGCCCCGAGTACGACCTGGAAACCATGGTGGCCGACATGCTTCAGCATCTGCGCGTGCCCGCCGCCGCCTGAGACGGGGGCGGACCGGGCGCTGCCGGATCCGGGTTGACCCTCAAGCGGCGCCCGGTTGGGTCGTTGTTGTGCCTGCAGGGCGTGCAAGCCCCGTTGCGAGGCGCCGATCGGCGCGAGGCCGCATGGAGTGCGGCCTTTCCCTGGCATCGGCGCACAATGCATGGCCATAGGGCGCAACGATGGAAAGCACGATCCAATCCTGCCTGGAGCAGGCCTTTCACAGCATGGAAACCCTGGAGCTGCTGGCCGAGGCCGGCGGCGGCTTCGCCGTGTTCCATGCCAACCCCGCGGCGCGCAACACCGTGGCGCGCTTCGCGTCCATGTTCCGCCAAGCCCTGGGCGAGGGATTCGACCCGGGCGGGCTGGCCGGCCTGCCGCTGGCGCGCCTGCTCGACCCGGCGGCGCGTGACGGACTGCCCCGGCTGGCCGCCGGCGAGGTCGACCACCTGCACGCCCAGATCGAGGTGGGCAGCTTCCTGTTCTCGGTGACGGTGGCGGCGATCCGCGACCCCGAGGGCCGGCCCATGTGCCTGCACGCCAGCCTGCGCAACATCTCGGCGCGGCGCGAGGCCGTGGAAGTCAACGATCGGCTCAAGGGCATTCTCGGCTCCCTGGTCCAGGCCGAGACCGAGGTCAGCCAGTCGATGGCGGCGGTGGACGGCGCCATCGGCGTGGTCAAGCACGCCGTCGGGGACAACGCGCAGGCGGTGAAGACCCTGCTGGGCCAGGTGGGCACGATTTCCACCCTGGTGCAGAGCATTCGCGAGATCTCCTACCAGACCAACCTGCTGGCGCTCAACGCCGCCATCGAGGCGGCGCGCGCCGGGGAGGCCGGGCGCGGCTTCGCGGTCGTGGCCGACGAGGTGCGCAATCTGGCGCGCCGGGTGCACGACGCCACCGTCAGCATCGAGGGCCACACCGAGCACATCGACGAACAGACCGTGCGCATCTCCCGCACCAGCGAGAGCACGAGCCGGCAACTCGACGCCGTCGACACCGTGGTGGCGCGCCTGCAGGGCCAGGTACGCGACATGCATCGCCTGGCGACCCGGGCGCTGCTGCGCTCGGCCGAGGAGGATCACCGCAATTTCGTGATCCAGGTGCTGGCCGAGGTCGACGCGCGCACGCCCAGCCTGCAGGCTTCCCAGGTGCCGGACCATCATCAGTGCAGCTTCGGCCTCTGGTACGACGGGCGCGGTCGCGAGGCGCTGTCCGCGCTGCCGGCCTTCCAGGCCCTCGAGGCACCGCACGCGAGGGTGCACGCGCTGGCGCGCGAACTGCTGGGCGTCGCCCGCGAGGGGCGGCACGCCCAGGCCGGCGAACTCACCTCACAGCTGCTGCAGGCGCAGGCCCAGGTCGCCGCCGCGTTGCATGCGCTGAACGAAGGCCTGCACTGACCCCCCGCGAGGGTCGGGCCGGCCCGGCGCCGGCGACGCCGCGGCGCGCCCGCGCAGGCCGTGATTCGCCGGCGAACCGCGCCGACAAATCATCATCAACAACGCGTTATTGAGGTCAAACAGCGGAAAAACGCACGCATTCGTTCGATACATTGGGGACGCTCCTGCCCGCCCACGCCCATCTGGAGGTCCCGCCATGGCAGCCGTCGGTGCCATCGGCCCCATCGGGGGTTTCGCAGCCGCCACCAGCCCGCCGGTGGTTGGCCCGGCTCCCGCGGACGCCACCGGCGGCGCCCCCGGCCCGGGCGCATCCCGCGCCGCGGCGCCCACGCTCACGATCCCCAGCAGCGCCCTGCCGCGCCCGACGGCGTCCGCCCCCACGCTCGGCGGGCTGAGCGAACTCGAGGCCCTGGCCATCCTCGCCCTGCTGTCGGGCGACCACAGGAACCACGGCGCCGACGCCTTGAGCGCCATGCTGATCGCCGCGGCGCTGAATGCCTACACCGGCGTGCAGGCGCTGATCTCAGCACCGGCCGCCGCGGCCGCGCAGGCCGGGGGACCCACGGCAGGTCCGGGCATCGACCTGCGGGCCTGAGGCGTCGGCCACTCCGGCCATCCCTTGCCAGACCTCGCCGATCCGTGCCATGCTGCGTCCCGCAACACCACGGAGGCGCCGCCATGGGCGAAGTTCCAGGCCTGATCATGCAGGCCAGCGAGCATGACGTCGACGAAACCGTCCGACGCTTTCGCGCCGCGGCCGAGGAGGCCGGACTCAGGATCTTCGCGGACATCGACCACGGACGCGGCGCCGCCGACGCAGGCATGGTGCTGCGCCCCACCCGGCTGCTCATCTTCGGTCATCCACGCGGGGGAACGCCGCTGATGCAGCTGGAGCAAACCATCGGCATCGACCTGCCCCTCAAGGTCCTGGTCTGGCAGGACGAGGGCGGCACCACGCGCATCGCCCACCCCGACCCGCGAGCCCTCGCCGAACGCCACGGCCTGGGCGCCGCGTCCCGGCCGGTCACCGACGCCATCGCACAAGGCATGACGCAGCTGCTCGCCGCGGCCACGCGATCCGGGCCCGGATGATCACGACCCCTGGGTTGGGGCGGGTCGATGGCGCTCAGCGCGCGACCCGCGGCTGCGACGCCTCGCAATCCGCGGCGCGCGCCAGCAGCAGCGCCCGCTCGCGCTCGTTGCCCGCGAGCTCGGCGGCGCGCAGGAATTCCGCGCGGGCAGCGCTGTGTTCCCCGAGGCGCTGCAGCAGGTCGCCGCGCACGCTGGGCAGCAGGTGGTAGCGCGCCAGCTCCGGCAACTCGCGCAGATCGTCGATCAACGCCAGGGCTTCGGCCGGCCCGTAGGCCATGGCCACGGCCACCGCGCGATTGAGCGCCACCACCGGCGAGGGCGCAGCCTGCAGCAGCGCGTCGTACAGCGCCACGATGCGCACCCAGTCGGTATCGGCGAAGCCCGGGGCGCGCGCATGACAGGCGGCGATCGCCGCCTGCAGGGTGTAGGGCCCGAGCGGCGCGCCCAGTGACTGCGCGTGCTCCAGCGCGGCCAGGCCGCGGCGGATCAACAGGTGGTCCCAGCGTGCGCGGTCCTGGTCGGGCAGCAGCACGGGAACGCCGCGCGCGTCCACGCGCGCCGCCAGGCGCGAGGCCTGCAGCTCCATCAGCGCGACCAACCCGTGCACCTCGGACTGCGCCGGCATGAGCCCGGCGAGCACCCGCCCCAGGCGCAGCGCCTCCTCGCACAGCGCGGGCCGCGTCCAGTGCGGGCCCTCGGTGGCCGCGTAGCCTTCGTTGAACATCAGGTACAGCACTTCCAGCACCGCCGGAAGACGGGCCGCCAATTCGGCGCCGCGAGGAATCTCGAAGGGCACGCGCGCCTCGGCCAGGGTGCGCTTGGCACGCACGATGCGCTGGGCGATGGTGGGCTCCGGGCGCAGGTAGGCGCGCGCGATCTCGGCCACCGACAGGCCGCCGACCACCTTCAGGGTCAGCGCCGCGCGCGCGTCCGGCGCCAGCAGGGGATGCGCGGCGGTGAACACCAGCGCCAGCATGTCGTCGCCGATGGCGTCGTCCAGCGCGGCGTCGACCGCCTCGGCGAAGTCGGCCTCGCGCATGGCGTGCCGGAGGTCGTGCTCCTCGCCCAGGCGCTGGTGCAGCGGGGCGACGGTCGCATCGTGACGCAACCGGTCCAGCGCCTGGCGGCGCGCCGCGGTCAGCAGCCACGCGCCCGGGCGCTCGGGCAGACCGTCGCGCTCCCAACTCCGCAGGGCGCTGAGCAGCGCATCCTGCGCGCAGTCCTCGGCCAGGCCGACGTCGCGGGTGATGCGCGCCACCTGGGCGATGATCTTCGCCGCCTCGATGCGCCACAGCGCGTCCAGCGCCTGCCGGACCTCGGCCGGCCGGGCGCCGCGCAAGGGCGCCGCCTCGGCGCCCCCGGCCGCCCGCCCGGTGGCTTGCTTTCGAGCCGGCGTGCGCGCCATGCCGTCCGGGCGCTCGCTCAGGCCCGGTAGCAGGGGCCGCACTCGCGCACCTCGACGCAGGCGAAGCGCGCGGCCGGACACTCCTGCGCCAGCGCCACGGCCTCGGCGCGGTCGGCGCACTCGACCAGGAAAAACCCGCCCACCATCTCCCGTGTCTCGGCGAAGGGGCCGTCGCGCAGTTGCGCACGCCCCTGCTCCAGTTGCACCCGTACGGCGTGCCGGTCGGGCAGCAGCGACTCGACCGCGAGCAGCCTGCCCTCGGCCCGCAGGCGCTCGCCGAAGGCGGTCATCTCCCGGTACAGCGCCCGACCCTGCTCCTCGCCGCGGGTGTCGCGCTCACCGCGCTTCTCGTGGATCATCAGCAGGTAACGCATCGGGGCCTCCGAGGGCGTCGCGCGCGGCGACGGGGCCGGGGCCGGGGATCGGCGGCCGGTGCCGACCATGGTAGGGCCGCGCGCCGCGCGAGGGCGGCGCTGGCCTGGCGACGCGCCGCGCCGCGGCGATCAATCGCAGGCCCCGGTCTTGCGCGAGGCGTCGAGCAACTGCTCCGCGGGCACGTCGCGCACATGGGTGGCGAGGGACCAGCGGTGACCGAAGGGGTCGACCAGCTGTCCGTAGCGGTCGCCCCAGAACATGTCCGCCGGCTGCATCTTCGGCGTCGCGCCGGCCGCCACCGCCTGCTGGAACGCGGCATCGACATCCTCCACGTACAGATGCACGGTCACCGGCGAGCCGCCCAGCGACAGCGGGCCCAGCGCGCCCCATTCGGGCATTTCGTCCACCAGCATCAGGTGCGAGTCGCCGATGCGCAGGGTGGCATGCATGAGCCTGCCGTCCGGCGCGGGCAGGCGCATCAGCTCGACGGCGCCGAAGGCCCTGGCGTAGAAATCCAGGGCGGAGGCGGCGTCTCGGCAGATGAGATGGGGGGTGAGGCTGTGCATGCCTTCGGGAATGCTGCGGACCTGGCTCACGACGGGCTCCTGGGAGGGTTGGACGAAGGGACAAGGGAACAGACGCGGCGGGCGCCTGGCTTTCCACCCCCACGACGCGCGAGACCTCGCGGAATCGACAAGCCCCGGCTGCGCGCGGCTCAGCGCTGCGAACCCGGCGCCACCAGCCCGCGACGCGCGATGGGCGTGGAAAACACGATCGAGGTGCGCGTCTCGCCGTAGGCGTTGATGGAGCCGAGGAAGCGCTCCAGATCCTCCAGGTCGCGCGCCACCACGGTCATCAGGTAGGAGTCCGCGCCGGCCACGTGGTGGCACTCCAGCACCTCGGGCGCGCGCCGCAGCTTGTCCAGGAAGGCCTTCTTGCCAGGCTGCTGCACGGTGATGCCGACCACGGCGCGCACCGTGTAGCCGGCCAGCGCCGCATCCAGCTCGGCGCCCATCGACCGCACTACACCGGCGTCCTTCAGGCGCTTGAGGCGCTCCACCGTGGCCGGCACCGACAGCCCTGCTGCGGCGGCCAGGTTCTTCAGCGGGGCGCGGCTGTCGCGCTGCAAGGCCATGAGCAGGGCCCAGGCCTTGGCGTCCAGCTGGAGGGCTGTTTCCGTCATGGCGCGATTTCTCCTGAAAAATCGAAAGCTGATTGGGCATTTTCCTCTCGAATGCCGTTCAAGCCCCGACCTGGCCTGGCGAAAATATCGACCATGATCTCCTCTTCGTGGTCCGCATGGTGGGTGTTGTTCGGTCAGTCGCTGCTGATCGGCTTGTCGATCGCCGCGCCGGTCGGGCAGATCGGGGTGCTGGCCATCCAGCGCACGCTGGACCATGGGCGTACGGCGGGCCTGGCCACCGGCCTGGGCGCGGCCTTCGCCGATGCGCTGTACGGAGCCGTCGGCGCCTTCGGCGTGACCGGCCTGATCGCCTGGCTGATGCGCCTGAAACCCTGGCTGAGCCTATTCGGCGGCCTGTTCCTGCTGTGGCTGGCGTGGCGCATCGCCACGCGCCCGGCGGCCCGCACCGTGGCCGCCTCGCGGCCGGCGGGCTCACTGCTGCGTTGCCTGTCGGGGACCTTCGTGCTGACCCTGTCGAATCCGTCCACCATCCTGTCCTTCATGGCGGTGTTTGGCGCGCTGGCGGGCCACGCGCGCAGTGCCTCGCCGTGGGCGATGGTGGCTGGGGTGCTGGCCGGCTCGGCCTTGTGGTGGCTCATCCTGGCCACCGCCGTGGGCCGGCTGCGAGGTCGCGTCGACGCGACCTGGCTGCGCGTGGTCGACCTCGGCTCGGCAGCGCTGCTGGCCGGGCTGGGCGCGTGGCAACTGGGACAGATCCTTTCTTGAATCCACACATGGAGCCAACATGCCGCAACACCTTTCGGCAGCACACAGCATCGAGTTCGACGCCCCCGTCGAACGCGCATTCCGCTATTTCACGCCCGCAGGCGAAGAGCTGTGGGTCGAGGGCTGGCGGCCGCGCTACCTCCATCCGGCCGACGGACGCACCGAAGCCGGCATGGTGTTCACTACCGGCGAGCATGATGAGCTGACCATCTGGACCCTGGCGGATTTCGACCCGCTACACCACCGCTCGCGCTATCTGCGCTGCACCCCGGCCTCGCGCACGGGCATGGTCGAAGTGGCTTGCGAAGCCCTCGACTCCGAGCGCACCCGGGTGGGGGTGCGCTACACCCTGACCGCGCTCAACGCCGCCGGAGAAACCCAGCTGGAGGCCTTCGAGGGCGAGCGCTTCGCCACCATGATCGACGCCTGGGCGGCGCGCATCCGGGCGCTGCGCGAGGTGCTGGCGACGGCCGTCATCCGCTGAGCGGCCCCCGCGACTGGCGCGATGCGCACCGGTCGAAATCGACGACGCACAGGAACACGACCAGCGGCGCGAAGAACCACAGCGAGGTCAGGTGCTTCTCGAACTCGTAGTAGCCGTCGCCCAGCAGGCAGAACAGCGGCGCGCCGATGAAAAAGTAGCCCGCCAGCAAGGCACCCGGCAGGCTCCTGCGAAGGGCGGCCGCGAGCAGCGCGGCGGCGAACGCGCCCAGCATCAGGTATCCCAGGCGCGCGAGCACGAAGTCGTCCGCGGCGCGCAGCCAGGACCATGCACCGGCCGTCCGGGAGGCATCGGTGCGGATGTAGGACAGGCCGTAGTCGAAGCGAACGGCGATCTTGAGCGGCGCCCACAGGTAGCCCGGCAGTGCCCCGGGGTTCCTGGCGAAATAGCCCAGGAAGTTCCCCAGGCTCCCGCGGTCGACGATCTCCCGGAACCGCGCCTTGTCGGCCGGCGGGCCGGCGGCGGCGAGCAGCGACAGGTCGTAGCCGGTCATCCAGTAGGTCGTGCCCATCAGCTCCGCGTCCCGCGAGGGCATGGCCTCGGGCTTGCCCAGGGACTGCGGAAGCCGCGCGTAGGCGTAGCGGCGCATCGCATCGAAGGTGCGAGGCGGCGCATCCTCGAGGCCCATCGCAGCCCAGCCGATGCCGCTGTAGTAGCGGTTGTAGTCGTTCGGCGTGCGGTAGTCGGCACCGTGCTGGACCTGGAACGAAAGCCCGGCCGTCGCCACCATGCCGACCAGCGCGACAGCCAGCCAGGTCCTCTTGCGCGGGTACGCATGCAAGGCCAGCGCGGCCAGCGCGACCGGGATCACGAACAGGTTCTCCACCTTGGAGCCGAGCATCAGGCAGGTGGCCACGACGAACAAGCCCGGCCGACCCTCGCGCAACGCGAACAGGCCGCCGAGGAACCACGGCAGCAACGCCAGCGTGGTGGCTTCCTGGTAGAAGGACTTGAAATAAAAGCCGTACAGCGCGCCGACCAGGATCACCGAGGCCAGGGCCCAGTGATCGGCCCGGGTCCCGCAGGCCCTCGCGGCCACGAGACAGCCCCCGAGGAACATGGCGCACAGCGCGATGAACATCAGCGGAGTCCAGTAGACCTGGGAACCCCATGCCAGCTGCAGCCACAGCCCGAGTTGCACCAGCAGGGCCAGCACCGAACTCGGAACGGCGCCTTTCGTGCTCAGCGGATAGGTCTCCTGCAAGGGCTGCCAGCCCATGGCGGTGAAATGACCGCTGGGACAGATGCGCCACCAGTCGCCGCTGTTGATCATCGGGCCGTAGCCCATGGCAATGGCCGCCACCGACAGGATCGCGAGCCCGAGCAGGCCGGCTTTCCAGGCGCTCCAGCCCGTGCGAACGGCCCCACGGCCGCCCGCGAGATTCTTTCCGTGTCTCTGCGTCATGCGCGTGGCGAGTTCAATCGTCCATCCAGGCACAGGTCCTGCTGAAGAACCTCCGCATACCCGCCCTTCGCGAGATCCGGGCGGAACACGAGATTCCAGCTCCAGCGGGAAACCACGCTCGGGAAAAGCACAAAAGGACTCCTCGAAAGCTCGGTATCGCCGAAGCGCTGTTGTCCGGTGCCGACCAGGCCGGGGCGCAGCCAGGCCGGGTTCGGCACGGCCTGCACGATGCCGACGGCCCCGGGCTCGAGCACCCGGAATCTGGTGAACACGTGCGGCACCCTCTCCAGGGCGTCGAAGCCCTTGTGCACGACCGCTTCCAGCAGGCACGTGGTGGGGTCCAGGCTGCCGTATACGACCCGCGTTCCGCGGGAGTTCCAGCGGCCACCGACCTTTTCGGCGCCGACGCCGCTGTCCCACGCGCCGGCGTGGACCTTCATGTCCAGCCGCCAGGCGATCAGGGGCGCCCGCGGGTCCAGCGCGGCCGGCAGCGCGGCCATGGGCAGCTCAACTGTAGACGCCATATTCGAGCCTGGTCAGGAACTCGTGCACGAGCTCGGCCCCCTGGAGGGTCCGCAGCATGTCGATCGGTCGGTGGCCGTCGAGGCCGACGGCCGGCCGCGTCATCCAGGCTCCGGCCTGGCGGATGCCTCCGAACACCGCCTCCGCCCTGGCCGTCGTCTCGGCCAGCAGCCAGGCCTTGCTGGCCAGGTCCGCCGGCATCGCCTTGTCCGGAGTCGCTTCGGCACGATTTCGCTTGAGGGTGCGGCTGCTCACCCCGAGCACCCCAGCGATGTCCTCATCGTCCAGCTCCGGCAGTCGGGTCAGCAGGGCGTCCAGCACGGCTGCGTAGCGGAATCGCCCTGCCTGCATGGCCTTGTGCAGATCCATCCGGGTGGCCGGCAGCGCCCCGACCGCGCGGCTCCCGCCCAGGATCTCCCGCGATCTCCTCAGGACACCGTCCTCGCGGGAAAACGGGGCTCGCGCGCGCGACGCGGTCTGTTCATCAAGCGCAGCCGTTTCCATCGGGAAGCTTCCGGGAGCATCGTTGGGCGGTGGACAATTGTCATCTTTTGGGTGACGTTTGTCAAAATTCCCGGCGCTGCGCAGGGCCATGCCCGGGAATCAACCCGCGGTGGTCGATGCCCCCTCGGCGCCGGTCAGGCGCAGCCAGTTGCCGTGCGCGAAACCGGCCTTGGTGGACTCGGGCAGACCGCAGTGCTCGAGAAAGCGCCTGGCGTCGCCGCCCGGGCGGTACTGGTACGGAAAATCGGTGGAGAACAGCAGCCGATCCGGGCCGACCAGCTCGGCGGCGCGCCGCAGGTAGTGGGGCAGGAACATGCCGCTGGCGGTGACGTGGAGGTTGCGCCGCAGGTAGGTCGCGATCGGGTGGGCGAGGCCCGATACGCGGTCCATGGCGGCCAGGCGCTCGGCGTAGAACAGCACGAGCTCGCCCCAGTGGCCCAGGATCACCTGCAGCTCGGGCATGCGGTCGAACACTCCCGCCAGCACGAGGCGCAGGAACTGCAACCCGGCGTCGTAGTGCCAGCCCAGGCCGTAGGTCGCAAGCGCCGCATCCACCTCGGGGCGCAGGCCCGAGTAGTAGGCCTGGCGCACCGGCGCTGCCGGCGTGCGGGGATGCAGCAGCACCGGCACGCGCAACCGCTGGGCGCTCTCGAAGATGGGCGTGAAGTCCGGGTGATCCAGGTTGCGCTCGCCGACCCGCCCGCACAGCATGGTTCCGCGAAAGCCCAGCGAAAGCACGCAGCGCTCGAGTTCCACGGCGGCGGCCTGCGGGTCGCACACGGGAAGCGTGGCCAGCGCCTGGAAGCGCGTCGGGTACCGCGCGATCACCTGCGCCAGCATGTCGTTGACGCCTCGCGCCATCGCCACGCTCTCCGCGCCGAGCTCGTGCAGCGACGGAGTCGTCAGCGACAGCACCTGCACATCCAGCCCGGTCTCGTCCATCAGGGCCACCCGGGTTCAACAGTTAGCGGCGTAACTGATTGATTTCTCATGTGTGAGGATGGAATCGCTCCACTACAAGAGGGTCAGTTGAGTGTTGAGTGTGGGTTTCTTGATGGTGAGTGCCGACAAG
>JAJZUV010000034.1 GCA_021848345.1 Pseudomonadota bacterium | reverse complement strand
AGTACTCGGAGCGGCAGGTGTTCCCCGACAAGCCCGGAGTGGCCTGGATGCTGTACCTGCCGCTGGAGATCACCGCGCAGCAGGTTCCCGAGGCCGCGGCGCTGGTGCCGATGGCCGGGCGCGACGGCAGGCGCCGGGGTACGGTGGTGCTCAGCGTGATTGGCGAGGCCTTCGACGGCGACAACCCACGGCACATCGAGGCGGCGGCGAACATCGACATCCGCATGGTCGACCAGGATCTGATGCCCTGCTACTCGGATCTGTGGCCGGCGACCTGAGGCTGGCGGCGCTTGACGTTCGGTTCGCCGCGCCTTCATCGGGCTCGAGCTCGCGCTGCCGCCTTCGGCCACTT
This sequence comes from Pseudomonadota bacterium, assembly GCA_021848345.1. Classification (GTDB taxonomy): domain Bacteria; phylum Pseudomonadota; class Gammaproteobacteria; order Burkholderiales; family Burkholderiaceae_C; genus Thiomonas_A. The sequence continues at coordinate 25,483 of JAJZUV010000034.1, read as the reverse complement.
GCGCCAGGGAAGCGGCCGCGGGGCCACGCGCTCGCCACGACCAAGACCATGCGGTGGACGCTAGCTCGAGGCCCTCAAGGGCGATCGGCGCGGTCAGTTCAGCATCCGCGTCAACGATCAGTGGCGCATCTGCTTCCGTTTCGCCGCGGGCCAAGCGTCCGAGGTCGAGATCGTCGACTACCACTGAATACAGCAGGAGAGGACCATGCCACGTGAAGTCCCATTGTCGCCCCCCGGAGAAATCCTGGTCGAGGAATGGCTGGCGCCGATGGGGCTGAGTCAGTAGGCGCTGGCCAAGGCCATCGGTGTGCCGCCGCGGCGCATCAACGAGATCGTCAAGGGACAGCGCGCGATCACGGCCGACACGGCAGTGCGCCTGGCGGCGTTCTTCGGGACCGATGCGCAGAGCTGGATGAACCTGCAGACCCACTACGACACGGAGTTGGCCAACGATCGCATCGGTACCGAGTTCCTGGCCGAAATCCGGCGGCATGCCCTGTCGGCGTGAGCCGGGGTTCATGCCTGAGGGTCTTGTCGTTTGCGCACCGCTTTCAGCGGAAGTACGACCTCGCAGCAAGTGAGGGCCAAAGCGCGCAAAGCCCGATTCCCCGGCAGGTCATGATGTTGGTGAATGCCTGCAAGGATGCCGGGACCGGCCTGACCTCATGACGAGGCCCGGGCCGCTTCCCGGAGCATGCATCATGGCGCGACCCGCGTTGATCCTGGTGGGCGACAGCACCTCGCATGGCGGGGTCGTGCTGGAGGGCGCCGCCGCCATCAGTCCCGGGCTTTGCCAGGAGTGCCTGCGTCACGCGGCCATCAATGGGGCGGTGAGCGTGTTGCGGAGTGAGGCATGAGGTGCGACGACATCAGCGAGCGCGACGGACAACTCGTGCAGCTCAGCCCGGAGAGGCTCCATGCTTGAGTTCGACGCCGGCCAGAGGCAGGCCTTGCAGGCCTTGAACGAGACCAGCTTTGTAGAGCGCGTGCGCCTGGAGTTGCTGCGCGACCAGCCGGAGCTGGGCGCCGAGCCCGATCTGGCCCAGCGCATGCTGCGCGCGCTGCGGGTGGCGCAGCAGTGGGGTGTCGACGACACGCTGATGGGCGAGTTCGTGCGCCTGGAGGCGGCCGCGCCGGGCTTTCATGAGCAACCGGCGGTGAAGGCGTGGATCACGCGCGCCGGGCGCAGTGCGTCGCAACGCTTTGCCGACTACCTGTGCCTCGTGCGCTGGCGGGGCAGGGCCCAGGGCGCGAACAAGGAGTGAAGCATGGCCGCATTCGCGATTCCGTTGATCGAGTCGGCCGTGGCGGCGCTGGGCGGCTGGCTGCTGCGAGCGGTGGCGGTGCTCGCAGGGGCTGGCGTGGCGCAGATGGCTGGCGAGGAGAAGGACGACACCCGGGCGCGCACCTCCGCGCGGGACCTGACCCGCGGCGGCAGGCCTTGCAAGGATTGCCCGCCGAGGGCTGGCTGGAGGGCGCCTACCAAGCATTCGATGACCAGGGCTGCGCGGTTCTACCAGTGGCGTGTCACGGGCTGGCCCTACGACGAGGTCAAGTGGAAGTGGAGTGAGGAGTGGCAGTGGCGGGGCAAGGCTGGAAAGCGGCGTCGAGTTCGTTCACTATCCATGAGGAGAAAGGCAAATGTCTTTGCAGGTCCATGCGAGATTCCGCGACCCTGAGCTCGGCATCCACGATTACGCCCAGGCGCTTCGCAGGATGGCCAAGGTGATCGAGGTGCTGGAGCGGCGCTACCCGGAGCACGACAGGACGAAATGGAGGCTGAAGGGCGACACCGAGCAAATGGCGAAGCTGTTTCCGGTGTTCGATGCGGACGGGCCGTCGCGTGTCGCGCTGGCCGTGCTGGAGCAGGAGTTCCGAAACGAGGATGAGCGTACTTTCGTGGCCATCTGGGATGGTCTGCAGGCTCCTCGTGTGGATGCCAGCATGGCTTGCCACATGGCACCTCCCGAGTACACCCATAGCCTGGATATCGAGCTGGACAGCCGTTCGGGGGCGATCGACGCGCAGTTGCTGTTGGACGTGCTGCGCCCGGTCGTGGAGCAGTTCGATCCGCTGTGGATCGAGGTGTTTCCTTTCGGTTACTCCGAGCAGGTGTTCCCTGACAAGCCGGGAGTGGCCTGGATGCTGTACCTGCCGCTGGAGATCACCGCGCAGCAGGTTCCCGAGGCCGCGGCGCTGGTGCCGATGGCCGGGCGCGACGGCAGACGCCGGGGGACGGTGGTGCTCAGCGTGGTGGGCGAAGTGTTCGACGGTCAAGACCCGCGGCACATCGAGGCGGCGGCCAACATCGACATCCGCATGGTCGACCAGGATCTGATGCCCTGCTACTCGGATCTGTGGCCGGCGGCCTGAGGCTGGGGCGAGGCGCATCGTCCGGCTCGCCGTACCTTCATCTCTCGACGCATCCAGCCGTAGGCGGCTCCATCGTCCCGGGCACTGCGGAGCCAGGGCGGCACAAGCCGACGGCTCGCCGGATCCCCTGCATGCGTGCTTGGGCAATGCGACGAACGCGCTCTTCGCCCTGTTCCAGGACAGCCTCGATGCGTTGCGGATGCTCCAGGTATTCCCGGTACAGACTCCTGGGGCCGGCCAGGTGGCGCTCGATGGTGCCGACCAGGATGTCCTTCATTTCGCCCCACCCGATGCCGGCCTCGTAGCGGCGCATCATCGACGCGATCTCGTCCGCCTCGGCGAAGCCGCGGTAGAGTTCGAACAGCGTGCATGAGCGCCAGTGCTTCGGCTCTCCCGGGGGCAGGGAACTGGTCTTGATCTTGCGGATGGATCGGCGCAACTCGTCGACCGGACAGAAGATCGGAATGGTGTTGCCGTAGCTCTTGCTCATCTTCCGGCCGTCCAGGCCCGGAAGGCTCTGCGCGTCGCCCACCATCGCGCGGGGAAGACGAAACTGCACTCCGTAGCGGGCGTTGAAGGAGCCCGCGATGTCGCGTGCGATTTCCACATGCTGCACCTGATCCTTGCCCACGGGAACGAAGTCCGCGTCGAACAGCAGGATGTCGGCCGCCATCAGCACCGGGTAGGAGAACAGGCCGAGCGACACGTCGGTGTCCGCGTCCGCGTCGCCGGCCGTGTTGCGCTCGCGCAGGGCCTTGTAGGCGTGCGCTCGGTTCAGCAATCCCTTCGGGGTGACGCAGCTGAGGACCCAGTGCAACTCGGCGATTTCCGGCACGCGGGACTGACGATAGAACAGGACCTGCTCCGGGTCGAGACCGAGCGCGAGCCATGCCGCGGCGATTTCCAGTGTGAATCGTTCGACGCGTTCGGCGTCGTGGCACTTGACCAGCGCGTGAAGGTCGGAGATGAAGTAGTAGCAGTTCCGGCCGTCCTCGGCGCTCATGGCGACCGCGGGCTTGATCATGCCGATGTAGTTGCCGAGGTGTGGCGTGCCGGATGGCGTGATGCCGGTGAGGATGGTTTTCGATTCCACGCTTGGATCCCCGAAATGAAACCGCGCTCCGATTCGGCCCAGCGAAATGCCAGGTATTAGCGGGACAGGACACTAGGACGCTCGTGATGGTTCACGAGTTCCATGACGGTCGTGGGGGTACGGGCGGTCGGCGCGCGGACGGGCGAGCCCCATACGGTGTCGGGCGGGCTGCGCTGGCCCGCGTTGCGCGTGAACCGAAGGAACGGCAGTGGGCGCCGTCAGCGCGACGCCTTCGCGTACGCTGCCGGTGCGATCCCGAAGCTGCGTACGAATGTTCGTGTCATGTGACTCTGGTCGGCGAAGCCGCTCGCGGCGGCCGCATCGGCCAGTCGGATTCCCCGAGCGATCAGCCGGCGAGCGAGGTGCACCCGTCGCTGCACCAGATAGGCATGCGGCGTCAGGCCGGTCCACCGGGCAAAGGCGCGCAGGAACTGGTAGCGACTGAGCCCGGCCGCGGCTGCCAGTTCGGCCAGTGACACGGAGGCGGCGGGATCATCGTCCATCATCGAACGCGCCGTCCGGATCGCGGCCGGCGCGGCGCAGCACGCCGATGGCCGACGCAGTATCAGCGGCGCGAGCAGGCGCAGCAGGGCTTCGTCCAGTTGCAATGGACTGGCGGCCGGCTGGGTCGCCGCATGGAACAGGCGAGCGAAGCCAGCGGCGAGTCTCCGGTCATGCACGACCGGAGTGGAAAATTCGCCGCGCCAGCTTGCCGATTCGGCGATATCGGTTGCCGCCTGTGCGATGAGCGACGGTTCCAGGTACAGCATGTGCCAGGACCTGCCGGTGGAGCCGATCGGCGCCCCGTCGTGCACTTCGGCGGGATTCACGGTGATGACGTCGCCGGGCCCGGCTTCCACGACGCCGCGGCCACTGGACGATCTGTGCCCGCCACGCTCCATGAGACCGATGCCGAATTGCTCGTGGGTGTGACGACAGAACGCCATGGCGGAGTCGGCCACGACGGCATGCGCTCCGCGGATGCCGACGGGCAACTGCTTGAAGGATCCGTGCTTCGGCTTCACGTGCGTTCGGAGCGTTGTCCGCGGTGTCGATGAGCCATTATCCGCCGCACCCCGGGGCCGGAGCCGTCGTCCCGTGCGGAGTCGGCGGCCGTGCAGGCGCCGTCGCAGGCAGGATGCCTCCCCCAGGCGGGCCGACGCCAGGGTGGATCCGCGTTCTGCGCGGGCCCACCTGAACGAGCGCGTGTCGCCGACTTATTCCGGAATCGACTAAGTGAAAATCGATTACCGACGCTAGCAGCGCGGACGCCGAGGGATCAGAATCGGAGCTGGCGCAAGGACTCCGGCGGAAGCCAGCCCAGACGGTTCGCTTCTGCCCCGCGGGAACTTCAGGCGTCGAGTCGCATCCAACGTTCTTTTCTGCAAACGCAGGTTCCTCGTCATGTTCAAAAACCTTCGTGTCGGGCTTCGTCTCGGTCTTGGTTTCGGCTTCGTCGCGGCAGTTCTGATCCTGATCTCGCTGTTCGAACTATCCCGTGTGTCGACCATCAAAGCCGCCGATGATGCAGTGATCGTCGGGCAGTGGCCGCAGTACGTGGCGATGAGCAATGTGCTCGACTCCGTGGTGAAGTTGAAGGCGATGTCCGAAGCCGCGGCATCCGCCGGCGATAGCGCGCCCGCATTGCGGGCGCTCTCTACGGAACTGCAGTCGGTACGGGCGGTCAACGACGAGGAGATCGCGCTTGTGAAGCGGCTCGCGGCGACAGCGAAAGGCCGTGCGTTCGCACAGCAAGTCGGCAGTGAAATGGGGGACTATTACGCGCGGGTTTCGCAGTTCGTCTCCGCGTCGGCCGCCGGAGGTTCCGCAAGCCAGGTTGCCTTGCACGCGGTGTTGGATCGAGCCGATGCGCTCGGGACCGAACTGGGGGCCTTCAAGGCGCATATCACCCGGGTGTTCGCCAGGACCGCCGAGCAGTCGAACCGTATCTATTCGACGACGCGAACGATCAGCATCTCGGCGATCGCCGTGGCCGCGCTGCTGTCGGTACTCTGCGCCTGGCTGGTGACGCGCTCCCTGGTCCGACCGCTTTCGGTGGCCGTCGAGATTGCGGGGCGGGTGGCTTCGGGCGACTTGACGGCACGAATTCATTCGGACGCGCGGGACGAGAGCGGCGCCATGCTGCGCGCGCTCGGAAGCATGATCGAAAGCTTCAGTGAGACGATGGGAACCGTGAGCGCCGTGACCCAGAAGCTTCTGAGCGCGTCAAGGCAACTTTCAGGCACCTCGCAGGGGCTCGCGCAGGGGGCCTCGGAGCAGGCTGCCTCGATCGAACAGACCTCGGCCACGCTGGAACAGTCGGCCGAATCCGTCAAGCAAAGCGCGGACAACGCGCGGCTGACCTCGAGCATGGCCCACGAGGCCGCGCAACAGGCACGCCAGGGCGGCGAAGCGGTGGCCAGGACCGTGTCCGACATGCAGGCGATCGCCGAGCGCATCACGATCGTCGACGACATCGCGTATCAGACCAACATGCTGGCGCTGAATGCCGCGATCGAGGCCGCGCGCGCGGGCGAGCACGGCAAGGGGTTCGCGGTGGTCGCCTCGGAGGTTCGACGCCTGGCGGAACGCGCGCAGGTCGCGGCCAAGGAAATCGGCGAGCTCGCGGCGGGCTCCGTCAAGCAGGCCATCGGCGCCGGCGATCTGCTCAGGCAAATGGTTCCATCCATCACCAAGACCTCCGAACTGGTCGAGGAAATCACCTCGGCCAGCGACGAGCAGGCGATCGGAATCCAGCAGATCCATCAGGCCGTGGCCCAGGTCACGATTGCGACCCAGCAAAGCGCCTCGGCGTCGGAGCAACTGTCCGCCACCGCCGAGCAGATGAACTCCCAGGCGCAGGAGCTTGAAACGGCCGTGGGGCGATTTCGACTCGCCGGCGCTTCGACCGCGGTGACCGAGGGACAGGCCCGGGGGGAGCGGCAGGCCGGGGAGGAGCGGCAGGCCGGGGCAGCTCCTGCTGTCAAGGCCACGGCTTCACGCATGCATCCCCTCGCAGCCGACGGCGAGCAGCCGAGCAGCTTCGTGCGTTTCTGAGGGCGACAAGGGGGGCGGCTCGCATTCCACGCAGTGGCGTGTTCCAGCGACACTACGCGCTCCGGCTTGACCACGTCGCGCTTGCGCAGCAGCATGTCGCCCGGGAGTTCCATCCGCGGGCGTGGCGACGGGGTCTTGGCGTCGACGCCCCTCGATCGTCGTCCGTGTCGCGCATCCGCCGTCCACCGCATGAGAAACGTCCGAGCCAGGCCGCCGTTGTTCCGAATCGTCCGTGTCGTCGCGCTGCTGGCCTCGGCCGCATGCGCCGCGCCCGCCGCGCGGGCGGCCGGCAACTGGGTCACGGATGCACCGGACTTTCCGTCGAGTCCGCTTTGTCGGTCGGGGGAAGTGACCTTGTGGACCTGCACGGCCGCGCACAAGACCTTCTCCCTGTGCGCACAGGGTGGGGTGGCCGCGCAAGACGCCGCGATCCAGTATCGTGTCAGGGATCGAAGCGGGAAGATCGTGCTGCGTTATCCCGAACCCATGCGGGCGCCGCGGTCGGCGTTCAGCTACGAATGCTCCGCCAACGGAGACGCGGAGGTCGACTTCAGCATCGGCAGGATCGGCTACGCGCTGGTGGACCCGTTGCGCGACGTGTCGTTCATTACGGTCACGAAGGGTGACAAGGAACTGGCCCACCTGCGCTGCGCCGAAGGCAACCAGTCCTTGCAGCTCAATGACACGATCGCCCTCATGCACGCCCTCGGGGTGCCGGCGCCGCATTGAAGGCCGGGGCCGTCCGGCGCCGTTCGGCAGATCGAAGGCCGACTACCGTTTCAGCAGCACGCGCAGCATTCTGTCGGGGTTGGCCAGGATGTCGCGCGTGACCTCGCGTGACCTGATAGTGCTCGGTCTCGAGATAGTCGACTCGGGCCGGAACGGCCTCAGACGCCGACCCGCCGGGATGGATCCCCGCAAAGCGTCAGGCCGCGCGGGAAGACCTCCGCCAGTGCCTGGAAGATGGCGGGCGTGCGCTCCAGGCGCGCGATGGTGCGGGCGCCTTCGAGGGCGGCCACCAGGGCGGCGGCGGCCGACGCGGCGCGCGCGGGGGCGAAGCCGCAGCCCCTGAAATGCTCCGCGATGATCTCGGTCGAGTCGGCGAACCCGCGCGCGATGCGCGCGGTCAGCTCGGTGTCGAGCGCGGCCAGTTCGTTCGCCAGGTTCTGCATCAGGCATCCATGGCGGAAATCGGAGGCCACCATCTCGGCCGCGAAGCCTTCCACCAGTCGACGGACGAATCCCGCCGGGTCGCCGGGGGTCCGGGCGGAGATTTCCCGGAATACGGCCATCCTGCCCGCGACGTAGGCGTCGACGGCCTCCTCGGCCAGTTGGGTCTTGCCGCGGGGAAAGTGAAAGTAGAACGATCCCTTGGGGGCGCCGCTCTCCTCGAGGATCTGGGTCAGGCCGGTCGCCGCGTAGCCCTGGATGCGAAACAGTTCCACGGCGGCGGCGATCGCGCGCTCTCGGGCGTCGGACTTGCGTGTCATGGCGGGAACGTAGCACGGGGCGGTGCCCCGATCCGGGATCGCCGGGGCGCTTGACGCGACTATACCAATCACCATACTATGGTGTTCACCATAGTTTGGCGATCGACGTTCCCCTGGACCTCGGCGCGAACACCCTGAAAGGAACCGACTTGAGCACATCGCCCTACGGCGAAGGGACCCTCCCCGAGGGGATCCGTTCGCGCATGATCCAAGGGGTCAACGGCCTCGACGTGCATGTTCTGGAGGCCGGGTACGAAGCCTCCGGGCGGCCGCTGGCGCTGCTGCTGCATGGATTTCCGGACCTGGCCTACGGTTGGCGGCACCTGATGCCGCTGCTCGCGGATGCCGGCTACCACGTCGTGGCGCCGGATCAACGGGGATTCGGCCGCACCACCGGCTGGGTGAACGCCTACGACACCTCGCTGGCGCCCTTCAGCCTGCTGAACATGACCCGCGACGCGCTCGCTCTGGTGGCCGCGCTGGGGCATCGGCGCACGGCGATGCTGGTCGGGCACGACTTCGGCTCGCCGGTGGCGGCGTATTGCGCGCTGATCCGGCCGGACGTGTTCCCCTCGGTGGTGCTGATGAGCGCACCGTTTCCCGGTCCGCCGGCCTTCGCCTTCGATACGGCGAGAGGCGAGGTATCGGCAGCGCCGGCGGCCCATGCGAACCGGGACCTGGCCGCCGCGCTGGCGGCGCTGGATCCGCCCAGGGGGCATTACCAGCAGCACCTGAGCGCGCGGGAGGCGAACGAATCCATGTGGCACCCGCCGCAGGGCCTGCACGCGTTCATGCGCGCGTTCTTCCACGTCAAGAGCGCGGACTGGCCGGGCAACCGGCCGCGTCCCTTGAAGGAGCCCAGCGCGGCGGAGTTCGCGGCGATGCCCACCTATTACGTCATGGAGCGCGGCCGGACCATGCCCGAAACGGTCGCTCCCTTCGCGCCTTCGCCCGCCGAGATCCTGGCCTGCCGCTGGCTCACCGAGACGGAACTCGGGGTCTATGCGCGGGAATACGCGCGCACCGGATTCCAGGGGGCCCTGCAGGCCTATCGGGTGTTCGCCGATCCCGAACTGAATGCCGAGTTGCGCCTGTTCTCGGGCAGGACCCTCGACGTGGCGTCGCTGTTCGTCGGCGGCAGCCGCGACTGGGGGCCTTACGCGGCTCCGGGCGCGCTCGACGCGATGCGCACCCACGCGACGACCCGGCTGCTCGGGGTCGAGATGATCGACGGGGCCGGGCACTGGATCCAGCAGGAGCAACCGGCCCGGCTCGCCGCGGTGCTGCTCGCCTTCATGCGCGAGGCGGGCAGGGGCGAGCCCTGAGCAGGGGGGCTTTGCCTCTCGTGCGTTGCGTCGTCTTCGGCCGGACGCGCCCAGGGCGACCGCCCCGGGCGCGCTGCCCTGCACGCAGCTTCCTGCGGAATTCCTCTCTTGACGCGACCCTGCCCCTTTCCGTAGGCTTCGAGGTTAATCGATTAACTTCGTTCCGCTCGCTCGGTTTTCCATGCCCACCACCCTCGATGACGTCGCCAAGGCCGCCGGTGTCTCCACGGCGACCGTGTCGTATGTCATCAGCGGCGCCAAACGCGTGTCGGCGGCGACCCGGGCGCGGGTCGAGGCCGTGATCGCCGAGCTGGGCTATCGGCCGAGTCCGTCGGCGCGCAGCCTGCGCACCGGGCAACATCACATGCTGGGCCTGCTGTTGCCCGATCTGGCGAACCCGTTCTTTCCGGCGCTGGCGCAGGCGGTCGCGGAGACGGCGCGAGAGCTCGGCTATGGCCTGATGCTCAGCGAGTCCGGCAGCGACAGCGCCAGCGAGGACCGGGCACTGGACGCGATGCAGCAGCGGGTCGACGGCATCGTGTGGGTCCCGGAGACCCGCCAGCCGGACACCAAGCCCTATCGGCCCACGGTGGTCATCGACCGGGTCGGGCCCGACCTGCTGGAGTTCGACAGCGTGAGCTCGGACCACCGCCTTGGCGGGCAGCTGCTGGCGCGCAGGATCCGCGAACTCGGACACCGACGCATCGGGCTGCTGGCCGGGCCGGCCGATTCGGTGAGCGCGCGCCAGCGCCGCGAGGCCTTGTGCGCCGAACTGGGCGACCTGCGGCCGGAGTGGGTCGTGGAAGTTCCGTATTCCAGCGAGTTGCCGCAGGCGGCGGTTGGTCGCCTGCTGGACTCGGGGGTCACCTTGATCGTGGCCGCCAACGACGCGGTGGCCATCGGGGCGCTGCGCGTGCTCAAGGCGCATGGGCGCCGCGTGCCGCAGGACGTGTCCCTGATGGGATTCGATGACATTCCCTGGGCCACGCTGGTGGATCCGCCGCTGAGCACGGTCAGCCAGCCGGTGCGTGCGATCGGGCGCAGGGCCGTGGAATTGCTGCACCGCCGACTGGGAGCGCGAGAGGGCGAGCCGACGCATCTGGTGTTGCCCGTCGAGTACGTGGAGCGGGGTTCGACGCAGCCCCTGGCGCTGGAGGAAAGTCGGGCATGAGGGTCATCGGCAGCATCAACATGGACGTGGTGGTCGAGGTCGAGCGCGCGCCGGGCGCCGGCGAGACCGTGCTGGGCTCCGATTACCGGCTGCATCCGGGCGGCAAGGGCGCGAACCAGGCGGTGGCCGCGGCGCGCCTGGGGGCGCCGGTCGACATGGTCGGCTGCCTGGGGCGCGATGCCTATGGCGACGCCTTGTTCAAGGCGCTGCGGCGCGAAGCGATGGCGCTGGATCATGTGCAGCGGGTCGCCACGCCCTCGGGCGCGGCCTTCATCACCGTCGAGCGCGGAGGGCAGAACCGCATCGTCGTGGCCCCCGGCGCGAACGCGCAACTGAGCGCCGAGCGCCTTCCCGCGGATCTCGAGCGAACCGACTGGCTGCTGCTCCAGCTCGAGGTTCCGCTGCCCACGGTGACGGCGGCGGCCGCGCGCGCACGGGCCGGCGGCGCCAAGGTGGTCCTCAACGCGGCGCCCGCGGCGCCGCTGCCCGCCGAACTCGCCGAGGCCGTCGACTATCTGGTGGTCAACGAAACCGAAGCCGGCGCGCTGCTAGGCGTCGAGGCGCCGGCGCATGCCGAACAGGCGCTACAACTCGCGGCGCGTCTGCGCACGGTGCGTTCGACGGTGGTGCTCACGCTCGGCGCCCAGGGCTCGGTGTGGTCGGGGCCCGCCGGGCAGGGCCATGTCGCCGCGCTGCCGGTCGAGGTGGTCGATACGACGGCCTGCGGCGATGCCTACGTCGGCGCGCTGGTGTGGGCGCTGGGCGCCGGTCAACCGCTGGCGCGCGCGATCGAGCTGGCCAATGCCAACGGCGCACTGACGGCCACCCGCGAGGGGGCCCAGCCCTCGCTGCCAACTTTCCACGAGCTGCGGCGTTTCGCGGCATTCTGAGACGACGCGGTCTACAAGCAGGGCCCAAGGCCCAAACAAGGAGGCGTACCCATGAAGACGTTCAAGAACAGGTTCCTGCGCGGTCTGACCATCGCGGCGGCAGGGGTCCTCGCGGCGGTGCCGATGTCCGCGTCCGCGGCACAGCACTACACCTTCGCGCTGCTGCTTTCCACGTTGAACAATCCGTACTTCGTGGCGATGAAGAACAGCGCGCAGGCCGAAGCCGACCGCCTGGGCGTCAAGCTGCTGGTGCTCGACGGCAACAACAGCTCGACCACCCAGACCAACCAGGTGCATACCGCGCTGGCGCGCAAGGTCGACGTGCTGCTGATCAACCCGACCGACGCCACGGCGATGAGCCCGGCGGTGGAGGCGGCCAATCGTGCCGGCGTGCCGGTGATCTTCCTGGACCGTCGTACCGACAAGGGCAAGGCGCTGGACTTCTTCGCCTCGGACAACGTGGACGCGGGCACCACCGCCTGCGACTTCCTGGCCAAGAAGCTCGGCGGCAAGGGCGACATGGCGATCCTGCTGGGCGTGCCCGGCGCGTCGGCGACGAATGAACGCACCCAGGGCTGCGAGGCCGCGCTCAAAGCCTATCCCGGCATCAAGGTGGTGGCCAAGCAGACCGCCAACTTCAATCGCCAGCAGGGCCTGGACGTGATGCGCAACATCCTGATCGCCCATCCGACCGGTCTGCAGGCGGTGTTCGCCGAGAACGACGAGATGGCGCTGGGCGCGGCGCAGGCGCTGCACGCGGCCAACCGCGCCAGCGGCATCGCGGTGGCCAGCATCGACGGCACGGCCGACGGCATCGCGGCGGTGAACAAGGGCGAGATCGCGCTGGACGTGGGCCAGCAGCCGGCGCTGATGAGCAAGCTCGGCGTGATGGCGGGCTACGAGTACCTGCATAGCGGCGTTCCCTTCGTGGCCGTGCCCCTGCAGTTGCACACGGCCGGTCACTGAACGATGGCGGCGCATCCGGGCGCCCAGGCCGGGGCGGAGCTGAGGACAGGGAGCTCCGCCCTGCTGAGCCTGCGGGGCATCACCAAACGCTTCGGCGCCGTCGAGGCGCTGAAGGGTGTCGATCTCGACGTGGGAGCGGGCGAGGTCGTCGCCCTGCTGGGCGACAACGGCGCGGGCAAGTCCACGCTGATCAAGGTCATCGCCGGCGCGCACGCGCCGAGCGGCGGCAGCATGACCTTCGACGACCAGACGCTGCGCAAGTTCGATCCGCGCCACGCGCGCGACATCGGCATCGAGACCATCTACCAGGATCTCGCGCTGGCGGAGAACCTGGACGTGGGCTCCAACATGTTCCTCGGCCGCGAGATCCGCCAGCGCCGCCTGGGCCTGCCCATGCTGGATCGCGCCCGCATGCGCGAGGAGGCCGCGCAGGTGCTCGAGCAGCTTGACGTCCACATCCCGGACCTGAAGCGGCCCGTGGGCGAACTCTCCGGCGGGCAGCGCCAGGCCGTCGCGGTGGCCCGCGCGGTCTACTGGCAGGCCAAGCTGGTGATCATGGACGAGCCGACGGCCGCCGTGGGCGTGGGCGAGCACGAGGCCATCCTGCAGTTGATCACGCGCCTGGCCGAGCGCGGCGTGGCGGTGATCCTGATCACCCACACCATGGCCGACGTATGGCGCGTGGCCGACCGCATCGCCGTGCTCACGCGCGGCGCCAAGGCGCTGGAGGGCGCGCCGGATGAACTGGGCGAGGACGCGGTGGTGCGTTCGATGTTGTTCGGGAGACAAAAAGCGTGACGACCCTGCAAACGACACCGGTGCCCGCGCACCGGCCTTCCTGGCTGCGCCACCCGAGGCAGCTCGCGCTCGACAACGGGGTGCTGATCGGCTTCATCGTGCTGGTCGTGGCCCTGTCGCTGGCGACTCCGTATTTCCTGACCACGGGCAACCTGCTGAGCATCCTGGTGCAGAGCGCGCCGTTCGTGATCATGGCGGTCGGCGAACTCGTGGTCGTGCTGGTCGCGGGCATCGACCTTTCGGTGGGCGCGATGGCCGGACTGTCGGGCGCCGTCGCGGCGGCCCTGATGGCGCAACTGGGCCTGCCCTGGCCGCTGGCGCTGCTGGTCGCGCTGATCGCCACCACCGCCGTCGGCGCGCTGCAGGGCTTCGTGGTCAACTACCTGCGGGTCACCGACTTCATCGCCACGCTGGCCGGCCTGTCCATCGTCAGCAGCCTGACCCTGATCATCACCCAGGGCAATCCCATCGGCATCGCCGCCGATGCCTTCAACGCCATCGGCCAGGCGCGCCTGCTGGACGTGCCGGCGCAGGTCTGGCTGGCGCTGTGCGTGGTCGGCGGCGCCTGGATATGGCTCGCGAGGACGGCCTCGGGGCAGCACATCTACGCCATCGGGGGCAACCGCGTCGCGGCTTATCGCTCGGGCATCCGGGTGCGCGCGCTGCGCACCGGGGCCTATGCCTTCAGCGGCCTGTGCAGCGGCATCGCGGGCATCGTGTTCGCCGCGCAGTTGAGCAGCGCCGACCCGAACGCGGGGCGCGGCGACGAGCTGAGCGCGATCGCCGCCGTGGTCATCGGCGGGGTCAGCCTGTTCGGCGGGCGCGGCAAGGTCTCGGGCGCGGTGATCGGCGCCCTGCTGATCGCGACCATCCTGGACGCGCTGGTGCTGCTCAACGTACCGCCGTACTACACCCAGCTGGTGCAGGGCTTCGTGATCCTGCTCGCGGTCATGCTCGACTATCTCAAGCGGCGCGACCAGGCGGTGTAATCCCCCGCGCGGGCACGCCGTGCCCGCGCGCCCGACGCAGAACCCACCCAGGAATCGATCCGATGCTCAAGCACCTGTCCCGCCTGCATTCCCCCGATCTGCTGCACGCGCTGGCCTCGATGGGCCACGGCGACGAGATCGCCATCGTCGACGCCAATTTCCCCTCGGCTTCCATGGCGCGGCGCCTGATCCGCATGGACGCCGCCGGACTGCCCGAGGTGCTCGACGCCTGCCTGCAACTGCTGCCGCTGGACGGGTTCGTCGACCAGCCGGCGCTGCGCATGGAAGTCGTGGGTTCGCCCGCGGAAATCCCCGTGGTGCAGCAGGAATGCCAGGCCCTGATCGACCGCCACGAGGGGCTCGGGCGGGTCACGCTGGCGGGCATCGAGCGCCATGCCTTCTACGCCCGGGCGCGCGAGGCCTACGCGGTGGTCGCCACCGGCGAGCCCAGGCCCTACGGCTGCATCATCCTGAAGAAGGGCGTGGTGCTGCCGGACTGATGGATCGGCCCGAGGCATGAAACTTGCACCTCCGGGTGCATGTCCCGCAGCGCCTCCGAGACCCGCAAGCCCACCGTGGCGGTCGTGATGCACGACCCCGCGCGCGAACCCGGGCATGCTCCCGCGGCAGCCGGCCCGGTGGCGCGCGGCGCCTTGCTGGTGCGGGGCCTGCAGGATGCCGGCTACGAGGTCGTCGCGCTGCTGCCGGCCGACGCGGACCTGGACGCGCGCATCGTGGATCTGCAGCCGGACCTGCTGATCGTCGATGCCGAGTCGGGGGTGCGCGACCTGGTCGAGCACGTCGCGCTGGCGACCCGCGACACGCCGCGCCCGATCGTGCTGTTCACCGACGACGACGATCCGGACACGGCGCGCCTGGCGGTCGACGCCGGAGTGGCCGCCTACATCGTCGACGGGCTCAAGCCCAGCCGGGTCAAGCCGGTGATCGAGGTCGCGCTGGCGCGCTTCGCGCGCGAACGCGAACTGCGGGCCCAGCTCGACCAGGCCCGGCAGCAACTGAGCGAGCGCAAGACCATCGAGCGCGCCAAGGGCCTGGTGATGAAGCGCCTGCACGTGGGCGAGGAGGAGGCCTATTCGCGCATGCGCCGCCAGGCCATGGAAAAGGGCCTGAAGCTCGGCGAGATCGCCCAGCGCATTCTCGATGCGGCGGACCTGCTATGAACCAGGCACGAATCCGGTGCATGCGTGCCCCGGCGTGGTGCGCGGCTGTCGCGGCGAAGGGAGCGGTGAGATCATGACTTCGTCGTCTCCGGACGAGGCCCTGCCTGCGCCGCACGGCGCGCGCCCCGCCAGGGCCGGGGAGTCGCCCTTCGGGCCCCTCGAGCGCGACGAGGTGCGGGTGGGCTTCATGGCCCTGACCGACTGCGCGCCGGTGGTCATGGCTTCGATCCTGGGCTTCGACCGCAAGTACGGGGTGCGCATCGTTCCCAGCCGGGAGAATTCCTGGGCGGCCGTGCGGGACAAGATGCTTCGCGGGGAGCTCCATCTGGCCGACATGCTGTACGGCATGCTCTACGGGGTGCAGCTGGGCATCGGGGGGCCGCAACGCGACATGGCCGTGTTGATGACCCTGAACCGCAACGGCCAGGGCATCACGCTGTCGCGCCAGCTGGCGCGCGAGGGCATCGCCACGGGCGCGCAGTTGCGTGACGCGGTGCAGGGGCCGGCGCGCGCCGGGGCGCGGCGCCATACCTTCGCCCAGACCTTTCCCACCGGCACGCACGCCATGTGGCTGTCGTACTGGCTGGCCAGCCAGGGCATCGATCCGTTGCGCGACGTGCGGCTGGTCACGGTGGCGCCTCCCCGCATGGTCGCCAGCATGCGTGCCGGGGATATCGACGGCTGCTGCGTGGGCGAACCCTGGAACGCGGTGGCAGTGGCCGACGAGGTGGGCTTCACCGTGGCCACCAGTCAGGAGGTGTGGCCCGACCATCCGGAGAAGGTGCTCGGGGCCACGCGGGAATTCCTGCGCGCCTGCCCGAACACGGCGCGCGCGGTGATGGCCGCGGTGCTCGAGGCCTGTCGCTGGATCGACGCCTCGCGGGGCAATCGCATCGCCACCGCCGGTACGCTGGCCAGCGCGAGCTGCGTCGACACCACGGTCGGCACCATCCTGCCGCGTCTGCTGGGCGAGTACGACGACGGCCTCGGCGCGCGCCGGACCGACGCCCACCCGATGGCGTTCCACGCCGACGGACAGGTGAATTTTCCCTGGCTGTCCGACGGCATGTGGTTTCTCACCCAGTTCCGCCGCTGGGGCCTGTTGCGCGAGGACCCGGACTACGCCGGCGTGGTCGGTGCGGTGAACCGGATCGGCATGTACCGGGAGGTCGCGGACGCCCTCGGGGTGCCCGCGCCGGAAGGCCTCGTGCGCGGCTCGACCCTGATCGACGGCAGGGTCTGGGACGCCAGCGACCCGAAGGCCTACGCCGACGGCTTCGAGTTGCGCGCCGCGCCGGCCTGAGGCCGGGGCGGGTTCAGGCCGGGTTCAGACCGCTTCCTGCTCCAGCATGCCGGCACGCGGCGCCGCGCGCGTCGCCACCTGCGCGACGCCGCCGCGGGTTCGATGCAGCAGCGCGGTCAGCGCCAGGCACGCGGCGGCCAGCGCGACGTACACCAGGTAGCCGCGCGCGTAGCCGATGGGGCCCATGGACTGCGCCACGTGTCCCAGCATCGGAGGCACGACGAAGCCGCCCAGCGCCCCGAGACCGCCGACCCAGCCCGCGGTGCCGCCGACCGCATCCGGCGCGTAGTGCGGAACCAGCTTGAACACCGCGGCATTGGCCACGCCCATGCCGGCGCCCAGCAGCACCTCGCCGAACACGCTCCAGGCCAGGCTCGTGGCCAGGCTCATCACCGCGGCGCCGATCAGCAGCGCGGCGTAGGACAGCAGGGCCACGCGTTCGCCGCCGAGCCGGTCGGCCCAGGCGCCGCCCGGCACGCGGATCAGGGATGCGAACAGCGAGAACCCCGCGGTCAGCGCCAGCGCCAGCCAGTGCGGAGCGTGGTAGTAGGCGCCCCAGAACGTGGGCAGCCACGCGGTCAGCGCCAGGAAGCCGCCGAAGGAGGTGAAGTACAGCCCGACCAGCGGCCAGGTGCGCCAGTTGCGCGCGGCATCGGTGAGGGTGCGCAGCACGCTCGGCGCCGGCAGCAGCTCCTGGCCGAGGGCACGTGCCCGCCCCGCGGCGACGTCGGGCGCCAGACCTCGCGCGCGCAACTGGAAATACGGCGCGTTGTAGCCCAGTGCCACGTACAGCGCCAGGCCGGCGAGCACGATGCCCAGCGACACCAGGTAGCCGGTGCGCAGCCCGCCGAAGGCGATGATCAGCGGCAGCACGACGGCCACCAGGCCCGGCGAGGTGTTGCCCAGTCCGGCGTAGAAGGCCAGCGCGCGCCCCTGGCGGGCCTTGGGGAACCAGTACGACACCTGGCCGATGCCCACCGAGAAGGTGGCGATGCCGCAGCCGCCGAGGGCGCCGCACAGCAACAGCAGCGGGTACTGGGCCTGGCTGAGATGGCTCGGGTACAGCGCCAGCAGCATCCAGTACAGACCGGCGATGCCCAGCACCGAGGCCAGCAGCAACACCAGGAAGGGCAGCTTGCCCCCGCTGCGATCGACCCAGGCGCCGAAGGGGATGCGCAGCAGCGAGCCGGTCAGCATCGGCATGGCCACCAGCAGGCCGACCTGCTCGGGCGACAGGCCCATGAGCTTGACGAAGCTGTGCGCGGTGGGACCGAACAGCGAGACGGCGCCGAAACCGATGAAAAAGCCGGTGGTCGCGCCGAACAGGGCCCTGGCGGGGCTGCCGGCGATGGCCGGCGGGTGGACGTCGGGCTGAGGCATGGTGGGTTCTCCTTGGACGTGGACGATCGGGCGAGAGTCAGGCAAAGATCAGGCGAAGATCAGGCGAAGATCAGGCGAAATCGCGCCGTGCCGGGGTGTCCGGGTGCGCGCGGACCAGGTCGAGCGCGGCCTCGAAGGCCGCGCCGATCAACATCACGCAGGGGCTGGCCAGCCCGCTGGCGCGCAGATCGGACTCGAGGGTGTCGAGCCGGGTATCCAGCCGGCGTTGCGCGGGCGTGCCGACGGACTGCAGCAGCAGCGCGGGGGTGCGGGGTTCCATGCCGCCGTCGAGCAAGGCGCGGCGGATGGCGCCGGCGCCGCCGACGCCCATGTAGATCACCAGGGTCATGCGCGAGCGCGCCAGCGCCGCCCAGTCGGCGCCCCGGGCATCCGCCGTGTGGCCGGCGACGAAGGCCACGCCGTGGCAATGCTCGCGGTGGGTCAGCGGCGCGGCCGCGGCGGCGGCCGCCGCCACGCCGGCGGTGATGCCGGGGATCACCTCGACCTCGATGCCCGCGGCGCGCAGGTGGGCGATTTCCTCGCCGCTGCGGCCGAACAGGCCGGGGTCGCCGCCCTTGAGCCGGACCACGCGCTCGCCGCGCCGGGCCTCGGCCACCATCAGGCGCTGGATGAACGCCTGCGGCGTGCTGGCGCAGCCGCCCCGCTTGCCCACGTGCACGATGCGGCAGCCGCGACGCGCCAGGCGCAGGCAGGCCGGCGAGACCAGGTCGTCGGCCAGGATCACCGTGGCCCCGCGAATCGCGCGCAAGGCCTTGCGGGTGAGCAGTTCGGGGTCGCCGGGGCCGGCGCCGACCAGCAGCACGGGATGTCTCGCGGAGGGGTTCATGGTGGGGCCTCTCAGGTCGTGGCGGGGCTGGGCGACGGGGCCGGAGCCTGCGCGACCAGGCGCCGCAGGGTCGGCAGGCAGGAGCCGCACTGGGTGCCGCAGCGCAGGCGCTGCTGCAACGCCGCCAGGCGCTGCGCGGCGTCGCCGGGAAGGCTCGCCAGTTCGGTGGCGATGCTCGTTTCGTGCACGTCGAAGCAGTTGCACACCTGCGCGCCGCGTCCGCCGCCGCCGCGCGGAGCCTCGCGGCCGGGGGCCAGCAGCAGGCGCCCGAGGCCGCGCGCGGGTCCCGCGCCGGCCAGCAGTTCGTGCAGCCAGGCCTCGGCGGCGGTGGCCGCGGGCGAGCCGCTGAGCAGCACCGCGTCGAGGCAGTCGCCCCGCAGGCGTACCGCGCGCTCGTCGCGGGTGCGGCTGTCGCGATAGCGCAGCACGCCGGGCGTGTCGAGGCCGAACACGTCGAGCACGACGCCCAGCGCGGTGTCGTCGGGGCGCTCGAATCCGGCGGCATGCACCACCAGGCCGGCGCGCTCACGGCCGAAGGGCACGCAACTGACATAGGCCAGGCCTTGCATCGCCTGCATCAGTTCGCGGCGCGCGGCGTCGAGCCGCGGCTCGGGCAGCCAGCCGAACGCACAGAGGCGCCAGGGCAGTTCGGCCTTGAGCAGCTTGACCGCCGCGTGCTTGAGCTCGGGCTGGCGCGACGCCGGGTCGAGCGCGTCCAGGGTCAGCGCGTTGACCCCCAGCGTGGGCGTGCCGCGGCCGCTGGTGCCGCCCAGGTACTCCGGCCCCCAGTGCATGGCGATGAAGGCCTGGCCGGGCGCGACGCCGGGGTCGCCGCGCGCCGGCAGGACCTGGGTGCCGCGCCGGGACGTGACCTGGAGCAGGTCGCCGTCGGCCAGTCCGCGGCGCGCCAGCTCGGCCGGATGCAGGTCGACCGAAGGTCGCGGCCGGTGGGCGAACAGGCGCGGGATGGTTCCGCTGCGGCTCATGCCGTGCCATTGATCGCGCAGGCGCCCGGTGCTCAGGGCCACGGGGAAACGCAGGTCGCGCGCCTCGGCCACCGGGCGGTAGGGCGGGGCGGTGAAGCGCGCGCGACCGTCGGGCGTGGCGAAGCGCCCGTCGGTGTACAGGCGTTCGCGTCCCCGTTGCGCGCCCTGCGGGAAGGGCCATTGCTGCGGGCCGTCGCGCTCCAGCAGGCTCCAGCTCAGGCCGCCGATGTCGAGATCGCGGCCACGGGTGGATTCCCGGTGCTCCAGCCACACCGATTCGGGGTCGGGCCAGGCGAACATCGACGGCCGGCCCGGACGCAGCCGGGTTTCGAGCCGGCGCGCGAAGTCGGCCGCGATGTCCCAGTCGGCCCGCGCCCGGCCCGGCGCCGCCACCGCCGCTCGCACGCGGGAGATACGGCGCTCGGAATTGGTCACCGTGCCGTCCTTCTCGCCCCAGGTGGAGGCGGGCAGCAGCACGTCGGCGAAGCGCGCGGTCGCGGTGTCGGCGAAGGCTTCCTGCACCACGACCAGTTCCGCGCGCTCCAGCGCGGCGCGCGTGATCTCGGCGTTGGGCAACGACTGCAGGGGGTTGGTGCAGGCGATCCACAAGGCCTTGACGCGCCCCTCGGCCGCGGCGCGGAACATCTCCACCGCGCTCAGTCCGGGCCGTTCGGGCACGGCATCCACGCCCCACAGCGCGGCGACCTCGGCGCGCTCGGCGGCGTCGGCAAGCTCGCGGTGCGCGCTCAGCAGGTTGGCCATCGCGCCGACCTCGCGCCCGCCCATCGCGTTCGGCTGTCCGGTGAGCGAGAACGGCCCGGCGCCCGCGCGGCCGATCTGGCCGCAGGCCAGGTGCAGATCGAGCAGCGCCAGGTTCTTGTCGCTGCCGCGACTGGACTGGTTCAGCCCCTGGCAGTACAGCGACAGCGTGGCGCCGCGCACGGTGTCGTCGCGCACGCCGGCGAACCAGCGCGCGGCCTGCACGATGTGCTCGGCGGGCACGCCGCAGATCTGCGCCGCCAGCGTCGGCGTGAACTCGCGCACGCGTTCGCGCAGGGCCTCGAAGCCCTGGGTGTGCGCATCGATGAAGGCGCGGTCGATCAGGCCCTCCCACAGCATCAGGTGAAGCATGCCCTGGAACAGCGCCACGTCGGTCCCCGGCTCGATGCGCAGGTGCAGGTCGGCGATCTCGGCCGTTTCCGTGCGGCGCGGGTCGACCACCACGATCTTCATGCCGGGGCGGGCGCGGCGCGCGTCCTCGATGCGCCGGAACAGGATCGGGTGGGCCCAGGCGGTGTTGGAACCGGCGATGAACAGGCAGTCGGCCGAGTCCAGGTCCTCGTAGCAGGTGGGGGGCGCGTCGGCCCCCAGGGCGCGCTTGTAGCCCACCACCGCGCTGGACATGCACAGGCGGGAGTTGGAGTCCAGGTTGTTGGTGCCCAGCAGGCCCTTGGCCAGCTTGTTGAACACGTAGTAGTCCTCGGTCAGCAGCTGTCCCGAGACGTAGAAGCCGACGCTGTCCGGACCGTGTCGCGCCACGACGTCGGCGAAGCGCTCGGCCGTGTGCTCGAGCGCCGTGTCCCACTCCACCGGCAGGCGCGGCGCGTCGCGCGCCACGCGCATGCGGGGATGCAGCGCGCGGCTGCGCAGCAGCACCTCGGGCGTGGCGCTCAGATGCAGCGTGGCGCCCTTGCTGCACAGGCGTCCGAGGTTGGCGGGGTGCGCGGGGTCGCCGCGCACCCCGGTGATGGCGCCGGCGTGGCTACCGACGATCACCCCGCAGCCGACGCCGCAATAGGGACAGGTGGAGCGGGTCTCAGGCATGGCCGGGGGTTTCGAGGGCGAACGCGTCGTCGCCGAGCGCGGCGCGCTGCAGATACACGCGGCCCGCGTCCACGCGCACCGCGAAGCCGCGGGCGCAACCTTCGTCGGGAGGCGCCGCGCGGCCGCTGTCCAGCGCGATGGTCCAGTTGTGCAGCGGGCAGGCCACGCTGCGGCCGAACACCATGCCCTGCGACAGCGGCCCCCCCTTGTGGGGGCAGCGGTCGAGCAGCGCGAACACTTCGTCGTCGGCGTTGCGGAACAGCGCCAGGTGGTCGCCGCCGGCGCGGCGCAACTGGCGTGCGCCCAGGCGCGGGATGTCCTCGACGCTGCACACTTCGATCCAGGTCTGCATGGCGGGCCTCAGGCGGGAACGAGGGGAATGAACTGGCGCGAGTCGACCCCGGCCTGCTCGGCCGCCTGCCAGGGGTCGGGTTCCTCGGCCAGAGCGAACTGCAGGCGCTCCCACAGCGCGCGGCGGGACGCGGCGTCGTCGACCACGCGGCGCTTGACGTGGTCGAGTCCGACGCGGGCGACGTAGTGCACCGTGCGCTCCAGGTACCAGGCTTGCTCGCGGTACAGTTGCAGGAAGGCGCCGGCGTGTTCGAGCACCTCGTCGTGCTCGCGCACCTTGACCAGGAACTGCGCGACCTCGGTCTTGATGCCGCCGTTGCCGGCGACGTAGATCTCCCACCCGGAGTCGACGCCGATCACGCCGACGTCCTTGATGCCGGATTCGGCGCAGTTGCGCGGGCACCCGGAAACCGCAAGCTTGACCTTGTGCGGTGCGTACATGCGCCACAGCGCGCGTTCGAGTTCGCGGCCCATGCGGGTGCTGTCCTGGGTGCCGAAGCGGCACCATTCGCTGCCCACGCAGGTCTTCACCGTGCGCAGCGCCTTGGCGTAGGCGTGCCCGCTGGGCATGCCGAGGTCGCGCCAGACGGCCGGAAGGTCCTCCTTGCGCACGCCCAGCAGGTCGATGCGCTGCCCGCCGGTCACCTTGACCGTGGGGATGCGGTATTTGTCGACCACGTCGGCGATGCGCCGCAGCTCGGCCGCGCTGGTCTCGCCGGCCCACATGCGCGGCACGACACTGAAGCTGCCGTCCTTCTGGATGTTGGCGTGGGCGCGCTCGTTGATGAAGCGGCTTTGCGGATCGTCGCGCGCCTCGCGCGGCCAGGTGGAGATCAGGTAGTAGTTGATCGCCGGCCGGCAGCTGGCGCAGCCGTTGGGGGTGCGCCACTCCAGGAAGTGCAACACCGCCGGGATCGACAGCAGGTGATGTTCGCGGATGGCTTCGCGCAATTGCTGGTGGGTGACGTCGGTGCAGCCGCAGACCGCGCGGGCCTTCGGGGTCGCCGAGTAGTCCGCGCCCACGGTGGACATGAGAATCTGCTCCACCAGGCCGGTGCAGGAGCCGCAGCTGGCGCTGGCCTTGGTGTGGCGCCGCACGTCGTCGAGGGTGAACAGGCCCTGGTCCTTGATCGCGCGCACGATGGCGCCCTTGCACACTCCATTGCAGCCGCAGACCTCGGCCTCGTCGGGCATCGCCGCGGCCCTGTTCTGCCCCTGGTGACCGGCGTCGCCCAGGCCGGACTCGCCGAACATCAGTCGGTCGCGCAACTCGCCCACCGGGCGGCCCTCGCGCAGCAGCTTGAAATACCAGGCGCTGTCGACGGTGTCTCCGTACAGGCAGGCGCCGACCAGGCGCTCGTCGCGCAGCACCAGTTTCTTGTACACGCCGCCTGCCGGGTCGCTGAGCACGATTTCCTCGCTGTGCTCGCCGCCCATGAAGTCGCCGGCCGAGAACACGTCGATGCCCGTCACCTTGAGCTTGGTCGACACCGCCGAGCCGGTGTAGCGTCCGATGCCCATGCGGGCGAGGTGGGTGGCGCAGACCCTGGCCTGCTCGAACAGCGGCGCCACCAGCCCGTAGGCCACGCCGCGATGGGCGGCGCATTCGCCGACCGCGTACACGCGCGGGTCGGTGACGGTCTGCAGCGTGTCGTCGACCACGACGCCGCGTTCGCAGTGCAGCCCCATGCCGGCCGCGAGCTCGACCTCGGGGCGGATGCCGGCGGCCATGACCACGAGCTGGGCGGCGATCTCGCTGCCGTCCTCCAGGCGCAGCGCGCGCACGCGGCCGAAGGCATCGCCCAGCAGCTCGCGCGTACGGGCCTGCAGCACGAAGCGCATGCCTCGCTGCTCCAGGGACTCGCGCAACATCGATGCCGCGGTGTCGTCCAGCTGGCGCTCCATCAGCCAGGGCATCAGGTGCACCACGGTGACGTCCATGCCGCGGGCGATCAGCCCGTTGGCCGCCTCCAGGCCGAGCAGCCCGCCGCCGACCACCGCGGCGTGGCGGTAGCGCGCGGCGGCGTCGATCATGGCCTGGGTGTCGGCCAGGTCGCGGTAGCCGACCACGCCGTCGAGTCCGCTGCCCGGGACCGGCGGCACGAAGGGGCGAGAGCCGGTGGCCAGCAGCAGGCGGTCGTAGCCGGCCTCGGTGCCGTCGTCGGCCCGCACCACGCGCCGGCGCCGGTCCACCGAGACGACGCGGCGCCCCGTGTGCAGGGTGATGCCGTGCTCGGCATACCAGGAGCGCGGGTTGAGCACGATCTGCTCCAGGGTCTGTTCCCCGGCCAGCACCGGCGACAGCAGGATGCGGTTGTAGTTGGGATGCGGCTCGGCGCCGAACACCGTGATGTCGTACAGATCGGGCGCCAGCCTGAGCAGTTCCTCCAGGGTGCGCACCCCGGCCATGCCATTGCCGACGAGGACGAGTTTGGGTTTCATGCGAATCGCTTCCGGTCAGGCCCGAAACAAAAAAAGGCGCCTTCGACCATCCCGCTGCGGGATGTGCGAAAGCGCCTTTGCCGCCTCCGGGCCCCGTCGTCGTGACCCGGAGGTATTCCTGTGTGGGGGCGGCCGCCGTTGGCTGCCCGAAGGTCTCTAAGCAAACGACGTGCCAGGGAGCTTGCGGGGGGCGGGCCCGAGCGCGCGCCGGCCTTCGCACCCTCGGCGACCATGGTCGCACCGCGGCGGTGCGCGCATGCACGCAAGCGGGGACCCCGGGCCCATCCACGGTCCCCAACACAACATTTACGCGGCGTTGATGCGTCCGGTCCTAGGCTTGTTCCGAGCGATCTTCGGGAGAGACCATCGTGGATTTCGTGTACCTGGGCATTGCCTTGTCCTGCTGGGCCGCCATGGCCTGGCTGATCCGCGGCTGCGAGCAGCTGCAGCGGGGGCGCTGAAATGAGCCTGATCTACTGGGTGGGCGGGGCCATCACGCTGTTGCTGGTGATCTACCTGGCCTATGCGCTGGTGCGCGCGGAGGACTTCTGATGACTCCCGCGTTCTGGACCCTCGTGGGCGCCTTGTTCGTGGCGCTGCTGCTGGCGGGCAGGCCGCTGGGCCTTTACATGGCCGCGTTGGCCGAGGGGCGCATGCCCCGCGCACTGCTCGCGCTGGAGGCCCGCATGCTGGGTCTGGCGGGCGCGCGCCCCGGCGAGGAAATGAGCTGGGGTGCCTATGCGCGCGCCTTGCTGTTGTTCAATTTCCTGGGCGTGCTGGCGCTGTATGCCCTGCAGCGCCTGCAGGCGGTGCTGCCGCTCGACCCCCGGCAGCTCGGGGCGGTCGGCCCCGGCTCCGCCTTCAACACCGCCATCAGCTTCGTCACCAATACCAACTGGCAGGGCTACGCGGGCGAGAGCACCATGGGCAACCTGGTGCAGATGGCGGGGCTGGCGGTGCAGAACTTCCTGTCGGCGGCCACCGGCATCGCGGTGGCCTTCGCGATGGTGCGGGGCT
>JAJZUV010000033.1 GCA_021848345.1 Pseudomonadota bacterium | reverse complement strand
GCCGCCCAGGTGGGGCAGGCTGTCGATGACGTGGGCCTTGATCTCCAGCAGCCCGAGCTCGAACACCTGGAACAGCCCGACCGGCCCGGCGCCCACGATCACGGCGTCGGTTTCGATGGGCTGGCCGTGCTGGGCGGCGACTTCGGGGATCGAGGGGTGCAGGTGCAGGTCCATGGAAGTGGGAAACGGATGCTGGAATACAGCGACAGATGCTAGGGCCCGCGAAATCCGATCCCAACAACAGTCTTTTCATGCGCTTAGATGCCAGGAGGCATAAGCGCGCTCATACGGGATGGGGTGATGTGTGGGGAATTGCAAATTCCGGGACTGACGGTGGACGATTTCCTGGGGAAAATCCTTAGGTAGAGGCCCTAGGCCCGACAATCCAAGCCCTATACCGAGAGAGACCACATGTTGAAGAATTTGCGCATCGGCGTGCAGATGAGCATCGCCGCGGGGACCCTGATCGTGCTGTTCGGCGCGGCGCTGGCGGTGGGCCTGTACGGCACCACGAGCCTGCAAACCAGTTTCGGCGACTACCTGCGGGGCAACCTGGCCTACGCGAACGCGGTGCAGACCATGTACACGCAGGGTCTGCAGGCGGGGCAGGCCTTGCGCAATTTCGCCATGCTGCCGACCAATACCCACTCCTATCCGGCGCTGCTCGAGGCCGAGCGCGAATTCGATCAGGCGCTGCAGGACGCGCGCAGGCTCAGCGCGTCGCTGTACCCGGACGACATGCAGGATCTGGAGCGCATCGCAGGATTCCAGCAGGAGGACGTGGCCATCAGCCAGCACGTGGTGCAGTTGGCGAAGACCGACCCGGCTTCGGCCATCGCGCTGATCAATGCGAAGGAAACCGGCAAATGGCGCCAGATCCGGGCCATCCTGCTCGAGATGATGAAAACCCAGAAGCTGCGTGACCAGGCGGTGCACGCGCGGGTGCGCGCGACGGCAGCGCGGGTACGCGCCGTGGGCATCGCCGCCGGGGTGGTGGCGCTGCTGGTGGGGGTGCTGTCCACCTGGATGGTGGTGCGGCGCGTCACCCGCGCGCTGGCGCGCTCGGTGGAGGTGGCCGAGCATGTGGCGCGCGGCGACCTGAGCATGCGCATCGAATCCGACAGTCACGACGAAGCCGGTCGCCTGCTCGACGCGCTGGCGCGCATGGTGGCGCAGCTCACGCGCACCCTCGGCGAGGTGCGTGCCGCGGCGGGCTCGATGGCCATGGCCTCGCGCGAGGTGTCGAGCACCTCGCAGACCCTGTCGCAGGGAGCCTCCGAGCAGGCGGCTTCGGTGGAGCAGACCTCGGCCACGCTGGAACAGGCCAGCGCCATGGTGCAACGCAGCGCGGAGCACGCCCGCACCACCAACGAGCTGGCGCGTACGGCGGCCGCGCAGGCGGAGCAGGGCGGCGAGGCGGTGCGCCGCACCGTGGCCGACATGCAGGCCATCGCCGAGCGCATCGGCATCGTCGACGACATCGCCTACCAGACCAACATGCTGGCGCTCAACGCGGCCATCGAGGCGGCACGCGCCGGCGAGCACGGCAAGGGCTTCGCGGTGGTGGCCTCCGAGGTGCGCAAGCTGGCCGAGCGCGCCCAGGTGGCCGCACGCGAAATCGGCGAACTGGCCTCGGGTTCGGTGCAACAGGCGCAGAGCGCGGGCGCGCTACTGGGCGAGATGGTGCCGGCGATCCTGAAGACCGCGACCTTGATCCAGGAGATCCATGCGTCCAGCGAGGAGCAGGCCAGCGGGATCCGGCAGATCAACCAGGCGGTGGCGCAGGTGAGCGCCGCCACGCAGCAAAACGCTTCCGCATCGGAGCAATTGGCGGCCACCTCGGAACAGATGACCTCGCAGGCCACCGAGTTGCAGCGCAGCGTGGACAGGTTTCAGTTGGCCTCCGGTGCATAATCGAAAGCTTTGGCTCGAATCCGAAGCTTTCCATGCGACCGACTCCCCGCCTGAGCGCCGGCACCCTGGCGATGCTCGCGTTGCCGCCCTTGCTGTGGGCGGGCAACGCGGTGGTGGGGCGACTGATGGTGGGGCAGATCGCGCCGCTGGCGCTGAGCTTTTTCCGCTGGTTCTTCGCTCTGCTCGCGTTGCTGCCCTTCGCCGCGGGCGGGCTGTGGAGGGGGCGTGAGCTGCTGCGCCGGCACTGGCTGGTGCTGGCGCGTCAGGGTCTGCTGGGCGTGGCCTGCTACAACTCGCTGCAGTACGTGGCCCTGCACAGCACCACGCCGCTGAAGGTGTCGCTGATCACCTCGGCGGCACCGGTGTTCGTCACCCTGCTGGGGGCGGCGCTGTACGGCGAGGCCATCGGGGCGGCGGCGTGGGCGGGCAGCGCCTTGTCGGTGGCGGGGGTCGCGGTGGTGGTCAGCGCGGGGCAGCCGCAACGCCTGGCGGCACTGCACCTGGCGCGCGGCGACATGCTGATGCTGCTGGCGGTGTTCCTGTGGGCGCTGTACACCTGGGACCTGCGGCGCCATCCGGTACGCCTGCCGAGGTTGTCGCTGCTGGCGGCGCAGGTGGCCTGGGGCACGCTGTTCATCGCGCCGCTGGCCGCGTGGGAGCGCTGGGGCCTGGGCCACGTCACGCACTGGAGCCTGCCGGTGGCGTTGGCCGTGGGCTACGTGGCGCTGTTCGCCTCGGTGCTGGCCTATGCCTGCTGGGGGGCCGCGGTGTCGCGCGTGGGCCCGCAGGTGCCGTCGTATTTCGGGAACCTGGCGCCGGTGTTCGCGGCGGGGCTGGCCTATGCCTTCCTCGGCGAGCGCATCCACGTGTATCACGTGGTGGGCGCGGCGCTGATTTTCGCGGGCATCCACGTGGCGCTGCGGGGCCGGCCGCGCTGAATCTGGCGCGCGCGGGGCCCGGTGTCCGCTCGCGTCGGACTCAGGCCGGTTCTTCCGGTGGGCTTTCCAGCAGGATGCGCTGACCCAGTTGCAGCACGGCCAGCGCGTAGAAGGCCGAGTGGTTGTAGCGCGTGACGGCGTAGAAGTTGTCGGTGCCCAGCACGTAGTCGGGCGCGCGCCCGGCGTTGGGCAGTTGCACCACGGCCAGCTTGCCCGGATAGTCCATCGCCTGCGGCAGCAGCGAAATGCCGGCGGCGCGCAGCTCGGCGGCATGGAAGGTCGGCACGATGTCCGGCTCCAGCAGGCGCTGCAGTACCTTCGGGTCGAGGGTGTCGGGCAATTGCAGCGGGAACCAGGCCGGCATGTCGCGCACCCAGCCGTGTCCGGCCAGGAAGTTGCCCACGCTGGCGATGGCGTCGGGCGCGTCGTGGATCAGGTCCACCGAGCCGGCGCCGTCGAAGCGGGTGCCCCAGCGCAGGATGTTGCCGGGCATGAACTGGGGCATGCCGATGGCCCCGGCGTAGGAACCGCGGATGCTCGCGGGGTCGATACCGCCCGCGTTGCACCATACGAAATAATCCCCGAGTTGTGAGGCGAAGTAGTCGCTGCGATCGGTCGGTGCCGCGGCGGGGAAGTCCAGCGACAGCGTGGCCAGGCTGTCGAGCACCGGGAACTCGCCCATGCTGCGCCCGTAGAGGGTTTCCACCCCGAGGATGCCCAGCACCACCTCGGCGGGCACGCCGAAGCGCTGGCGCCCCTCCTGCAGCCAGGGGTCGTAGCGGCGCAGGAAGCGCACCCCCGCGGCGATGCGCGTGGCCTCGATGAAGTGGCTGCGATACAGGCCCCAGTTCTTCTGCTCCGGACGCCCGGGAATGATCAGGCGTGCCACCTGGGGCTGGAAGTAGGCGCGTCCGATCTGCTCGCGCAGCCAGGCCACCGGCAGCGCCGTCTGGCGCGCCAGCTGCATGGCCAGTCGCAGCGCCTTCTCGGAATGGGCGTAGCGCAGGGCGGGGGATTCGTCCGCCCGCGAGGAGCCGCCCACGGCCAGCAGCGCGCCGGGCATGCCCAGGCCCGCCAGCAAGGCGCCGGCGCCGCGCAGCGCGCTTCGGCGCTCCGGCGAATGCGGCGAATGCGGCGCGGCCGGCAGTTCGACTCCTGCGGCGGGGGTGGCGGGGCGGGTCATGCGGGATGCGTGGAACGCGGGGTGGCAGGAACGATGGCGGAGGCGGAGGCAGGCGTGGTGAAGGCGGCGGAAGTGGCGGCCGGCTTCGAGAGACGAATCGCGCGCCGGCGCTGGGTGGTTGCACGAATCTTGCAGCGCACGGGCGTGGTTCCCGACCCGGCGCGGCGCTTCTCCGTGCCCCCGGGGGGCCTCGCAAGGCGCGTGCCGGCCCGTCCAGGGTTCCCAGTGTACCCAGTGGAGCCGTAGGACGCCGGGCAAAGTCCCTGTCGACGGTGTCGGAAAGCGCGGCGGCGTCAAGACCCCGGCGCGGCCGCGGGGGAAATCGTCAAGAAGTCGTCATTTCGAAAGGGTCTTCCAGTGATGTCCGATCCGCTGTCCTGGTCCTCGATGTTGCGCGTGCTCGCGGGCCTGGGCCTGGTGCTGGTGGTGTTTTATCTGCTGCTGCGGGTGCTCAAGCGGGCGCAGCCCGGATTGGCCTCGGGCCGCGCGGACCTGCGCGTGGTCGCCTCGCTGGCCTTGTCGCCGCGGGAACGGGTCTTGCTGGTGCAGGTGGGCGAGCAGCAACTGCTGCTGGGCGCGGGCGCCCAGGGGCTGCGCTGCCT
The DNA here is from genome assembly GCA_021848345.1 of Pseudomonadota bacterium. Taxonomy (GTDB): domain Bacteria; phylum Pseudomonadota; class Gammaproteobacteria; order Burkholderiales; family Burkholderiaceae_C; genus Thiomonas_A. The sequence continues at coordinate 24,248 of JAJZUV010000033.1, read as the reverse complement.
GCATGTGCTGCCCCAGGCGCTGGAGGCGAAACCGCCGGGTTCCGGCATGCCCGCCGTGCCCTTCGCCGACTGGCTGCGCAAGGCGGTGTCGTCCTCGGCATCCTCCGTCGCTTCTTCCGGCTCCTCGATCGATCCATCGTGATGACCTTTCCCGCGTTTCGTCCGCGCCTGCTGCCGGTCGCGCTGGCCTTGCTGGCGCTGCCGGCCCTCGCGCACGCGCAGGTACTGCCGGCGCTGACCAGCACGCCCGCCGCCGGTGGAGGCACCCAGTACAGCCTGAGTCTGCAGACCCTGCTGTTCATGACCGTGCTGGTGTTCCTGCCGGCCATGTTGCTGATGATGACCGCCTTCACGCGCATCGTGATCGTGCTGTCCCTGCTCAAGCAGGCGCTGGGGACCACCACCGTGCCGCCGGCGCAGGTCATCGTGGGGTTGTCGCTGTTTCTCACGCTGTTCGTGATGAGCCCGGTGTTCAACCAGATCAACGACGTGGCGGTCAAGCCGCTGATGGACAACACCATGTCGCTCACGCAGGCCATGCAGGCGGGCTCCCAGCCCCTGCGCAAGTTCATGATGGCGCAGACCCGCAAGGACGACCTGGCGCTGTTCGTCAAGCTCTCCGGGCACAAGGCGCTGGCCAGCCCGCAGGACACCCCGATGACCCTGCTGATCCCGGCCTTCGTCACCTCGGAGCTCAAGACGGCCTTCCAGATCGGCTTCGTGGTGTTCATTCCCTTCCTGATCATCGACATGGTGGTGGCCGCGGTGTTGATGTCCATGGGGATGATGATGTTGTCGCCGGTGACCGTGTCCTTTCCGCTGAAGCTGATGCTGTTCGTGTTGGTCAATGGATGGGATCTGGTTATTGGGTCTCTTGTTCAGAGTTTCGTGCGCTGAGGCGCAGCAATTGCAGGAGATTTCGCGATGAGTCCCGAAGCCGTCGTCTCGCTGGGCCAGCAGGCGCTGTGGGTGATGTTCCTGGTGTCGTTGCCGGTGCTCGGCGTGGCGCTGGTGGTGGGCCTGCTGGTCAGCCTGCTGCAGGCGGCGACCCAGCTCAACGAAATGACTTTGAGTTTCGTGCCCAAGGTCCTGGCCATCGGGTTGACCGCGGTGCTGGCCGGGCCCTGGATGCTGCACGTGATGATGGACTTCACGACGCGGCTGCTGCAGAGCATTCCGCAAATGCTGGGATCCTGATGATCTCGTTCACTTCGCTGCAGCTCGAGCATTGGATCGGGGCCTTCTTCTGGCCCTTCCTGCGCGTGCTGGCACTGTTGAGCACGGCGCCGGTGTTCAGCTCCGCGCAGCTGCCGATCCAGGTTCGCGTGGGCCTGGCCGCGGCGGTCGCGCTGGTACTGGCGCCGATGCTGCCGGCGATGCCGCCGGTGCGCCTCGACAGCGCGCTGGGCTGGAGCCTGGTGGTGCAGCAACTGCTGGTGGGCGGCGTGGTCGGGCTGGCCATGTCGCTGATTTTGAGCAGCGTGCAACTGGCTGGCAGCATCGTGGGGTTGCAGATGGGGCTGGGTTTCTCCACCTTGTTCGATCCCCTGCAGGGTGTGGAGGTGACCAGTCTGGCGAGTTTCCTGAACCTGGTGGCGATGCTGCTGTTCCTGGCGATGAACGGGCATCTGCTGCTGCTGGCGGTGCTGGCACGCAGTTTCACGCTGCTGCCGGTGGGCGCGACGGCGGGCCTGGGCGCCGCGAGCTGGCATGCGCTGGCGCTTGAGGGCGGCGCGTTGTTCTCGCTGGCGCTGGCCATGGCCGCGCCGGCGCTGGGTGTACTGCTCATCGCCAACCTGGGGCTGGCCACGCTGAGCAAGCTGGCGCCGCAGCTCAATCTGTTCGCGATCGGCTTCCCCCTGTTCTTCGGGCTGGGTTTCCTGGCCTTGTACCTGTTGATGCCGGTGATGCAGACGGTGGTGCACCACCTGGTCGAGTATGGCGTGAATCTGGCCGGCCACCTGCTGCGCCAGGCCGCGCCGGGCACCGGCGCCGGTGCCGGCCTCGCGGGAGCCTGACACATGGCCGAGGACAGCGCACAGGACCGCGACTTACCGGCCTCGGCCAAGCGGCGCCAGCAGGCGCGCGAGAAGGGGCAGGTGGCGCGCTCGCGCGATCTCAGCTCGAGTCTGCTGATGGTCGCCAGCGCGGCGGCGGTGTATTACGGCGGGGCCTGGTTCTTCGGACAAGGGATGCACGTGCTGCACGAGGGATTGAGCGTGCCGGCGGCGGCCGCGCACGATCCGCGGCGCATGCTGGAATTCGTCACCACGGTGGCGCGCGATGGCTTGCTGGTGGGGCTGCCGCTGATGCTGCTGAGTTTCGTCGTGTGCATCGCCGGCGGCGTGGCCCTCGGCGGCTGGGTGTTCAGCCTGGAGGCCCTGGCGCCGGACTTCACGCGCCTGGACCCGGTTGCGGGGATCCAGCGCATGTTCTCGCTCAGCGGCCTGGTGGAGCTTGGCAAGGCCATGCTGAAAACCCTGGTGATCGGATCGCTGCTCGGGCTGGTGCTGTGGTCCCAGCGCGGCGCGCTGCTCAGCCTGCTGGGGGTCGCCCCCAGCCAGGCGCCGGCGCTGCTGGGAAGTCTGTGCGGGCATGCCTTTTTCTGGCTCGCCGCGGCCACGTTGCTGGTGGCGGCGGTGGACGTGCCCTGGCAGATCGTGCAGTTGAACAAGAAGCTGAAGATGTCCCGCCAGGACATGAAGGACGAAATGCGCGAGAGCGAGGGCAACCCCGAGGTACGCCAGCGCCTGCGTTCCCTGCAGCGCGAGCGCGCGCGGCGTCGCATGATGGCGGCGGTGCCCAAGGCCGACGTGGTGGTGACCAACCCGACCCACTACGCGGTGGCGCTGGGCTACGAGCAGGGACGCCAGCGCGCGCCTGTGGTGCTGGCCATGGGGGCCGACCGGGTGGCAGCGCGCATTCGCGAGCTGGCCGTCGAGCACGGCGTCGCCGTGGTGGAGGCGCCGCCGCTGGCGCGTGCGCTGTACCGCTACGCCGAACTGGAGCAGGAGATCCCGGTGAAGCTGTACAACGCCGTGGCCCTGCTGCTGGCCTATGTCTACCAGCTGCGCGCGCTGCCGCAGCAGGCCCGCGCGCCCGCCGACTGGGCGATTCCCGCTGATCTGGATACTTCGGCCGACACGGCCATGCCGGTGCACTGACCATGGCGACTTCCGTTTCTCCCGCCGCCGGCGCGAATCCCGCCGGCTCCCTGCGCGCACGCCTGATGCGCCTGGACTGGCGCCTGCTGGCCGCGCCGGTGCTGGTGGTGCTGATCCTGATGATGCTGGTGGTGCCGCTGCCCACCTTCGTGCTGGACGTGCTGTTCACCTTCAACATCACGTTGTCCCTGATCATCCTGCTGGTCACCCTGTACCTGACGCGCCCGCTGGACTTCGCCGCCTTCCCCACGGCGATCCTGCTGACCACGCTGCTGCGCCTGTCGCTGAACGTGGCGGCGGCACGGGTGATCCTGCTCAACGGACAGAGCGGCGCCGGCGCGGCCGGGCAGGTGATCGAGTCCTTCGGCCAGTTCGTGGTCGGGGGCAACTACGCGGTGGGCATCATCATCTTCGCCATCCTGGTGGTGATCAACTTCGTCGTGATCACCAAGGGTGCGGGGCGCATCGCCGAGGTGAGCGCGCGTTTCACCCTGGATGCGATGCCGGGCAAGCAGATGGCCATCGACGCCGACCTCAACGCCGGGCTCATCGACCAGGAGGAGGCGCGCCGGCGCCGCGCCGAGATCGCGCAGGAGGCCGACTTCTTCGGCGCCATGGACGGCGCCAGCAAGTTCGTGCGCGGCGACGCGGTGGCGGCCATCCTGATCCTGTTCATCGACCTGCTGGGTGGACTGGTCATCGGCGTGCTCATGCACGGCCTGAGCCTGTCGCAGGCGGCGCAGAACTACACCCTGCTGTCCATCGGCGATGCGCTGGTGGCGCAGATTCCCTCGCTGGTCATCTCGATCGCCGCGGGTATCGTGATCAGCAACGTGTCCACCGGGCAGGACGTCGGCCTGCAACTGGTCGGGCAGTTGTTCCGTCACAAGCACGTGCTGGGCATCGCGGCGGGGATCCTGGGGCTGATCGGCCTGGTCCCGGGCATGCCGCACATCTCCTTCCTGCTGGCCGCGTCGGTGCTCGGCGCGGTGCTGTGGCTGCGCGAGCGCCGCGAGCGGCGCGAGGCGGCGGCGCCGGCGGCGGCCGCGGCGCCGGCCGCCGCGGCCAGCGCCGAGCCGGAGGAGGTGAGCTGGTCGCAGATCGAGCCGGTGGACACCCTGTCGCTGGACGTCGGGTACCGGCTGATCGCCCTCGTGGACCGCACGCAGGGTGGCGAGTTGCTGGCGCGCATCCGGGGCGTGCGGCGCAAGTTCGCGCAGGAACTGGGCTTCCTGGTGGCGGCGGTGCACATCCGGGACAACCTGGAGCTGCGCCCCGGCGGCTATCGCATCGCCCTCAAGGGGGTGGAGATCGGCGCCGGCGAGGTGTTTCCGGACATGCTCATGGCGATCAACCCGGGGCAGGTCAGCGGCAACCTGCAGGGCCAGCCGACCACCGACCCGGCCTTCGGGCTGCCGGCGGTGTGGATCCAGCCCGGCCAGCGCGACGCGGCGCAGGCCCTGGGCTACACGGTGGTCGATCCGAGCACCGTGATCGCCACCCACCTGCACCACCTGCTGCAGTCGCACGCGGCGGATCTGCTGGGTCGCGAGGAGGTGGAGGGGCTGCTGTCGCACCTGTCGGAACGCTCGCCCAAGCTGGTGGAGGACCTGGTGCCCAAGCTGCTCAGCGCCGACCGCCTGCGCAAGGTGCTGCAGAACCTGCTGGCCGAGGGGGTGCCGATCCGCGACATGCGCAGCATCGCCGAGGTGCTGGCCGAGCACGCGCAGCAGGTCAGCGACACCGACGAGTTGACGGCGCGGGTGCGCCAGGCCCTGGGTTCGTTCATCGTGCAATCCCTGAGCGGAGCCAACCGGGAGCTGGCCGCGGCGGTGCTGGAGCCGCAGCTGGAACAGATCCTGCTTGCCAGCCTGCGCGCGGACCCGGCGCAGGCCGCGGTGGAGCCCGGGCTGGCGCAGCGTCTGATGGACCGTGCGCGCGACATGATGCAGCGCATGGAGTCGCAGGGGGCCAGCCCGGTGCTGTTGACCGTGGCGCCGCTGCGTCAGTTCCTGGCGCGCCTGCTGGCGCGCTCGGCGCCGCGTCTGCGTGTGTTGTCCTATGCCGAAGTGCCTGATCAGAAGCAGGTGCGCATCACCCAAACGCTCGGAGCCTAAGCCGTGAAAATCAAACGCTACACCGGGACCAGCACGCGCGAAGTGCTCGCGCGCATCCGCGGCGACCTCGGCCCCGATGCAGTGATCCTGTCCAACCGCGAGATCGTCGGTGGCGTGGAGTTGATGGCGGCGGTGGACTTCGACGCCTCCAGCCTGCAGCCCGACGCCGAGGCCGACGGGGGACCCGGCGAGCGCCGCGCCGCGACGCCGGCCGCGCGACCGGGCGCTGCCATCGCGTCGTCGCCCGTGCAGGCGGGCGCCCGGGCGCTGCCGTCCAGGTCCTCCGCGAGCGATGCCGGGGGCGCCGTGAAGCCGTCGCAGCGCCAGCAATCCGTCGCCGCCGCGCCGTCGAGTCGACCCTCCGCGCCCCCCGCCGCGCAGGCGCGCGATGCCGCAGCCAAGCCCGCGGCCGCCGCGCCGGCTCCGGCGGTCTGGGCGGGCGAGATCCGCGAGTTGCGCGACGAACTGGAGGAGTTGCGCGAATGGGTGCGCGCCAGCGTGGCGCAGGCCCCGGTGGGCTCGCCGTCGGCCATCGAGCTGCGCCTGCAGGCGCTGGGCCTGGACGCTCGCGCCGCGCGCGAGGCGGCGGCCGGCGCGAAGGACGTGGATCAGGCCCTGGACGCCTGGCTGGCCGGCGTGGAGTTGCGCGAGGACCCGATGCGCGAGCCCGGCGTGTACGCGCTGGTGGGTGCCACCGGGGTGGGCAAGACCACCACCATCGCCAAGATTGCCGCCCGCCTGGTGCTGCGCCACGGCACCGAGTCGGTGGCGCTGGTGACCACCGACACCTATCGCATCGGCGGCGTGGAGCAGTTGCGCATCTACGGGCGCATCCTGGGCGTGCCGGTGGCCGTGGCGCGCGACGCCGCCGAGCTGCGCGCGCACCTGCAGGCCTTCTCCGACCGCAGTTTCGTGCTGGTCGACACCATCGGCCTGAGCCCGCGCGACGCGCGCATGGCCGAACAATTGCGCTGGCTGGGCGAGCAGGGCACGGCGGTGCGCGCGCTGCTTTTGCTGGGCGCCGGCATGAGCCTGGCGGTGTACGAGCAGGCCTGGCAGACCTACCGCCAGTTGCCGCTGGCCGGCTGCATCCTGACCAAGCTGGACGAGACGGCGGTGTTCGGCGCCGCGCTGCAGTGGCTGCGCGAGCATGCGCAGCCGCTGTGGTTCTATACGGACGGTCAACGTGTCCCGGAGGACCTGCACGCGCCGGAGGTCGCTAAGATGAAGGCATTGCTGCAACGCGGGCCGGCCGCGGCGCGCGCGGAAGAATCCGCGTCGCGCCCGGGCCGGGATGACGCCGCACCTGCCGTCGCCAACAGCCGCTGAGGATTGCCATGGACCAAGCCGAAGGATTGCGCCGCCTGAGCAGGCGGGCCACCAAGGTGATCACGGTCGCCAGCGGCAAGGGTGGGGTGGGCAAGACCAACGTGGTGGCCAACCTGGCGATCAGCCTGGCGCGCGGCGGCAGCCGGGTGCTGGTGTTCGACGCCGACCTGGGCCTGGGCAACATCGACATCCTGCTGGGCTTGACGCCCCGGTTCAACATCTCCCACGTGCTGTCGGGCGAGAAGACCCTGCAGCAGGTGCTGGTCCGCGGTCCGCAGGACATCTGGGTGCTTCCGGCCTCCAGCGGGGTCAGTTCGATGGCCTCGCTGGACGCGCGCAGCCAGTCGCGCCTGATCGACGCGGTGAGCGCGCTGGACCTGCAGGTGGATTACCTGCTGGTCGACTGCGCGGCGGGGATCTCGGGCGACGTGCTGACCTTCAGTCGGGCCGCGCAGGAACTGATCGTCGTGCTGTCCAACGAGCCGGCGTCGGTGGCCGACGCCTACGCCCTGATCAAGGTGCTGTCCAAGCAGTACGCGCAGCGGCGTTTCCACCTGCTGCCCAACATGGTCCGCGACGCACGCGAGGGACAGGCGCTGTTCGCCAAGATCGCCGGGGTGAGCGACCGCTACCTGGATGTGTCGCTGGATCTGGCGGGCAGCATTCCGCTGGACGCCGCGCTGCGCGCGGCGGTGCGCGCGCAGCGCGCCGTGGTGGAGTCGGCGCCGGCCAGCCCGTCCGCGCAGGCCTTCGCCGCGCTGGCCGAGCGGGTGCAGTCCTGGCCGATGCCCGACGGGCCGAGCGGCCAGCTGGAATTCTTCATGGCCCAGTGGCTGCAGCCGGACGCTGCGGCCTCGTCCAGCTGAGGCCGCGGGTCCGAGCCGGTGCGCGAAGCCATGAAAACCGTGGTCTATGCCCCCCAGGAGACGCGCGAGCAGCGTCTGGGGCGGCATTTGCCGCTGGTGCGTCGCATCGCCGCGCAGATGGCTGCGCAGCTGCCGGCGTCGGTGGACATCGCCGACCTGGAGCAGGCCGGCATGATCGGCCTGTGGGACGCCCTCGAACGAGGGCAGGATCACGCACCGGCGCAGTTCGGGGCGTATGCGGCCATCCGCATCCGCGGGGCCATCTACGATGAATTGCGGCGCCAGGACTGGCTGCCGCGGCGCAGCCGGGCGCAGGAGCGCTCGATCCAGCGTGCCATGCAGGCGCTGACCCAGTCGCTGGGCCGTCCGCCGGAGGACCAGGAGGTCGCCGCCCAGCTGGGCTGGACCCTGGAGCATTACCACTCGGCACTGGCGCAGAGCAGTCTGCAACTGGTGTACCTGGACGACCTGGCTCCGGTCGAGGGCCGCGACTTCACCGACCGGCATGCCGACGATTCCATCGCCCAGCCCGATCAGGCGCTGCAGAACGAACAGCTCGAACGCGACCTGCAGGCGGCGATCGGCCAGCTTCCCGAGCGCGAACGACTGATCCTGTCTCTGTACTACCAGGAGGACCTGCAGCTCAAGGAGATCGGCGAAGTGCTCGAGGTCAGCGAGTCGCGCGTGAGCCAGCTGATGAAGCAGGCCGTGATGCGCCTGCGGGCCAGCCTGCGCAGCCACGGCGCGGCTCCCGCCCGCTGAACCCGCCGCGGACGGGCCCGGCATGGACTTCCTGAGCATCGTCGGACTGGTGGTGGCGATCGGCTCGATCGTGCTCGGGCAATTGCTCGAGGGTGGTCACCTGGCCTCGATCCTGCAGCCGACGGCCTTTCTCATCGTCATCGGCGGCACGCTGGGCGCCGCCATGCTGCAGTACCCGCTGCCGGTGTTCATGCGTTCGATCCGCATGCTGCCCTGGGTGGTGCGTCCGCCGCTGCTGGACCCCGACGGGGCCATCCGCGACATCGTGCAATACAGCGAGCTGGCCCGGCGCAACGGCCTGCTGGCGCTGGAGTCGGCCATCGACGACATCGAGGATCCCTTCCTGCGCCGCGGCCTGCAGTTGCTGGTGGACGGTGCCGATCCGGCGAAAATACGCGCCACCATGGAGCACGAGATCCAGGCCGTGGAGCACCACGACAGTCAGGCCGCCAAGGTGCTGGAGTCGGCCGGCGGCTACGCTCCGACGGTGGGCATCCTGGGGGCGGTGCTGGGCCTGATCCACGTGATGGAGAACCTGGCCGATCCGAGCAAGCTCGGCGCCGGCATCGCGGTGGCCTTCGTGGCGACGATCTACGGGGTGGGGTCTGCCAACTTGTTTTTTCTGCCGGTTGCGAACAAGATGAAAAATATCGTGCATGAACGCGCGAAACTGCAGGATTTGATCGTGGACGGCCTGGTGGCCATCGCCGAGGGCGAGAATCCGCGCATGATCGAGGGGCGCCTGCAGGGCTATTTCGCGCATTGACGCCGCCCGCGCGGGGCGCCGCGGACGACGGGAGGGCTGGACATGGCAGCGCAGGACGGAATCGACGGCGTCGGGCGCATCCAGCCCGGCGGGCCGCTGCGCCCGGTGGGCGGCACGCAGGACGCGGGCTCTTCGGCGCAGCGCCGGCCCCCGCCGGGCAGCCAGGCGCCGCCCGAGGACGAGAAGCAGGACAAGGACGAAGATCGCGGCGCGCCGCCGGGGCCCGACACCACGCGGGGGCGCAACATCGATGAAATGGCCTGAGCGCATGGTGCGCGGCGGCCCGCGGCGCGAGCCGGCGGACCGAGGATGGGGAAGCGAAGACCGAACATGATCACCGTATTGCTGGCGCTGGGGTTGTTCATCGTGCTGATGCAGCTGGGGCTGATGAGTCTGGTGCGGCGCCTTGCGCAGCAACTCGAACTCGAGCGCTCGCGCATCGACAAGCTCGAACGCGTGCGCCTGAGCCGCAGGGCGGATGCCCCCGACAGCGGGGACTTCGCCTCGACGCTGGGTGGCGAGCCCACGCAGCCGGCGCCCGCACCGGCGCGCGCGGCCGGGGGGGCGGCAGCGCGCGCGCCTTCCGACGCTTCGGTGACTCCCGCGGTTTCCGCTGCTTCCGTGGCTTCCGTGGCTTCCGTGGCTTCGGCCGAGGCCGCGCCAGGGGGCGCCGCGCCGTTCCCGGCAAATCCCGCCAAGCTGGCGTCCGCCGGTCCCGCGCAAGCGCCCGCGCCGGCCCTCGAGGGCGCGGCGCAGGCGCCCGAGCGGGTCGATCCGGCCGAACTGCGGGGAGAAATGCTGGGCCTCATGCGCCAGTTGGTCGACCAGGGCCTGAGCGTGCGCGAGATCGCTTCGCGCTGCGGGCTCAGCGAGGCCGAGGCCGAACTGATGCTCAGCCTGAACGGAGCCGCGAATGCCTGAGGCGCTCGCGGCGACCGGGGCGTCCTGAAGCGGCCCGCGAGCCATCATGGGAACGACCGCCGGGCCCCTGCCTCCGATGCTGCCGATCCAGGTCGGCGGCAACACCTCGTTCCCGGCGCGCCTGGCCCCGCTGGCCGGCAGCCAGAGCGTGCCGCTGTCGCTGCCTCCCGGCGCGCGCGTGGTGGCCGAGGTGGTGCAATCGCAGACCGACGGCCAGGTGTTGCTGCGTCTGGGTCAGACCCTGTTGGCGGCAACCCTTCCCGGACAGCACCAGGTGGGCGAGCAGTTGCCCCTGATCGTGCTCAGCGAGCCCGGTTCGCAGCCGGCCTTGCTTCTGGCGCCACAGAACGCGGCGCCGGCCACGCAGTCCGAGTTGTCGTCCACCGCGCAGTTGCTGGCACGCATCCAGCAGCAGCCGGCACAGACGGTACGCGCGGCCGAGCCGCTGTGGCCGCAGCCCGACGGTGTCGCATCGCCCGGGCTGGCGCAGGCGCTGGCCGATGGGGTGCGCGGCAGCGGTCTGTTCTACGAAAGCCATCTGGCGGCCTGGGTGCAGGGCGATCTGCCGGCGCAGGCCCTGCTGCAGGAGCCGCAGGGCCGGCTGTCGGCGCTGGCCCAGGCTCAGGCGGCGCCGCCGGGCGCGAATGCCGCGGCGGACTCCGCGGCCCAGCCCGGGGCCAACGCGACCAACGCGGCGGTCGCCGCGCCGGGCCATGCGGCGGCCGCGGCGTCGGCGCCGGGCGCCGGCGCCGCGCCGGGCGCCGCGCAGACGGGTCCGGCGCCTGCCGGTGCTGGCACGGTCAACGGCCAGGCGCAAGCCGCCGCCAGCGTGCCGGCCCCGCCGGCCCCGCCGGCACACGCGGCGGCCGGCATCTATGCGAGCATGCAGGCCCAGGGCACGGCGGCCGCCGCGCCATCGCCGGGCGGCGCGCTGCAGGCCATGCCCGCGCAGCTGCAGGCGCTGGTGCAGCAGCAGTTGGCCACGCTGGCGCAAGGAGCCGTCGTGTGGGCGGGGCAGGCCTGGCCCGGGCAGGACCTGGAATGGAGAATCGAGCCGGACGACGCGTCGGAGCAGCAGGCGGGCGAGACGCCGCAACGCAGCTGGACCTCGGTGCTGCGCCTGGATCTGCCGCATCTGGGGCCCATGGTCGTGACCCTTCGCCTCGATGGTGCCGGTGGCGCCCGGCAGCATCTGCGGGTGCGGGTGGAGCATGGTCAGCAGGAGGCCGGCGCGGCTCTGCAGTCGCAGGGTCTGCAGTTTCGCCAGGCGCTGGAGCAGGCCGGCCTGAGCCTGGATGAACTGGCGCTGCGCCCGCTCGGAGGCTCCGCGCATGGCTGAGGCCCCCGAAGACACTCCGCAGGTACCGCGCGAGGCGGTCGCGCTGCAGTACCGCAACGACGCCCAGGGCGCGCCGCAGGTGGTTGCCAAGGGGCGCGGTCTGATCGCCGAGGCTATCATTCAGAGGGCGCGCGAGGCGGGGGTCTACGTGCACGAATCGCCGCAACTGGTGCAGCTGTTGATGCAGGTGGATCTGGATGCGCAGATCCCGCCGGCGTTGTATGTCGCCGTGGCCGAATTGCTGGCCTGGTTGTGGCGCCTGGAACACGATGCGGCGGCGCCGCGCTGAGGCAGATGGGGGCGAGGGAAGGCGATGAGTCAATCGATGTCCGCGGCATCCGCGGCGGAGCTCGCGCGATCGGCCTTCCGGCGCCTGGCGGTGCTGCGCCTGGCGCCGACTCCGGAGAACTACGCGCGCATCTGGGCCGAGCTGGCGAGTGCCCGCAATCCTGCGGGCGCGCCGCCCGACGGGGCCGCGCAGGCAGCCGACACGGCGGGCGCGGCGCAAACCGGGGCGGCGCAGTTCGCAGCGGCTGCGGCGGCCGACGCGACGCCGGTGTCGGCGGCGCCTGGCGTCGTCCGGTCCGCGGCGCCCTCGCTCACCCCTGCGACGCACGGGGCCGCGACGTCGCCGACGCTGGCCGCGGGCGTGTGGCGCCAGATGTGGGAACAGGGCCTGCACCTGGGCCTGATTCCCGCCAGTGTGGACCCACGCCTGCAACAGCGGGCCGCGCAACTCCTGCAACTGGCCCAGGGTTCGGCGCAGGCGCAGGCCCTGCTGGGCGACAACCGCGAACTGTGGCAGCAATTCGAGCGCGCGCTGGCGCATGAGCGCGGCACGGTCGACGGGGTGCTCGACCTGTTCTCGATGCTGGTCGCGCATGTGGGCGAGGTGTTCGCCGGCGATTCGGCGGCGGCCCTGGAATTCGGAACCCTGCAACAGGTCTGCCGGCGTCCGCTGGAGCGTTCGCGCATCGATCTTGCGCGCTCGGTGATGGAGCCGTGGCTGCGCCGCCAGGCGGCGTTGCAGCGCAGCGCGCTGGAGGCGCGCGCGACCTCGCGCGAAGTGGTGGGCTCCGTGGTGCGCGGGCTGGGGACCTTCCTGGAGCACAACGGGCGTTTCAACCAGTCGCTGCAGCAGGACCTGGGGCGCCTCGAGAGCGATCTGGACCAGGAGGCGCTGAGAGGGCTGGCGCGGGAGTTGAGGCAGCGTGGCGTGGAACTGCACGAGCATGGCAGCCAACTCGGGCAGAGTCTGCACAAGGCGCAGCAGCAGGCGGAGGTCGCGCTGCACCGCATCCGCCGGCTGGAAAGCGAGCTCGAACAGGCCAGCCAGCAATTGCAGCAGGACCCACTGACCGGGGCGCTGAACCGCCGCGGCCTGGACGTGGCCTTCATGCGCGACAGCACGCGCGCCGCCGAGCAGCAGCGTCCCTTGTCGGTGGCGCTGCTGGACCTGGATCATTTCAAGCAGATCAACGACAGCTACGGCCACGATTTCGGCGACGAGGTGCTGCGCGGGCTCGTGCAGGTGGCGCGCAAGCTGGTGCGCCCCGGCGACAGCATCGCCCGCATGGGGGGCGAGGAATTCATGATGCTGTTTCCCGACACCGACGCCGACGCGGCGCAACGCGCGACGGAGCGCTTGCTGCAGGGTTTCCGCAACCGGCGGGTCCTGCACCGCAGCACCGGCCAGCGGGTGGAGATGACCTTCAGCGCCGGGGTGGCGCAGTTCCAGGTGAGCGAGGCCTTCGGCGAGCTCTACGAGCGGGCCGACCTGGCGCTGCGTCAGGCCAAGCAGGGTGGGCGCCAGCAGGTGGTCCAGGCTGCGCCGCGGCACGAGGCCTGAAGCGGCTCGGCGCGCCCGCGCCGGAGTTTCATGCGGCTCGTATTGCCGCTGGGGTCGGCGGGACTTACCATGCCGGGAACCTATGCCCGAGCTTCAGGACATCCCCGCGCGCAATGCCAGGATTCTCGCCACCTTGCGGGACAGCCGGGAGCCGCTTCCCTCGCCGAACGCGGTCGCGCTGGAGCTGATGCGCCTGGTGGAGCGGCGCGACGTGGGCGTGTTCGAGGTCTGCCGCGTGGCCAAGGGCGACCCGGTGCTGGTGGGCAAGGCGGTGCGCCTGGCCAATTCGGCGCTGTACGCGGGCCTGCGGCCGACGGCGGCGCTGGAGGACGCGGTGATGCGCATCGGCGTGGCCGCGTTGGCCCGGCTGGCCGTCGGGCTGAGCCTGGTGCACACCCATGGCGCACGGATGGGCGACTTCGAGCTCGAACCTTACTGGCGGCGATCCCTGGCGCGCGCGCTGGTGCTCCAGCAATTGGCACGCAGGCGCCATGTGTTGCCCGTCTCGGAGGCCTTCAGCCTGGGGCTGCTGGCCGAGATCGGGCAGCTCGGCATGCTGGCCGCGCTGGGTGCGCAGGCGCTGGGACAGGCGGAGGCGGGCGAGGACCTGCTGGGTTGGCAGCGCAGCCGCTGGGGCTTCGATCAGAGCGAGGCGAGCGCCGCCTTGCTGCATACCTGGAATTTCCCGCAGCGCTTGTGGTTGGCGCTGCTACCGCTGGCGCAGGTGCGCGACGGACAGGCCGAATTGACCGCCATGGTGGAGGTCGCGCGCGGCCTGGCCAGCGCGCTCGACGGGCATCGCCGCGTGGAGGACCTGCCCGAACTTTGGATGGCCGCGCTGCGGCTGGGCCTGGACGAGGCGCTGCTGCTGGGCGTGGTCGATCAGGTGCGCGGGGATTTCGCGGATCTCGCGGGGGTGCTCGACATGCGCGTGTCGCAGCAGCACGCGCAGGAGGAATTCCAGCGCCTGCGCAGTTGCCTGGGCGCCGCCGTGCCCGACGATGCGGCGCAGCCGGCCTGCGTGCTGCTGGCCGGACCCCTGCCATGCGGCCGGGCGGATCTGCGCGATGCGCTGCGCGACGAGGGATTCAACGTGCTGAGCGAGCCCGAGCTGGGCGCCGGCTTCGAGCGCGCGCGCAGCTGCCTGCCCGAGGCCGTGGTGCTCGACGCGGACCACCTGCCGATGGAGGCGGTGGAACTGTGTCGTCAGTTGCGCGAGCACGAAAGCGCGCGCCTGTACCTGCTGCTGCTCGGCGACAGCCTGGACGCGGACGGCTTGCTCCAGGCGTTGCGCGCCGGGGCCAACGACGTGCTGCCGAGCGGGGCGCCGGCGGCGATGGTGGCCGCCAAGCTGCACCCGGGCGTGCGCGTGGTGCGCATGATCGGAGCCCTCGAACGCGAGCGGGCGCTGGCGCATGGGCGCCAGCGCGAGCTGGCCGCGCTGAACGCGCGCCTGCGCGAGGCCGCCTACAGCGATGAACTCACGGGCCTGCCCAATCGCCGGGCGCTGGACGAATTCCTGGCACGCGCCTGGGAAAACGCGGTGGCGCAGGGCACCTCGCTGTGCTGCGTGCTGCTGGATCTCGACCATTTCAAGCTGATCAACGACACCCACGGGCACGAGATCGGCGACGTGGTGCTGCGCGCTGTCGCGCGCACGCTGCAGCGGCAAAGCCGCAGCGACGATCTGCTGGCTCGCTGGGGCGGCGAGGAACTGGTGCTGGCCTGCCCCGGCGTGTCGCCGCACGTGGCAGCCCAACTCGCCGAACGCATGCGTGCCGCGGTGCAGGGCATGCAGGAGCGACTGCCGGCCGTCACCCTGTCGGCGGGCGTGGCCCAGGCATCGAGCGGCGATCCCGACGCCGTGGCCGGCATGTTGCGAGCGGCCGACGCGGCACTGCTTCAGGCCAAGCGCGAGGGGCGCAACCGCATCGTGGTGGCCGGGGCGACGCAGGCGCCGGCGTAGGCGCCTCCGAGCAGCCGCGCCTCAGGCGCCCACGGTGTGCGAAGAGCGCTCGTGGGAGCGCTGCGCCTGCAGGTCCACCACGAACACGGCGTGGCGCGCGTCGTCCTGGCGCGCGCCGGCGCGGCAGCTCAGCACGTTGCAGATCTGCCAGGCACCGCCGAGCGCGGCGCCGGGGTCGCGGTTCAGCGAGACCACGCGACCGATGGGCAAGGCCTGGTGGAACAGGATGCGCAGCAGGCCGTCGGCTTCGCCCACCAGCAGGGCCCGCCCATCCGGGCCTGTGGCGCCCATGCGCAAGTGCACCGCGCGACCGCCGTGGACGCCTCGCTTGTCCACGCGCAGCGCCTCGGTGGTTTCGAGCAGCCGGCGCAACTCCGGGTCGTTCCAGTCGACGTTGGTCATGTTGCCCAGCGTCGGATCCTTGTCGCTGCGAATCATCGGCGAACCTCCCGGCGGGAGCTTCAGATCAGGTAGGCGATGTACACGCCCTGGTCCTGGGCCCCGCGTTGCCCCGGACGGCACATCCGGACCTTGTAGGTCCGCGCGGCCTGGTCCGGGCGATCCGTGTGCCGCACCTGGACGACGATGTCCGCCGTCAGCATGCGCTCGAGGGATACTGTCAGTTCGCGCGCGCCCTCGCCCTCGCGCAGCAAGGCGGCGTCGATCCATTCCCCGGAGCCTTCGAGGCGCAGTTGCAGGCCCATGGGCTCGCGTTGCAGCCACAGGGCCTCGAGCAACTGGTTGACCCGGCGCGCCGCGTAGCTCCACGAGCCGCGTCCGGGCTTGAGCGCGTCCAGCACCGGGCCGCGCTGCCCCTGGTTGGCCAGGTCGATGAGTCGCGCCAGTTCCTGGTGCCAGTGGTCGTGCCACATGCGCAGGTCGTCCAGGGTGTCGGCCATGCCGGGCAGGTCGACGAATCGCAGCCACACCCCCACGTCGCAGGCGAAGGAGCCGGCCGCCTGGCCGGGATCGCCGTAGTCGGTGACTCCGTCGATGATCTCCTGCAGGTGCCGCTTGGCGCGCAGGCGTTCGCGCGCCCACATCTCGGCCACCTCGTAATAGCTCTTGCCTTGCTGGTCGCCGATCATGGGCAGCATGATCGTGCGTCGGTCGATGCCGCCGGCGTCGGCGAAGCTGCTGCGGTCCACTGTGGCGGGACGCAGCAAGCCGCGCAAGCGGGCCAGCAGGCCGCCGAGCAGGGACGGGCGGTGCGGTGCGGAAGGCGCGGATCGGCTCATGGCCCAAGCATACGCAATCCTGCAGATTTTGCGAACGCGGGTGGCGCGCAACCCCCCGCAGTATTAGCGAAAACCCAGGCGCACCGCGCCCCAATGGCGCGATCCGACGCGCACCGGGCGGGAAAGCTCGCGCATGATCTCGCCCGTGTCGCGGGCGTAGACCTGCAGCAGGAAGTCGCTGGTGTTGCGGGCCGAGGCCAGCCCGACCGGGTCGTTGAACAGCCGGCGCGAGCGGTTGCCGGCCAGATCGCGCTGCGGATCCCCCGTCAGCGGAAGGTCGAATTTCGAATTGTGCGCTGCCGCATAGCCGTTGCGGTCGACCAGCAGCACGAACACGTATTGATCCGACAGCGCGACATAGCGGTCCTCGATGGGCTGGATCTCGCGCTTGAACCAATCGGTGAACCGGGTGTTGTATTTTTGCGGATCGGTGCCCGCGACGGGTTGGTAGTTTTCGTCGAACAGGTCGGAGTCGGAGATCTCGCCGCGCTGCAACGCCTGCGCCAGTCGCTGTTCGAGTTCCGCGGTGGCCTGTTCGAGGGCTCCGAGCACGCGGCTGCTGGCCGAGTCGGTGCGGAACATGGTGGCCGAGGAGAACAGGCGCTGGCTCTTGTCCAGCGCCAGGTCGAGCGCCTGGGCGATGCGCGCGCCGCGTTCCACGGCCGATCGGGCGTCTCCGCGCACGCGCTCGGCCATCGACTGGAAGTGCGCGTCCACCGCGTGCAGCTGCTCGGACTGCGCCGACAACTGGCCGGTGGCCTCCGCGCTCTGGCGCGCCACCTGGCTGACGCCGCCGGCGATGCCGTGGAAGTGCACGGCGATCTCGTGCACCCGCGCCTGGCTGGCATCCATGCGCGAGGAGAATTCCTCGGTGGCGCGTCCGACCGTGTGCAGGGCCTTGTCGATGTTGGACACCGATTCGCCGATGCGCGCCACCGATTTCTCGGAGGTCTGCGCCAGCTTGCGGATCTCCTCGGCGACGACGGCGAAGCCGCGTCCGGCATCGCCCACGCGGGCGGCTTCGATGGCCGCGTTCAGCGCCAGCAGGTTGGTGCGCTGGGCGATGTCGCGGATCACCGCCATGTGCTGCACGATGTCGCCGAACTGCTTGCGCAGGTTCTCGACCTCGGCGCGGTTGTGCGCGTTCTGCGCCACGAGTTCGCCGAACAGGTCGCGCATGGCCTGGGTCTTGCGCGAACCGTCGGCGGCCAGCGCGTCGATGCGACCGGACTCGGCGTCCACCTCGTGCAGCTTGCTCAGCAGGTCCTCGGTGCCGCGCACGATCTGCCCGAGACCCTCGCCGACCTCGGCGAGCTGCGAGGTGTGTTGTTGCGCCCGCTGCTCGTTCTCGCTGAGGGCGCCGCGGGAGTCGAAGCGCACGCGGGCGATCGCGTAGGCCACCTCGGTGGCCCCGTCGGTCACCACGTCGACGAGTTCGCGCTGCAGTTCGACGAGCCGGCGCTCGGCGGGCGCGAGGCCGCCAAGCGCGGGCTCGCGCAGGTCGAGCGGACGCTGGCTCAGCCAGGTGGCGAGCTCGGACGGCGGGGCAGGGGAGTTCATCGCGGGGCCTTGCGGAGGCTGGTTCGGTTCAGGTGCGCTGGGCCGCGGCGGCCACGGCCTTGCGGATCGCCGAGCCGAGTTCCTCGGCGGCGAACTTGGGCACGTAGCCCTCGGCGCCGACGTTGCGCGCATGATCCTCGTTGGCCTGGCCGGTCAGCGAGGAGTGGATGACCACCGGGACCTGGCGCAGCCGCTCGTCCTGCTTGATCTGGCGGGTCAGCGTGAAGCCGTCCATCTCGGGCATTTCCAGGTCGCTGAGCACCACCGCGACCTTGTCGGTGACGGGCTTGCCCTCCAGCTGGGCCTCGTGCGCCAGCGCGCGCAGGCGGTCCCAGGCTTCCTTGCCGGTCTTGGTCATGATGTAGGGGGCGTTGAGCGCCTGCAGAACTTTCTCGATCTGGCTGCGCGCGACGAAGGAATCGTCCGCCGCCAGCACCACCGAGCCGTGGGGCAGGTTCAGGCGCGCGCCCACGCGCCCGGCATCGACCTCGGCCACGCGCGAGGGCAGCACGTCGCGCAGCACCTTCTCGACATCGAGCACCAGCGCCAGGCGGCTCTTGTCGCCATCGGTATCCAGGCGGGCGATGCTGGTGACCATGCCGCCCACGGCGTTGGCCTCGGCCGACAGCACGCGGCTCCACTCCAGGCGGGTGATCTCCTCCACCTCCTCCACGGCGAAGCCCTGCACCGAGCGTTCGTACTCGGTGACGATGAGAATGCTCAGTCCCTTGGGCGTGCAGCCCACCACCGCGGGCAGGTCGATGACCGGCACGATCTGGCCGCGGATGTTGGCCACGCCCAGCACATGCTGGGGCGCACCTGGCATCGCGGTGACCGTGGGCATCACCAGCGCCTCGCGCACCTTGAACACGTTGATGCCGAAGATCTCGCGGCGCCCGCCGGGATCCTGGCCGAGGCGGAACAGCAGCAACTCGAACTTGTTGGTACCGGCCAGGCGGGAACGTTCGTCGACTTCCTGCAGCACACTGGTCATGATGGAATCTCCGTGAAAATCAGGGCGTGGGCAGGTCGCGGCGCGCCTGCTCCAGCTCGCGCGCGAGGCGCTGCAGGGGTTCGGAAAGCTCGGCCAGCAGGTTCTGCGCGCCTTGCCCGGTGTCGTCGCGCGCACGCGCCGCGCGGTCCAGTTCCGCCAGGCCGCCGGCCTGCGCCTCGGCGGTTTCCACGGTGGATTGCAGGGCGCGGCGGGCGTCGCCCACGGCGCCTTGCGCGTGGGCCAGCAGCGAGGACAGGCGCTCGACCTGCTGCACGGCGGTCTGCATGTCGCGGCCGAGACCGCCGGAACTCTCGCGGATGGCCAGGGTCAGGTCCTCGATGCGCCCGGTGATCGAGGCCGTCTTGCGCGCCAGGTTGCGCACCTCGTCGGCCACCACCGCGAAGCCACGCCCGGCTTCGCCGGCGCGCGCGGCCTCGATGGCCGCGTTCAGCGCCAGCAGATTGGTCTGGCTGGCCACCTCCTGGATGCCCGCGGTGAGCTGCTCGACCGTGTTCACCGATTCGACGAAGGAGGCCAGCTTGCCCTGGGTACTGCCGATGAAGCCGCTGACCTCGCGCACTTCGCGTTCCACGCTGCGCAGTGCGTCGCCACTGCGATCCACCGCCTGCGCGCCCTCGCCGGCGCGCGCCTGCAGCACATCGCAACCCTGGCGGGCACGTTCGGCGGCCTGCGCGGCGTCGCCGCCGGGGGCCCGGGTTTCGCGCAGGCGCTGCGCCGCGGCCTCGAATTCGCGCGCGAAGGCCTGCACGCCGGCCTCGGCCCGCTCGATGCCCGCACGGGCTTCGCGCAGCTTGTCGGCGCCAGCGGCGGCAGCCGCCGCACGCACGGCCTCGAAGCGCTGCACCCAGCCCGCGCCGTCGATCAGGCTGAGGTTGCGCAAGGCGTGGTCCTGCCCGTCGCGCAGCAGGCCGAGCACGGCCGCGAGCACGCTTTCGCGATCGGACTTGAGCCGGGCCAGCAACCCCGCCTGCGCGCCGCCGGCGAAGGCCGGCATGGCCGGCTCGGCGGCGGAAGGTGCGACGGCGTCGGCGGGCGCCGCCGCAGCGCCCTCGACCGGGGGCTGCGCCGGCGGCTCGGCGGCGGCCGTGGGCTGCTCGTCGAGCAGGGTATCGGTCTCGGGCTCCTCGGGCACGGCGGCCGTCGGCAACTCGGCGGCGGAGGTCTCGTCCGCTTCGGAGGCCGGATCCTGCGGGGGCATGTCGCCCGGATAGGGTGCGTTCATGGCAGATCAGCGGGAGTGCACGGCCGAGCCGACGTCGAGCGCGGCGAACCAGTCGATGAAACGCCGCACGTTCGCGCCGCTGTAGATGGCGCCGTGCTGGGGGCAGAGAAAGTCGATGTCGAGGCGGGAGACGCGTTCGCACCAGTCACGCTTGGCCTCGTTGCTGGGCATCCAGCGCTTGTGGAAGTACTCGGCGTGGCGGATGTGTTCGTCGAAGGCCTTGGGCGAGTCGACTTCGCGGCGATCGACGAAGGCGTCGTGCCCCGCCGGCAGCAGCGCGGCGCCCACGTCGCCGCTGAACAGCACCTTGGCCTGCGGGTCGTAGAGATGGAAATTGCCCGAGGAGTGCAGGTAATGGGCCGGGATCGCCTGCAGCCGCGCCGAGCCCAACGTGAGTTCGGCGCCATCGTCGGGAATGCCCTGAATGGTGGCGTCCAGCGCGCCGTAATGGCGGATGAATCCCACCCACAGGCGCGAGGTGTGCCAGGTGATGCCCTTGTTGCAGGCGTTCCACAGCGGCAGGCTGGAGGCGATGTCCGGATCCTGGTGGCTCACGAAGGCCTGCTCCACGCTCGACGGCGGAAGCACGTCCACCAGCGACGCGAAGACCTGGGGGAACACCTCGAACCCGCCCGGGTCGCACAGCAGGGTGTGTCCGTCCACCTGGCAGGCATAGACGTTGGAGTCGATGACCCGCGTCTCGTCCTGGTCGTAGATGACGTACCAGTGATGCGATCCCTCGGAGTAGAACTTTTGCGCTTTCACGGCAGAACCTTCTCGATGTGTTCGACATACTGGCGCAGCAGATCGCGTACCTGCGCCACCGCGTTGTCCATGTCGGACGATACCTGCGCCAGCTGCGCGCGCGCGTCGCCCTTGAGCGCCGCTTCGATGCGCCCGTTGACCACCACGTACTCCAGTTCGGAAACCACGTTCTCGAAGCGGGCCAGCGCCTGGCGCAAGCGGATCCCCGCGTGCCGGCTGCGCTCGGCGCGCAGCTCGAAATCCGCCCGGTGGTGCCGGATGGTCTGCTCCAGGGTCGGCGCCTGGCGCCGCAACTCCTCGGGCAGGGTCTGCAGCTTGTCGACGTGGGTGGTGTCGCGCAGGGTTTCCATGAAGCCCAGCATCAGCGGATGGATCGCCAGCTGGACGTTGGCGGCCGCGTCCTGCAGCTGCTGCGCGCCCTCGCGGAAGGACTGCGCGACCACGCCGTAGCCGGCGAGTTCCTTGCCGTGGCGCTTGACCAGCACCTGCGCATTCAGCGCCTTGCGGTCGATTTCCCGCAGGCGGCGCTGCAACTGCCCCTGGAAGGCGAAGGTGGCGTCTGCCACGCCGAGGAAGCTGTCGCGCATGCGCTCGACCGGCATGTGCTCCAGCGCCATGACCTCCAGCGGCATGTGCTCGAGGGAAGGGTCGGGGTTCGTGCTCATCGCGTGCTCGGTTCAGGCCGCCTGCGGCGTGCGCATGGCACGGGTCAGCGCGGCGATGTCCAGGATTAGCACCACGTCGCCGCCGCCGGAAATGGTGGCGCCCTGGTACCACGAGGTCTGGGAGGAAATGTCCAGCGGCTTGACCACCGAGTCCTCCGTGCCCAGCGCCTCCGACACGACCAGCAGGCCGTGCTCGGTGAGAATGCCTTCGCAGGGATCGTGGCCCAGGCGCAGTTCCACGCCCTGCAGCTGCAGGCCGAGGTCGATGAAGGGCACGATGCGGTCCGGGCCGACCTGCGCCATCAGGCGGCCGGAGATGCTGTGCACCTGCTGGGGGTCGATCTCCATCAGGTTGTCGACCACCGACACCGGCAGCGCGTAGGTCTCGCGGCGCAGCTTGAAGTACAGCACGGGCAGCACCGCCAGGGTCAGCGGCAGCTCGAGGGACAGCTGCGTGCCCTGGTTGGCGCGGGTGGTGATGTCCACGCGGCCGCGCAGACCCTGCACGGCCGAGCGCACGACGTCCATGCCCACGCCGCGCCCGGAGAGCTCGCTGACCTGTTCCTTGGTGGAAAATCCGGGCAGGAAGATCAGGTCCAGCATCTCGCGCTCGGACAGGCGCGCAGCGTCCGACTCGGTGATCAGTCCCTTGGACAGCGCGGACTGCACGATGCGGTGCCCGTCCATGCCGCGGCCGTCGTCGCTGACGTGGATCTGGACCTTGTCGCCCAGGTGCACCGCCTGTACGCGCAGCACGCCTTCCTCGGGCTTGCCGAACTGCACGCGCTGCTCGGGCGGCTCCAGCCCGTGGTCCAGAGCGTTGCGCACGAGGTGGATCAACGGGCCCGACAGCGCGTCGATGACGGTCTTGTCGATTTCCACGTCCTCGCCGGCCAGCTCCAGGCGCACCTTCTTGCCCAGGCTGCGACTGGCGTCGCGCACCACGCGGGGCAGGCTCTGGAACAGGCGCTTGCAGGGCTGCATGCGCAGGCGCATGACGGTGTTCTGCAAGTCGTTGACGGCCAGGTCGGTCTCGCGGGCCAGTCGCGCGAGGGTTTCGTCGGACTGCCCCAGGCGCGACACCGCGGCGGAAAGCCGATTGCGCAGCAGCACCAGCTCGCCGACCTGGTTCATGGCCTGGTCGAGGCGTGCCGAGTCCACGCGGATGGTCGTGTCGGCCGCGTCCTGCGCGGCGCCGCCGGCCGGCGCCGGCTGCGCGCCGCGCCCCGGGGGCGCGGCGCCCGCTCCCCCGCCCGTGGTCGCCGGCAATGGGGCCGCGCCCGCATCGTCGGCCAGCGGGTCGCGCAGCGCGGAGGCCGCGCTCGTGGCGCTGCCGGGGGCCACGCCCTTGCCGTACACACTGTCGAGCATGCGCTCGAATTCCGCCTCCAGGTCCTCCTCGCCGCCGGCGCCTGCCGGCGCCGGAGCAGGGCTGGAAGTCTTCTTCTGCACGTACACGCCCGGCTCGCCGCTGGCCTGCGCGCGCGTTTCCACCCAGGTGCCGTCGCCGGCGGGCTCGGGGTCCAGCGCTTCCACGCTCTCGATGAGCGCGTCGCCGGCGGCGGGGGGCGCCTGCCGCACGGCCTGCGCCGCCGGCTGCTGGCCGCTGGCGTAGGCCTTCACCAGCGCGCCCAGCTCGCCCGGGCCCGGCGCCGGATTCTCGCCCTGGGCCATCTCGCCCAGCATGCGCTCGATCACGTCGGTGGAGCGCAGGATCGCGTCGATCATGCCGCCGTCGGCCTGCAGCTTGCCGGAACGCAGCTTGTCCAGCAGGTCTTCGAGGTGATGGCACCAGTCGACCATGCTGGCCGCCTCGAGGAAGCCCGCGCCGCCCTTGAGGGTGTGGAAGGCGCGGAAAATGGCCCCGAGCACGGCCGCGTCGCCGGGCGCGGCTTCCAGGCGCAGCAACTGCGCCTGCGCGTCGGCCAGCAGCTCGCGTGACTCGGCGAGAAATTCCTGCAGGATGTCGTTGTCCATCGCGCTATGGCTCGATTGTTCGTTCGGTCGGAAGGCTGGTGCGCGTGTCGTCCGCGTGGCTGATGCGAGGTCGGCTCTCAGATGCCCAGTTGCGCCAGCAGGTCGTCGACGTTGTCCTGGTCGAGGCGGCCCGTGCCGAAGGTGTCGCCCAGGGGATCGGCCTCGACAGGCGCCGCCGGGGTTTCGAACCCGGCCAGACGCAGCTGCGCCAGGGCTTCCTGGATGCGCGACTCCACCGCCTGCAGCAGCGCGATGGTCTTCTTCAGGCGCTGGCCGGCCAGGTCCTGGCCCTGCTGGGTGGTCAGGATGGTCTGCAGATGCCCGTCCAGGCGCTGCAGACGCTGGTCGATGAAGTCGCCGTTGGTGGCGCGGATGGCCTGCAGTTCGGACTGCGCGGCTTCCACCGCCTCCAGGGTGCGCATGGCCTGCTGCTCGCTCAGGCGCAGCACTTCCTGCAGCGGGTGGCTGGCGCCGGGCAGGTTGCTGGAGGCGTGCAGGATGCGTTGCACGCCCTGCGTGAGCAGCGCATCGGCCTCGCGCAGGTTGTGCAGCGCCTGGCCCGAGGCCTGGGGGTCGAGCGGCGTGTTCATGCCCCGCCCCCGCCCCCGCCCTGCAGGCGATGCAGGATGCCGTCGATCTTGGCCTTCAGCGCATCGGCGGGGAAGGGCTTGACGATGTAGCCGTTGACCCCCGCCTGCGCGGCCGCCAGGATGTTCTCCTTCTTCGC
>JAJZUV010000032.1 GCA_021848345.1 Pseudomonadota bacterium | reverse complement strand
ATGGAACCCCTGGGCTATATCCCTCCAGCCGAAGCTGAGGCAAACTATTACCGGCAACTCGCCAGTCAGACCGCCATCCCGGCCTGACTCAAACCAACCAGCCTCCACGATTCCCGGGGCGGTTCAACCCGAGGACGTGGTGGCGGCCAAGCGCCTGCTGCTGGCCTTCTGGACCACCGGTTTCTGCGCCTTGCTGGTGGGGATTTCCATCGGCGTGCTGCAGGGTGCCAACTACGCGGGCATCGATCTCTATCCCTACCTGGCCCCCTTTCTCAAGACCTATTACCAGGGCCTCACCCTGCACGGGGTGCTCAACGCCTTCGTGTTCACCTTCTTCACCATCTCCGGCTGGCTGATCTACCTGCCGGCGCGCGAACTCAAGTTGCGCCCGAACCTGGCGCTGGGCTGGTTCACCTACGGGCTCATGCTGCTGGGCACGCTGATGGCGGCCTACGCCATGTTCGACAACTCGTCGAGCGTGCTCTACACCTTCTATGCGCCGCTGCAGGGCAGCCCGTACTTCTACCTCGGCATCACGCTGGTGGTGGTGGCGAGCCTGCTGCCGCTGATCGTGGTGCTCGACCTGCGCTCGCGCTGGAAGCGTGCCCATCCCGGGCAGGTCACGCCGCTGGTGACCTTCATGAGCGCGAGCATCCTGCTCATGTGGCTGCTGGCCGCGCTGGGTGCGGCCAGCGAGGCGGTGTTCCTGCTCGACCCCTGGTCGCTGGGCCTGACGTCCACCATCGACCCGTTGCTGGCACGGACCCTGTTCTGGTGGACCGGGCACCCGATCGTGTACTACTGGCTGATGCCGGGCTACATCTCGATCTACGCGCTGCTTCCGCGCCAGGCCGGCGGCAAGCTGGTGTCCGATCCGCTGGCGCGCCTGGCCTTCCTGCTGCTGATGGTGTTTTCGGTACCCGTGGGCACCCACCACCAGTACACCGATCCCGGCATCGCGCCGGTGATCAAGGGCGTGGTGACCGCGCTGACCCTGTCGGTCGCGATCCCCAGCCTGATCACCGCCTTCACGGTGGCGCTCAGCCTGGAGTACGCCGGACGCAGGCGCGGCGGCAAGGGCCTGATGGGCTGGTGGAACGCGCTGCCCTGGCGCGACCCGTCGGTGGCGGCGCAGGTGCTGGCCCTGGTGAGTTTCATCTTCGGCGGCGCCGGCGGCATCGTCAACGCCAGCTGGCAACTCGACAACGTGGTGCACAACACCCTGTGGATTCCCGCGCACTTCCACCTGACCGTGGGCACGATGACCACGCTGGTGTTCATGGGCGTGAGTTTCTGGCTGCTGCCGCACCTGACCGGTCGGCGCCTGTTCGCACCGCGCCTGGCGCTGGCCTCCGTGTGGCTGTGGTTCGTCGGGCTCATGGTGTGGGGCTTCGCCGGGCACTGGGCGGGCCTGGACGGCGTGCCGCGCCGCGCCTGGATCTCGGCGCTGCCGCATGCCCAGTACATGCGCCTGTACGGCTCCGTGCATGGCGCGCTGGAGGTGGTGGGCATCGGCGGCGCGATCGCCGGGCTGGGGGCCATCGCCTTTTTCGTGTGCTTCTTCGGCACCCTGTTCGGGCGTCGCGACGAGCAGGCGATGCGCCAGATCCCCTTCGCCGAGGTGATCACCGGACCCGAGCAGTCGGTGATGGCGCGTATCGCCGAGCCGCTGGGCCTGTGGACCGTGGTCACCCTGGTCATCACGCTGGCGGTGTACATCCCGACCCTGTGGCCGATGCTCACGCATCCCATCCATGCCGTCGGTTTCCACATCTGGTGATCCTCCGGAGCGCCGGGCCTGGTCCAGCGAGAGCTGGCAGGGCTCGGCGCTGCGCGCCCTGGTCGCCTGCGGGCTGATCGGGCTGCTGCTGTGGGGCTGGGGACGTGCCGGCGGTCACGCTCCCGTGCTGCACGGGCGGGCGCTCGACGGGCGCCCCGCGCCAGCCTTCCGGGGCCTGCGCGACACGCAGGGGCGCGGCTTCGCCTGGGGCGCCCTGCGCGGCGACGCCGTGCTGGTGTTCTTCGGCTATACCCATTGCCCCGACGTGTGCCCTCTGACCCTGGTGCGCCTGGCGCGAGTGCTGGACGCCCTGGGGCCGCGGGCGGGCAGGGTCAAGGTCGTATTCGTCACCCTGGACCCGGCACGCGATACGCCGAAGGTGCTCCGAGCCTACCTGGACGCCTTGCTGCCCGCGGCGACGGCGCTGCGCGGCGACGCCGCGGCGACCGCGCGCAGCGCCGCGCAGTGGGGCGTGCGCTGGCGCCGCGTGGACGATCCTCGCGGCGGTGCCGGCGACTACTGGTTCGACCACAGCGCCTCGGTCACGCTGGTGGGGCCGCGGGGGCATCTGCGCGCCCGCTACGGCTATGCCCAGCTGGCCGCCCACGGCCTGCTGCGCGGCGACCTCCAGGCCTTGCTGCGATGAGCCCGGCTTCCTGGGGGGCCGGCGCGTGGGGCGGCTGGGCGCTGGGCGTGCTGGCGGTTCTCGCCGGCTACGCATGGCTGGCCTGGCGGGGCTCCTGGGGCGCGGGACGCGCCGCGCTGTTCGCGGCGGGCTGCGCGAGCACCCTGGGCGCGGCCTGGGGCCTGCACGATCCCCTGCAGTCGATGAGCGCCTACGCGGCGGCCTTGATGCTGCTCGGGCAGGGCGTGTCGCCGCTGCTGTTGCTGGGGATTCCGCCGCGCGTGCGCGCGAGCTGGCGCGACCCCAGCCAGCGCTGGTGGGCGCGCTGGCTGCTCGACCCCTGGGTGGCCGTGGCGGTGTTCGTGCTGCTGACCCTGGCGCTGAACCTGCCCGGTCTGTTCGAGACCGCGCTGGCCGACGCGGTGTTCAGCGCACCCATCGGGGTGCTGCTGCTGTTGGGCGGCCTGATGATGTGGGCGCAACTGCTCGACGGTAGCCGCGGCATCCGGCGGCGCTGGCTGGCCGGGCTGGTCGCCTGGCTGGCGAGCCTGCCGATGATGTTGGTCGCCGCGGTCTGGGTATGGAGCCCGCGGGTGCTGTACATGCCCTATCTGGACGTGCTGTGCCTGTGGAACCTGAGCCCGCTGCAGGACCAGCACTACGCCGGGCTGGCGATGTTCGTCGCCGGCTTGCCGCTGCAACTGCGCGCGGCCTGGATGCTGATCATGGGGGATGCGTCAACGCAAGGTTCACCCTGATCGCGCCGGCTATGCTGGTGTCAGCGACGACACCCGGAGACGCGCGATGTCCAAGCCTGACGATGACCCCCTGAACGAGCGCCAGCCCGATGCGTCGCAGGACCGCGACGACCCCGCGCGCGGCGCGCGTTCGCGCCTGCGCCTGCCGCGCCTGGACCCGAAGGCGCGGATTCATTTCGGCTACTGGCTGGTGGCCATGATGGTGCTGCTGTGGCTGCAGGGCCTGTGGCAGGGCGCCGCGCAGGTGCAGACCGTGCCGTACAGCGAGTTCGAGACCGCGTTGCAGCAGGGTCGCTTCAGCCAGGTGCAACTGGGCGAGCAGACCATCACGGGCACCCTGCGCCAGCCGGCACCGAAGGGGCCGAGCAAGCTCGTGGCCCTGCGCGTGGATCCGCAGATGGCGCAACAGCTGCAACGCTACGGCGTGCGCTTCGAACAGCTTCCCAGCAACGCCTGGCTGTCCAACCTCCTGTCGTGGGTGTTCCCGGCAGTGATCTTTTTCGGCGTGTGGTACTTCATGGTGCGGCGTTTCGCGGAGCGCCAGGGGGGCCTGGGCGGAGGCTTCCTGGCCATCGGCAAGAGCCGTGCCAAGGTCTACATGGAAAACAGCACCGGCGTGAGCTACGCCGACGTGGCCGGCGTGGACGAGGCCAAGCAGGAATTGCAGGAGGTGGTGGAGTTCCTCAAGGACCCGCAGGGCCACGGGCGTCTCGGGGCGCGCGCGCCCAAGGGTGTGCTGCTGGTGGGGCCCCCGGGCACCGGCAAGACCCTGCTGGCGCGCGCGGTGGCGGGGGAGGCCGGGGTGCCGTTCTTCTCCATCAGCGGCTCGGAATTCGTCGAGATGTTCGTCGGCGTCGGAGCCGCCCGCGTGCGCGATCTGTTCGAGCAGGCGCGCGGCAAGGCGCCGGCGATCATTTTCATCGACGAACTCGACGCGCTGGGCCGCGCGCGCGGCGCGGCGCCCTTCGGTGGCGGGCACGACGAGAAGGAGCAGACCCTGAACCAGTTGCTGGTCGAGCTCGATGGCTTCGACCCCAGTTCGGGCCTGGTCATCCTGGCCGCCACCAACCGGCCCGAGATCCTCGATCCGGCGTTGCTGCGGGCCGGGCGCTTCGACCGGCAGGTGCTGGTGGACCGCCCCGACAAGGTCGGGCGGGTGCAGATCCTGCGCGTGCACGTTCGCAAGGTGCGTCTCGACCCCACGGTGGGCCTGGAGCAGGTGGCCGCGCTGACTCCCGGCTTCTCCGGCGCCGATCTGGCCAACCTGGTCAACGAGGCCGCGTTGCTGGCCACCCGCGACGATGCGCAGGCGGTGACGGCCGAGCATTTCACGCGCGCCGTCGAGCGCATCGTCGCCGGGCTGGAAAAGCGCAATCGCCTGCTCAACCCCCACGAGCGCGAGGTGGTGGCCCACCATGAGATGGGGCATGCGCTGGTGGCCATGAGCCTGCCCGGCAGCGAGGTGGTGCACAAGGTGTCGATCATTCCCCGGGGCATCGGCTCGCTGGGCTACACCATCCAGCGTCCGACCGAGGATCGCTACCTGATGACCCGCGTCGAGCTGGAGAACAAGATGGCCGTGCTCATGGGCGGGCGCGCGGCGGAGTCCCTGGTGTTCGGCGTCCTGTCCACCGGCGCCGCCGACGACCTGGCCAAGGCCAGCGACATCGCGCGCAGCATGGCCACGCGCTATGCCATGGTGGACACGCTGGGTCAGGTGTCGCTGGAGGACACGCCGCAGAGCATGCTGGGCACGCCGCTTCCCCCGCAGCGCAATTACAGCGAGCAGACCGCGCGCGAGATCGACTGCGCGGTGCGTGACCTGGTGGGCGCGGCCTTCGAGCGGGCGCGCGGCTTGCTGCAGCAACGCCGGGCGCAACTGGAGCAGGGGGCCGCGCAACTGTTGAGCCGGGAGACCCTGACCGAGGCCGATCTGCGTCGACTGGTCGGTGAAGCCGGCGGCCCCGAGGCGCCTGCTCGCGAGGCGGGCGCCTGAGCGCTCAGGGGTGCGCGGCGCGCAGCATCGGCAGCAGCGAGACCACCAGCAGACCGGACATCAGCATGTTGAAGGCCACGACCCGTCTGCGGGTCTGCAACAGGCGCTGCAGCTGGGTGCCGCCGACCGCCCAGGCGGTGATGCTGGGCAGGTTGATGGCGCCGAACAGCACGATCGTGCCCAGCAGCACCAGCGCGCCGCTGGTCGCCGGGATGTAGGTGCTGAAGGCGCTCACCGCCATCAGCCAGGCCTTGGGGTTGACCCACTGGAAGGCCACGGCGCCGAGGAAGCTCATCGGACGCGCCGCGGCGCGGCGCGATGGGTCGGGCGGCGCCGCGGTGGCGATGCGCCAGGCCAGGTACAGCAGGTAGGCGGCTCCGGCCCAGCGCATGAGCGCGTACAGCCAGGGCAGGCGCGAGAAGACTTCGGCCAGGCCGAAGCCCACCGAGGCCACCAGGATCAGGAAGCCGCAGGCCACCCCCAGCAGGTGCGGCACCGAGGCGCGAAGCCCGAAATTGGCGCCCGAGGCGAGGAGCATCAGATTGTTCGGGCCGGGCGTGATGGACGCCGCGAAGGCGAACAGCGCGAAGGCCAGCAGGCTTTCATGGGACATGCGGGGATTCGAGGCGGGGGTGGAGGAGCAGGCGCGGCATGGCCCCACTGTACCCGCCCGGGATGCCCCGCGTCAGATGCAGTGCCCGGCGACGTGCGCGGGTACATGAGGCGCGATCCGGCGCTTGTATCGCCCGGATCCCCCTGCATCTGTACCGGTCGCGGCGGCGACAGGCGGATTCAGAGGGTCGACTCGATGCGCACCATCTCCTGCGCGATCTGCTCGGCCGGCAGCGCCGCGCGCTTGGCCAGCCAGATCACGAACAGGCTCCAGATCGCCACCAGGATCACGCCGGGCCAGAAGCTCAGCACGGCGTAGCCGCCGCCGACGTCGCCCAGCGCGGACAGGATCCACATGCCGCCGAACCAGGCGAGCAGCCAGGAAATGTGGTTCCAGCCGAATTCCCTGGCCGGGTTGCCGGCCACCAGGTGGAACCAGCCGGCGTACAGCGCGAAGCCCAGCGCGACCAGGATGAACAGGAAGGAGTTGGTCTGGTAGCCGGTCCAGTAGACGATCCAGTTGCTGGCCACGAAGGCCACCGGGGCGATGATGCCGGCCGCGGGCAGCTTGAACGCGCGCTTGAGATCGGGTTGGTTCTCCCGCAGGATGAGCAGCACGACGGGGCCCAGCCCGAAGGTCAATACGGTGACGGACGTGATGTAGTTGACCATCTTCTGCCACGCGGGGAAGGGCAACAGGAACAGCACCCCGACCACCCACATCACCAGCACCGACAGCAGCGGAACCTGGGCGTTGTTCAGGCGGGTCAGCCAGCGCGGGCCGCCCCCCAGTTCGCCCACCGCGAACAGGATGCGCGAACCGCCGGTCACGTACATCAGGCCGGTACCCCCGGGGGAGACGTAGGCGTCGATGTACAGGATGGTGGCAAGCCAGCCCATGCCCAGGCTGGCGGCCAGCGCCGCGAAGGGACCCGCGTCGCCGGAGAAGGCCACATGCGCCCAGCCGTTGGCCACGTCCGCGGGATGCAGGGCCAGCAGGTAGCCCAGTTGAAGCATGATGTAGACCACCGCGGCCAGCAGCACCGAGCCGATCACCGCCAGCGGAATGGTCCGCTCA
The DNA here is from genome assembly GCA_021848345.1 of Pseudomonadota bacterium. Classification (GTDB taxonomy): domain Bacteria; phylum Pseudomonadota; class Gammaproteobacteria; order Burkholderiales; family Burkholderiaceae_C; genus Thiomonas_A. The sequence goes on along the minus strand of JAJZUV010000032.1, from coordinate 22,269 downwards.
GGGTTGCGGGTCTCCCCGCCCAGATCGATCGCGGTGCGGAAGCCCAGGAAGCTGAACACGATGCCGGCCGCGGGCAGGGCCAGGAAGATGCCGTCGAAGCTGTAGCCGGACGGGTCCACGGTCCACACCGAGGTGCCGGCGGTCCAGTGCACGTGCGTGCCGACCACGATCAGCGCCGCGGCCGTCACCAGCGGCACCGCGATCTTCCACCACGTGACGGTCGAGTTCACCCCCAACAGCTTGCGCACCGCCATCAGATTGAGCGCGGCGAACACGCCCAGCAGCACCGCGCAGGTCACGAAGCCGGTGACCGACAGCACGCCGCCGCCATGTGGCTGAAGAAAGTAGGGCAGGTAGTTGTTCGCGTAGGTGACCACCGCCTCGGCCTCGACCGCCGGCACCGCCACGTAGGCCAGGAACAGCATCCAGCCCCACAAGCGGCCGAGCGCATCGCCGTGGGTGGCATGGCTCATGTGCACCAGCGCTCCGGCGCGCGGAAACAGCGTCGAGAGTTCCGCGAAACACAGCGCGATGAACATGACGATGACCGCGCCCACCAACCAGCTCCACAAGCTCAGCGGCCCGGCGATCTTCGATGCGTGGAAGGCTCCGAACAGCCAGCCCGAGCCGATCATGCTGGTGGTACTGGCGAACAACAGACCGATGATGCGTGCATCGCGGCGAAGTCCGGACGAACCCTGCGCTACGGCAACCATGGCGACCCTCCAGGTGTTGGAGTCTCTCGCGCGCGCCAGGGCCGTATACCAAGACTGTCTGTGTGCTCAGGCGTTATGCGATGGAGACGGGGTTGAGTACCTAATTTGTAGTGGGTACTGCCCGGCATGACGTAACGGCATGTCACGCAGGGGGTCTTTCGGGCCCGCATTTCCACGCGCCGAGCGCCCATGAAAAAACCGGCCTCTCGGCCGGTCCTTTCCAGAAGCCGAACCGCGGATTACTGCGTGACCTTGGCTCCGGCCAGCAGTTCCTGCTGATACTTCTGCACTTCCTCGCGCTGCAGTTCCTGCACGATTTGCGGACGCAGCTGTTCCAGCGCGGGCGGCTTGGCCGGACGCGTGGCGTCGAGCTTGATCACGTGCCAGCCGAACTGGGTCTGCACCGGGGCCGTGGTGTACTGGCCCGGCTTGAGCTTCATCATCGCGTCGGCGAAGGCCGGCACGAAGTTGCCCGGGGTCGACCAGCCGAGCTTGCCGCCGTTGGCCGCCGAACCCGTGTCCTTGGAGTACTTCTTCGCCAGATCGGAGAACTTCGCGCCCTTCTTGAGCTGGGCGATCACGTCCTCGGCTTCCTTCTGGGTCGGCACCAGGATGTGCTGGGCTTCGTACTCGGTGCTGCCGAAGGACTTGGCGAACTGGTCGTACTTGGCCTTCACCTGCGCGTCGGTGATGGGGTGCTTCTTCAGGTAGTCGCCCAGCACGGCGCGGATCAGCACGTTCTGGCGGTTGATCTCGAGCTCGTCCTGGATCTCGGGCTGCTTGAGCAGGCCCATCTTCTCGGCCTGCTGCACCACCACTTCGCGCAGGATCATTTCCTTCTTGATCTGTTCCTTCAGCTGCGGCGTGACCTGCTGGCCCTGCTGCTTGGCCATGTTGGTCGCGACCGCGTCGACCAGCGATTCGGGAATCGCCTTGCCGTTGACGGTGGCGGCGTTCTGCGCCATCGCCAGCGGGCTGAACAGGGCCAGCGCGACAGCGGCGGGAAGGAGTTTGGTGCGGAGCAGGGTCATGGAGCGATCAGCCTGGAAAATGGGGGCAAAAACAGCAGATTAACGTAGGATCACCGAAATTTCGCGACCTGCTGGGCATGCCGAGGCCGCGAGGACCTGGCTGCGTTCTGCGCCCGGGAGCATACGCTCGCGGACGCGGCTGCCGCGGTCATCGCGGTTCAGAGGGGGCCCAGGTCCAACGTCACCGAATGGACTTCCTGTCGTAGCAGGGGGTCGAGGGCATCATACACGAGGCGATGTCTCGCAAGAGGGCCCAGCCCGGCGAATCTCGCACTGCGAACGCGGACTCGGAAATGGCTGCCCTGGGCGTCGAAACCGGCATGCCCGTGGTGCTGCGCCGAAAGGTCCTCGACCCTCGCGTCGTCGCCGGGGAAGGCGTCACGCAAGGCCTGTTCGATGCGCTGTTGCCGGGTCATCGCGGTCTCAGGGGGCCTTGGAAGGCAGGTAGCGGGCGATCAGCAGCGATTGCAGCACCGCGAACACGAGGGTCAGCCCGAGGCTGCCGAACAGCTTGAAGTTCACCCAGGCGGCCGTCGAGAAGGTGTAGGCCACCCACAGATTGACCACGCCCATCAGCGCGAAATACGCGGTCCACGACCAGTTCAGGCGCGTCCACGCGGCCTGCGGAAGCTCGAGCTGGCTGCCCAGCAGGGAGCGGATCAGGTTGCGCCGCATCAGCAGCTGGCCGCCGGCCAGGGTCAGCGCGAACACCCAGTACAGCACCGTGGGCTTCCACTTGATGAAAGTCTCGTCGTGCAGCAGCAGCGTGGCGCCGCCGAACAGCACCACGATCACCAGGCTGACCCACAGCATCGGCTCGACACGGCGACCGCGCAGCCACACCCAGGCGATCTGCAACACGGTGGCCGCGATGGCCACCGCGGTCGCCACGTAGATGCCGCCGAACTTGAAGGCGACGAAAAACAGGATGATGGGGAAGAAGTCGAACAGCAGTTTCATCGAAGGATCCGGGTGCGGTGCCCGCGGGGGCCCGAGGCGAGGTCAGCGGGTTGAGTCGTCGGAGCCGGGGCCGCGCGCAGGGTCGGCCCGCGCATCGGACCGCGGCTCGAAATCCAGCGACGCCGAGTTGATGCAATAACGCAGGCCGGTGGGGCCGGGACCGTCGGGGAACACATGTCCCAGGTGAGCCTCGCAATTCGCGCACCGTACCTCCGTGCGGATCATTCCGTGGCTGCGGTCGATCAGTTCGTCCAAGCGTGCCTGCGCGGCCGGCGCGGTGAAACTCGGCCAGCCGCATCCCGAATCGTACTTGGCGTCCGAAGCGAACAGCGGCGCGCCGCAGCACACGCAGCGGTAGGCACCCGTTTCATGGTGGTCCCAGTACTTGCCGCTGAAAGGGCGCTCCGTGGCGCTGCGGCGGGTGACCTGATATTGCTCCGGACTCAGGCGCTCGCGCCAGGCGCGATCCTGCTCGGGGTCGGTAGGGGAGACGGGCTTGCTCGACATGGGCGCTCCTCGGGCATTGCGCGCGTGCCTTCCGGCGCGCGTCGCAGCACCCTCTATTGTCCTACTTCCTTCAGGGATGTGCCGAGCCCTGGCCTAGCAGGCTAGTGGTCAGGACGAACACGACAGCACCGGAGGCCCGGCGTCGGGCGGTGGCGGTGCCGCGAGGTCCTCGCTCCCGGCCTGTTCCTCGCAGGGCCGGCGCAGCACCGTCATGAGACGACTCGCCGGGCCGAAGTCGCCGGCCTGCGCCTGCGCGATGGCTGCCTGGGCGAGGTGATGACGCAGCACGTAGCAGGGGTTGGCTCGCAGCATGCCCGCGGCGCGCGCCTCGCGCTGCGCGGGCTCGAGCTCGCCCAGGCGCAGGCGCAGGCGTTCCAGCCAGTCCTGCAGGCGTTGCGGCCAGGCCGCGAACTGCTGTTGCAGCGCCGCGGGCACGCCGGCCTGCGGACGCGCGACCCAGTGCGCCAGTTGGCGATGGGAGACGGTCCAGTCGGCGCGGCAGGCGGCCAGCAGGTCGATCCAGTCCTGCACCAGGTCGGGGTCGTCGTCGCGCGCGGCTCCGAGTCCGAGCTTGGCCTGCATGCCGTCGCGCATCGCCGGCATGAAATGGTCCGCGAAGTCCTCGACCGCGTCGCGCGCGGCCTGTTCGTCGCCGATCAGGGGCAGCAGCGCCTGCGCCAGCGCCAGCAGGTTCCAGCGGGCCACGCCCGGCTGGCGGGCCCACGCGTAGCGCCCGTAGGCGTCGGTGGTGTTGGGGGTGTAGCCGGGGTCGAAGGCATCCACGAAGCCGAAGGGGCCGTAGTCGATGGTCCAGCCGAGCATCGACATGTTGTCGGTGTTCATCACCCCATGCACGAAGCCCACGCATTGCCAGCGGGCGATCAGCGCCGCGGTCGCCGCCGCGACCTGGCGCAGCAGCTCCAGCGCCGGGTTCGCGGCCTGCGCGGCCTGCGGGTACAGACGCGCCACCGTGTAGTCGAGCAGTCGCCGCAGCGCATCGTGCCGACCCGAGTGGCTGAAGTGCTCGAAGTGTCCGAAACGCAGGAAACTCGGGCTCAGGCGCGCCACCACCGCGGCGCTCTCGACGCTCTCGCGCCGAACCGGCAGATCCGAGTCGACCAGGCACAGCGCGCGCGTCGTGGGCACGCCCAGGTGCCACATGGCCTCGCTGCACAGGAACTCGCGCAGCGAGGAACGCAGCACGGCGCGACCGTCGGCGTGGCGCGAGAAGGGCGTGCGCCCGGCGCCCTTGATCTGCACTTCCCACCAGTCGTGGCCGCAGGCCTGCGAGGAGTCGGCCGCGAGGGCCTCGCCGAGCAGATGGGCGCGCCCGTCGCCGAGCTGGCCGGCCCAGTTCCCGAACTGGTGGCCGGCGTAGACCGTGCTGATCGCGCTGCCGTCGGCGGCCGCGGCGTTCCCGCTGAAGGTATGCGCCCACAGCGCGCGCAGGCCGTCGTCCCGCGGATCGTCGGGCGCGGGCACGCGCAGGCCGAGCAGTTGCGCCGCGTCGTCGCTGACCAGGCGCAGGCGCGGTTGCGGCAGGCCCTGCGGCGCGGTCGTGCCGTGGAATTCGGGGCCGAGCGCGGGAAAGGTCTGGCGCAGCGCGAGCAGACGCGGCTCGCCCCCGAGGGTGGAGGGATCCGCGGGGGCGATCGGGTCGGGGCGGGCGAGGGAGTCGAGGACCATTGCCCGATTTTCCCTCGGGACCTTAAGGCCTTTCATCCGCAAGGTTTTCGAGTGCGGGCTGGTGCAAGTTCCGGGGCGCACTGGGAACACGCGCCCAGGGTTTCCCCGATGCGGCGGCGCTTGTATCGCGTCGCCGCAGTGCCGCAAAATGCGACGTTCATTCGCGCCCACGACATGTCGACAAACTTGATTCTGCGGGCCCGGGGCCTCACCAAACAATTCGCTGGCTTTGCCGCCGTACAGGATATGGACCTGGACATCGCGGAGGGTTCGATCCATGCGCTGGTCGGACCCAACGGCGCCGGCAAGACCACCTGTTTCAACCTGCTGACCAAGTTCCTGGAACCGACTTCGGGCAGCATCGTGTTCGACGAGCGCGACATCACGCGCATGCAGCCGGCCCAGGTCGCGCGCCTCGGCCTGGTGCGCTCGTTCCAGATCAGCGCCACCTTCGGACACATGAGCCTGCTGGACAACGTGCGCGTGGGCATGCAGCGCGCGGCCGGCATGGCCTGGCAGTTCTGGGCCTCGCCGGCGCGCCTGGACCGGCTGAACGAACGCGCCATGGGCTATCTGGAGCAGGTCGGGCTGGGTGATCGTCCCGAGCAACTGGCGGTGAACCTTCCCTACGGACACAAGCGTGCGCTGGAGCTGGCCACCACGCTGGCGCTGGAGCCGCGCCTGATGCTGCTCGACGAGCCCACGCAGGGACTGGGTCACGAGGACGTGGAGCGCGTGACCGAGCTGATCGCGCGCGTGGCCAAGGGGCGGACCGTGCTGATGGTGGAACACAACATGTCGGTGATCTCGCGCATCTGCGACCGCGTCACGGTGATGCAGCGGGGACGCAAGCTGGCCGAGGGCAGCTACGCCGAGGTCTCGGCCAATCCCGAGGTGATCAGCGCCTACATGGGCGAGGCGGTGGAGGAGCTGCCGGCATGAATTCCACGCAGAGCCTGGCGCGCGAGCCCGGGCAGGCCGGGGCGGCCGGCGAGGGCGCGAAGCTGGCGCTGGACATCCACGGGCTGCACGCCTGGTACGGCGAGTCGCACGTGCTGCACGGCGTGGACCTGCAGGTGCCGGTGGGCCAGACCGTGTGCCTGCTGGGCCGCAACGGCGCCGGACGCACCAGCACCCTGCGCGCCATCATGGGCCTGACCAGCGCGCGCAGCGGAACCGTCCGCGTGTTCGGGCAGGACCTGGCCAAGGTGGCTCCGCATCGCGTGGCCGGCCTCGGCGTGGGCTACTGTCCGGAGGAACGCGGCATCTTCGCCAGCCTCTCGACGCGCGAGAACCTGCTGCTGCCGCCGCTGCTGCGCACCGGATTCGAGGGCCTGAGCCTGCAGGAGATCGACGCGTTGTTCCCCAACCTGAAGGAACGCGCGCGCAGTCCCGGATCACGCCTGTCCGGCGGCGAGCAGCAGATGCTGGCGCTGGCGCGCATCCTGCGCACCGGCGCGCGACTGCTGCTGCTGGACGAGATCTCCGAGGGCCTGGCGCCGGTGATCGTGCAGGCTCTCGGGCGCGCGATCGCCTCGCTGCGCGACCGGGGGTTCTCGATCCTGCTGGTGGAGCAGAACTTCCATTTCTCGGCGCGGCTCGCCGACAGCTTCTACGTCATGGAACGTGGGCGCATCGTCGAGCAGTTCTCGCGCGAGGAGTTGCCGGGCAAACGCGAGCGGCTGGAACAGCTGCTCGGGGTGTAGTAGTGGTGGTGGTAAATCCAACGTACAAACAAGGAGACTGAGATGAAACTGAGCCGATTGTCCCTCGCCGTGGCCGCTGTCCTGGGCTTGAGCGCCGCCTCGGCGCAAGCCGCCGCTCCGGTCAAGATGGCCTTCATCACCGACATGTCGGGCGTCTATTCGGCCATCGACGGCCCCGGCGGCGTCGCGGCCATCAAGATGGCCATCCACGACTTCGGCGGCTCGGTGCTGGGCCGCAAGGTCGAGCTGATGACCTTCGACCACCAGAACAAGGCCGACCTGGCCGCCGGCAAGGCCAAGGAGTTCTTCAGCCAGGACGGCGCGGACATGCTCATCGCCGGCACCAACAGCGCCACCGCGCTGGCCATGGAGCGCGTGGCGGCCAGCTACAAGAAGCCCTTCATCGACATCGGCGGCGGCGCCTCGACCATCGTCGGCAAGGAATGCACGCCGTACACCGACATGTACGCGTACAACACCACGGCGCTGGCGCGCGGTACCGGCAAGGCCATCGTGCAGCAGGGCGGCAAGACCTGGTACTTCCTGACCGCCGACTACGCCTTCGGCAAGTCGCTGCAGAGCGATGCCGCGAAGGTGGTCGAGGCCAACGGCGGCAAGGTGCTGGGCCAGGTGTACGCGCCGCTGGCCTCGGCCGACTTCTCCTCCTACCTGCTGCAGGCGCAGGCCTCGAAGGCCCAGGTGCTGGGCCTGGCCAATGCCGGCGGGGATTCGGTGAACTCGATCAAGCAGGCCACGCAGTTCGGCATCACCAAGACCATGAAGCTGGCCGGTCTGCTGCTGTTCGTCACCGACATCCACAGCATCGGGCTGCAATCGGCCCAGGGCCTGTACCTGACCACGCCGTGGTACTGGAACCAGGACGCGCAGTCGCGCGCCTGGGCCCAGCGCTTCTACAAGGAAATGCACGTCATGCCCACCTTCGTGCAGGCGGCCGACTACTCGGCCACCATGACCTACCTGAAGGCGGTGAAGGCCGCGGGTACGACCGAGGGCGACAAGGTCATGGCCGAGTTGCACAAGATGAAGGTCAACGACATGTTCATGCATGACGGCACCATGGCCCCCAACGGCCTGATGATCCACGACATGTACCTGGCCCAGGTGAAGACGCCGGCGCAGTCCAAGAGCGAGTGGGACCTGTACAACATCGTGCAGAAGATCCCCGGCGCCGACGCCTTCGGCCCGATCGCCGATTACGGCTGCCCGCTGGCGAAGTAATCGCCGGCACCGTGGGCGGCGCGGGCGGGGCCCGCGCCGCCCACGCGGCACCCCTGCGTTGTGCGCGCTGCTTCCTGCCCGAGCGAGGCCCGGATTGACTGAGTTGTTCGGATTTCCCCTGCCGCTGTTGCTGGGCCAGCTGATGCTGGGCCTGGTCAACGGCGCCTTCTACGCGATGCTGTCGCTGGGCCTGGCCGTGATCTTCGGGCTCATGGACGTGGTGAATTTCGCGCATGGCGCCTTTTTCATGATGGGCGCCATGCTGGCCTGGATCGGCGGCCAGTATTTCCACCTCGGCTACTGGTGGATGCTGTTGCTGTCGCCGCTGCTGCTGGGCGTGTTCGGCATGCTCGTGGAGCGCCTGATGCTGCGCCGGCTGCGCGGCATGGACCCGATCTACGGCCTGTTGCTGACCTTCGGACTGACCCTGCTGCTCGAGGGGGGCTTTCGCTCGGCCTTCGGCGTGGCCGGCCAGCCCTTCAACCCGCCGTCGCAGCTCGGCGGAGTGCTCAACCTCGGATTCATGTTCCTGCCCGTCTACCACGCCTTCGCCGTGCTGGCCAGCGTGGTCATGTGCGTGCTCACCTGGGCGCTGATCGAGCGCACGCGCCTGGGCTCCTACCTGCGCGCGGGCACCGAGAATCCGGCGCTGGTGCAATGCTTCGGCATCAACGTGCCGCTGCTGGTCATGCTGACCTTCGGCGTCGGCGCCGCGCTGGCCGGGCTCGCCGGGGTGCTGGCCGCGCCGGTGATCCAGGTCTCTCCGCTGATGGGTTCGAACCTGATCATCACCGTGTTCGCGATCGTGGTCATCGGCGGCATGGGCTCGGTCATGGGCTCGATCGTCTCCGGGCTGATGCTGGGCCTGGTCGAGGGCCTGACCAAGGTGCTGTACGCGCCCATGGCCAACACGGTGGTGTTCGTGCTCATGGCCGTGGTGCTCACCCTGCGCCCGGCCGGCCTGTTCGGGAGGCAGCGATGAAGCCGGGGCTGCGAGCGAGCGGGCTGTGGCTGCTGCTGGCGCTGGCCGCGCTGGCGCCGTGGCTGGGCCTGTACCCGGTGCTGGGCATGCGCATCATGTGTTTCGCGCTGCTGGCCTGCGCCTTCAACCTGCTGGCCGGCTACGGCGGGCTCATCTCCTTCGGCCACGCGGCCATGTTCGGCGGGGCCGGCTACATCGCCGGCCAGGCGCTGGCGCAGTGGCATCTGCCCACGCCGGTGGGACTGCTGCTGGGCATGGGATTCGCGGTCGGCGTGGGCCTGGTCATGGGCTTGCTGGCGGTGCGGCGCCACGGCATCTATTTCTCCATGATCACGCTGGCGCTGGCGCAGATCGTCTATTTCTACTTCCTGCAGGCGCCGTTCACCGGCGGCGAGGACGGGCTGCAGGGCATCCCGCGCGGCAGTTTCCTGGGCCTGTCGCTGCAGTCCGACCGCGTGATGTACGAATTCGTCCTCGCGGTGGTCGCGCTGAGCTGGTGGTTCCTGCGGCGCGTGAACCGCTCGCCCTTCGGGCAGATCCTGCGTGCGTCGCGGGAGAACGAACCCCGCCTGATCTCGCTGGGCTACAACGCCGCGCGCTACAAGCTGGGCGTGTTCCTGCTGTCGGCCGCCTTCGCCGGCCTGGCAGGCGCGCTCAAGGCGGTGGTCATGGGCTTCGAGACCCTGGACGACGTGCACTGGGCGACCTCCGGCCTGGTGATCCTGATGACCCTGGTGGGCGGCCTGGGCACCGACCTCGGCCCGGTGCTGGGGGCGCTGATCATCACCGTGCTGGAGGACAAGATGGGCCTGGTGGCGCGCACCCTCGTGCACCTGACCGGACTGTCGTGGTTCTCCCACCTGGCCGATTCCGTGGGCATGGTGATCGGTGCGATCTTCGTGGTGTGCGTGCTGGCCTTCCGCCGCGGCATCATCGGCGAACTCGGCGCGCGCCTGAGCACGCGGGCACGGCCCGGCGCCTGAGCGCCGCCCCGCGCGGGGCGGCGCGGACCCTCAGCCCTCGGGGGCGGAGGCAGGCGCCTGCTCCAGCGCCGGGCGCGACACCAGCACCTTGTCGATGCGCTTGCCGTCCATGTCGACCACCTCGAAGCGCCAGCCGTCCCAGTCGATCACGTCGCCGGTGCGCGGCAGGCGCGCCAGCAGCAGCATGAGCATGCCGGCAAGGGTGTTGTAGCGCGCCTTCTCCTCCTCGGGCAGGCTGCGCAGTTCCAGCTTGTCCTTCAGATCGCCCACCGGAATCAGGCCGTCGAGCAGCCAGGATCCGTCCTCGCGCTGGATGGCCCAGGGCTCCTCCGAAGGGTGGCTCTTGAACTCCCCGGCAATGGCCTCGAGGATGTCCTGCACGGTGACGATGCCCAGGGTCTGGCCGTATTCGCCGAGCACCACCGCGGTGTGGTCGGGGCTTTGCTTGAAGGTCTGCAGCAGTTCCAGGCCGGTCAGGCTCTCGGGCACGTAGATCGCCGGACTCGAGGCCTTGACCAGGTCGTCGATGCCCTCTCGTCGGATGAACCGGCCCAGCAATTCCTTGGCCGAGACCAGGCCGAGCACGTCGTCGAGGTCGCCGCGCACCAGCGGAAAGCGCGAATGCGAGCTCTGCGCGATCTTGCTCAGGTTGTCGCCCAGCGGGTCCTCCACGTCGAGGAACTCGATTTCGTTGCGCGGGGTCATCAGCGAGGCGATCTGGCGGTCGTCCAGGCGGAACACGTTGCGCACCATCTCGTGCTCCTGCACCTCGATGACCCCGGCGTCCGAGCCTTCCTCCAGCACGACGTTGATCTCCTCCTCGGTGACGTGCTTGGGCTGGTCGGTGCGCACCCGCAGCAGGCGCAGCAGCAGATCGGTGGACACCGACAGCAGCTTCACGAACACCGACACCGAGCGCGCCAGCAGCAGCATGGGCTGCGCGGTGAGCAGCGCGATGCGTTCGGGGGCCAGCTGGCCCAGCCGCTTGGGCACCAGCTCGCCGACCACGATCGACAGGTAGGTGATGACCACCACCACCAGCGCCGTGGCCGCCACCGACGAGGCGCTGGGCGACATGCCCAGGCGCTGCAGCCATTGGCCGATGCCGGAGGAGAAGGCGGCCTCGCCGATGATGCCGTTGAGCACGCCGATGGACGTGATGCCGATCTGCACCGTCGACAACAGGCGCGTGGGCTGTTCGGTGAGCTGCAGAGCCGCGCGTGCCGGCACGCTACCGGATTCGGCCAGCGCCGTCAGGCGCGCCCTCCGTGCGGTGACCAGCGCGATCTCGGCCATCGCGAACAGGGCATTGAGCAGGATGAGCAGCAGCAGAACCAGGGCTTGACTCATACCGCGCGATCCTCCTGGTCGGGCGCCGATGCGCCGTGCGGGCGGGAAGCCGCGGGCCGCGTGAAAAGGCCGCGGGGGGCGCCGGAGCGGGCCGGCGCGATCTGGGGAGCAGGGTCGGGATCCAAGGTCGGGGCAAGGGCATGTACGTCCTGCCTGCGCTGCTCTTATGCTGGAGCCCGCGGGCGGGGCATGGTGCCGCGGGCGTGCACGCAGCATTTCGCGCAGGAGAAGCTTCACCCATGTCCAATGACGAACATGGTTCCCGATTAGACCAGACTTCCGTGACATCTCAAGACAATCGCCCTGCGCGCGGGGCCCTTCCCGCGCAGTCCTCCGGGGAGCATGCGTCGAGCCCCGCCGTGGCCACGCTGCTGCAGCACCATCCCTACCGCGCTCCGCAGGGCTTCGCCAGCCCGCAGCTGCCGTCGTATCGCGCCTCCACGGTGCTGTTCGACAACGTGCGCCAGATGCGCGAGCGTCGCTGGCGCGACAAGTCCGGCTACACCTACGGGCTGCACGGCACGCCGGCGAGTTTCGCGCTGGAGCGCCGGCTCGCCGACATCGAGGGGGCGCGGCACGCGGTGCTGTGCCCGTCCGGGCTGTCGGCCATCGCGCTGGTCGACCTGGCGCTGCTGCGACAAGGCGACGAGGTGTTGATTCCCTGCAACGCCTATGCGCCTGGACGGGATCTCGCGCAGAACATGCTCGCGGTCTGGGGCATTTCCACGCGCATCTACGACCCGCTCGATCCCCCGTCGGTGCGCGAGCGCATCGGCCCGAACACCCGGCTCATGTGGCTGGAGGCACCCGGCTCGGTGACCATGGAAATGCCCGACCTGCGCGCTCTGGTGGCGCTGGCGCAAGAGTCCGGGGTGCTCACGGCCATCGACAACACCTGGTCGGCGGGCCTGGCGCTGCAGCCCTTCGATCTGGGCATCGACCTGTCCATGCAGGCGCTGACCAAGTACCAGTCGGGCGGCGCCGACGTGCTGATGGGCGCGGTGCTGGTGCGCGACGACGCCTTGCACGATGCGCTGCTGGACGCGCACATGCGCCTGGGCCTGGGGGTCGGCGGCGACGATGTCGCGCTGATGCTGCGGGGGCTGGCGTCCATGCCGCTGCGCTACGCCGCGCACGACGCGTCGGCACGGCGCGTCGCCGAGTGGCTGCAAGCCCGCCCCGAGGTGCGGCAGGTGCTGCACCCGGCGCTGCCCGGCAGCCCCGGGCACGAACACTGGCGGCGCGACTTCCGGGGCGCCGCCGGACTGTTCAGCCTGTACTTCCAGCCCGAGTTCGAGCCGGCGCGCGTGGATGCCTTCGTGGACGCGCTGCAGCTGTTCGGCATCGGCTATTCCTGGGGCGGTCCGATGAGCCTTGCGGTACCCTACGACCTGCGCCACGCGCGCGCCGCGGTGTCGCCCGCCGTCGGGTCGGCGGCCGCGGCGGTGCAGGCCGAGGCGCGCTATCTGGTGCGCCTGAACATCGGGCTCGAGCGTGTCGAGGACCTGATCGCGGACCTCGAGCACGCGCTGCACGCGGCGCTCGGCCCCCGAACCGGAGTTGCCTGATGGGAACGCGAAGCCTGGCAGCCGTCGTGCTGTTGATCCTGCTGGCCGCCTTCGCGGCCGCCAACTGGGGCGCCTTCACCGCGCCGACCCAGCTCACGCTGGGAGTGACCAGCGTGCAAGCGCCGCTGGGGGTGTTGATGCTGGGGGTGTGCGCGTTGCTGGTGCTGGGCCTGGGCGGGCTGGCGCTGTGGGTGCATACCCGCTCGCTGATGGAACTGCGGCGCCAGGTCAAGACCCAGCAGTCATTGCGCGAACTCGCGGACAAGGCCGAGGCCTCGCGCCTGACCCAGCTGCAGGCGGCGCTGGACGCCGCCACGCAGCGCCTGTCCGCGCAGATCGAGGCCTCGCAGGCCCGGCTGCTCGATCGCATCGACCACCTGCAGCGCGAGCACGCGCGCGACGTGGCCGAGAACGCCAACAGCCTGGCCGCGGCGCTAGCCGAGTTCGACCAGCGGGTCACCGGAGGCACGGGGCAGGGCGCGCAGGACTGAGCCCGCCGCGCGGGCGGCCGGCGGTGGCGGCTCAGGCGTCCTCGAACAGGCGCAGCACGCCGTCGAGCCCGCAGTGGTTGAGCGCCGCGTCGGCGGCCTGCTGCACCGCCGGCTTGCCGCGGTAGGCCACGCCCAGCCCGGCGGCGCCCAGCATCGGCAGGTCGTTGGCGCCGTCGCCCACGGCGATCGCCCGCCCGGGATCGCAACCCAGCTCGGCGCAGGCGTCGAGCAAGGCCTGGCGCTTGGCGGCGCCGTCGATGATGGGCCCGAGGGTGCGGCCGGTCAGGCGCCCGTCGGCGATGTCGAGCCGGTTGGCGCGGATGCTGTCCAGCCCCAGGCGTCGCTGCAGGCGCTCGGCGAACCAGGTGAACCCTCCGGTGGCCAGCAGCACATGCAGCCCGGCCGCGCGCGCGGCGCCGATGAGCTGCTCGGCGCCGGGGTTGAGTCCCATGCGCTGCCACACCTGCTCGAGCACGCTTTCGGGCGTGCCCGCCAGCAGCGCCAGGCGTCGGCGCAGGCTTTCGGCGTAGTCGGCGATCTCTCCGCGCATCGCCGCCTCGGTGATCTCGGCGATGCGCGCCTTCAGGCCGGTGGCGCTGCCGAGTTCATCGATGGTCTCCATGTTCACCAGCGTGGAGTCCATGTCCAGCACCAGCAGACGGAAATCGCGCAGGCGCAGCCCGTCGGGCACCAGTGCCCAGTCGAAGCCATGGCGCTCGGCCAGCGCCGGCAGCAAGGCGCGCACCGTCGAGGCAGGCGCCCTCACATCGCGCAGGCGCACCACCCGGAGCGAGTCGGCGCCGTCGGTCGCGGTCGCCGGTGCCGGTGCCGGCGCGCCCACCTGCGCGGCGATCTGCTCGAGCAGCGCCGCTTCGAGGCCGGAGGGGGAGGGGACCTGCAGGACGAGTTGGGGCATCGCGGAGACGGAAGAGGAGGGATTCGCGGACATGGAGTCTTGGCGGGGGATCAATGGGTGGAGGCCGGGGCCGGCGGCGCCGCCTTGCGCGGCTCGCCCAGCAGGCGCAGGGTGTCGCGCACCAGGCGGGCGCGGGCCGCGGCATCGGGCGCCTGGCGCTCGATGCGCAGGCGATCGTTGCCGGCCAGGCGCACGTGGCGGTGGTTCTGCACCAGCCAGATGATGCGCGCCGCGTCCACCGGCGGATCGGGACGGAATTGCAGCAGGGTGTGCTGCTCGGCCGCGTCCACGCGCAACACGCCCCAGGTCTGCGCCAGCAGGCGCAGGCGGTGGGTCTCGATCAGGTTCAGCGCCGCCTTGGGCATGCGCCCGAAGCGGTCGACGATTTCCTCCGCCACCTCCTGCAGCGCCTGCTCGGAGGTGGCGCTGGCCATGCGCTTGTACAGGTTCAGGCGCGCGTTGACGTCGGGACAGTAGTCCTGCGGCAGCAGGGCAGGCTCGTGCAGGTTGATCTCGGTGGTGGCCGCCAGCGGCTGCATCAGGTCGGGCTCCTGGCCGGCCTTCAGCGCCTTCACCGCGGCGCCCAGCATGTCCAGGTACATCTGGTAGCCCACTTCCTGCACGTTGCCCGACTGGGCCTCGCCCAGCGCCTCGCCGGCGCCGCGGATCTCCAGGTCGTGCATGGCCAGGTAGAAGCCGGCGCCGAGTTCCTCCATCTGGGTGATCGCCTCCAGGCGCTGCTGCGCGGTCTTGCTCAGCGACTGCACCTCGGGCACCAGCAGATAGGCGTAGGCCTGGTGGTGCGAGCGCCCGACGCGCCCGCGCAACTGGTGCAGCTGGGCCAGGCCGAACTTGTCGGAGCGGCTGATCACGATGGTGTTGGCGGTGGGCACGTCGATGCCGGTCTCGATGATGGTCGAGCACAGCAGCAGGTTGAAGCGCTGGGCGTGGAAGTCGCGCATCACCCGCTCGAGCTCGCGCTCGTGCATCTGGCCGTGCGCGATCTCGATGCGCGCCTCGGGGATCAGCTCCTGCAGCATCTCCTTGCGGCGCGCGATGGTGTCGACCTCGTTGTGCAGGAAGTACACCTGGCCGCCGCGCTTGATCTCGCGCAGCACGGCCTCGCGGATCACCGCCTTGCTCTCGTTGCGCACGAAGGTCTTGATGGCCAGGCGCTTCTGCGGCGCGGTGGCGATCACCGACAGGTCGCGCAACCCCTCCATGGCCATGCCCATGGTGCGGGGAATGGGCGTGGCCGTCAGGGTCAGCATGTCCACCTCGGCGCGCAGGGCCTTCAGCGCCTCCTTGTGGCGCACCCCGAAGCGGTGCTCCTCGTCGACGATGACCAGGCCCAGGCGCTCGAAACGCACGTCGGGCGACAGCAGCTTGTGGGTGCCGATGACGATGTCCACCGTGCCATCGGCCAGGCCCTGCAGCGCCGTGCGCACTTCCTTCGCGCTGCGAAAGCGCGACAGCTCGGCGATGCGCACGGGCCAGTCGGCGAAACGGTTGCGGAAGGTCTCCACATGCTGCTCGGCGAGCAGCGTGGTGGGGGCCAGCACCGCCACCTGGCGCCCGCCCAGGACCGCGACGAAGGCCGCGCGCAGCGCCACCTCGGTCTTGCCGAAGCCCACGTCGCCGCAGACCAGGCGATCCATCGGCTTGCCCGAGACCATGTCCTGCACCACGGCGTGGATCGCCGCGGCCTGGTCGGCGGTCTCGTCGAAGCCGAAGCCGGCGGCGAAGGCCTCGTAGTCCTGCGCCGGGAAGCGGAAGGCGTGGCCGGGGCGGCTGGCGCGTCGCGCGTACAGGTTGAGCAGTTCGGCCGCGGTGTCGCGGATCTGCTCGGCGGCCTTGCGCCGCGCCTTGTCCCACTGGCCCGATCCCAGGGTGTGCAGCGGCGCATGCTCCGGGTCCACGCCGCTGTAGCGCGCGATCAGGTGCAGCTGCGCCACCGGTACGTACAGCGAGGCTTCCTTGGCGTAGACGATGTGCAGCAGCTCGGTCGGGCCGTCGCCCAGGTCCATCGACACCAGTCCCTGGTAGCGGCCGATGCCGTGCTGCTGGTGCACCACCGGGTCGCCGGGCTTGAGCTCGGACAGGTCGCGGATCAGGTTCTCGACGTCGCTGGCGCGCTCCTGCTTGCGCTGACGGCGCTGCGCCGCGCCCAGCGCGAGCAGCTCGGTCTCCGTGAGCACCGCCAGTCGGCGCGCGGGCAACTGGAATCCCGCGGCCAGCGGCGCCACGCTGAGCAGGAATCCGGCTTCGCCCTGCGCGGCCTGCGCCCAGTCCTCGACCAGGCGGGGCTCCAGGCGCGCTTCGCGCAACATTTCCAGCAGCGACTCGCGGCGCCCGGGCGAGTCGGCGCACAGCAGCACCCGCATGGGCGGCTGCGCGCGCGCGCCGGCGGCCAGCCAGTCCTGCAGGCGGCGCAGCGGTTGCTCGGCGCGGCGCTCCACGGCCAGCTCGGGCAGCGCGGCTCCGACGGCGGATGCGTCGGAGGGCGTCTCGTTCCCCGCGGAGTCCATCGCACCGTCCGGCGCGGTGGGCGTCGCCTCCGATGCCTGCTTCCCTTCGGGCGCATGTGCCTCGCCGCCCGGGGCGCGAGCGCCGTCGCGCAGCGCCAGCTGCACCAGCGACTGGATGCCGACGAAAAAGTCCTCCTCGCGCAGGTACAGCTCGGCCGGCGCCAGCGCCGGGCGCTCCGGGTCGGCGCGCAGCAGGCGCCAGCGCTCCGAGGTGTCGGTCCAGAAGCGGCGCATCGCGCCCGCCACGTCGCCCAGCAGCACCACGCCGGCCTCGGGGCCGCAGTAATCGAGCAGCGTGGCGGTGGATTCGAAGAACAGCGGCAGGTAGTACTCGATGCCGGGACCGGCGACACCGCCAGCGATGTCGCGGTAGAGCGGGCTGCGACTGGGGTCGCCCTCGATGCGCTCGCGCCATTGGGCGCGGAAACGCTGGCGCGCGGCCTCGTCCAGCGGGAATTCGCGTCCGGGCAGCAGGCGCACCGTGTCCACCGGGTACAGGCTGCGCTGGCTGTCGGGGTCGAAGGTGTGGATGGATTCGATGGTGTCGCCGAACAGGTCCACGCGCAGCGGCAGCGTGCTGCCCATCGGGTGCAGGTCCAGCAATCCGCCGCGCACCGCGTATTCGCCGGGGGCGACGACCTGCGTGACCTGCGCGTAGCCGGCCAGCACCAGTTGTGCGCGCAGGCTCGCCTCGTCCAGGCTCTGCCCCTTGTCGAAACGGAAGGTGGTGGCGGCCAGAAAGGCGGCCGGGGCCAGGCGCTGCAACGCGGTGCTGGCGGGCGCCAGCACCATGTCGAGCTCGCGCAGGTGCAGCGACCACAGCGTGGCCAGGCGCTCGGACACCAGGTCCTGGTGCGGGGAGAAGGCGTCGTAGGGCAGGGTTTCCCAGTCCGGCAGCACGCCGCAGCGCAGCTGCGGCGCGAACCAGCGGATCTCCTCCAGCAGGCGCTGCGCATCGGCTGGTTCGGCGGTGACCACCAGCCAGGGGCCGCCGGGCTTGCGCGACAGGCCCAGTTCGGCCAGCAGCAGCGCATCGGCGCTGCCCGGGGGGCGCGGCAGCGCCAGACGGCGACCCGCGGAGAGTCTGGGCAGCGCGGGCGCCACCAGCAGGGATTCGGGGGAGGGCGAGACGGACATCCCCGGAATTCTCGCAGCAGCGGCGATCCCGCGCCGCGTCGCCGCGATGCGGGAGTCGCGTCCGAGTCTCGCGCTTGCGCATCCGCGGGGGCCGGCCAGCCCGCGGCTCCATTCGGCGCTTCGCCGGGCTGGTAGTATCTGACCCGAGTTGCCGTGCCGAAATCGAGTCATGAGACCGTCCGTCGCCCTGGAAGCGCACCGCGCCGCGATCCGCGCGATCGTTGCCGCGCATCGTGCGGGAAATCCTCGTGTGTTCGGTTCCGTTCTGGCCGGTGCGGACGATGAGAACAGCGACCTCGACCTGCTGATCGATCCGACGCCGGAGACGTCACTGTTCGACCTGAATGCGATCGGCAACGCCCTGGAGCGCTTGCTGGGTGTGCCCGTCGATGTGTTGACACCCCATGGATTGCCGCCGAAGTTGCGCGAGACCGTTCTCGCCGAAGCGCGGCCGGTATGACACGCTCGGGTCTGCGCTTGGTCGACTGCCTCGAGCATGTCCTCCAGGGTATCGAGCGCATCGAGCGCTATGTGGCCGACCTCGACGAGGCCGCGTTCACCCGGAGTTCGCTGATTCAGGACGCGGTGATTCGAAACTTCGAGGTCATCGGCGAGGCCTGCCGCAATATCGATCGCCGGATTCCGGATTTCCGTGCGGCGCATCCCGAGCTATCGCTCGGAGATGCCTACAGGCTTCGCAACGCGGTGATCCACGGGTACTTCGCGGTGGACCTCGGAATCATCTGGACAACGATCCGCCGCGATCTTCCCGAGTTGCGAGCGCGAGTTCAGCATGCTCGGCAAGCCGCTGGAGGGGGCACTTTGGACGCTCGGCGCGGGTAGCACGCACGATGTACGCATTGATTCCCGCGGCCGGAAGCGGCTCGCGCCTGGGCGCGACCGGGCCCAAGCAATACCTGCAGGTGGCCGGGGAGCCGATGCTGGCCCATCCGCTGCGCGCCTTGCTGGCCTGCGAGCCGTTGCGCCTGGTCGCGGTGGTGGTGCAGCCCGGGGACGACGCCGCCCGCGCCGTGCTCGGCCAGGAGTCGCGCGCGGTGCTGGCGCCTTGCGGCGGCCCGACCCGGGCAGCCAGCGTGCGCGCGGGGCTGGCCTGGCTGCTGGACCATGGGGCGCGTGCGGCCGACTGGGTGCTGGTGCACGACGCCGCGCGCTGCTGCATCACGCCGGGGGCGATCCGGCGCCTGATCCAGGCCTGCGTGGCCGACGAGGTCGGAGGCCTGCTGGCGCTTCCGCTGGCCGATACCCTCAAGCGTCAGCGCGACGGCAACGAGCCGGTGCGGGTGGGGGCCACCGTGCCGCGCGCCGGCCTGTGGCAGGCGCAGACTCCGCAGATGTTTCGCATCGGCCCGCTGGCCGAGGCCCTGGATGCGAGTGCGCACCTCGACGTCACCGACGAGGCCTCGGCCATCGAGGCGCAGGGCCTGCACCCGCTGCTGGTGCCCGGCGAGGCCTCGAATTTCAAGGTCACGCTGGCGGGCGACCTGGAACTGGCCGAGGCGGTGCTGGGCGCGCGCCGCGCCGCCCGGGCCGCGGAGCAACACGGCCATGCATGACACGCACTGGGAATACCGCATCGGCCTGGGCGAGGACGTGCATGCGCTGGTGCCGGGGCGCCGCCTGGTGCTGGGCGGCGTGCAGGTGCCCCACCGCGCCGGCCTGCTCGGACATTCGGATGCCGACGCGCTGCTGCACGCCATCACCGACGCCTTGCTGGGCGCCGCCGGGCTGGGCGACATCGGCACGCTGTTTCCCGACGACGACGCCCGCTTCAAGGGCGCCGATTCGCGCGCCCTGCTCGAACAGGCCATGCGCCGTGTGCGCGAACTCGGCTGGGAGCCGGTGAACGTGGACTGCACGGTGCGCGCCCAGGCGCCGCGCCTGGCCGCCTACCGCGATGCCATGCGCGGCTGCATCGCCGCCGCCCTGGGCATCGACGCGGCGCGGGTCAACGTGAAGGCCAAGACCTCCGAGCGCCTGGGCTTCGTCGGGCGCGAGGAGGGCATCGCCACCAGCGCCGCCTGCCTGTTGCGCCGGCCCGTCGGCTGAAAAACCTTGTCCATGATGCGGCGCCGCATTACACTGCCGCAAGTTCCCAAGTTCGTGCTGATCACGGACCGAGCAAACGCCGGCTGAACACCATGATGCCGGCGCTTCCCGCGCAGAGTCCCTCTTCCGGTGCAGGAAAAGGGGGGTGCGGACCGGCAGGCATGCCATCGGTGCCGGCGAACCTGGGGAACGAGTCTCGAAAGCAGGTCACGAGCCTGTCCGGAGAGGCGCCTACGGTTTTTCGTCAGAGAAATTCAACGAGGCTTTTCATGGAAACAGCAATTGCCACCGCGCGCGGCGCGGCCCAGCCGTCCACCACGGCCGAGAATTCCCCCTCCCACGCATCCAGCCGAGCCGGCGCCGAACTCACGGGCTCCGAGATCCTGGTGCGCTGCCTGCAGCGCGAGGGCGTCAAGCACATCTGGGGCTACCCCGGCGGTGCGGTGCTCTACATCTACGACGCGCTGTACAAGCAGAAGGACATCCAGCACGTGCTCGTGCGCCACGAGCAGGGCGCAGTGCACGCAGCCGACGGCTACGCCCGCGCCACCGGCGACGTGGGCGTGTGCATCGTCACCTCGGGCCCCGGCGCGACGAATGCCGTCACCGGCATCGCCACCGCCTACATGGATTCGATCCCGATGGTGGTGATCACCGGCCAGGTGCCCACCCACGCCATCGGCCTGGACGCCTTCCAGGAATGCGACACCGTGGGCATCACGCGCCCCATCGTCAAGCACAACTTCCTGGTCAAGGACGTGCGCGACCTGGCGCTGACCCTCAAGAAGGCCTTCCACATCGCGCGCAGCGGGCGCCCCGGGCCGGTGGTCGTGGACATTCCGAAGGACGTGTCCATCGCCACCACCGGCTTCCACTACCCCGACGAAATCAATCTGCGCTCCTACAACCCGGTGCGCAAGGGCCACGGCGGGCAGATCCGCAAGGCCGTGCAACTGCTGTTGCAGGCCAAGCGCCCGTATCTGTACAGCGGCGGCGGCGTGGTGCTGGCGGGCGCCCACGACAAGCTGCGCCGGCTGGCCGAGCTGCTGCAGATCCCTTGCACCAACACCCTGATGGGGCTGGGGGCCATCGCGGGCAGCGATCCCAAGTTCCTGGGCATGCTGGGCATGCACGGCACCTACGAGGCCAACATGGCCATGCAGCACAGCGACGTGGTGCTGGCCGTGGGCGCGCGCTTCGACGACCGCGTGATCGGCAACCCGAAGGACTTCGCGCAGATCGAGCGCAAGATCGTGCACATCGACATCGATCCCTCGAGCATCTCCAAGCGCGTGAAAGTGGACGTGCCCATCGTCGGCGACGTGGGCGAGGTGCTGTCGGACCTGATCGAGCAGATCGAGCAGCAGATGGCCGAGGGTCGCAAGCCCGACGCCGCGGCGATGGCCGCGTGGTGGAAGCAGATCAACGAGTGGCGCAAGCGCGAGTGCCTGGGCTACGAGAAGTCGGACGAGGTGATCAAGCCCCAGTTCGTGATCCAGACCCTGCACGAGCTGACCCGCGAGCGCGAGACCTACGTGTGCTCCGACGTCGGCCAGCACCAGATGTGGGCCGCGCAGTACTACCCCTTCGAGCATCCGCGGCGCTGGATCAACTCCGGCGGCCTGGGCACCATGGGCGTGGGCCTGCCCTATGCGATGGGCATCAAGCTGGCGCGCCCCGACGCCGAGTGCGTGGTGATCACCGGCGACGGCTCGATCCAGATGAACATCCAGGAACTGGCCACCTGCCTGCAGTACGGCACCGCGGTCAAGGTGCTGCTGCTCAACAACGGCTACCTGGGCATGGTGCGCCAGTGGCAGGAAATCGAGTACGCCGGGCGCTACTCCCATTCCTACATGGATTCCTTGCCCGACTTCGTCAAGCTGGCCGAGGCCTACGGCCACGTGGGCATGCGCGTGCACAAGCCCTCGGAGGTGCGCGAGGCGCTGAGCAAGGCGCTGGCCATGAAGGACCGCACGGTGTTCATCGACTTCGTCGTCGATCCGACCGCCAACGTGTGGCCCATGGTGCAGGCCGGCAAGGGCATCACCAACATGCTGCTGGGTTCCGAGGATCTGTGACTTTCGTGGCCGCCGCGTGACGCGGCGGCATTCATGCGCTGGCCCCGGAGCCAGGCGCCGCTTACCGGCGGCGGGCGAAGCCCGGGGAGGAGACTGAGTCCGTGAAACACATCATCGCCGTGCTGCTCGAGAACGAGCCCGGAGCGCTGTCGCGCGTGGTCGACCTGTTCGCCGCGCGCGGCTACAACATCGAGTCCCTGTCGGTGGCCCCGACCGAGGACGCCTCGCTGTCGCGCATGACCATCGTCACGCGCGGCTCCAGCGACGTGATCGAGCAGATCACCAAGCACCTGAACCGCCTGATCGACGTGGTCAAGGTGG
>JAJZUV010000045.1 GCA_021848345.1 Pseudomonadota bacterium | reverse complement strand
ATTTCCCTGAACCTGAAAATGGACTGGCGTCGCGGCGCCGAAAGCCGCATGGAGTCGAAGATCCAGCGGGTCGAAGCCACGCTGGGGCGCTCGATGAGCAAGGCCTGAAGGCGCGACGCCCGGCGGCTGCTCACCAGTCCAGCACCAGGCCCAGCGACGTGTACTCGAAGGTCTCCGAGCCCGGCTGGCTGCTCTGCGGGTAGTGCAGCCGCAGCATCTGCAGGCGCAGCGACAAGGCCGGAGCCAGGCTCCACTGCAGTCCGCCGCCGACGTTGTAGCCGACGAAGCCCCGCGGGGCCTGGTAGCCGTTGCCGCTGCCGTTGATGCTCCAGAGCGCGCTGCTCAGCCCGGCCTCGACGAACCACGACAGCAGGATCCCGCCTTGCAGCACTCCATCCACGTCGAGCAGCCGGTTGCGGTTGCGGATGCCCATCGGCTGGCGCCCTTCGTCGATGTATTCGACCCGCCACCAGCCGCTGCCCAGGCTCAGGTCGAGGTTGTCGGGGCGCACGCTGCGCCCGACGCTCAGTTGCCAGGCCTGCGCCGGGGCCGACGCGCACAGCGCCGATGCCAGGCTCAGCACGGCCGCATGTCCCATGCGCGCGAGCTTGCCGTGCCTCGCGGACAGCAGCGATCGGCGGTGGATTCGCATGCCTCCAGCCTAGGAAGCCTCGCTGCGAAAAATCCAGATGCGACGGCGCTAGGCGAGCGGTGCCGCATGCGCGAGTCGCGCGTGAATTCCCGTCGGCTCCGAGCGGCTCGCTCCAGCCGTCCACGGATCATGCAGCTTCGCTAAACTGCGGCGCGGCGGTTGTACCGCGCTTCATGCGGCCAAGATTCGCAACAACCAGTCGGAAATTCCAAAAAACTTCCAAACCTACCGGCGCTGCGCAGGGTTCGACCAGACTGTGCCTCGCCAGCTCGCCACCCACCATCCGCATGAAACTCCGCCTCGCGCGCGTCGCGTGTCTCGCCGGCTTCGCCTTGCTCCTGGGCGGTTGCGCCCACTTCCTGTCCGGCGCCGGCCCGTCCGAGCAGACCGTCGATGCGGCGCCCACGCGGGACTCGCTGCGCGGCATCGAGGTCGTGAAAGTCGACTACGCGGTGGCGCGTCGCCTCGAGCAGGAGCAGGCGCGCCAGCGCTTCTCCAGCTATTTCGAGGGCGCCGCGCATCCGGCGCATCGCATCGGCCCCGGCGACGTGCTGGAGGTCTACATCTGGGAGGCCCCGCCGGCCGTGCTGTTCACCTCGCAGGCGCTGCTCGCCACCGGCGCCATCAGCGGCGGCGGCGGCAGCGTCACGCTGCCGCCGCAGACCGTGGACAACGCCGGCGACATCCGCGTGCCCTTCGCCGGCGCCATCCACGCCGCGGGGCTCGACGTGGCGCAGATCGAGCAGCTCATCACCGCACGCCTCAAGGGCATGGCCAACCACCCGCAGGTGCTGGTCAGGCTGGTGCAGAACAACACCCAGAACGTGACCGTGGTGGGCAACGTGCAGCACAGCATGGAAGTGCCGCTGAACCCGGGCGGGCTGCGCCTGCTGCGCGCGCTGGCGCTGGCCGGCGGCGTCACGCGCCCGGTGGAGAAGACCTCCATCCAGCTCTCGCGCGACGGGCGCGTGATGATCCTGCCGCTGCAGACCATCCTGCGCGACCCGCGGCAGAACATCGCGCTGCGCGCCGGCGACGTGGTCACCGCGCTGTACCAGCCCTCCAGCTTCACCGTGCTGGGCGCGGCCGCGCGCAACGGCGAGGTGGACTTCGAGGCCAGCGGCATCACCCTCGCGCAGGCCCTGGCCCGCGCCGGAGGCATCGACGCCAACCGCTCGAACCCCTCGGGCGTGTTCCTGTTCCGCTTCGAGTCGCCCGACGCGCTGGCCTGGCCGCACAAGCCGACCACGCTGGTCGACGGCAAGGTGCCGACGATCTTCCAGTTCAACCTTCGCGACCCCGCCACCTTCTTCGTGGCGCAGAGCTTCCCGGTGCACAACCACGACCTGCTCTACGTGTCCGACGCCCCGTCCGCCGACCTGCAGCGCGTGCTCGGCGTGGTCGGCTCCATCGTCTATCCCTTCGCCAGCCTGCAGAACCTGGGCGTGATCCACTGATGCCGCAGCGCGCCTCGCGCGCCGCCTCAGCGCGCGGCCAGCACCTGCTCGACGGCCTCGCAGGCGCGTGCGGCGCCGTCCTCGGCGCGCAGGCGCTGCGAGGCCTGCGCGCAGCGTTCCCGCAGCGCCTGCTGCTCCAGCAGCTCGCCGAGCGCCCGCGCCAGGTCGCGGGCCTGCCAGTCGCGCCGGGCCAGCACCTGCGCGACCCCCGCGCGCTGCGCGCGGCGCGCGTTGTCGTGCTGGTCCCACTCGGCCGGCACCAGCAACTGCGGCACCCCTGCGTGCAGGCCCCAGCCGATGGCCCCGATGCCCCCCGAATGCACCACCGCGGCGCCCAGCCCGAACACCCTGGAGTAGGGCACCTGCAGCGCGAACAGCGCCGGCTGGGCCAGCGCGGTGTCGTCCAGGGCGTCGGGGCGCGGGTCGTCCAGCGCGGCCGACACGTCGGGGCCGCCGAGGCCTGCGATGCGTGCCGCGGTATCGCGCAAGGCCGCTTCGAAGACCGGGCTGCAGGCGCGCAGGCTGCGGCCCATGCCGACCCATTGCGCACCGTTGCCGCTGTAGATGAAGGCCAGCGGCGCGGACGCCGCGGCCTGCCGCGGCAGCGCGCGTTCGAGCAGCAGTTGCTGGGGCTGCGCGCCGTCGGCGAAGTCGCGCAGCAGCTGCGCGGCGGCGCTGTCGTGCACGTCGGGCAGCGCCAGGCGCTCCGGCAGCCATTCGCGCTGTTCCCAGGCGGCCTGGGCCACGGTGGCGCGGCGGGCGGGGTCGTCGAGCAATTCGGCGTGGCTGCGCGCCAGCGCGCGCAGCGCGGCCGGGTCGTGCGCGCTGAGCAGCAGCGGGCAGGAAGCCTCGCGCGGCGCGGCGGCCGGCGGCGCGGCGTCGGCGCGCGGCATGGCGGCGGCCGGCGCCTGTTCCAGGATCACGTGGGCGTTGACCCCGCCGAAACCGAAGGAGTTGACGGCGGCGCGCAGCGGCCGGCAGCCGCGCTGCAGTACGGCGGGCTGTTGCACCACCTGCAGGCGCAGCGCGTCGAAGTCGATGTCGGGGTTGAGCGCGCCGGGCACCAGCGTGGGCGGCACCACGCCGTGCTTGAGCACCAGCAGGGCCTTCAGCAGCCCGGCCATGCCGGAGGCGGGCTCCAGGTGGCCGAGGTTGCTCTTGATCGAGCCGATGGGCAGCGCGTGCTCGCGCTGCTGCGCGTAGGCGGCGGAGATGGCGCGGGCCTCGATGGGGTCGCCGATGCGGGTGCCGGTGCCGTGGGCTTCCAGGTAGTCGACCTCGGCCGGGTGCAGCGCGGCCTGCGCGAGCACCTTGCCCATCAGTTCGGCCTGGGCCTGGCCGCTGGGGATGGTCAGCCCGGTCTTGCGCGCGCCGTCGGTGTTCACGCCGCTGGCGCGGATCAGCGCGTGGATGCGGTCGCCGTCGCGCAGGGCCTGGGCCAGCGGCTTGAGCAGCAGCATGCCGGCGCCCTCGGCGCGCACGTAGCCGTCGGCGCCTTCGGAGAAGGGGCGGCAGCGGCCGTGCGCGGACAGCATCGAGGCCTTGGTGAAGCCGACGAAGGGGTAGGGGTGCAGCAGCAGGTTGACCCCGCCGACCAGCGCCGTTGCGGCCTCGCCGCGTTGCAGCGCGGCGCAGGCCTGGTGCAGCGCCACCAGCGACGAGGAGCAGGCGGTGTCCACCGCCACGCTCGGGCCGTGCAGGTCGAACACGTAGGACAGCCGGTTGGCGGCCACGCTCATGGTGTTGCCGGTCATGCTGTGCGCGCCCATGACCGACAGGTCGTCGAGCAGGCGCATGCCGTAGTCGAGCGCGGAAATGCCCAGGTAGACGGCGCAGTCGCTGCCGGCGAGCTTCGACGCGGGGATTCCCGCGTCCTCCAGGGTCTCCCAGGCCAGTTCCAGCAGCAGGCGCTGCTGCGGGTCCATCAGCTGGGCTTCGCGCGGGGAGATGCCGAAAAAGCCGGCGTCGAAGTGCTCGATGTCGCCGAGCACCCCGGCGCAGAAGGTGATGCTGCGCCCGGGTTCGGCGCGGTTGGGGTGCTGCAGCGTGTCGGTGGCCCAGCGCGCCGGGTCGATGCGGGTGACCAGGTCGCGGCCGGCGAGCAGCGCCTGCCAGAGTTCCTGCTCGTGGTGCAGGTCGCCCGGCAGGCGCATGGCGGTGCCGACGATGGCGATCGGTTGTGGGGAAACGGGACGGGCCAAGGATTGCTGCGAGCGGAGGAGAGGGAGATTCTTCCGCCCACCCGTGCTGGTTCCGGACCCTCGCGGGGAATGCCCGGTCGCTGTACGCGGCGATTCGGAAAGACGTCATTAACAACGTCAACGAATTTAACAGAGGGCTAAGACGGTTCCATTCGAGCGGATCGACGCGTCCGGTTCTGGAACGCCGAGTCCGAATAACGGTTATCAAGAGCCGCGATGGGGGTTTTCCGGGAACTGTCGGAAACGGACTCGGAAAAGGACAGAACATCTCGAAACTGTCATGCGGGAGCGCGGCGGATGGCAGCGCGCCGTGCGCGGAGCCGCCCGCTCGCGCCCGCAGGATTGCGGGTGGTCATTTTTGAAAAGGTGGGCAGGATGGCCCGGATTTTGAAAATGGATCGAAACGATCCGGATATCGCCTGGCTCGCGGCAAGTCTCGCGACGACACCTTTGTTACAAAGATAGACATTTTTCCTGCTTGAATCGTTGTGCTGCGGCTAGCATGCGTTTCGGGAATTTCGACAATGATCAAGATCGACTGGTCGATAATCTGGTCGGTTCACGAGGGGCGGCAGATGCTTACCGAAATCGGTTCCTACGAGGCAAAAACCAAACTGGCGGAACTGCTGCGGGGCGTGAGCTCCGGACGGCAGTACGTGATCACCTTGCGCGGGCGCGCCATCGCCGAGTTGGTGCCGCCGCGGGGGGCGCGCGGGCACGACCGGCAGCAGGCGGCCGAGGACATGCGGCGCTTCATGTTCGAGGGCAGCCACGGCCGTACGGCGCCGGTGCGCACGCAGGCGTCGCGCCTCGGCGGGCGCGAACTGCTCGGCGAGGGCAGCGCGTGAGCTTCGTCGTCGAGCATTCGGTCTCCACGCTGTGGCTGCTGCCGCACAGCCGGCCCACCGGAATCGTCTACGCGGAGTCGGTGCTGGACGCGCTGGGGCGGGCCGGAGCCCGGGCTCCGGCCAGTTGGGCCCTGGAAACCGCCGATCTGGTGGCCAGGGCCGAGTGCGACGGGCTGATCAGCGCGGCGCGCGCGGGAGCCTTCGTGGAGCTGCTGGGGCGCCTGGACATCCGCCTCGACCTGGCCACGGCCTTGCACGGCCTGGGACGCACGCTGGAGCTGGCGCGGCGCTACCGCATCTCCGCGCATGAGGCGGCGTACCTGGAGCTCGCCATGCGCGAACAACTGGCGCTGGCCACGCTGAATCAGGCGCTGGCCGACGCGGCGACGGCGGCCGGGGTCGAGTTGTTCGGGGACTCCTGAGGCCTGCCCGGGCCGCTTGAGGCCGCGTCGTCTCGGGGCGCTCGCCGGGTTTCTCAGCCGCCGCCCATGCGCCTGCGCGCATGCGCGGCGATGCCGTCCTTCAGCGCCCAGCGCAGCGGCTGCGCGAGCACGTGCAGCGAGACATGCAGGGCCTGGCGCTGCAGCGCCGACGGCGACCGGCGGCGCAGCAGCGGCCAGGCCCAGTCCGGCAGCTCGGCCAGCGCGTCGCGCACGAACAGGCGCTGCAGCGCGGCCGGCGCCTCGCCGCCCGGCATGCG
>JAJZUV010000031.1 GCA_021848345.1 Pseudomonadota bacterium | reverse complement strand
CATCTCCGCCGTCGTCGGTCCCTGACGCTGGCCGGTGTCACGCTCGTGCTGGTGCACCCAGTTCGACAGCGGCTGCGCCGTGCAGCCGATCTTGGCTGCAATGGATTCGATCGTCGCCCACTGCGACGGGTACTCGCCGCGGGCCTCGGCAACCATGCGCACGGCGCGCTCGCGGACCTCGGGGCTGAACTTCGGTGACTTCTTCATGGCTCCATCTTCTCAAAAGTTGGAGCCTCCACCAAACCCGGGGCGGTTCAGGTACGGCGAGCGCGTCGTTGCGCGCGGCGCCTTGGGTCATGACGGCGCTCATGCGTGGGCCCTCCCGGTGATGACGATCTTGCCGATCATGGCCTGGTGCCCGGCACCGCAGTACTCGTTGCAGATGATGTAGTAGGTCCCGGGCTTGTCGAAGGTGTAGCTGACGTGGCCGACGACGCCCGGAATGGCCGTCAGGTTGATGCTGGTGCCCTGGATCTCGAAGCCGTGCAGCACGTCGCCGCTGGTGACGTAGAAGGTCACGTGCGCGCCGACCGGCAGGGTCAGCGGGGTGCCGGTGCCGGGGGTCCAGGACCAGATGCGCCCCATCTCGTACACGTTGTAGGAGTTCGGGCCCGTCTGCTTCACGCCGCTGCCCTGGAAGTCGGCCAGGGTGGCGGGCGTGTTGGGATCGGCATAGATGTGCGCGGTCTTGGCCACCACGCCGTAGTCATGCACCACCAGGTAGACCGCGGCGATGAACAGGACCGCGATCATGACCACGGAAAGGAACACCCAGGCACGCTCGTGGCGCTGCGCGGCCTGGTGGAAGCGCTGCTCGAAGGCGTCCGTCGAAGTCGAACTCATGGCGGCTCCTCAGGCGTGCGCGGAGAAGAACACCGCGATCATCACCCACAGCGCGACGACCACGACGAACAGCGCGCCGACGATCACCCAGGCTCCCATGGGGCGGGCGAATTGCAGGTCGGGGGTCGGCCAGTCGGCCTCGGCCAGCGCTGGCGCGCCGTCGCGCGCGCCGGGCAGCGCCAGCGGCTGATAAGGGTGCTCTACGGACATGGACAAGGCTCCTTGCTGGAATGCGTGCCGGAAACGACACCAGAGCAAAGCCTAGACAGGACCGTGGGGCTTTCGATTGAGCCAAGTCATACGGCACAACGAAGCTTTGGATACAAATGCGTCGGGGTGTTTCAGGCGTAAGAACACCCTTCCGCGCAGCTATTCGTCGTACTACGCGAAATGCCAGGCGAAATTCTGCAATGCGTCGAGTCCGCGGGATTCCCGACAGGACGCACCCGATTCGCCTCGCGCAAGCCGCGGCCCTCCCGAGCGACGACGCTCCCGATGGGTTCAGAACGGCGTCGGATGCCCGATGGCGCGCGAGCCCAGCCACAGAAGCCCGATCAGCAGCGGCTGGTGCAGCAGGTAGATGCTCAGCGGCCAGCGCCCCAGCCAGGCCAGTGGCGCCACGCGCGGCAGGACGCGCAGCGGACGCAGGTCCACGCGCCGCAGCAATGCGCCCAGGCCGGCACCGACCCAGAACACCCCGAGCCACGGCAGCAGCGGCACGTAGTCCTCGGTGATGGGTTTGCGCGTGATCAATCCGGTCCAGTTCCACAGCGGCGGGTTGAAGCGCGCGGATGCCAGCACATGCGGCGCGGCGATGGCCAGGGGGGCCAGCACCAGCACCCAGGCCCCCAGGCGCCTGCCAAGCAGCCGGTGCACCAGGAGCATCGCCGCCACGCCCTGCAGGATGCCGAAATAGATGAAGCTCTCCGGGAACACCAGCCAGCTGCCCACGACCACCAGCAGGCCGGCGCCGAAGATCTGCGCCCAGCGCTTCCAGAACGCGGCTTCGCTGCGCGCGCGCGCATCGCCCACCGCCTGGCTCAGACCCGAGCTGAGCAGGAACAGGCTGACGATGCACACCCGTTGCCACAGCCACAGCGGGTTGGTGTAGAAGTCGGTGTGGATGTAGCCGAACCAGTTCAGGTCGAAGCTGAAATGAAAGGCCATCATCCACACGATGGCCAGCCCGCGCAGGCTGTCCAGCCCGCCCAGGCGGCTGGCGCCGCCTTGAGGGTTGAGGGCTGGCTGTTCAGGCACACCAGGCTCGCGCGTTGCGGAACATGCGGGTCCACGGGGAGGCATCGCCCCATTCGCCCGGCGCCCAGCTGAACTGCAAGCCGCGGTGCACCCGTTCCGGGTGGGGCATCAGCGCGGTGAAGCGTCCGTCGGCGGTGGTCACTCCGGTGAGGCCCCCGGCGCTGCCGTTGGGGTTCAGCGGATAGGCCTCGGTGGGCCGCCCGTGGCCGTCGACGAAGCGCAGCGCGGCGTCGACGCGTGCCGCGTCGCCCTGTTGCGAGAAGTCGGCGTAGCCCTCGCCGTGCGCCACCACGATGGGCATGCGGCTGCCGGCCATGCCGCTGAAGAACAGCGACGGCGACGGCAGCACCTCGACCATCGCCAGGCGGGCCTCGTACTGCTCGGAACGATTGCGGGTGAAGCGCGGCCACGCCTGCGCGCCGGGGATCATCGGCGCCAGCGCGGCCAGCATCTGGCAGCCGTTGCACACGCCCAGCGCGAAGGTATCCGTGCGCCCGAAGAACTCCGCGAAACCCTGCTCCAGCGCCGGGTTGAAACGGATGGTGCGCGCCCAGCCCTCGCCGGCGCCGAGCACGTCGCCATAGCTGAAGCCGCCGCAGGCCACCAGGCCGCGGAAGGCGCGCAGGTCCACGCGCCCGGCGATGAGGTCGCTCATGTGCACGTCGTGCGCGGCGAAGCCGGCGCGGTCCATGGCCCAGGCCATCTCGCGCTGCGAGTTCACGCCCTGTTCGCGCAGGATGGCCACGCGCGGACGCGCCCCCGAGGCCACGAAGGGCGCGGCCACGTCCTCGGCGAGGTCGTAGCGCAGATCGGCATGCAGACCGGGGTCGTCCCCGCAGGCCAGCGCATGTTCCGAGTCGGCGCACTCGGGGTTGTCGCGCAGCCTGGCGATGGCGTGCGAGACGTGGTCCCATTCGCGCATCAGCTCGGCACGCGGCACCTGCAGGATGCGTCGGGAGTCGCGCCAGACCTCCAGCGTATCGCCGGGCCCCACCTGTCCGACCACGTGGCTGCAGGCCGACAGTCCATGCTCGCGCAGGATGCGCATCGCCTGGTCGCGCTGCTCCAGCCGCAGCTGCAGCACCACGCCGGGCTCCTCGTTGAACAACACGCGCAGGCCCAGGTCGTTGCGCCGCTCTGCGACCTGCTGCGCCCAGTTTTTCGCATCGCCCTCGTCCGGCAGCGCGTCCGCGGCGGCGATGGGCATGTCCAGGTTCAGGGCCAGGCCCGCCCGCCCGGCGAAGGCCATCTCGCACACGGCCGCCCACAGGCCGCCGTCGCTGCGGTCGTGGTAGGCCAGCACAAGGTCCTGGCGGCGCAGTTCGGCGAGGGCCGCGCACAGGCGCCGCAGGTCCTCGGCATCGTCCAGGTCGGGCACCGGCTGCACCGCCTGGCCCAGGGCCTGCGCCAGGATGCTGCCGCCCATGCGCTGGCGACCGCGACCGAGGTCCACCAGCAGCAGCACGGTGGCACCCTGGTCCAGGCGCAGTTGCGGGGTCCAGGCTCCGCGCACGTCGTCCAGCACCGCGAAGGCCGACACCAGCAGCGACACAGGCGAACTCACCGAGCGCTCGGCGCCGTCGGCCTGCCAGCGCGTGTGCATGGACAGCGAGTCCTTGCCCACCGGCACCGCGATGCCCAGGCGCGGGCACAGTTCCATGGCGACCGCGCGCACGGTCTCGT
Source organism: Pseudomonadota bacterium (assembly GCA_021848345.1). Classification (GTDB taxonomy): domain Bacteria; phylum Pseudomonadota; class Gammaproteobacteria; order Burkholderiales; family Burkholderiaceae_C; genus Thiomonas_A. The sequence continues at coordinate 27,119 of JAJZUV010000031.1, read as the reverse complement.
ACAACGCGGCGTCCTGGCCCGGCTGGCCGCAGGCGGCCATCCAGTTGCACGACAGCTTGACCTGGCCGAGCGAGGGCAGCGGCGCGGCCAGCAGGTTGGTCAGCGCCTCGGCCACGGCCATGCGCCCGCTGGCCGCCGCGTCGGCCACGGCCAGCGGCGTGCGCTCGCCCATGGCCATCGCCTCGCCGCGCGTGCCGGCGTAATCGGCCAGGGTGATGGCGCAGTCGGCCACCGGCACCTGCCAGGGCCCGACCATCGGGTCGCGGTGCGACAGCCCGCCCACGGTGCGGTCGCCGATGCTGATCAGGAAACGCTTGCTGGCCACGCTGGGATGGCGCAGCACGGTGCGCGCCGCCCATTCGAGCTCCACGCCGGTGAGGTCGATGTCCGGCAGGCGCAGCGCCTGGCTGCGCACGTCGCGCACCATGCGCGGCGGCTTGCCCAGCAGCACCGACATGGGCATGTCCACCGGCGCCTGCCCGAGCAGGCGGTCGGCCATGCGCAGCAGCGCGTCGTCCTGCGCGCGCCCGAGCACCGCGAAGGGGCAGCGCTCGCGCGCGCACAGCGCGGCGAATTCGTCCAGCGCCTCGGGAGCGATCGCGAGCACGTAGCGTTCCTGGCTTTCGTTGCACCAGATCTCGCGCGGGCTCAGGCCGCTTTCCTCGACCGGCACGTCGCGCAGCTCCAGGCTGGCGCCCAGCCCCGCGCCGTCGACCAGTTCGGGCAGCGCGTTGGAAAGCCCGCCCGCGCCCACGTCGTGAATGGCCAGGATCGGGTTGGCCGCGCCCAGGCCGCGGCAGGCCTCGATGACTTCCTGCGCGCGACGCTGCATCTCGGGGTTGCCGCGCTGCACCGAATCGAAATCCAGGTGTTCGGCATTGGTGCCGGTGGCCAGGCTGGAAGCCGCGCCGCCGCCCACGCCGATGCGCATGCCCGGACCGCCCAGCTGCAGCAGCAGCGTGCCGGGAGGAAATTCGACCTTGTGGGTGTGCGCGTCGGCGATCTCGCCCACGCCCCCGGCGAGCATGATGGGCTTGTGATAGCCCCAGCGGCGCTCGCCCGCGGTCTGCTCGAACACGCGGAACACCCCGCACAGGTTCGGGCGCCCGAACTCGTTGTTGAAGGCGGCCGCGCCGATCGGCCCGTCCACCATGATCTGCAACGCGCTGGCCAGGTGGCCGGGGCGCCCCACGTCCTCGCCCTCCCAGGGCTCGGGGCGCGCGGGATCCAGGCGCAGGCTGGACACATGGAAGCCGCTCAGGCCGGCCTTCGGGCGACCGCCGCGGCCGGTGGCGCCCTCGTCGCGGATTTCCCCGCCCGCGCCGGTGGCCGCGCCCGGGAACGGGGAGATCGCGGTCGGGTGGTTGTGGGTCTCCACCTTCATCAGGGTGTGCACCAGCGCCGGCTCGGCAGCGTACAGGTGCTCGGCACCCTGGGGTTGCCAGCGCTGCACCGTGCCGCCTTCCATGACCGCGGCGTTGTCCGAATAGGCCACCACCGTGCCCTGCGGGTTCGCGGCATGGGTGTTGCGGATCATGCCGAACAGCGTGTGCTCCTGCTCGCGCCCGTCGATGATGAATCGGGCGTTGAAGATCTTGTGCCGGCAGTGCTCGCTGTTGGCCTGCGCGAACATCAGCAGTTCGACGTCGGTGGGGTTGCGCCCGAGCTGGCCGGCGAAGGCCTGCACCAGGTAGTCGATCTCGTCGTCCGACAGCGCCAGGCCCTGCTCGACGTTGGCGCGCGCCAGCGCCTCGCGCCCCTGGCCCAGCACGTCCACGCTGCGCAGCGGCTGCGGCGGCAGGTCGTCGAACAGGCGGTGCGCCTCGGCGCGCGAAAGCACGACGCTCTCGGTCATGCGGTCGTGCAGCGTGCGCGCCAGCAGCAGCAACTGCTCCGTACCCGGGACCGGCGCGCGGCGCGCCAGCTCGAAGCGGAACTCCACCGCGCGCTCGATGCGCCGCACCTCGGCGCCGCAATGGCGCGCGATCTCGGTGGCCTTGCTGGCCCAGGGGGAAATGGTGCCCAGGCGCGGCAGCACCAGCACGGCCGGGCCGTCCTGCGGCCCGGTGTACGGCGTGCCGTAGCGCAGCAACTCGCCCAGGCGTGTGCGCAAGGCCTCGTCGACGGGGGCGTCGGTGGCGACGAAATGCACCAGGCGCGCGTGCAGCCCGGCGATGCCGGCGGCCTCTGTCGGGCAGGCCTCGCGCAGGGTCTGCAACAGCGCGCGCAGGCGGAACGCCGACAGCGCGACGCCGCCTTCGAATTCGACGATGGGAGGACGCTCGCCGCCCGAGGGGGAGGCCTTGGAGTCGGCGGCAGCGGCGGACGCGGGGAAAGGGGAGGAAGCGGTGGAGGCGGTGGGAGTGGACAAGGCGGGAACTCGCGTAGCGGCGGATCGGCGGCGCCGCCGCGCCTCGACGCGGGGCACGGTCATTGTAGGCGGGCCGCGCTCGCGCGCGCGCGTGAGCGCGTCGGCGGCTGGCAGTGAGATAATGCGAAACATGAGTATTTCCATCAAGACCGAGCAGGACCTCGTCGAGTTGCGCGTCGCGGCGCGCCTGGGGGCCGAATTGCTCGACTACCTCACGCCCTTCGTCAAGCCCGGCATCACGACGAAGGAGATCGACCGCCTGGCGCACGAATACACGGTGAAGGTGCAGGGGGGCATACCCGCTCCGCTGAACTACGCCCCGCCCGGCTACACGCCCTACCCGGCCTCGATCTGCACCTCGGTCAACCACGTGGTCTGCCACGGCATCCCGAACGATCGTGCGCTCAAGGACGGGGACATCGTCAACATCGACGTCACGGTGATCAAGAACGGCTGGCACGGCGACACCAGCCGCATGTTCCTGGTCGGCAAGGTGCCCACGCACGTCGAGCGCCTGTGCCGCATCACCTACGAGGCGATGTGGCACGGCATCCAGCAGGTGCGCCCGGGCGCCCACCTGGGCGACATCGGGCACGCGATCCAGACCTTCGCCGAAGCGGCCGGCTACAGCGTGGTGCGGGAATTCTGCGGCCACGGCATCGGGCGCAAGTTCCACGAGGACCCGCAGGTTCTGCACTACGGCAGGCCCGGCACGCTGGAGGAACTGCGCCCCGGCATGGTGTTCACCATCGAGCCGATGATCAATGCCGGGCGCCGCGAGATCCGCGAAATGCCCGACGGCTGGACCATCGTCACCAAGGACCGCTCGCTGTCGGCGCAGTGGGAACACATGGTGCTGGTCACCCCCACCGGATACGAGGTCCTGACGGTATCGGCCGGCACGCCGGCCCCGCCGGCCTTCGTCGGCGCCGCGCAGGCGGCTTGAGCCGCGGTGAGCGACGCCGCGACGGCCCTCGAAGCGCCCGCCCCGCCGGGCCTGGCCGGCGAGGCCGCGCGCATCCGCGGCGCCTGGCGCGCGGCGCGCCAGCACTGCATCGACGACTTCCGCGACCACCCCGGCCGCCTGGCCCATCTGCTGCGCGGCCTGTGCCGTGGCGCCGAGTCGGCGCTGCGCGAGGTGTGGGCGCTGGCGCGCATGCCCGAGACGGCCGCGCTGCTGGCGGTGGGCGGCTTCGGTCGCGGCGAACTCTTCCCCGGCTCCGACATCGACGTGCTGGTGCTGCTGCCCGACGCGCCCGACGCCGCGGTGCAGGCCGCCGCGGAGCGATTCGTCGCGGCCTGCTGGGACGCGGGGCTGGAAATCGGCCCCAGCGTGCGCACCGTGCAGGCCTGCGTGGAAGAGTCGGCCGACGACCTGACGGTGCAGACCTCGCTGCTGGAGGCGCGCCCCCTGTGCGGCAACGCCGCGCTGGCGCGACGCCTGCGCAGCGCGTGGAGCGTCGGGCTGGATCCGCGCGCCTTCTTCCAGGCCAAGCTGCTGGAGATGCGCCAGCGCCACGCCAAGTTCGAGAACACGCCCTACGCGCTCGAGCCCAATTGCAAGGAAAGCCCGGGTGGCCTGCGCGACCTGCAGATCCTGCTGTGGGTGGCGCGCGCGGCAGGCCTGGGCAGCAACTGGTCGCAACTGCTGCGCAGCGGAGTGCTCAGCCGCTACGAAGCGCGCAAGATCCAGGCCAACGAGCGCGTGCTCAAGCGCATCCGCGCCCACCTGCACCTGGCCGCGGGCCGGCGCGAGGACCGGCTGGTGTTCGACCTGCAGACCGCCGTGGCGGCCTCGCTGGGACTGAGCCCCGAGCCCACCAAGCGCGCCGGCGAAGTGCTGATGCAGCAGTATTACTGGGCCGCCAAGGCGGTGGAGCAGCTCAACCAGATCGTGCTGCTGACCATCGAGGGACGCCTGTGGCCGGAACTGGCCGAACAGACCGGGCGCCCGATCACCGGCATCGACGGCGTGGTCGACGGCATGTTCCTGGACAAGGACGGCCGGCTCGAGCCGGCCGATCCGTCCCTGTACGAACGCGATCCGCCGGCCATCCTGGAGACCTTCGTGGCCTTCACGCTGGCTCCGGGCATTCGCGGTCTGACCGCGCCCACGCTGCGCGCGCTGTACCACGCGCGCGAAAGCATGAACGCGGGCTTCCGTGCCGATCCGCGCAGCCGCGCCGCCTTCATGCGCATCCTGCGCTCGCCCAGCGGCATCACCCATGCGCTGCGCCTGATGAACCGCACCAGCGTGCTGGGGCGCTACCTGCCCGCGTTCCGGCGCATCGTCGGACGCATGCAGCACGACCTGTTCCACGTCTACACGGTGGACCAGCACACCTTGATGGTGGTGCGCAACGTGCGCCGCTTCTTCATCCTGGAGCACGCGCACGAATACCCCTTCTGCGCCCAGCTCGCCGCCAGCCTCGAGAAGCCCTGGCGCCTGGTGCTGGCCGCGCTGTTCCACGACATCGCCAAGGGGCGCGGCGGAGACCACTCCGTGCTCGGCGCGCAGGAACTGCGCTCCTTCGCGCGCGCGCACGGGATGGATCGCGAGGACACCGAATTCGTCGCCCAACTGGTCGCGCATCACCTGACCATGTCGCGCGTGGCGCAGAAGGAAGACCTCAGCGACCCCGACGTGGTGCTGCGTTTCGCCTCGCAGGTGGGCAGCGCGCCGCTGCTCACCGCGCTGTACCTGTTGACCGTGGCCGACATCCGCGGCACCAGCCCGAAGGTGTGGAACGGCTGGAAGGCCAAGCTGCTGGAGGACCTGTACCGCACCACGCTGCGCGTGCTGGGCGGCCAGGCGCCGAATCCGCAGGCCGAGATCGAGCAGCGCCGGGCCGAGGCGCGGCGCCTGCTCAACCTGTACGGACTGGACGAACACGCCTCGGCGCGGCTCTGGGACACGCTGGATTCGAGCTATTTCCAGCGCCACGACCCGGCCGACGTGGCCTGGCACACGCGCGAGCTGCTGCGTCGCGGCGCCGGCGACGGCAGCGTCGTCAGCTGCCGCCTGGCGCCCCACGGCGAAGGACTGCAGGTGCTGGTGTACTGGGCCGACCAGCCCGATCTGTTCGCGCGCATCTGCGGGTTTTTCGACAGCCACAACTTCAGCATTCTCGACGCCAAGGTGCACACCACGCGGGCCGGGCGCGCGCTGGACAGCTTCGTGGTGGTCGAGCCCTCGCTGGCGCAGCGCTACCGGCACCTGATCTCGCTGGTGGAGGTCGAACTGGCGCGCACCCTGACCGAACGCGGCCCGCTGCCGGAACCGGTGCGCGGGCGCGTGTCGCGCCGGGTGCGCAACTTCCCGGTCCAGCCACGCGTGGACCTGCGCGCCGACGAGCGCCGCAACCACTGGATCCTCAGCGTGCGCGCGAGCGACCGCACCGGGCTGCTGTACGCGGTCGCGCGGGTGCTCGCGGCGCGCGCCATCAGCGTGCAACTGGCCAAGGTCAGCACCCTGGGCGAACGCGTGGAGGACACCTTCCTGCTGCAGGGCGAGGGCCTGGGCAGCGAGCGCACGCAGATCGAGCTGGAAAGCGAACTGCTGGCGGAACTGGCGCCCCAGTAGCCGCGGCGCGGCCTGCCGGCTCCGGCTCCCGCGCCCTGCCCGATCAGACCTGGGCGCCGGGGGCCTCGTCCGGTTCCTCGGGCACCGGAGCCCCCAGGCCGGCACGCCGCAGCCGTGCCTCCAGGCGGTCGATGCGCTCCAGCAGGTCCAGCGCCAGCGCGGCCCCCTCCAGATTCACGCCCAGATCGCGTTGCAGCCGGTGCACGCGCCGCGCGACGAACAGGGCCTGCCCGGCGAACAGCGTCTGCGCCTGTTCGTCGCCGGTCGCGCGCAGGATCGAAGCCTGCACCAGATCCAGCACCCAGGCCTCGGATTCGCCGCAGGCGCGCGCGATGTCGGCGGCGCGCAGCAGCACGCCATCGTCCATGGCCAGGCAATCGACTAGGGGCGCTTGCATCGCATCGGCCCTCGGGTTCAGGCTCCCGTGGGGGAGCGGGGATTGAAGGAAAGCTCCTCGGCCATGCGGCGCCAGGCCTGCGCGACCTTGGGGTCGTCGGCCGGCGGCAGCACCACGCGAAGCTCGACAAACAGGTCTCCGGGCGGCTTTCCGGGCAGCCCCCGTCCCTTCAGACGGAGCTTGCGCCCGGACTGGGAACCCGGCGGAATCTGCAATTCGACCTTGGCGCCGGGCACCGCGACCTGCAGTTTGCTGCCCAGCGCAGCCTCCCAGGGGGCCAGCGGCAGGTCCATGTACAGATCGCGCCCGACCACGCGCCACGCCGGGTGGGGGCGAAAGCGGATCTCCAGGTACAGATCGCCGCGCGCGCCCCTGGGACCCGGCGCCCCCTGCCCGGCCAGGCGCAGGCGCTGCCCTTCGCGCACCCCGGGAGGAATGCGCACGCGCAGGCTGCGCTCGGCCAGGCGCACGCGTCCCGAGGCGTCGGTCTGCGGGCTGCGCAGCGTGAAGGTCCGCTCGGCGCCGCCGAAGGCGTCCTCGAGGTCGATGTCCACACGTGCGTGGTGGTCGCCAGTCATGCCCGCGTGGCCTCCGCCGCGCCGCGCGGCGCCGAACAGGGATTCGAAGAACTCGCTGAAAGCCGCCTCGTCGTGCGCGTCGTCGTGCCCATCGTCGCCGCCGCTGAACTCGAAGCCGCTGCCGAAGTCCGGCGGCGGACGGAACTCCTGGCCGTCGCGCCAGCGCGACCCGAGGCGGTCATAGGCGGCGCGCTTTTCCGCGTCGCCCAGCACCTCGTAGGCCTCGCCGATCTCCTTGAAGCGCTCCTCGGCCTGAGGCTCCTTGCTGACGTCGGGGTGATACTTGCGCGCCAGCTTGCGATAGGCGCGCTTGATCTCGTCAGCGCCGGCATCGCGAGGCACGCCCAGTAGCTCGTAGTAGTCCTTGAACTGCATCGGGATGGCCGCAGGGGCGTTCGGAAAATCCCAGCATAGCGGCTGGGGCCGACGCGCGCGATGACCTGCGGCAACTCCGGCACGCGGCGACCGGCGCTCAATCCCGCCGCGCTCCGCGCCCCCGCGGATAGTGGATCAGGTCCAGGAACACCACGGCAGTGTCGGCGACGTTGCGATAGCCATGCTCGCGGTCACCGGCCAGGCGCAGTCCCTCCCCCTCGCCGAGGCGCGCCCAGGCGCCGTCGATGAGCACCTCCAGGCTGCCGCGCTGCACCACGACATGCTCGACCACCCCGGCCACGTGCGGCTCGGACACGCGCTCGTAACCCGGCAGCAGGGTCAGTTCGAACACCTCGAAGCCCAGCTCCGGATCGAAGGGAAACAACGGCGCCACGAGCATCGCGTCGCTGGCCGGACGCGCGCGCAAGCGCCCCGGATCGCGCACCTCGGCGGCGGCCGCCACCGGCGGCGGAAGCAGGTCGCTGAGGGCACAGCCGAAGCCGCCGGCGATGCGCCACAGCAACGCCACCGTGGGACTGGACTCGCCGCGCTCGATCTGCCCCAGCATGGCCTTGCTGACCCCGCACACCTCGGCCGCGCGCTGCAGGCTCCAGCCGCGTTCGGTGCGCAATGCACGCAGGCGCCCGGAGAGTTGTCGCGTGATGTCCGCGCCGGCTTCGCCCGCGGCGGGCGCCGGCGGTTCGGAGTCCCTCTTGTGCGTTATAGCGTCCATCGGTTAGGCTGGAGTTGTCGTGCGTTATCGCGCACGACATCAGCTTAGCAGCCTGCCGCCCCCTGACGCCTCCCGCCGCTCGCCCACGATGACCCAGCCCACCCCTCCCACCTCACGCGCGCTCGCGCGCTGGCTGCAGCCTTCGCACGTATCGGCCGGATTCGTCACCGTGCTGGTGGGCTACACCAGTTCGGCGGCCATCGTGTTCGAAGCGGCACGGGCCGCCGGCGCCGGTCCCGCGGAAATCGCCTCCTGGCTGTGGGCGCTGGGCCTGGGCATGGGACTGAGTTGCATCGGCCTGTCGCTGCGCTACCGCGCGCCGGTGCTCACCGCGTGGTCCACGCCCGGGGCCGCGCTGCTGGCCACCTCGCTGCACGGCGTGCCGATGGCCCAGGCCATCGGCGTATTCGTGTTCGCCTCGCTGCTTGCCGCGGTGGCCGGGTTCAGCGGCTGGTTCGAGCGCCTGATGCACCGCATTCCCCGCGCACTGGCCGCCGGCATGCTGGCCGGCGTGCTGCTGGAATTCGGCCTGGGCGTGTTCGGCGCGCTGCAGCACCGGATCTGGCTGGTCGGCTGCATGCTGCTGACCCTGCTGGCGGCCCGACGCCTGGTGCCGCGCTACGCGGTGGCCTTGAGTTTCGCGGTGGGGCTGCTGGTGGCCACGCTCGGCGGAGACTGGCACCTGGCCGCGCTGCCGCTGCGCCTGACGCGTCCGGTGTGGACCACGCCCGAATTCGCCTGGGGCCCGCTGCTGGGCATCGGCCTGCCGCTGTTCATCGTGACCATGGCGTCGCAGAACGTGCCGGGAATCGCCATGCTGCGCGCCCATGGCTACCAGACGCCGACCTCGCCCCTGGTCGGCTGGACCGGACTGCTCGGCGTGGTGCTGGCGCCCTTCGGCGGCTTCTCCTTCAACCTGGCGGCGATCACCGCGGCCATCTGCATGAGCCCCGAAGCGGATCCCGATGCGCGCCAGCGCTGGCGCGCGGCAGTCTGGGCCGGCGTGTTCTACACCATCACCGGCCTGCTCGGCGCCAGCGTCGCCGCCCTGTTCGCGGCCTTTCCCCACGCGCTGGTGGCCGCCATCGCCGGGCTGGCGCTGCTCAGCACCATCGGCAACAGCCTGAGCACCGCCCTGTCCGACGAGACCTGGCGGGACGGCGCGCTCGTGACCTTTCTCGTGACCGCCTCGGGCTTCACCCTGGGCGGCGTGGGCAGCGCCCTGTGGGGCCTGTTGCTGGGCATGGCCACGGCGGCCTTCACGCGCCGCGCCTGAGTCGCGCCGCGTGCGCCGTCAACGGTCGTGGTGCCAGCGCTCGTCATCGTCTCGGTGCCAGCGCTCCGGCCGGCGCCAGCGGTAGCCGGGCTGCGCCACGTAGGCGGGTGCGTAGTACACCGGCTGCGGCGGCGGCGCGTACACCACCGGCGGCGGGGCGTAGACCACCGGCGGAGCCGGCAGCACGTTCCCGAGGTTGGCCACCAGTCCGGGCGTGCCCACGGACAGGGACCAGTACGGCTCGTCGGCGTGCGCGGTGGTGAACGTGGCACCGCCCAGCAGCAGGACGAGTGCGGAAATCTTCCATTGGCGAGTCATGATCCAGGCGCTCCCTTCGCGAGTCCGGAAATTGCTGCGCCCCCCGTGAAATCATCGATGCGCTCGGCATCTGGATGTGAATTTTTCCCACATAATAATTCCCCGCGTCCAGCGCCTCGCCCCTTCGGCGAAGGCCTGTTGCCACTGCGCCACAACGGGCGCCGTGCCGGGCGCTCAGCCTTCCCCGAGCAGGAAGGGCAAGGCCGCGTCGAGCAGTTCGCGTGGTGCCTCTTCCGGCACGTAGTGCCCGCAAGGCAGGGTGCCGCCGCGCACGTCGGAGGCCACTTCGCGCCATTCGTCCAGCGGGCGGAAGCAGCGCTGCACCACGCCGTGCTCGCCCCACAGGATCTGCAGCGGCAGGCCCAGGCGGGCGCCGCGCGCGCGGTCGGCGGCGTCGTGCTCCAGGTCGATGCTCGCGGCCGCCCGGTAGTCCTCGCAGAGTCCGTGCGCGGCCCCGGGCTGCGCCAGGCTGCGCGCGTAGGCGTCGAGCGCGCGTGGGTCGAAGGCCTCCAGGCTGCCGTTGCGCGAACGCATGAGGTCGCGCACATAGGCGCCCGGATCAGCCTGGATCAGGCGCTCCGGCAACGGCGCCGGCTGGATCAGGAAAAACCAGTGCCAGTAGGCCCGCGCGTAGGCCTCGTCGGTCTTGCGGTACATGGCCAGCGTGGGCGCGATGTCCAGCAGGGTCATGCGGCTGACCGCCTGCGCATGGTCGGCCGCCAGGCGGTGCGCCACGCGCGCCCCGCGGTCGTGCGCGAGCACGGCGAAACGATCGTGTCCGAGAGCGCGCATCACCTGCAGCATGTCCGCGGCCATCGTGCGACGGCTGTACGCGGCATGGTCGGCGCCGCCTTCGGGCTTGGAGGAGTCGCCGTAGCCGCGCAGGTCGCACAGCACCACGCGGAAATGCCGGGCCAGTTCGCCGGTCACGCGGTGCCAGATCACGTGGGTCTGCGGATGGCCGTGCAGCACCAGCAGCGGCGGCCCCTCGCCTCCCACCAGCGCGTGGATCCAGACCTGCGGCGCGGTCTGCACGCGCCGCACCTGGAAGCCGGGGAAAAACCAGGCGTCGTCGGCGGCGCTGGCGCTGGATACGGCGGGGGCGGAGGCTTCGATGGGCATGGTGTCCGAAGCATACGGCCACGTGCCGATCCCGGCCGGGTGCTAATCTCGGCCGCATGTCCTCGCGCCGTCAACATCCCACCGAGACTCCCGCCACCGCCTGGCTGCGCAGCCGGGGCGTGGAGTTCAGCCTGCACCCCTACGAATACGTCGAGCACGGCGGCGCCGCCTGGGGCGCGCAGGCGCTGGGCCTCGACCCGCACGCGGTGGTCAAGACCCTGGTCATGCAGGATCAGACGGCGCGCCCGCTGGTGGTGCTGATGCACGGGGACCGCCAGGTGTCCACCAAGAACCTGGCGCGCGCCATCGGCGCCAAGCAGGTGCAGCCCTGCGAGCCGGCGGTGGCCGAGCGCCACAGCGGCTACCAGGTGGGCGGCACCTCGCCCTTCGCGCTGCGCAAGCCGATGCCGGTGTACCTCCAGGTCAGCGTGCTCGAACTGCCGGTGCTGTACGTGAACGCGGGGCGCCGCGGCCTGCTGCTGGGCATGCCGCCGCGCCAGCTGGAACAGTTGCTGCAGGCGAGCACGGTGGACTGCGCGCTGACGCCCTGAAGGCGAGCCGACCATGGACGCGAAGCCCCTGCCCCTGCTGCCGGGCGCGGCCCCGGCCAAGGTACTTCGCGTGCGCTCGGGCCAGGCCCTGGAGCAGCGCGACCGGCTGTGCGAGGAGGTCGCGGTGGCGCTGGAGTTCAACGGCATCTCCCACGCGGTGATGCTGGCCACGCCGGCGGACCTGGAGGACTTCGCGCTGGGCTTCGCCCTCACCGAAGGCATCGTCGAGCATCCCGACGAGGTGTTCGACATCGCGACGGAAGAATCGGCGCAAGGCATCACCTTGCGCGTGGAGATCGCGTCGCGGCGCCTGCAGGCGCTCAAGCTGCGCCGGCGCAGCCTGGCCGGACGCACCGGCTGCGGGCTGTGCGGCACCGATTCGCTGGAGCAGGCATTGCGCCCCGTCCCTCCGGTCGGCGCGGGCCCCGAAGTGGCGCCGGCCGCGCTGGCCCGCGCGGTGGCCGCGCTGCGCCCCCTGCAGCCGCTGTTCGAGGCCACCGGCTCGGTGCACGCCGCGGCGCTTTGCTCGGCGCGGGGCGATCCGCTGCTGGTGCGCGAGGACGTGGGGCGCCACAACGCGCTGGACAAGCTGACAGGCGGCGCGGCGCGCGCGGGACTCGACGCGCGCGCCGCCTTGCTGGTGATCAGCAGCCGGGCCAGCATCGAAATGGTGCAAAAGGCCGCCACCCTGGGCTGCTCGGTGCTGGCCGCCGTGTCCGCGCCGACCGCGTTGGCGGTGCGCGCGGCGACCGCGGCCGGCATGACCCTGGTCGGGCGGATCCGCGGCGACGACATGGTCGTGTACTGCGGGGCACAGCGCCTGCGCATGCCGGCGCGCGCCCCGGGCTCTTGAAATCCCGCCGACGCACTCGCAGATAGGGAGCAGAGGGCGACGCCGCCGTGCGGCGCGCCGTGCATCCCGACCGTCTGCAAGGAGCCAGGACCATGATTGCAACCATGCTGAAGACCCCGGCGAGCTGGTTCGCCGACCTCGACCGTCTGCAGCGCGAACTCGACCGCGACCTCGGCGGATTCGGACTGCCGGTGAGCATCCGCGCGGTGGGTGGCGCGGGCTTTCCGGCCATCAACGTCGCCTCGACCCCGCAGGCGGTGGAGGTGTATGCCTTCGCCCCCGGCATCGACGCCTCGCGACTCGAGGTCACGGTGGACCACAACCTGCTGACCATCGTCGGCAAGCGTGAATTGCCCGCGGCCGCGAAGGGGCAGGTCAGCTATGCGGAGGAGCGATTCAGCGGGAGTTTCCGGCGGGTGATCTCGCTGCCCGAGGACATCGACGCCTCGAACATCGACGCGCGCTACACCGACGGCGTGCTGCGCGTGAGCATCGCGCGGCGCGAGGCCGTGCAACCGCGCCGCATCACGGTGAACTGAAGCCGCCAGGCCATCGCAAGGAGTCCGACCATGAACACGAGCACCACACCGATCGCCGCGTCCACCTCCGGCTCGCAAGCCGGCACGGCCGCGCGCGCCCCCACGCCCCAGGCGCCGCGCGTGGACATCCTCGAGGATGCCGAGGGCATCACGCTGCGCGCCGACATGCCGGGCGTGCCGCGCGAACAACTGCAGGTGCAGGTCGACGGCGACACGCTGACCCTGCGCGGACAGATGCAGATCGAACTGGCCCAAGGCATGCAGCCCTTCTACGCGGAACTGCGAACGGGGGCCTGGGAACGCAGCTTCACGCTGTCGCGCGAACTCGACGCGGCCGCCATCCAGGCCAGCATGAAGGACGGCGTGCTGGAGCTGCGCATCCCGAAGGCCGAACACGCGAAGCCGCGGCGCGTCGAGGTTCGGCTGAACTGAGGCGCGGGCGCGGCGGGGCACAATGCGGGCCTTGCCCGCCACCCTGCTCCGCCGATGCGCCCGTCGCTTCACGCGCCACGTTCCGCGCGCGTTCACCTGCCGATTCGATCCCCCTCACCCGTCGCCGCGCCCCGGCGCCGGGCCCTGCCGCGCGTGGCGGCGGGGCTGGACTTCGGCACCAGCGGCGCTCGCCTGTGCCTGATCGACCGGCGTGAGCGGTGTCTGTTCGAGGCCGCCACCGACTACGCGGACGCACGCGCCCAGGACTGCGCGGACTGGGAGCGCGCACTGTTCGATCTGCTGGGCGCGATTCCCGGCGAGCTGCGTGGCGCGCTCGACGCGCTGTCGCTGTGCGCGACTTCCGGCAGCGTGCTGTGGGCCGGCCGCGACCTGCGGCCGCTCGGGCCGGTGCTGATGTATTTCCAGCCACGGCAAGTGGACCTGCCCGGCGACCATGCGGGTCCGTTGGACGGGCTGGCACGCCTGGCATGGGCGTGGGAGCGCCTGGACGAGGCCGCGCGGCACGGCGCGCTGGCCTTGCACCAGGCCGACTGGCTGTTCGCCCGCCTGCGCCGCGGGGGCCTGGCGCGCGGCGCGCTCACCGACTGGCACAACGCCCTCAAGAGCGGGGCGGACCCCGCGCTTTGCGCCTGGGGCGAGGTCGCCTCCCGCCAGGCTTTCGCGTCGCGCCTGCCGCGCATCGTCGCCCCGGGCAGCGGCCAGGGCCGCGTGGACCCGGCGCTGGCTGACCGCCTGGGCCTGCGCCGGGAGCTGCTCCTGGTGGCCGGCACGACCGACGCGAACGCCGCGTTCCTGGCCAGCGGCGCTGAGCTGCCCGGCCAGGCCTTGACCAGTCTGGGCAGCACGCTGGCCCTCAAGCTGCTGTCGCGCAGGCGCATCGACGCGCCGCGATACGGCGTATACAGCCATCGCTTCGGCTCTCTGTGGCTGGTCTCCGGCGCCAGCCAGGCCGGCGGGGCCGCCTTGCGCAAGCTGTTCGGCGATGCGCGCCTGCGCGAACTCAGCGCGGACATCGACCCCGAGCAGGACAGCCCGCTGGACCTCTATCCCCTGCCGGGCGTGGGGGAGCGCTTTCCCCTGTCCGACCCCGCGATGGCCCCGCGCCTGGAACCGCGCCCCGTCGACGATGCGCGGTATCTGCACGGCCTGCTGCAGGGGCTGGCCCGCATCGAGGCCGCCGGCTATGCCCGCTTCGCGCAACTCGGGGCGCCCGAGGTGTGGGAAGTGCTGAGCTGCGGCGGCGGCGCGTCCAACCCTGCCTGGACCCGGCTGCGCGAGCGTGCGCTCGGGCGCCCGGTACGCCGTGCGCGCCAGAACGAGGCCGCTTTCGGGGCTGCGCGCCTGGCGCTGCTGGGCACCCGGGTATTCTCCCCTTCGCCCCCTTGAACAAAAGATGACGAGCGGCGCGGGACGGATGGACAATATTGCAAGCGAATGTCACCCCGCGCCCTTCAGAGCGCCCCCAGGGCCGGGCTGCGCCCAGCCCGTTCAACCTCGCAGCCTGCGGGCTGCTCGGGTTCGGCGGGCGCGCGGCTGTGCGCAGGCACACCCGCTGGTCCCGCCTCATCCCCGTGGGGGTCGAGAAGACTTGGGGCGGCCCTGCGTTTTCTCGTGAGCATCCTGGCCGATGAACGCCACAACCATTCCCCAAGAAGTCGTCGAGCTCGCGCAATCCGGAGACATGGTGGCCCAGGAATGGCTGGGCGACCATTTGCGCAACCTCGGCCACCATGAGCAGGCTGGCATCTGGTACGAGCGCGCGGCCAGCCAGGGCTCGGCCAGCGCGCAGTACAACCTGGGCTGGATGCACTACCACGGCCGCGGCGTGGCGCAGGACTACGGCCGCAGCATGTACTGGTGGAAAAAGGCCGCCGAACAGAACATGGTCCGGGCGATCGGGTCCATCGGCATCCTGTTCGAGAACGGCCAGGTGGTGCCGCGCAATCACGCCGAAGCCGCGCGCTGGTACCGCGCCGCGGCCGACCAGGGCGACGCGCCCTCCTGCTGGTTTCTCGGCCGACTGTACCTGCAGGGTCTGGGGGTGCCGCGGGATCGGGCGCTGGCCCTGCAGTTGTTCCGGCGAGCCGCCGAGCAGTCCCACCGCTCGGCCCAGTACACGCTGGGCCTGACCCTGCTGTCGGGTCATGCGCGCGAGCGCTGGCCCGAGGCCGTCGAATGGCTGCGCCGCGCCGCCGACGAAGGCCATGACGCCGCCCAGTACATGCTCGGCCTGACCCTGATGCGCGGTCGCCGCGCCCCCAGGGACCTGGGGGCGGCGCTGCGCTGGCTCACCAAGGCCGGCGAACAGGGACACGTGCTGGCCCAGTACCAGCTGGGCAAGATGTACTGGCGCGGCATCGGCGCGCTGCCCGACGTGGGCCGCGCCAAGCATTGGTGGAAACTGGCGGGGGCGCAGCGCCACATGCCGGCGCGCGCGGCCCTGCAGTACCTGCGCGGCCAGATGCTCGAACACGGGATCGACTTCGAGCACACGGACTTCGCCCCCACGGTGGCCGGGGCCCCCGCGGGCCGCAGACGCCGATCCGGCGCCTGAGCGCGGGGCGCCGGAGCCCTCGATGCGTCCCTGCTAGGCCTGGCGCAGCGACGCGTCGCGGCGCCCGGCGAGGATCTTGCGCCCCAGGCTGTGGCGGTGCACCTCGCTGGGGCCGTCGTAGATGCGAAAGGCCCGCATGTCGGCGAAGATGCGCGCCACCGCGCTCTCGCCCGTGACCCCCTGCCCGCCGAGAATCTGCACGCTGCGGTCGACCACCCGCCACTCGGCCTCGGAACAGGCCACCTTGGCCCGGCTGGACTCGAAATTGGCGCGCTCGCCGCGGTCGAGCAGCCAGGCGGTGTGCCAGATGTGCAGGCGCGCGGTGTGCAGGTCCATTTCGTTGTCGGCCAGCATGAAACCCACGCCCTGGTGCTCGCCCAGCGGGCGACCGAAGGACTGACGCCGGCGCGCGTAGGCCAGCGCCTCGTCGTGGGCGCGCTGTGCCTGACCCAGCCAGCGCATGCAATGCGTCAGGCGCGCCGGGGCAAGACGCACCTGGGCGTAGCGCAGACCCTGGCCGACCTCGCCCAGGACGTCGCTCTCCGGAACGCGCAGGCCGCTGAAGCGCACCACCCCGTGCCCTCCGGTGAAGCAGGAATCCATCGCGTCCATGGTCCGCTCGACCTCGATGCCGGGGCGATCCATGTCGCTGAGGAACATGGTGGCCGAGCCGTCCTCCATGCGCGCCATGATGATGGCGAAGCCGGCTCCCTGGGCGCCGGTGATGAACCATTTGACGCCGTCGATCACATAGTCGCCGCCGTCGCGCACGGCCGTGGTGCGCAGCATCGAGGGATCGGCGCCGGCGCCCGGAGGCGGCTCGGTCATGCAAAAGCACGAGCGCGTCGCGCCCTGCACCAGCGGGCGCAGCCAGCGCTCCTTCTGCTGTGGCGAAGCCACCACCTCCATCAGGTGGATGTTGCCTTCGTCCGGGGCATGGATGTTCATGGCCGTGGGCCCCAGCGCCGAATAGCCGGCTTCCTCGAACACCACCGCCTTCTGCACATGGCTCAAGCCCAGACCGCCGAGTTCGCGCGAGGCGTGGGGGGTGAGCAGGCCGTCGGCGCGCGCAAGCGCGACGAGTTCGTCGCGCAACGACTCGCTCGGACCATGCCTGCCCCAGCGTGCATCGGCCTCGAAGGGCATGACACGTTCGCGGATGAAACTGCGCACGCGCGCTTGCAGCTCCCGCAATTCCGGGCTAAGCGCAAAATCCATCGGGTTCTCCTGAACAGCGGCGGCGCCGCGATGACCTGCGCTATTTCACCACCGTGGCGAATCGAAGGCCACCGCCGGATCAGGCCAGACGGCACGCCGATTGCGACGAGCTCCAGTCCGCCAGGGGCTGCGCCAGGTCGGCGCCGCGCTGCACGGCGGTCATCTCGGCGACGATGCTCATGGCGATCTCCGGCGGCGTCAGCCCGCCCAGGCGCAGCCCTACCGGGCCGCGCAGGCGTGCCCCCTGCTCGCGGCTGACGCCGAATTCCAGCAACCGCTCGCGCCGCTTGTCGTTGTTGTGCCGCGAGCCCAGGGCTCCGACGTAGAAGGCCGGACCGCGCAGCGCTTCCATCAACGCCAGGTCGTCGAGCTTGGGGTCGTGGGTCAGCGCCACCACTGCGGTGCTTTCGTCGGGTTGCATGGCCAGCACCTCGTCGTCGGGCATGCGCATCGACAGGCTCACACCCGGCACGCCGTCCCAGCCCTCGTGATACTCGATGCGCGGCTCGCACACGGTGACGCGGTAGTCGAGCATGACGGCCATCGATGCGAGGTAGCGCGAAAGCTGCCCGCCGCCGATGATCAGCAGGCGCAGTTGCGGCCCGTGCACGGTGCGCAGCACCTGGCCGTCGAACGACAACTGCTCGCCTCGCCTGGCGGGTGTCAGGCGCACCGCGCCGCTGCGCATGTCCAGGCTTCGCCGCACGCGCTGCGAGGATTCGATATGGCGCAGCAGTTCCTCCAGGCCGCTGGCGTCGCCCAGCGGCTCCAGCACGACCTGCACGCTGCCCCCGCAGGGCAGTCCGAAGCGGCGCACCTCCTCGGCGGTCTGGCCGTAGACGGTGGCCTCGGGACGGTGCAGCGCCAGCTCCCCGTCGGCGACGCGGCGGATCAGGTCATCCTCGATGCAGCCGCCCGAGACCGATCCCGCCACCTGCCCGTCGTCGCGGATGACCATCATGGAGCCCGGCGGGCGCGGTGCCGAACCCCAGGTGCGCACCACCGTGCCGAGCACGACCCGGTGGCCTCGCCGCAGCCAGTCCAGCGTGGTGCGAATGACTTCGATGTCGATGCTGTTCATGATGCGTGAGTGCGCGAGTCGTTGGGCGCCGCGAGGGGTTCAGGCGGCCGCATGGCCGTGCAGGCGATCCCCGCCCTGCGCGGCGTGCACGCTGGCGTTGAAGGAAATGATGATGCGATCGCGCTCGCCCCGATAGGCCATCGCCTGATGCGCCAGCCAGGACGGAAACACGATCAACTGCCCGGGCCTCGGCGCGACGTCCAGGTGCGCCGATTGCAGATAGGCGTTGCCCAGGTCGGCATGGGCGCCGCCCAGGTGCGGGAAATACGGCCCGTAGAACCGCGTCACCCCGTTGCGTTCGCCCAGCAGCGCGTCGGCCACTCGCCGGTCCTCGTCGTCGACCTGCACGCAATACACGCCGGACCAGGAGCAGTTGCCGTGGGTGTGCACGTCGTGGCTGGCGCCATGGTTGGCCGCCTGGAACCACATGCCGCGCAGATGCACCTGCAGGTCCGGCGTCGGCCGTGGCCAGGCGTCGCGATTGGCCTTCGCCACCGTGGCGTGCAGCGCATCGACGACAAAGCGCAGGAAGTCCTGCCACTCGGGCAGGCGAATGCGCTCCAGCAGGTCGTCGTCGCTTGCGAAGAAGCCCGCGGCCTGCGGCGGCGCCATCGCCCGCAGGCTGCCGAGCACGCGCGCCAGCAGCGGGTTGACCTCGTCGGCGCGCGACCAGCGGTGCACGCCCAGCGGCGTCGGCCACAGCGACAGCGCGCCCGCCACGGCGGGCGCCGTTGGCAGCTCGTTCATGCCTGCCGCGCCGCCGGCGCCAGGTCCGGCGGCCAGCGCAGCTGGTGGCCGGTACGCTGCGCCAGCGCCTCGATGTCCTGCTCGGTGTCGATGTCCACCGCGTAGCGCCGGTTCGGCGTCGCCCAGCGCAGCACCTTCTCGGCGTGACGCTCCTGCCAGCGGCGGCAGGCGACGTCGCCGGGACCGGCCAGGATCTGCTCGCGCACCGCGGCGCTGAACACCAGCGGGTTGGCGGGCTGCCCGTCGACCAGGGGCTGCACCAGTTCGATGCCCTCCTCGCGCTGCTTGTAGGCCTTGATCAGGTCGGCCACGTCCTGGGCGTGCAGCAGCGGCTGGTCGGCCAGCGCGACCAGCACGCAGTCGACGGCAGGCAGCGCCCGCAGCCCTACGCGCGTCGATGACGCCTGCCCCTGCTCCGGCTGGGGATTGTGCACCACCGTCACGGGGAATTCCGCCACCACCGGCTCGATGCGCGCGGCGTGGTGTCCGAGTACGACCACCAGCTCGTCCACCCCGCCCCCCGACAGCGCGATCAGCTGGCGCCGGATCAGCGGCACGCCACCGAGTTCGAGCAGGCACTTGGGGCGCCCGCCCAGGCGCGAACCCTCGCCGGCCGCCAGCAGCACGGCGCCCACGCGCAGGCGGCTGTACAAACCGCCGCCGCCCTTCAGGATGCATCCCATGGCGTTCAGTGTCCGCAGCAGGAGTGGGAGGTCGCGGCAGCCGGCGCCGGCCGCTCGGAAGCGGCGACCGGCGATGCGCTGTGGCTGCAGCAAGAACCCGCCTCGGGCACCGCCGCCTCGACCGGCGCCGCCCGCTGAGCGCAGCATGAAGCAGGCGCGCGATCCACGCCGTCGCCAGGCTCCGACACCGGGGCACCAGCGGCGCCCGCCTCCTGCGGTGCCGCGACGTCGCCGCCCACGCCGTGCGGTAGCCCGGCGCGGCGCGCCGCGACCACCGCGGCCAGCACCGACAGTGCGATCTCCGGCGGCGTGCGGGCGCTGATGGGCGTGCCCGCGGGCGCCACGATGGACTGCACGGCAGCGGCATCGGCGCCGGCGGCGATCAGGCTCTCGCGCAGCACCGCCGCCTTGCGCGCGCTGGCGACGAACCAGACGCCGCCCGCGCGCAGCGCCAGCGCCGCGCGCAGGCCCTGCAGGTCGCGCTGGCCCTGCGTGGCCACGACCACGAAGGCGCCGTCGCCGACTTCCCGGCGCAACACCTCGGGGTCGTCGCTCGCCACGCATTGCACACCCTCGGCCTCGTGCTGCTGCAAGCCGACTCCGGCCCACGCCACGCGCAGCCCCAGTTGCGGCGCCAACGACACCAGGGAACGCGCCACGGGAGTGTTGCCGATCACCACGAGCAGCGGGTCGGCCAGGACGGGGTCGACGAACAGTTCGAGGGCGCCGCCCGAGTGACAGGCCATGCCGAACTCCAGCACGTCGCCCAGGTCGCGCTCGCTGCCCTGCGCGGCCGGCGTGATGCGCACGCTGCGCGCGCGCCCGTCCGCCAGGGCCTGACGCACCGTACGCAGCACCGCCGGTTGCGCACAACCGCCGCCGATCCAGCCGTGGATGGTGCCGTCGGCCAGCACCAGCGCCTTGTCGCCCGCGCGCGCCGAGGCCGGCGCCTGCACGCGCAGCACGCTGACCAGCGCGAAAGCGTGCCCCTGCTCGCGCAGGCACGCGGCCTGGGTGATCCAATCGAACGAAGTCATGTCGGAACTCCTGTCAGTGCAGCGACTTGCGCGCGGCCGCCAGGTCGGCGATCGACGCAAGGGGGACGAAGGTGTCGATGCAGTCGCGCGCGCGCTGCAGCGCGCCGGCCTGCGGAACGGCCCGCGTCGGGTGGAACCAGCTGATGCGCGCGCCGCGCCCGCGCAGCGCGCGCAGCGCGTCGCCCAGCAGCTCGGGGGCATCGGTGTCGAAACCGTCCGAGAACACCCACACGCGCGAGCCCCGCACCAGCTGGTGGCGCGCCGCGCCGCGCGCGAAGGCCTGCACGCACGCGCCGATCCGCGTGCCGGCGCCGAACCCGGCGGTGACGGCGTTGACCTGCTCCTGCGTGGCCGCGCTGTCGCGGCGCAGCAGGGGGGTGATCTCGGCCAGGCGCACGTGGAACACGAATACCCGGGCGTCGCATTGCTGCGCGAAGGCTCGCGCCACACGCAGGAAGAAAGCGCCGTGCGCCTCCATGGAGCGGCTGACGTCGACGAGAATGAACAGGCGCGGCGGCTCGACCCGACGCACCCGCCACGCCGCTTGCAGCGGCTCGCCGCCCCAGGCCACGCTGCGACGCAGGGTGGCGCGCAGGTCCAGGCGTGCCGATGCCCGCGCGGGCGCGCCGCGCCAGCGACGCGTCGGCCGCGGACGCAGGCGCTGGGCGATGTCGGCGGCCAGGCGCTGCAGCGCCGCCAGATCCTGCGGCAGCCACATCTGGTGCTCGCGCTCGTGCAGCGCCTCGGTACGGCTGGCGCCGCCCTGCGCGCGCTCGCGCCCGGGCTGCGGGGAGGCGTCGGCCGCCGCAGCACGGTCGGCGCTGCCTTGCGTGTCGCGGGTCGAAGCCGGCTGGCTGGCGTCGGTCTCGGCATCGAGCCGGCCTTGCAGTTCCCGCACGGCCTGGCGCAGGTCGCGCGAGCGCCGGGTCTGCTGGCTCACGCGCACATAGCCGCGCACCCGGTGCGGCCACCAGAAACGCTCGAAGATCTCCTGCCAGCGCCGCCAGTCGCGCTGGTCGCTGCAGGCGATGGCGCGCCACGCCGACTCCACCGCCGACGGCTCGCCGGGGCCGAGGCGCTGCGCCACGCGCAGCATGCAGCGCTGCTCGTCGACGCCGACGCGAAAGCCGTGGTCGCGCAGCAGCGCGGCGAATTCGCCGACGCGCTGCAACGGGGAGACGGCTGGCATGGACGACATCGTGGACTCGCGCGCCGGGTCAGCGCATGGCCGCGGCGACGCCCGCGTCGCCGCGCCGCTCGATGAGTTGTCGCAGGCGATCGCCCTGCATCGTGAAGCGGTCCTCCTGGGTCTTCAGCAGGCAGCCCAGGGTCGCCAGCAGCAGCTCGATCTGCTCGGGAAGCTCGCGCTGGCCCAGGCCGTGCAAGGCGCGCACCCAGTCCAGGGTCTCGGCCACCCCCGGGGTCTTCGCCAGGTCCTGGCGCCGCAGCGCATGCACGAAATCCACCGCCTGTTCGACCAGGCGCGACTCGACCCGTGGCAGCGACAGGCGCACGATGGCGATCTCGCGCGCCAGCTCGGGATAGTCCAGGTAGTGGTACAGGCAGCGCCGGCGCAGCGCATCGGACAGCTCGCGGGTGCCATTGCTGGTCAACACCACCAGCGGCACGCTGGTGGCACGCAAGGTGCCGATCTCGGGCACGGTGATCTGGTACTCGGCCAGCACCTCCAGCAGGAAGGCCTCGAAGGCCTCGTCGGCGCGATCGATCTCGTCGATCAGCAGCACGCAGGGGCGCGGCGTGCCGATGGCGCGCAGCAAGGGGCGCTCGAGCAGATACTCGCGCCCGAACAGGTCCTGCTCGCGCAGCTCCCGGCCGCCCGCCTCGTGCAGGCGGATGGCCATCAACTGGCGCCCGTAGTTCCACTCGTAGGCCGCCTGCGACAGATCCAGACCCTCGAAACACTGCAGCCGCACCAGTTCGGCGTCGTGCACGCGCGCCAGCGCCGAGGCCAGCGCGGTCTTGCCCACGCCGGCGTCGCCCTCGAGCAGCAGCGGACGCTGCAGTTCGCGTGCCAGCCAGCAGGCGGTGGCGAGCGCCTCGTCGGCGACGTAGCCCGCCTCGTGCAGGCTCTGGCGCAGCGCGCGCGGCGCCGCCAACGGAGCCGGCGCTTGCGGGTTCATTGCGCGCGCCGCGTGAACAGGCCGCCGAACCAGCCCTTGATCAGCGCCCACAGCAAGGCCAGGCCGTTGATCTCGCGCGCGGCCTGGCGCGGCGCCGCTGCCGGTGCAGCCGCGGCCCGTGGCGAGGCGTCCGCCGGCGCAGGGGCGGCGGGCTCGCCGGCATGCCCGGGCACCTGCGCCTGCCGCGCGGCCAGTTCGCGCGCGGCGACCCGGAAATTCTCCACGAACTGGCCCAGCATCATCTCGGAGACCTGGGTCATCATGCGTGCGCCGAACTGCGCGAACTTGCCGTTGACCACCACGGCCGCCCGGCCGTGCAGCAGCGAACCCGCGGCGCCGTCGGCCGCCGGTTCGATCACCGCGTTCAGGTCCATCGACGCGGAGGATCCGCTCTTGTCGGCGCCCTTGCCACGCATCACCATGCGGCGCTGCTCGGGCGCGCATTCGATGACGTCGACGGTGCCGCCGAACTGCGCCAGCGCGGGGCCGACCTTGACTTTCACCGCACCCTTGTACGAGTTCGCGTCGATCTGTTCGGTGATCTCGGCGCCGGGCATGCAGCCCGCCACCGAGCGCACGTCGCTGAGCAGGGCCCACGCGGCGGACGCGTCGACGTCGAGCGCATAGGTCTTTTCGAGTTGGACTTCCATGGTGTCGATTCGGGAATTCGGGAAAGGACGGGGGCCGGCGCAGCGCCGGCCCCCGCCGGACTCACAACGCCACGCCGTGCTTGCGCAACTCCTTCCAGACCCGGAACGCGTTGTGCGGCATGTCCATGTGGGTCACGCCCAGGTGCGCGAAGGCATCGACCACCGCCGAGGTGAAGGTGGGGATCGACCCGACGTGCGGCGATTCGGCCACCCCCTTGGCGCCCAGCGGGTGGTGCGGCGAAGGGGTCACCGTGTAGTCGGTCTCCCATTTCGGCGCTTCCACCGCGGTGGGCAGGAAGTAGTCCATCAGCGTGTTGCCCAGCAGGTTGCCCTGCGCGTCGAAGGGCATCTGCTGACCCATGGCGACGGCGAAACCCTCGGTCAGGCCCCCGTGGATCTGGCCCTCGATGATCATCGGGTTGATGCGGGTTCCGCAGTCGTCGAGCGCGTAGAAGCGACGCACCTTGGTCTCGCCGGTGGCCCGATCGATGTCCACCACGCACAGATAGATGCCGAAGGGATAGGTGAAGTTCGGCGGGTCGTAGTAGTGCACGGCCTCCAGCCCCGGCTCCAGTCCGGCGGGCGGCTGGTGGTACGCGGCCCAGGCGATGTCGCCCATGGTCTTGAAGCGTGCGTCGTCGCCCTTGACCTTGAAGCGGTCGACCTCCCAGTCCAGGTCCTGCTCGTTGACCTCCAGCAGGTGGGCGGCGATCTTGCGCGCCTTGGCGTGGATCTTGCGCGCGGCCAGCGCGATGGCCGCCCCGGCCACCGGCGTGGAGCGGCTGCCGTAGGTTCCCAGCCCGTAGGGCGCGGTGGAGGTGTCGCCCTCCTCCACCTGGATGACCTCGCTGGGAATGCCCAGTTCGGTGGCGATGATCTGCGCGTAGGTGGTCTGGTGGCCCTGGCCCTGCGTGATCGTGCCCATGCGGGCGATCGCGCTGCCGGTCGGATGCACCCGGATCTCGCAGGAATCGAACATGCCCACGCCGAGGATGTCGCACATCTTGCTCGGTCCGGCGCCGACGATCTCGGTGAAGGTGACCAGGCCGATGCCCATCAGCGTCGGGCTGTCCGGGTCCGCTCGCTTGGCGGCCTGCTCGGCGCGCAACTCACGGTAGCCCACCGCGTCGAGCCCCTTTTGCAGCGCGGTGTGGTAGTCGCCGGAGTCGTATTCGAAGCCGAAGGCGCTGCGGTACGGGAACTGCTCCTTGCGGATGAAGTTCTTCGCGCGGATCTCGGCCTTGTCCATGCCCAGCTTCTGCGCCAGCACGTCGACCATGCGCTCGATCAGGTACACCGCCTCGGTCACGCGGAACGAACAGCGATAGGCGACACCGCCCGGCGCCTTGTTGGTGTAGACGCCCTTGACGCTGGCGTGGGCCGCCGGGATGTCGTAGGAGCCCGAGCAGATGTGGAACAGGCCCGCCGGGAACTTCGTGGGGTCGGCGCAGGCGTCGAAGGCGCCGTGGTCCGCCACCACGTTGACGCGCAGCCCGGTGATGCGTCCGTCGGCGGTGGCGGCGAGTTCGCCGTCCATGTGATAGTCGCGGGCGAAGGCCGTGCTCGAGATGTTCTCGATGCGATCCTCGACCCACTTGACCGGGCGCCCGAGCACGATGGACGCGACGATCGCGCACACGTAGCCCGGGTAGATGCCCACCTTGTTGCCGAAGCCGCCGCCGATGTCGGGGCTGACGATGCGCACCTTCGATTCCGGGATGCCCGACAGCATCGACACCACGGTGCGCACGACGTGCGGCGCCTGCGAGGTGATCCAGGTGGTGAGCTCGCCGCGCACCGGGTCGAAGCTGGCCACGCAGCCGCAGGTCTCCAGCGGGCACGGATGCACGCGCGGGTAGTACATGTGCTGGGCCACCGTCACCTCGGCTCCGGCGAAGGCCGCGTCGGCCGCCGCCTTGTCCCCGGCGTCCCAGGTGAAGATGTGGTTGGGGTGCTCGCGCGGCCCGTGCGCACCCTCGGTCTTGCCGGCCAGATCCTCGCGCAGCACCGGAGCATCCGGAGCCAGCGCCGCGTACGGATCGATGACCACGGGCAGTTCGTCGTACTCGACCTCCACCGCCTCCACCGCGTCGGCCGCGATGTAGCGGTCGTCCGCGACCACGATGGCCACTTCCTGCATCTGGAAATGCACCTTCTCGTCGGCCAGCACGGCGGCGACGTCACCCGCCAGGGTCGGCATCCAGTGCAGCTTCAGCGGCTTGAGGTCCTCGGCGGTCAGCACCGCGTGCACGCCGGGCATCGCCAGCGCGGCATCCTTGTTGATGCGCTTGATGCGACCGTGGGCGATCGGCGAGCGCACGATGTCCATGTGCAGCATCGAGGGCAACTTGATGTCGTCGACGTAGTTGCCCTTGCCCTGGATGAAACGGGCATCCTCCTTGCGAAGGCGCGAGGCGCCCATGCCGGCCAGGGCCAGTTCGCGGGCCTCGGCGCTTTGTGCGGGTGCGTTCATGAGTTTCGTCTCCGTGTGGGGGTTGCGTCAGGCGGCCTGCGAGGCCGGCTGCTGCAGCTTGGCCGCCGCGTACTGCACGGCCTTCACGATGTTCTGGTAGCCGGTGCAACGACACAGGTTTCCGCTCATGCCTGCGCGGATCTGCTCCTCGGTCGGATTCGGGTTCTCCTGCAGGAAGCGGTAGGCGCGCAGCAGCATGCCGGGGGTGCAGAAGCCGCACTGCAGCCCGTGCTCCTTGTAGAAGCCCTCCTGCACGGCGTGCAGCACGCCCTTTTGCGCCAGGCCCTCGACGGTGACGATGTCGGAGCCCTCGCACTGCACCGCCAGATGGGTGCAGGACTTGATCGAGCGGCCATCGACGTCGACCGTGCAGGCGCCGCAGTGGCTGGTCTCGCAGCCGATGTGCGCGCCGGTGAGGTTGAGTTGCTCGCGCAGAAAATGCACCAGCAGGGTTCGCGGCTCGACCGCCGCTTCCACGGACTGGCCGTTGACCTTCATCGAAACGAGTTTCTTGGACATGGGGGCCTCCTGCCGCTTCATTGACTGCGCAGCCAGGCCTTGCCCAGCGCGCGCTTGACCATCTGGGCGGCCATGGCCGTCTTGTATTCCACGTCCCCGCGCAGATCCTCCGCCGGCTCGCAGATCGCCGCGGCGGCATCGGCCGCCGCCTCCAGCGCCTGCGCATCCAGCGCGCGCCCGAGCAGCAGCTTCTCGGCGTCGATCGCGCGCAATGCCATCGGCGCCACATTGGTCAGCGCGATGCGCACATGCTCGATGCGCTCGCCGGCGCGGCGCAGCACCACCGCGCAGCCGGCGGTGGCCCAGTCTCCCGTCTTGCGCTTGAGCTTCTCGTAGGCCCAGCCGGTGGCGGGCTTGAACGCCGGCACGCGGATCTCGCACAGCACCTCGTCTTCCTGCAGCAGGGTCATGTAGGTGCCCAGGAAAAAACCGTCGGCGGCGACGCTGCGCCGTCCCTTCGGGCCCTGCAGCACGAAGCTCGCATCGAGCGCGATGGCCAGCGCCGGATGATCGTTGCCGGGGTCGCCGTGGGCGATGTCGCCCCCGATGGTGCCGCGGTTGCGCACCTGCGGATCCGCGATCTGCGCGGCCGCCTCGCACAGCAGCGGCACCTTGCTGCGCAGCACCGGCGAGGCGATCAGGTCGTTCTCCACCGTCATCGCGCCGATCACCACGGTGTCGCCCTGCTCGCGAATGCCGCGCAGCTCGTCGATGCGGTTGAGGTCGATCAGGCTGCCGGGCTGCGCGAAGCGCAGCTTCATCATCGGCAGCAGGCTGTGGCCGCCGGCCAGCAGTTTCGCGTCGCCTCCCAGGCTGCTGAGCAACGCGATCGCCTCGTCCACGGAGCGCGGCGCGTGGTACTCGAAA
>JAJZUV010000005.1 GCA_021848345.1 Pseudomonadota bacterium | reverse complement strand
AGGCTGAGCCCGAAGCGCTGCTCGTCCCAGGCCTGCGCCAGCACCAGCGACTGCATCGCGTGCTCGGTCTTGTCCAGGTCGCCCTCGCGCACGAACACCTCCAGCAGGTGCTCGCGCCCGTCGCGCGAGCGCACCCGCTGCTGGCGGCTGACCAGGCGCGCGGCCACCAGCGCGAACAGGTAGCAGGGCTTGGGGAAGGGGTCTTCCCAGGTGGCCTGCGCGCGTCCGTCGTCCAGCCGGCGCTGCTCGATCAGGTTGCCGTTGCTCAGCAGCACCGGGTAGCGGGCCGGGTCGGCGCGCAGCACCACGGTGAAGCGGCTCATCACGTCGGGGCGGTCGGGCCAGAAGGTGATGCGCCGGAAGCCCTCGGCCTCGCACTGGGTGAAAAAGGCCCCGCCGGACATGTACAGGCCCGACAGGTGGGTGTTGGCCGCCGGCGCGCAGGTGTTGACCAGTTCCAGCGTGAAGCTCTCGGGCAGCTTGTCCAGGCGGATGCCGCCGCCGGTCTGCGCGTATACGTAGGGGCGCGAGTCGACCATCAGGGACTGCAGCGTGATGTCCTCGCCGTCGAGCTGCAGCGGCGCGTCGGCTGCCGCCCAGGGATTGCGGCGCACCTGCATGCGGCTTTTCACGCGGGTGCGGTCGGGGTCGAGGTCGAACTCCAGTTGCACGCGCTCGATCGAGTAGGCGGGCGGCGCGTAGGCCAGGCGGGAGATGGCGGGGGCTTGGTCGGTGCGCATGGGCGTGGACTTCAGGAGGGAAGGCTTCCCGGGGGCGGTCGGCGCCGCTCCCGGGGGCGATCACAGGCCTTGCTTGAGGCTGGCGGAAATGAACTCGTCGAGGTCGCCGTCCAGCACCTTCTGGGTGTTGGACATCTCGACCCCGGTGCGCAGGTCCTTGATGCGGCTCTGGTCCAGCACGTAGGAGCGGATCTGGTGGCCCCAGCCCACGTCGCTCTTGCTGTCCTCGAGCTTTTGCT
Source organism: Pseudomonadota bacterium (assembly GCA_021848345.1). Classification (GTDB taxonomy): domain Bacteria; phylum Pseudomonadota; class Gammaproteobacteria; order Burkholderiales; family Burkholderiaceae_C; genus Thiomonas_A. The sequence continues at coordinate 126,378 of JAJZUV010000005.1, read as the reverse complement.
GCTCGGCCTGGCGCTTGCGCAGCTCGTGCTCGAACAGGCGCGAGCGCAACATGGCCCAGGCCTCGGCGCGGTTCTTGTGCTGCGAGCGGTCATTCTGGCACTGCACGACGATCCCGGTGGGCACGTGGGTGATACGCACCGCCGAGTCGGTCTTGTTGATGTGCTGGCCGCCGGCGCCGCTGGCGCGGAAGGTGTCGATGCGCACTTCGGCCGGGTTGATCTCGATCTCGATGGAGTCGTCCACCTCGGGGTAGACGAACACGCTGGCGAAACTGGTGTGGCGCCCGCCGGAGGAGTCGAAGGGGCTCTTGCGAACCAGGCGGTGCACGCCGGTCTCGGTGCGCAGCTTGCCGTAGGCGTAGTCGCCCTCGACCTTGACGGACGCGCTCTTGATGCCGGCCACGTCGCCGGCCGATTCCTCCAGCACCTCCACCTTGAAGCCCTGGCGCTCGCAGTAGCGCAGGTACTGGCGCAGCAGCATGGCCGCCCAGTCGCAGGCCTCGGTGCCGCCGGCGCCGGCCTGGATGTCCAGGAAGCAACTGCCGGGGTCCATCGGGTTGGAGAACATGCGCCGGAACTCGAGTTCCTCGACCCGGCGTCCGGTGGCCTGCACGTCGGCGGCGACCGCGTTGAGGGTGTCGTCGTCCGCTTCGTCGCGCGAGAGCTCGAACAGCTCCTCGCTCTCGGCGAGTTCGCGCTGGATGCGTTCGATGGCCGTGACCACCGATTCCAGGCTGCGGTTTTCCTTGCCCAGGTCCTGCGCCCGCTTGGGGTCGTCCCAGACCTTGGGGTCCTCCAGCGCCGCGCTTACCTCGCGCAGGCGCGCTGCCTTGGCATCGTAGTCAAAGATACCCCCGTAGCAGCTGCGTGCGCTCGGACAGGTCGCGCAGCTGGGAGGACAAGGCGTTGAGTTGTTCGGCTTCCATGGTCGAATCGGGCTCGGGTATGCGAATGCGAAACCCGCATTGTCGCATCCGCGGCCCCGGGCCCGGCCTCGTCGCCGCGCCGGCTCACTTGAACAGGTCGCGCACCTTGTCGGCCCAGCTCTTGCCGTTGGGGGTATGGCGGTCGCCGCCGCGCTTGAGGGACTCGTCGAGCTGCTCCAGCAGGCGGCGCTGCTCCTCGTTCAGGCGTACCGGGGTCTCCACCTCGACGTGGCAGTACAGGTCGCCGGCGTGCGCGGCGTGGATGCCCTTGATGCCCTTGCCGCGCAGGCGCAGGGTCTTGCCCGACTGCGTGCCCTCGGGCAGGTCGATCTCGGCCGCGCCGCCCAGCGTGGGCACCTCGATGCGCGCTCCCAGCGCGGCGGCGGTCATGCTCACCGGGACGCGGCAATGCAGGTCGTTGCCGTTGCGCTCGAACAGCGCGTGCGGCTTGATCTGGATTTCCACGTACAGGTCGCCGGCCGGGCCGCCGCCCAGGCCCGGCTCGCCGTTGCCGCTGGAGCGGATGCGCATGCCGGTGTCGATGCCCGCCGGGATCTGCACCTCCAGGGTCTTCTGGCGCTGGATGCGCCCCTCGCCGTGGCAGGTCGGGCAGGGCTCGGGAATCACCTTGCCGGTGCCGCCGCAGCTGCCGCAGGTCTGTTGCATCGCGAACGGCCCCATACGCTGGGTGGTCGCGCCGCTGCCGCCGCAGGCCGGGCAGGTCTTGGGCTTGGTGCCGGGCTTGGCGCCGCTGCCGTGGCAGGTGCCGCAGGCGTCCCAGCTGGGAATGCGCAGGGACTTGGTGGTGCCGTGGGCGGCTTCTTCCAGGCTCAGGCTCAGCGAGTAGCTCAGGTCGGCCCCGCGGTACACCTGCGGGCCGCCGCGCTGGCGCGCGCCGCCGCCGCCGAAGATTTCCTCGAAGATGCTGCCGAAATCGGCGAAACCGGCGCCGCCTCCGAATCCGCCGGCGCCCATGCCGCCGGCCGACGGGTCGACGCCGGCGTGGCCGTAGCGGTCGTAGGCGGCGCGCTTTTGCGCATCGCTCAGGGTCTCGTAGGCCTGTTTGGCTTCCTTGAAGCGCTCCTCGCTGTCCTTGTCGCCCTGGGTGCGGTCCGGGTGGTACTTCATCGCCAGCTTGCGATAGGCCTTTTTCAGGGCCTCCTCGTCGGCATCGCGGGGCACCCCCAGAACTTCGTAGAAATCACGCTTGGCCATGGTCGAATTGCGAGCGGTAAACGGCAAAAAGGGAGGGCGCGCGCGGCACCCTCCCGAGAATACGCCTCGCCATCCGGGCCTGCGCGGCGGACGGCAGGCGGGGCGGGCGTGGCGGGCTTGGCGCGTTCAGCTCACGCCTTGCCGTCCTTGACTTCCTTGAACTCGGCGTCGACCACGGTGTCGTCCGCGGGCTTGGCGCCGGCGGCGGCCTGCGCATCGGCGCCGGGCGCCTGCGCCTGCTCGGCCTGCTGGGCGTAGATCTGCTCGCCCAGCTTCTGGCTGGCGGTCATCAGCGCCTCGGTGCGGGACTGGATCGCGTCCTTGTCGTCGCCCTTGAGGGCCTCGTCCAGCGCCTTGAGCGCCGACTCGATGCCTTCCTTGGTGGCCGCGTCGATCTTGTCCCCATGCTCGGCCAGGGACTTGCGCACGCCATGGGCGGCCGCATCCGCCTGGTTGCGGGCATCCACCAGTTCACGCTTGCGGTGATCGTCCGCGGCATTGGCCTCGGCGTCGCGCACCATGCGCTGCACCTCGTCCTCGCTCAGGCCCGAGTTGGCCTTGATGGTGATCTTGTTCTCCTTGCCGGTTCCCTTGTCGCGCGCGCTGACGTGCAGGATGCCGTTGGCGTCGACGTCGAAGGTGACCTCGATCTGCGGCATGCCGCGCGGCGCGGCCGGGATGCCTTCCAGGTTGAACTCGCCCAGCAGCTTGTTGCCCGAGGCCATCTCGCGCTCGCCCTGGTAGACCTTGATGGTCACGGCGGGCTGGTTGTCCTCGGCGGTGGAGTACACCTGGGTGTGCTTGGTCGGGATCGTGGTGTTGCGCTTGATCATCGGCGTCATCACGCCGCCCAGGGTCTCGATGCCCAGGGTCAGCGGGCTGACGTCGAGCAGCAGCACGTCCTTGCGCTCGCCGGACAGCACCGAGCCCTGGATGGCCGCGCCCACCGCCACCGCCTCGTCGGGGTTGACGTCCTTGCGCGGATCCTTGCCGAAGAACTCGCGCACCTTGTCCTGCACCTTGGGCATGCGGGTCATGCCGCCCACCAGGATGACGTCGGAGATGTCGCCGATCTTCACGCCGGCGTCCTTGATGGCCGTGCGGCAGGGCTCGATGGTGCGCTCGATGAGTTCTTCCACGAGGGCTTCGAGCTTGGCGCGCGTGAGCTTCATGCTCAGGTGCTTGGGGCCCGAGGCGTCGGCGGTGATGTAGGGCAGGTTGATCTCGGTCTGCTGGCTGCTGGACAGCTCGATCTTGGCCTTCTCGGCCGCGTCCTTCAGGCGCTGCAGCGCGAGCACGTCCTTGGACAGGTCGGCGCCCGATTCCTTCTTGAACTCGGCGACGATGTAGTCCATGATGCGCTGGTCGAAGTCCTCGCCGCCGAGGAAGGTGTCCCCGTTGGTCGACAGCACCTCGAACTGCTTTTCCCCGTCCACGTCGGCGATCTCGATGATCGAGATGTCGAAGGTGCCGCCGCCGAGGTCGAACACAGCGATCTTGCGGTCACCCTTGGCGGCCTTGTCCAGGCCGAAGGCCAGCGCGGCGGCGGTGGGCTCGTTGATGATGCGCTTGACGTCCAGCCCGGCGATGCGCCCGGCGTCCTTGGTGGCCTGGCGCTGGCTGTCGTTGAAGTACGCCGGCACGGTGATCACGGCCTCGGTGACTTCCTCGCCCAGGTAGTCCTCGGCGGTCTTTTTCATCTTGCGCAGCACCTCGGCCGACACCTGCGGGGGCGCCAGCTTCTTGCCGCGCACTTCCACCCAGGCGTCGCCGTTGTCGGCCTTGGCGATGGTGTAGGGCATCAGCGCGATGTCCTTCTGCACCTCCTTTTCCTCGAACTTGCGTCCGATCAGGCGCTTGACCGCGTACAGGGTGTTCTTCGGGTTGGTCACCGCCTGGCGCTTGGCCGGCGCGCCCGCCAGGATCTCGCCGTCTTCCATGTAGGCGATGATCGAGGGCGTGGTGCGCGCGCCTTCGCTGTTCTCGATGACCTTCGGGCTGCCGCCTTCCATCACGGACACGCAGGAGTTGGTGGTGCCGAGGTCGATGCCGATGATTTTTGCCATTGTGAACTCCGGAAGTCTCGTGAATGTTGGTATTCAGGTGGACGGGCGCCGGGAGGCCCGTCCTGCTGCAACAGCAGATGCAGTCGATTGCGTCGTATTCAAGCCCCCGCGGCGCCGTCCTGCGCCTGCGCCGCGCCCTGCGCGGCGGCCACGGTGACCATCGCCGGGCGCAGCGTGCGCTCGGCCAGCATGTAACCCTTCTGCAGCACCGCGACCACGGTGTTGGGGGCCTGTTCCGAGGGGATGCTGGCGATCGCCTGGTGGCGGGCCGGGTCGAAGCGCTCGCCCGCGGCCGGCGCGACTTCCTGGATGCGGCTGCGCTCGAAGGCGCCGCGCAACTGGCTCAGCGTGAGTTCCACGCCTTTTTTCAGCGCCTCGATGCTGCCGCTGGCGTCGGCCAGCGCGGCCTCCAGGCTGTCCTTCACGGGGAGCAGTTCCTGGGCCATGGATTCCACCGCGAACTTGCGCGCCCGGGCGGTTTCCTCTTCGGCGCGGCGGCGCACGTTCTCGGCCTCGGCCTTGGCACGCAGGAACTGATCCTTCAGCGCTTCGAGCTCGTCCTGCGCGACCTTGAGCGCCTGCTCCAGCGCGTCATCGCCGGAAGCGGCCTGCGCGGCCTGCTGTTCTTCGGTCGTGGGGGTCGATGCGGCCTGGGCCGCCGGGGATTCGTTCGGGGAGGTCTGGGTCATGGGCGGGAATCGGGTTGCGACGGCGCGCCGGGGGCGGCGCTCGGGATTGCCCCACCATCTGGGGGCGGCGACGACGTTTTCAAGAGGGAGGGGGCGTGTCTCACGAACACGATGCTGTCGCGGAACTCCACCGGACGCATGCCCACCGCCAGGCCGCTGCCCAGGAAGGACGCCAGTCGATCCCGCGCCACCCAGACCGCCACCGGGCGACCGGCCCGCACCGCCTCGCGCACCGCGGCCGGGCTCACGCACGGGGAATGTCCGGCGGCGTGGCGGCAGCCGAACCAGAGGTCCGAGCTGGCGCTGTTGACCACCCGCAGGGGGTGCAGGCCGTAGAACAGCAGCGAGGCGTCCTGATCCTCGAAGGTCTGCCAGGAGTACATGTCCACGCCGCGCGGGAACATGGTGTGCAGCACCTGCGCCACGTGCTTCTGGGAGGTGTCGTAGGTCTTGGCCACCGCGAGTTCGGTGGCGAACAGGCTCATCGCGAGGCCGGCGAGTCCGAACACCAGCAAGCCGGCCTCCAGGGTTCCACGGCGCAGCAGCAGCAGCGCCGCCAGCAGCGAGACCGTCAGCAGGCTCAGGCTCAGCCACGGCAGCAGCGCGCATTGCGGGGGCGGCAGGCCGCTGCGCAGCGCCATGAGCCGCACCTCGGGCAGGGTGAGGATGGCGAGCCAGAGGGCGGCGGCCGCCAGGCCGAACAGCGCGCACCCCAGGGCCATCCAGCGCCGGGCCCTGTCGATCTCGCCGCGGTCGACCGCCTGTTGCAGGCGCTGGCCCGCCCACCAGGCCAGCAGCACGACCACCGGCAGCAGGTAATAGGCGCCCTTGTCGCTGGAAGCCGAAAAGAACACCAGCAGCGTGAGCGAGGCGTTGCGTGCCCACACCGAACTGCGCGCGGCCGCTCCGGTCTTCACGCGGCGGGTGCCGAGTGCGAGCGCCAGCATCGGGCCGGTCCACTGAAAGGTGCCGATCAGCAGCTTGGGCAGGTAGTACCACCAGGGGCCGTGATGGAAATCGTCCGGAATGCGGGTGCCGAGGAATCGATTGATGGTCTCGTTGACCCAGAAGAACCAGGCGAAGCCGGCCTGGTGCCAGGCGGCGAGCAGTTGCCAGGGCATGGCCACGAGCACGAACAGCACGATCGCCCACGGGTCCAGGAACAGGCGCAGCATGCGCGCGCGCGGCAGCGGGCCGGGCGAAAGCAGCAACTGCACCAGGCCCACCAGGCCGAGCAGGACCAGGGCCTCCGGGCCCTTGGTCATCACGGCCAGGCCCAGCGGCAGCATGGCCCAGCGCATCAGCGCGCGGCTTTCCCGCTGCTCGGCCAGCACCACCAGCGCCAGGGCCGTCAGCCAACCCAGGCTCATCAGGGGGTCGAACAGGATGGTGCGGCCGATTTCCACCCAGCCCAGCGAGGTGCCGGCGATCAGCGCCGCCGTACGGCCGCCCAGCGGCGATCCCAGGCGGCGCCCGAGCGCGATGCATCCCAGGCTGGCCAGCCAGGCCGCCGCGGCATCGGGCAGGCGAGCCTGCCAGGCGCCCACGCCGAAGGCCTTGAAGCTCAGGGCCATCAGCCAGTACAGCAGCGGCGGCTTCTCGATGTAGGGCACGCCGTCCAGATGCGGGATCAACCAGCCGCCGCCGCGGCTCATCGCCATCGCGATGTCGGCGTACAGGGCTTCGTTGTTGTCGCGGATCGGCGGGCGGCCCAGGCCCCAGAACATGCAGGCGGCGACCAGCAGCAACACGCAGGCATCGGCCAGCCACGCAGGCAGGGCCTTGTCGCCGGATAGGCGGGTGGAGGAAATCGGGGGCAAGGCAGGCTCGAAAAAAGTCTTATAGGTTTTGTGGGCTTTAGGTGCCCGGGCGCCATGGTGCCGCGTCGTGCATGAGCCGACGCCCCCGTGGCAGCATGGCGTGTGTTTCCGGCAATCATTCGCCGGCAATGGGCGATATCCTGGCACGAAGCAGCCGGGATCAGGCCTCCTGGACGGCGAGCAGCGCCCGGGCTCGCGCCGCGGAGGCCTCGAGTTGGGCCGGGTCGGGCGGGGTTCGCGTGGGCCAGCCCAGCAACTCCCTTTCCACCAGGTCGGCCAGCGCGCCGACCCAGTGGGCGTCGTCATTCAGGCAGGCGATGTAATGGAACTCGGAGCCGCCACTGGACAGGAAGGCCTGCTTGCCCTCGATGGCGATTTCCTCCAGGGTCTCCAGGCAGTCGGCGACGAAGCCCGGGCAGACGACGTCGACCCGGCGAACTCCGGAGCGGCCGAGCTCGCGCAGGCTGGGCTCGGTGTAGGGCTGCAGCCAGGCCTCGGCGCCGAAGCGCGACTGGAAGCTCACCAGGTACTCGCTCGCATCCAGACCCAGCGTCTCGGCCAGCAGCCGGGCCGTCTTGCGGCACTCGCAGTGGTAGGGGTCGCCGCGCAGCAGGGTGCGTCGGGGCATGCCGTGAAAGCTCATGACCAGGCGCTCGGGACGCCCATGCTCGGCCCAGTGGGCGCGCACCTTCGCGGCCAGCGCCTCGATGTAGCCGGCATCGTCGGCGAAATTGCGCACCCAGCGCAGCGCGGGCTGGCGGCGCTGGCCGCGCAGCCAGGCCGCGACCGCGTCCAGCGCGGTCGCGGTGGTGGCCGCGCTGTACTGCGGGTACAGCGGCACGCCCAGCAGGCGCGTGGCGCCCTCGGCATGCAGGCGGTCCAGCACGGCGGCCGTCGCGGGCTCGCCGTAGCGCATCGCGTGGCGCACCGTCACATGGTGGCCGCGGCGGGTCAGCTCCGCCTGCAGCGCGCCTTCCAGCGCCGCCGTGGCGACCGCCAGCGGGGACCCGGCAGGCTGCCAGATGCGCGCGTACTTGGCCGCGGTGCGCGGCGAACGGAAGGGAACGATGATGCCGTGCAGGATGGGCATCCACACCGCGCGCGGCACCTCGATGACCCGGGGGTCGGCGAGGAATTCCCGCAGATAGCGACGCACCGCCGCGGGGGTGGGCGCGGACGGCGTGCCGAGGTTGAACAGGACGACGGCGGTGGTGGAGGGGCGGCCGTGCTCGAAGGTTTCGCTGGGGCTGGTGGACATGGGGCGGCGGGCGGCGAGGCGTCGGACGCGGCGGATCAGCGGTCGAACACCTCGAACACCACGGTCGGCGCGGTGGGGTCGGTGGGCTTGGCGCCCAGGCAGATCTCGCCCTGGCCGTGCAGCACGCATTCGTTGCGGCGCAGGGCCAGCGCGTTGTCCTGTCCGGCGTAGCGCACCCAGGTGCCGTTGCTGGACAGGTCGGTGAGCATGAAATAGCTGCCGCGCCATTCGATGCGGGCATGCTGGCGGGAAACCCGGATGTCGTTGACCACGAACTCCGCGGCCTGCGTGCGGCCGATGTGCAGCACGCCCTGCGCGGCGGGCATGTCCTGGTGCACGTCCAGCCAGCTCAGGCCCAGGTGCTGCGTGGCATGGGCGATCACGGTCGGCAGGTGGGGCATGGTCTGGCTGTTCTGCCAGCCGGCGTCCCATTCGATCTGGTGCACCGGCACGGCCTGTTCGTAGCCGCGCAGGTAGATCGAACCGAGGCTGCGCAGGCGTGCCTGCTGCTCCAGGCTCAGGCCCTCGGCCACCGCTTCGCCCAGCAGGATCTGGCCTCCGGCTGCGGAGCCGGACAGTCGTGCCGCGGCATTGACGGCGTCGCCGAAGCAATCCCCCGGGGTCAATACCACCGGGCCGCGCGACAGGCCGATCTTCAGCGGCACCGACACGGGCGCGGAACTGTCATGCCCCCACTGCGCCAGGCGACGTTGCGCCTCGCAGCAGGCCTGTACCGCGGCCGCGTTGTCGTCGAACACCGCCAGCAGGCCGTCGCCCAGGGTCTTCACGACCTGGCCGCGGTGCTGGGCGATGATCTCGCCGGTGGCTTGCGTGACCTGGGTCATCAGGCGGGCCGCGACCGCATCTCCCAGAGACTTGTACAGGCCCGTGCTGCCGACCACGTCGGCGAACACCACGGTCCTGGTCACGGGCTTGCGCATATTCGACATGGGCGCAAGTCTAGCGGTCGGGCATCGGGCATGTGTGAAATATTCCGCACCGGGACGCGCATGCGTCCCGGTGCGGCCCGACGACGATCAGAGCGAGTCGAGGAAGCTGCGCAGCTTGTCCGAGCGGGTCGGATGCTTGAGCTTGCGCAGCGCCTTGGCCTCGATCTGGCGAATGCGCTCGCGCGTGACGTCGAACTGCTTGCCGACCTCCTCGAGGGTGTGGTCGTTGGCCATCTCGATGCCGAAACGCATGCGCAGCACCTTGGCTTCGCGCGGCGTGAGCGAGTCCAGGATGTCCTTGACCACGTCGCGCAGGCTGGCCTGCAGCGCCGCGTCGGTGGGCGCCAGCATGCCGGTGTCCTCGATGAAATCGCCCAGGTGCGAATCGTCGTCGTCGCCGATGGGCGTTTCCATGGAGATCGGCTCCTTGGCGATCTTCATGATCTTGCGCACCTTGTCCTCGGGCATTTCCATCTTCTCGGCCAGGATCGCAGCGTCCGGCTCGGTGCCGGTTTCCTGCAGATACTGGCGCGAGATGCGGTTGACCTTGTTGATGGTCTCGATCATGTGCACCGGGATGCGGATGGTGCGCGCCTGGTCGGCGATGGAGCGGGTGATGGCCTGGCGGATCCACCAGGTCGCGTAGGTCGAGAACTTGTAGCCGCGACGGTACTCGAACTTGTCCACCGCCTTCATCAGGCCCACGTTGCCTTCCTGGATCAGGTCCAGGAACTGCAGGCCGCGGTTGGTGTACTTCTTGGCGATGGAAATCACCAGGCGCAGGTTGGCCTCGATCATCTCGCGCTTGGCCTCGCGGGCTTCCTGCTCGCCGCGGCTCATCTGCGCGTTGATCTCCTTGAAGTCCTCCAGGGGCACCACGACGCGGTTCTGGGTGTCGATCAGGCGCTGCTGCAGTTCCTGGATGCTGGGCAGGTTGCGCGCCAGCACGGCCGCGAAAGGCTTGCTCGACGAAGCCAGGCGCTCGCCCCAGCGCAGGTCGAGCTGGTGCCCGGGGAAGCTCTTGATGAACTCCTCCTGGGGCATGCCGCAGCGGTCGACCACGATGCGCCGGATCTCGCGCTCGTGGCGACGCACCTCGTCGACCTGGCTGCGCAGCAGGTCGCACAGCTTCTCGACGGTGCGCGCGGTGAAGCGCACTTCCATCAGGTTGCGCGAGATGTGCTCCTGCGCCTTCAGGTACGCGGCCGACTTGTAGCCTTCCTTGTCGTAGGCGCGGCGCATCTTCATGAAGGCGTCGTGCACCTGCGCGAAGCGCTCCAGCGCCTTGGCCTTGAGCTCCTCCAGCTTGACCGAACTGGCCGCGGCGGCGGCGGTCTCGTCGTCCTCCTCGGCCTCGTCGGCCAGCGCGAAGTCGACGTCCTCCTCGGCCACGTAGTCGTCGGATTCGTCGTCCGAGACCATGCCGTCGACCACCTCGTCGACCGGCAGTTCGTTGTTGGCGATGCGCGCGGCCATGGCCAGGATCTCGGCCACCGTTGCCGGCGAGGCGGAGATGGCCAGCATCATCTTGCGCAGGCCTTCCTCGATGCGCTTGGCGATGACGATCTCGCCCTCGCGGGTGAGCAGCTGCACCGTGCCCATCTCGCGCATGTACATGCGCACCGGGTCGGTGGTGCGGCCGAATTCCGAATCCACCGAGGACAGCGCCGCCTCGGCCTCTTCCTCGGCTTCCTCGTCGCTGGAGGTGGTCGGTCCGTGCTGGTTCAGCAGCAGGGTCTGCGCGTCGGGCGCCTGCTCGTACACCGCGATGCCCATGTCGTTGAGCATGCTGATGATGGTTTCCAGCAGGTCCGGATCGGCCAGGTTGTCCGGCAGGTGGTCGTTGATCTCGCCGTAGGTGAGAAAACCGCGGGTCTTGCCCAGCTTGATCAGGTTCTTCAGGCGCTGGCGGCGGCGCGCCAGTTCCTCTTCGGTGACGTTGGAGTCGTCGTAGCCGAATTCCTTCAGCAGCTGCTTTTCCTTGGCGCGCGACGGACGACGGCCGCGCGGCATCGGCGCGGCCGGGGCGGCCGCTTCGTCGGCGTCGTCGCTGGTGAAGTCGTCGGCCGGCAGGTCCTTGTCCGCGGCGGATTTGGCGGCGGCCTTGGCCTGGGCGGCGGTGCGCGAGGCGGTGGCCTTCGCGCCCGCCTTGTCGACGACGGGTTTCTCGGCGGCGGCCTTGGCCGACGTCGACTTGGTCTTGGATGCTGGCATGCTTTGAACGGTGGTCGAGGCGCGCGCCTTGGTGGCGCTCGCGCCGGCGGCGGCAGCCTTCGGCGTGGCCTTGGTGGTGCTGCGCGCGGGCGCCGCGGCGGCCTTGGAGGCCTTCGCGGTCTTCGGCGCGGGGTCTGCGGCGGTCTTGCCCGAGGAAACCTTGGACTTGGCGGTTGCGGATTTGGCTTGGGTCATCGTCGGATTCCTCGTACGCTTGTGCGATTCCCACCCCTGCGGTGGCGGGAATCGACGGTCGTGCAACAAGAATAGGCCAAGCCGCGGGCCGCCCCGGATCCGCAGTCGCTCCCCGGGACGCGGGGACGATGCGTTCGCGCCTTGTGCGCAAAACCCCATAGTATAGGCGGGGCGGCCGAATTCAAGTCCGGGCCCCGGGTCGGACCCGCTCCGCGGGGGCCTTGCCCACGGGCTGGACACTCAGAGTCGGGGCAGGCTGCGCATGAGTTCGCGCAGGCGCAGCGAAAGGCCCTGGTATTCCAGGCGCGAGGCCGGATCGGCCAGACCCTCGGCGGCCAGCGCCTGCTGGCGCTGCTTGATCCAGGCCATCTCGATGCTTTCCAGCGCGCCGCGCAGGTCCGGCTGCAATTCGGCGGTGTCCCGCTCGAGCAGTTCGGCGGGGTCGAGCGCCTCGGCGGCCTCCAGCAGGCCCTCGGCGCGAAGCGCCTCCCAGACAGAGGACGGCGTCGGCTCGGCATGTTCATCCAGGTAGGACTCCAGCCAGCGCGCAAGTTCCCCGACCGAGCCCGCGTGCGCGACCAGGAGGTCGTGCTGGGCGGTGCTGATGTCGCGCCACAGGCCCGGGTGGGCCAGCAGGATGCGCATGGCCGTGCGCGCGTGGTCGACTTGCGGACGGCTCAGGCGTTGCATGCGCGGTTCCACCGGTTTCGGCCGGGGCGCGCCGCCCGCGGAGTTCGCCGGCGGCGGCGCGGCCGAGCCGGCGCGCCGATGGCCCGGCAGCGCCAGGGCGGCGCGCAATTCGTCGGCCGGCGTGCGCAGGCGTTGCGCCAGCTCGTTCACGATCTGTCCCTTCAAGGCCGATTCGGGAATCGAGCCGATCAGCTCGCGCCCGCGCGCGATGGCCTGCGCGCGTCCCTCGGCGGTGTCCAGCGCCAGGCCTTCTCCGATGTGGTCGAGCAGGAACACCGACAGCGGGCGCGCGCGCGCGATCTCGCGTTCGAAGGCGTCGGCCCCGAGTTCGCGCACGAAACTGTCGGGGTCGTGCTCGGCCGGCAGGAACAGGAATTTCACCGAGCGCTCGTCGCTCAGTACGGGCAGCGCGGACTGCATGGCGCGCGCCGCGGCCCGGCGCCCGGCGGTGTCGCCGTCGAAGGAGAACACGATCTGGGCGCAATAGCGGAACAGCTTGCGCACGTGCTCGGGCGTGCAGGCGGTGCCCAGCGTGGCCACCGCGTGTTCCACGCCGTGTTGCGCCAGCGCGATCACGTCCAGGTAGCCCTCGACCACCAGCACCTGGCCGTGGCGCTGGATCGCCTGGCGCGCCTCGAACAGCCCGTAGAGTTCCTCACCCTTGTGGAACAGCTCCGTCTCGGGCGAGTTGAGGTACTTGGGCTCGCCGCGGTCGAGCACGCGTCCGCCGAAGCCGATGATCTCGCCCTGGGCGTTGCGGATGGGAAAGGTGATGCGGTCGCGCAACCGGTCGTAGCGCCGCGCGACCGTCGCGCCCGCCGCCTGCGACGGCTCCAGGGTCTGGCCCTGGGCGTCGCGCGCCACCACCAGGCCCGATTGCAGCAGCAATTCGGCCTCGTAGTTGGGGAACACCTTGGCCAGGCCCTGCCAGTCGTCGGGCGCGTAGCCGAGACCGTAGCGGGCCGCCGAGCGTCCGCTCAGGCCGCGACCCTTGAGGTAGTCGATGGCCCGCGTGCTGGCGCGCAGGCGTTCGCGGTAGAAGCCTTCGGCCTGCTGCAGTACCTCGCGCAGGCGCACCTTGTGGCTGCGCTGTTCGGCGGCGCGACGCTGCTCGCCCTCGTCGGCCTCCTGTTGCGGCAGTTCCATGCCGGCGTCGCGCGCCAGTTCGCGCACGGCGTCGGGAAAGCTCATCCCGGATTGCTCCATCAGGAAACCGATCGCGCTGCCATGGGCGCCGCAGCCGAAGCAGTGGTAGAACTGCTTGGACGGGCTGACCGTGAAGGAGGCCGATTTCTCGGTGTGAAAGGGGCACAGCCCCTTGTAGTTGGTGCCGGCCTTTTTCAGCTGCACCGAGCGTCCGACCACCTCGACGATGTCGACGCGGCCGAGCAGCTCCTGGATGAAATCCTGGGGAATCAACGACATGGCATGAGCGGCGGTGCCGCCGCGCGGGAAGCGCGCCGCCCGTGCCGCGCCGTGATCAGCGCAGCGCCTCCGCGATGCGCCGGGTCACCTCGTCCACCGGGCCCACGCCCGAGATGCGGCGCAGGCGCGGCGCCGCGGCGTCGCCGCCGCGCTCCCAGTCGCCGTAATAGTCGACCAGCGGGCGCGTCTGTTCGTGGTACACGCGCAGGCGCTTGCGCACCGTGTCCTCGCGGTCGTCGTCGCGCTGCACCAGGTCCTCGCCCGTCAGGTCGTCCTTGCCGGCCACCTTCGGCGGGTTGAATTGCACGTGGTACACCCGCCCCGAGGCCGGGTGCACGCGGCGCCCGCTGAGGCGCTGCACGATGTCCTCGTCGGGCACGTCGAACTCGAGCACGAAGTCGATGCCCACGCCGGCCTTCTTCAGCGCTTCGGCCTGCGCGATGGTGCGCGGGAAGCCGTCGAACAGGAAGCCGCGTTCGCAGTCGGCCTGCTGGATGCGCTCGAGCACCAGGCCCACGATGATGTCGTCGGACACCAGCGCGCCGGAGTCCATCACGGCCTTCGCCTGCAGGCCCAGCGGCGTGCCCGCCTTGACCGCGGCGCGCAGCATGTCTCCGGTGGAGATCTGGGGGATGTTGTAGCGCGCGCACAGGCTGGCCGCCTGTGTGCCTTTGCCTGCGCCAGGTGCGCCCAGCAGGATCAAACGCATGAAGACTCCCGGATATTGTCGTTGGAATGAATGATTCGATATGCCGCCCGCGTGCCGGGCCTTCGGCGCGATGCACGCAAGCGCCCGCCTGACCAGAGGCGGCGGGCCCTGGCCCAGAATAGCACGCGCACCCGGCACCACCCTGACGGGCGGGCCGATACTCCCGCCAGGGCTCAGCCGTGGCCCAGCAGGCGGCGCACGCGCTCCAGATCCTGCGGCGTGTCCACGCCGGCGGCGGGCGCATGGTCCACCGACAGCACGGCGATGCGCCAGCCGTGCCACAGCGCGCGCAGCTGCTCCAGCGCCTCCTCGGCCTCGAGCTCGCAGGGCGTCAGCGCGGAGAAGGCGCGCAGCGCGCGCATGCGAAAGGCGTAGATCCCCACGTGGCGCAGGAAGGGCAGGCGCGCCGGGAGGGCGGTCGCGCCGCCCGCGGCGTACTGGTCGCGGCGCCACGGAATGGGCGCGCGCGAGAACAGCAGCGCGCGCTGCTGCGCATCCAGCACCACCTTCACCACGTTGGGGTCGGCGATCCAGCTCGCCTCGGTGATGGGGTGCGCGGCCGTGGCCATCTGCGCCTGCGCGTCCTCGTGCAGGCGCAGCGCGCAGGCCCGGATCAGCGCCGGTTCGATCAGCGGCTCGTCCCCCTGCACGTTCACCACGATGGCATCGTCGGCCAGCGCCAGGTGCTGCGCCGCCTCGGCGATGCGGTCGGTGCCGCTGGCATGGCTCGGCGAGGTCAGCAGCGCGCGCACGCCGTGGGCGGCGCAGGCCTCGGCGATCTGCCTGTCGTCGGTCGCCACCGCCACCTGCAGCGCACCGCTGGCCTGCGCGCGCTGCGCCACGCGTACCACCATGGGCAGCCCGGCGATGTCGGCCAGCGCCTTGTCGGGCAGGCGGGTCGAGGCGCGGCGCGCGGGGATGAGCACGCAAAAGGGCGGCGAAACCGCCGTCTCCTCACCCGCCGTCGCGCGGGAGGGCGCCGACGATGCCGCCGGCGCGGGGCCGGCCGTCGTCATGCCTGGGCGTCCGCGTCCGGCGCGCTCGGCACGGCGGCGGCGCCCTGGGTGTCGCGCGCCTGCTCGACCAGCATCACGGGGATGCCATCGCGGATGGGAAAGGCCAGGCGGTCGCGCGGGCAGACCAGTTCCTGGGCCGCGCGTTCGAGTTCCAGCGGGCCCTTGCAAACCGGGCACACCAGCAGGTCAAGCAGACGTGAATCCATCGGGGGAGCTCCATGCGCCGCGCGCCAGGCGCGCCAGCAACCAGGGGACGAAACCGGGGTCGGGCTCCAGGCGCAGACCCATGGCCCACAGGCGATCCAGCCCGGCTTGTCCGAGCGGGCATTTTAGGGCGTCCTTCTCGGTCACCACGACGACGCCGGGCAGTTCCCGCAGCAAGGACTCGGGCAGCGGCTGGTGGTCGCGCACCGCCACGGTGCGGGCCAGAGGCAGCCCCGCGGCGCGCAGCATGTCGAAAAACTGGGCGGGGTTGCCGATGGCGGCCGCCGCGCACACCGGGCGGTCGGCGTGGGCCTGGCGGAATTCGCCGGGACTCATGCGCCGGCCGTCCGCGAGATTGCGCAGATCCCCGGGCTGGCGGCGCAGCGCGAAGAAGGGCGCCGGACCGCCGGCCGGCGGGGTCGGCCCGAGCGTGGCGTCGCGCGGGCGCGACCACGGCTCGCGCAGCGGGCCGGCCGGAAGCAGCCAGCCGTTTCCGGCGCCGCGGGCGTCGAGCACGACCAGTTCGACGTCGCGCGCCAGCGCGTAGTGCTGCAGTCCGTCGTCGCTGAGCAGCACGTCGACCTCGGGGTGTTCGCGCAGCAGTGCGCGCGCCGCGGCGGGGCGATCGGCGCCCACCCATACCGGGCAGTCGCACATGCGGCGCAGCAGCAAGGGCTCGTCGCCGCTGTCCTCGCCGGGGGTGTCGGGCTCCACGGCCATGGGTTCGGGCGCGTCGCGGCGGCGGCCATAGCCGCGCGAGACGATGCCCGGGTGGCGACCAGCGTCGCGCAGTGCCTGCGCCAGCCATTGCACGACGGGGGTCTTGCCGCTGCCCCCGGCGCTGAGGTTGCCCACCACGACCACCGGTACCGGCGCGCGCCAGGCGCGCAGCCATCCGCGTCGCCAGGCCAGCCGGCGCAGCGCGGCGACCGCCGCGAACAGCCCCGCCGCCGGCAGCAGGCAAGCGGCGACGAATCCCCGGCGCAACCACCAGCGCGGCCAGCCGGACGGGGCCTCGCTCACGAGAAAACGCAGGGCCGCCCCAAGTCTTCTCGACCCCGACGGGGGGCGGGCTGGGCGCAGCCTGGCCCTGGGGGCGCTCACGACGAGCCGCGCTGGGTGGCGAAGGTCAGGCGGCTGATGCCCAGCAGGCGCGCGGCCTCCATCACGTTGACCACCGACTGCTGGGTGCTCTGGGCATCGGCGCTGATCACCAGCGTGACGTCGCTGCGTCCCTGCGCGGCGGCGCGCAGCGCGGCGACCAGCGCGGGCACGTCGCGCCCGCGCAGGGGCCGGCCCGCCACGGCATAGCTGCCGTCGGCGGTGACCCCGACCACCACGCTGTGCGGCAGCGTCTTCGCCGCGCTCGCGTCGGCGACCGGCAACTGGATCTTCAGTTCGGTGTACTTGGAGTAGGTGGTGGTGATCATCAGGAAGATCAGCACCACCAGCAGCACGTCGATCAACGGGATCAGGTTGATCTCGGGTTCCTCCGGGCGCGGACGCTGGAAATTCATCGCCAGGGCCTTCCCGTCAGCCGCGCGTGGAGCGGCCGGACTCGATGTGCGGCTGCAGGTGCGTGGCCAGGCGGCGCGCCGCCTGTTCGAGTTCGATGCCGAAATCGTCCACGCGGCCGCGGAAATAACGATAGAACATCAGGGACGGAACCGCGATGATCAGGCCGAAGGCCGTGTTGTACAGCGCGACCGAGATGCCATGGGCCAGCAGCAGCGGATTGCCGCTGCCGCCGGTCTGCGAGCCGAAGATCTCGATCAGGCCGACCACCGTGCCCAGCAGGCCCAGCAGGGGAGCGGCCGAGGCGACCGTGCCCAGCGCGTTGAGATAGCGCTGCAGTCCGTGCATCACCGCGCGTCCGGCGTTTTCCATGTCCTCGCGCAGGCTTTCCGGGCTGGCATGGGGGCGGCGCGCGCCGCGGAACCCGGCGGCGAGCACGGCTCCCAGCGGGGAATTGCGCTCGAGCTTGTCCACCGTGTCGGCCGGGGGCAGGGCGGTCGCCGAGACCGCCAGCGCCTCTTCCAGCAGGCGCGGCGGGATGACCCGCGGCCCGCGCAGCGCGTTCAGGCGCTCGAGCACGACGCCCAGCGCGGTGATGGAACAGAGGATCAAGGGCCAGATCGGCCAGCCCGCGGCTTCGACAATGCTCAGCAAGATGGAACCCCGTGGAGATCGACAATGTGCTCCCGGATGGTAATGCGCGCGGCGCCCGCATCCTCCAGGGAGGCGCCACGGTTATCCCGAAAATCTGTGGATAACAATGTGGGTAAGGCGTGGCGATGCCCGGCAAGTCTCGCAAAATCAAGGCGCGGATTTCTTGTGACCAATTTTTGAACATGGAAATACGGTGAATAATCAACCACTTGCATGGAACCGGAAGGCTTTGCGGGCGGCCTCGCCGGCGAGCCGCGCGTTTGCTGGCTCGTGTGGACAGATTGGCTGCTCAGCCGCGCCCCGCCTGGGTTCGCGCGGCGGCCGCAGCGCGCAGGGGGCACGGTGACGCCTGCGCGCGACGCCCGCGGCGGCGAGGCCTGGAGCGTCGCCGGGCTCGCGAGGGCGCTGGCCGATACCTTGTGGGCGCGCTTCGGCGTGGTCAGCGTGCAGGGGGAGATCAGCGGCTTCACCCGCGCCTCCAGCGGCCACTGCTATTTCGCGTTGCGCGACGAGAGCGCCCAGTTGCGCTGCGTGATGTTCCGCCAGCGGGCCGCGCTGGTGGATTTCGAGCTGCGCGACGGGGTCCAGGTCGAACTGCGGGCCCAGGTCGGGATCTACGAGCCGCGCGGCGACCTGCAGTTGCAGGTCGAGTCGGTGCGGCGCTTCGGCCAGGGCGCCCTGATGGAGCAGTTCCTGCGCCTGAAGGCGCGTTTGCGCGCCGAGGGGCTGTTCGAGGCGGATCGCAAGCGGGCCTTGCCCGAAGTGGTGCGCAGCGTGGGCATCGTCACCTCGCCGAAGGCGGCCGCGCTGCACGACGTGCTGGTCACGCTGCGCCGGCGCAGCCCACAGGTGCGGGTGATCGTCTACCCGGCCAGCGTGCAGGGGGCGGCGGCGCCGGCCGAGCTGGTGCGTGCGCTGCGCGCGGCCCAGCAACGCGCCGAGGTCGACGTGCTGCTGCTGGTGCGCGGCGGCGGCTCGCTGGAAGACCTGTGGGCCTTCAACGACGAGGGCCTGGCGCGCGCGCTGGCCCAGTCCAGCCTTCCGGTGATCAGCGGCGTCGGGCACGAGACCGATTTCACCATCGCGGATTTCGCCGCCGACATGCGGGCCCCCACGCCGACCGCCGCGGCCGAGATGTGCGCCGCGCCGCGCGAGGAGTTGCTGGAGGGGCTGCGCCGGGCGGCGCGCGCGCTGGGTCACGCGCTGCAGGTCCGCCTGGCGCGTGAACAACAGCGCATGGACCGGCTGCAACTGCGCCTTCCGCCGCCGTCGCGGGTGCTGCGCGACGCCGAAGTGCATCTGCGCGACCTGCATGCGCGCCGCCGGCAGGCCCTGACGGCCACGCTGCAGCGCGGTTCCCAGCGCCTGCAACTCGGCCAGGCCCGCCTGCGGGCCGTGCCGCGGCAGGATCTGCAGCGGCGCGCCGCCGTGCTGGACGTCCTGGAGCGGCGCCTGCACCTGGGGCTGGCCCAGCTGCGCGAGCGCCAGCAGCAGCGCGTGCTGGGCCTGCAGGCCCGCCTGCGCGCGCTGGACCCGACCGCCACGCTGCGCCGTGGCTACTGCCTGGCGTGGCGGGAAGACGGCTCGGTGCTGCAGGACGCCGCGCTGCTGCGGGCGGGGCAGACCATCGTGCTGGCCACGGCCGAGCACGCGGCGAGCCTGGGCCTGGGCGAGGTGCGTCCGGTCGGACACCCCCTGCGCGCGGGTGCGGGCACCGATCCGGGCGATTGTTCCTAGAATCGAAGACTCCGCGTTGCCGCGCCTCGCCGCAAGCCGCCGCGGGCGGCGGCGCGCGCCTATTCAACCCTTCCAACCTCGAAAGGCCGCCTCATGCAACATCAACTACCCGCCTTGCCCTTCGCCCTCGATGCGCTGGCGCCCCACATGTCGCGCGAAACCCTCGAGTTTCACCATGGCAAGCACCACCAGGCCTACGTGACCAACCTGAACAACCTGATCAAGGGCACGGAGTTCGAGTCCCTGGGTCTGGAGGACATCATTCGCAAGGCTCCGGCCGGCGGCGTATTCAACAATGCCGCTCAGGTCTGGAACCACACCTTCTTCTGGAACTGCCTGAGCCCCGAGGGCGGTGGCGAGCCGTCCGGCGAACTGCGCGCGAAAATCGACGCCAAGTGGGGCAGCTTCGCCGCCTTCAAGGAGGCTTTCCACAAGTCGGCGGTGGGCAATTTCGGCTCTGGCTGGACCTGGCTGGTGCGCAAGGCCGACGGCAGCGTGGACATCGTCAACACCAGCAACGCCGCCACTCCGCTGACCTCGGGCGACAAGCCGCTGCTGACGGTGGACGTGTGGGAACACGCCTACTACGTGGACTACCGCAACCGTCGTCCCGACTTCGTCACCACCTTCCTCGACAAGCTGGCGAACTGGAAGTTCGCGCAAAGCCAGCTGGCCTGAGTCCCGACGGCCCGGGCTTCACCTGGGCCGCGGCAACCCCTGCACCAGCGCACCGGGCCCGGCCTGGTGCGCGGCGAACCAGCCCAGGGGCATCTCCAGCGCATACCGCACCGCACCGGACGCGCAATGCGTGTCCAGGGTGAGCGGCTGCATGTCCGCCAGGTTGCGGATGCGCCCCTGCGCGTCGATGAAGGCCACGCTCAGCGGCAGGTAGGTGTTTTTCATCCACATGCACACATCCTGGTCGTGGCGAAACACGAACAGCATGCCGTGGCCGGGCGCCAGCTCGCGGCGGTTCATCAGTCCGGTCTCGCGCTGAGCGGGAGTGGCCGCGACTTCCGCCGCCACCGGGTGGCCGGCCACGTGCAGCGTGGCCGTCGGGATCGTCTCGGGAGGGGCGACCGGCGCGGCGCGCGCGTCCAAGGGCAGCGCGAGCAGGCCCAGCGCGGCCCAGCTCAGGGCGCGCAGGCGGCGCCGCTCCGCCGCGCGGGACGCGCGACGCGGCGATGGCGGAGCGGGATTTCGGCGCGAGCAGTCCATGGAGTCGGGACCTTGGGGGGCGATGGCGCCATTGTGCCGCGCAGCGACCAGAAAAAAGGCGCCTTACGGCGCCTTCCGCATCGCCGCGGGCACGAGTCCCGCGGGCGACAAGAACGTCAGCTCGATCCGAGCTTACTTCTTGGCGGCTTCCTTCTTTTCCATCTTCTTGGCGGTCTTCTTGGCGACCTTCTTGTGCTTCACGACCTTGTGGGCGGCGGGCTTGGCACCTTCGGCCTTGGCCGGGGTGGCGGCTTGCGCCAGGGTCGCGGTGGCGAAGAACAGGGCGAAAACGGCGGCAATGATCTTTTTCATGACTGGTTAGCCTCTAGTGGATGGAATTCGACCCCTTGGGGTCACAGCCGTAACGCGCCTGCTCGAAATCCGGTTGACATGCAGGCTCGCGGCGAGGAAGCCCCCTCCCGCGCACCGAAGCCCCGTTTCGGGCTCGGGAGTCTTGTGTCTTATAAAGGACTTCACGAATTGCGCGAACGCAAGGCTAGAATGAACGTCTTCTTGCACCGGAGGACTCCATGTACCAGCACATCCGCGTACCCGCCGAGGGTCAACGCATCACCGTGGGCGCCGATCATGCCCTGAGCGTGCCCGATCGGCCCATCATTCCCTACATCGAAGGCGACGGCACCGGTGCCGACATCACGCCGGTGATGATCAAGGTGGTCGACGCGGCGGTCGCCAAGGCCTACGGTTCGAAGCGCAAGATCTCCTGGATGGAGGTCTATGCCGGCGAGAAGGCCACCCGCATCTACGGGCCGGACGTCTGGCTGCCCGAGGAGACCCTTCAGGTCGTGAAGGAATTCGTGGTGTCGATCAAGGGTCCGCTGACCACGCCCGTGGGCGGGGGCATCCGTTCCCTGAACGTCGCGCTGCGCCAGGAACTCGACCTGTACGTCTGCCTGCGCCCGGTGCGCTATTTTGCCGGCGTGCCCTCGCCGGTGAAGGCGCCGGAGAAGGTGGACATGGTGATCTTCCGCGAGAACTCCGAGGACATCTACGCCGGCATCGAGTGGGCGGCCGAGAGCGCCGGGGCGAAGAAGGTCATCGACTACCTGATTCGCGACATGGGCGTGACCAAGATCCGTTTCCCCGAGTCCTCGGCCATCGGCATCAAGCCGGTGTCGCGCGAGGGCACCGAGCGCCTGGTGCGCAAGGCCATCCAGTACGCGATCGACAACGACCGCAAGTCGGTGACCCTGGTGCACAAGGGCAACATCATGAAGTTCACCGAGGGCGGTTTCCGCGACTGGGGCTACGCGCTGGCGCAGCGCGAGTTCGGCGCGCAGCCGGTGGACGGAGGTCCGTGGTGCAGTTTCCGCAATCCCCGGACCGGCCACGACATCGTGGTCAAGGACGTGATCGCGGACGCCTTCCTGCAGCAGATCATCCTGCGCCCGGCCGAATACGACGTCATCGCCACCCTGAACCTGAACGGCGACTACATCTCGGACGCGCTGGCCGCGCAGGTCGGCGGCATCGGTATCGCCCCCGGCGCCAACCTGTCGGACGACGTGGCCATGTTCGAGGCCACCCACGGCACGGCGCCCAAGTACGCCGGCAAGGACTACGTCAACCCCGGCTCGGAGATCCTGTCGGCCGAGATGATGCTGCGCCACATGGGCTGGGTCGAGGCGGCCGACTGCGTGATCCGCTCGATGGAGCGCTCGATCGAATCCAAGCGGGTCACCTACGACTTCGCCCGCCTCATGGACGGCGCCACCCAGGTGTCGTGCTCGGGCTTCGGTCAGGTGATGATCGAGCATATGTAAGCCGATCGGAGCCGGGCTGCCGCGGGGCCGGTACTCCACCGGCCAGCCGGCTGCCGACGGTTTCGATGCCGCGCGGCGCCCGAGCGGGCGCGGCGCGGCGGGTCCGCCGCCCGGCGGGCCCATGGCCCCGCGCCGGGCCGCGTGCGTCCGGTGTTTGCGCCGGGGCAACAATGCGTCGGCGGCGCATGCACGCTCCACACGGATGGCGCACTTTGTCCGACAATGGGCCCCAAGGTGCCGTGTCGGCGCCGCTGCAAAGGCGACCCTAGAATCAGCTCATGTCGAAGCCCCGCAAGATTCCCGGCACGAGCCCCGGCTCGGCGGCGGTGGTGGAGCGCCAGGAGCAAAGGCTCAAGCCTCCGCCGCTGTATCAGGTGGTGATGTTGAACGACGATTTCACCCCCATGGAATTCGTCGTGCTCGTGATCCAGCAGTTTTTCTCGAAAGATTTCGAAACCGCGACCCAGATCATGCTCAAGGTGCACCAGCATGGCAGGGGGGTCTGCGGGGTGTATGCGAAGGACGTCGCCGCGACCAAGGTGGAACAGGTCATGGCGGCGGCGCGTCAGGCCGGCCATCCGCTGCAGTGCGTGATGGAGGCCGTCTAGGAGAGCATCATGATTGCCCAGGAACTGGAAGTCAGCCTGCACATGGCCTTCGTCGAGGCCCGCCAGCAGCGGCACGAGTTCATCACCGTCGAGCACCTGCTGCTGGCGTTGCTGGACAATCCCTCCGCGGCGGAGGTGCTGCGCGCCTGCTCGGCCAATCTGGACGACCTGCGCAAGAGCCTGAGCACCTTCGTCAAGGACAACACCCCCGTGGTGCCCGGCACCGACGAGGTGGACACCCAGCCCACGCTGGGGTTCCAGCGCGTGATCCAGCGCGCGATCATGCACGTGCAGTCCTCCAGCAACGGCAAGAAGGAAGTCACCGGCGCCAACGTGCTGGTGGCGATCTTCAGCGAGAAGGACTCGCACGCGGTGTACTACCTGCACCAGCAAGGGGTCACGCGCCTGGACGTGGTGAACTACCTGTCGCACGGCATTCGCAAGACCGACCCGCTGGAGCCGGCCAAGCCGGCCGCCTCGGGTGCCGCCGGCGAAGAGGAGGAGCGCGAGGGCAAGGAAACCCCGCTGGACCAGTTCACGCAGAACCTGAACCAGCTGGCGCGCGAGGGGCGCATCGATCCGCTGATCGGGCGCGAGGCCGAGGTCGAGCGGGTGATCCAGGTGCTGTGCCGCCGACGCAAGAACAACCCGCTGTTGGTCGGCGAGGCCGGCGTGGGCAAGACGGCGATCGCCGAAGGCCTGGCCTGGCGCATCGTGCAGGGCCAGGTGCCGGCGGTGCTGGAAGGCGGCGTGGTGTATTCGCTGGACATGGGCGCGCTGCTGGCGGGCACCAAGTATCGCGGCGACTTCGAGCAGCGCATCAAGGCGGTGATCAAGCAGATCCGCGAGATGCCGCACGCCATCCTGTTCATCGACGAGATCCACACCCTGATCGGTGCCGGCGCCGCTTCCGGCGGCACGCTGGACGCGTCCAACCTGCTCAAGCCGGCGCTCACCTCGGGGCAGCTGCGGTGCATCGGCGCCACGACCTTCACCGAGTACCGGGGCATTTTCGAGAAGGATGCCGCGCTGTCGCGGCGTTTCCAGAAGATCGACGTGGTCGAGCCCAGCGTCGAGCAGACGGTGGAGATCCTCAAGGGGCTGAAGTCGCGCTTCGAGGAGCACCACGGCGTGAAGTACGGCGCGGGCGCGCTGACGGCGGCGGCCGAGCTGTCGGCCAAGTACATCAATGATCGCCACCTGCCCGACAAGGCCATCGACGTGATCGACGAGGCCGGCGCGGCGCAGCGCGTGCTGCCCAAGAGCCGGCAGAAGAAGACCATCGGCAAGACCGAGATCGAGGACATCGTGTCCAAGATCGCGCGCGTGCCGGTGCACAGCGTGACCACCGACGACCGTTCCAAGCTGCGCAACCTGGAGCGCGACCTGAAGAACGTCGTGTTCGGGCAGGAGGAGGCGATCGGCGCGCTTTCGGCGGCGATCAAGATGACCCGCTCGGGCCTGGGCAAGCCGGACAAGCCCATCGGTTCCTTCCTGTTCAGCGGGCCCACCGGCGTGGGCAAGACCGAGGTGGCGCGTCAACTGGCCTACGTGCTGGGCATCGAACTGGTGCGCTTCGACATGTCCGAATACATGGAGCGCCATACGGTGTCGCGCCTGATCGGCGCGCCTCCGGGCTACGTGGGATTCGACCAGGGCGGCCTGCTGACCGAGGCGATCACCAAGAAGCCGCATGCGGTGCTGCTGCTCGACGAGATCGAGAAGGCCCACCCGGACGTGTTCAACGTGCTGCTGCAGGTGATGGACAACGGCACGCTGACCGACAACAACGGGCGCAAGGCGGATTTCCGCAACGTGATCCTGATCATGACCACCAACGCCGGCGCGGAGACCATGCAGAAGGGCGCGATCGGCTTCACCTCCCAGCGCGAGCGCGGCGACGAGATGGTCGACATCAAGCGCATGTTCTCGCCGGAGTTCCGCAACCGCCTGGACGCGATCATCAACTTCCGCTCGCTGGACGAAACCATCATCCTGCGCGTCGTGGACAAGTTCCTGCTGCAACTCGAGTCCCAACTGGCGGAAAAGCGCGTCGAGGCGACTTTCACCGACGCCTTGCGCAAGTTCCTGGCGTCCAAGGGCTTCGATCCGCTGATGGGCGCGCGTCCGATGCAGCGCCTGATCCAGGACACGATCCGCCGGGCGCTGGCCGACGAATTGCTGTTCGGACGCCTGGTCGACGGCGGCCGCGTGACCGTGGACGTCGACGAGGCCGGGGAAATCCATCTGGACATCTCCGAGCCGGAGTCGAAGCCGCCGCGCCGCAAGGAAGCCGAGACCACGCCCTGAGCGGGCTCGATGCGGGGCGCACCGGGCGGGTGTCCGGGCGCCCAGCCAACGGGCCGGAGGGGGCTTGGGCCTTACACTTCGGGGATGCTCGTCCATCCTGATTTCAACCCCATCGCGTTTCGCATCGGTCCTCTGCAGGTCCACTGGTACGGCATCATGTACCTGCTGGGCTTCGTCAGCTTCTGGGTGCTCGCGCGCCTGCGCCTGAAGGACCCCCCCTACGCCGCCTACGGCTGGACCACCCGCGACATCGAGGACATGCTGTTCGCGGGCGTGCTGGGCGTCATCCTGGGCGGGCGCCTGGGGTACGTGCTGTTCTACCAGCCCGCCTACTACTTCTCGCACCCCACGCAGATCGTGGCGGTATGGGACGGCGGCATGTCCTTTCACGGCGGCCTGCTGGGCGTGCTGGTGGCCGCCTGGTGGTTCGCGCGCAAGCGCCGCGTGGGATGGCTGGAACTGGTGGATTTCATCGCGCCGATGATTCCTCCCGGGATCGCCTTCGGCCGCATGGGCAATTTCATCAACGGCGAGTTGTGGGGGCGCGCGGCTCCCGCCTGGTGGCCCGGCGCGATGATCTACCCGGAGTCGGGCTCGCTGGTGCCTCGTTACCCCTCCGAACTGTACGAACTGGCCCTGGAGGGCGTGCTGCTGTTCGCGCTGCTGTGGTGGCTGCGCTCCAAGCCGCGCCCGCGCGGTTTCATCGCCGGCTGGTTCGCGCTGGGCTACGGCCTGGCCCGGTTCACCGCGGAATTCTTTCGCCAGCCCGATGCTTTCCTGGGCTACCTCTGGTTCGGCGCCACGATGGGACAGTTGCTGTCGATCCCGCTGATCGTGCTGGGCATCGGGCTGATCCTGTGGTCGCGGCGCCAGCCCATGCCGGCGGCAGCCGCCGGAGCCTGAGCCCGCGCTGAACCGGCCGGCCGGTCCCGCGCGCCGGATCAGTCCGGCAGGCCGAGTTCGGCCGGACGCACGATGCGCAGCCCCAGCCCCGCGCAGCGCGGCGCCAGCGCCAGCAGCGCCTTGTCGCGGGTGAGCAGGCACTGCGCGCGTGCCTGCGCGGCAAGATCGATGAACATCTGGTCGTCGGGGTCGGCGCAGCGCCAGGCGCAGGCCGGCGCCTCGGGCCGGCACAGGCCGTGCTCGCCGGCCGCGTCCAGCACGCGCCGGGCCAGGGCGTCGGCCACGGCGCCGGCGCGACGCAGCACCTGCTCGCGTGATACCACGTCGAGCAGTTCCTCGAGCATCGCCGGGGTGTGCAGCCAGCGCGCGCGACCGTCGCGCAGCCAGGCATCGACCGCGCGCATGTGCGCATCGGCGAACACCAGCCAGTCGAGCACCACGTTGGTGTCGAGCACCCAGCGCAGCGGGTCGCCCGGCTCGGGCGCCAGCGCGGTCACGGACGTTCAGGCCCGCGCGGCCACCCAGCCCATCTGCTGCAGTCCCTTGTAGAACATGTAGCTGGCCAGCGCCAGCAGCAGCAGGGAGAACACGCGCTGCAGCACGTGCACCGGCAGGCGATGGGTCAGGCTGGCGCCCAGCGGCGCCGAGATCACGCTGGTGGCCGA
The DNA here is from genome assembly GCA_021848345.1 of Pseudomonadota bacterium. GTDB lineage: Bacteria > Pseudomonadota > Gammaproteobacteria > Burkholderiales > Burkholderiaceae_C > Thiomonas_A. The sequence continues at coordinate 99,607 of JAJZUV010000005.1, read as the reverse complement.
ACACGCCAGCAGCGCCGGCACGTACACGTAGCCCAGCGAGTAGGGCGGCAGGCCCTGCGCGCCCAGCCCGGCCGACACGTAGCCCAGCAGGCCGCCGATGGCGATCAGCAGCCCGGTGGCGGCGCTGGTGCCGACGGCGGTGCGCATGGGCACCCCGCTCCAGCGCAGGAAGGGCACGGTCAGGAAGCCGCCCCCCGCGCCGAGCACCGAGGAAATGGCCCCGATGCCGCCGCCGGCGGCCAGCACCAGCGAGGCGGCGGGCAGGTGCTGCTCGGGCGCCTGCGCGGCGTCGGGCCTGGCGCCGCGGAACATGCGCAGCGCCGACAGTCCGACGAAGCCGCCGAAGAACAGCGCCAGCCAGCTGGCGTGCAGGTGACTGGCCACGTGCGCGCCGACGAAGGTGCCGAGCAGCGCGCCCAGGCCCAGCCAGCGCACGGTGCGCCACTGCACGGCGCCGCGCTTGTGGTGCATGCGCACGCTGGACGACGCGGTGAACACGATGGTGGTCAGCGAGGTCGCGATGGCCATGTGCACGACCAGCTCGGGCGGAAAATGCTGGTAGGTGAACATGAAGGTGAGGAACGGCACCAGCAGCATGCCCCCGCCCAGTCCCAGCATGCCCGCGAAACAACCGGTGAAGGAACCCAGGAGCATGAGTTCGAGCAGGAAGACGACGGGCATGGCGGGGAGGGAAAGGCGAAGCGGGGGCCGCGCGGTTGCCCGGCGGCATGGCTGCGGCGAGGCGGCGGCGCGCGGCCCCGCCAGGGCACTTGCGGGAAGGGGGCGTCTGCCCGAACCGCGCCGACCGTGGATCCCTGAACCCTTCCGGGACAGGTGGGCTAGGTCACCACGCTTCGGGAGCGTCTGCGCGAGACACTTCGCGCCCACGTGGAATCTTCCAGGCCCGAGGCACAGCGCATCGGTTCAAGAAATGCCTGATCGACGCAGCCAGGCAGACCCCACCGATTGTAGCGGGCCCGGGCCCCGCGCGGGCCGCTCACAGCAGCTGGCCGTCCTCGTCGAGCGCGGCGTCCAGACGCTGCTGCAGGCGCTGCAGGCGCGCGCCCAGCTCGGCCGGCGCGGGCGCGGCGGCCCCGGCGGAAGCGTCGCCGCTGAGCTTGGCATGCGCCAGGTTCAGCGCCGCCAGCACGGCGATGCGCTCGCGTGCCCGGATGCGTCCGAGATCGCGGATGCTGCACATCTCGCGGTCGACCTCGGCCACGGCCTGGCGCAGCGCGTCCTGTTCCCCTTCCTGGCAGGCCAGCACGTAGCTCTGGCCCATGATGCTGACCTCCAGCGTGGTCGTCGTCGGCGCGCCCATCACCGGCCCTCCGCGCCGCCGGCGCTCGCCTGGCCGTCCTGCGGGCCTTGCAGGCGCGCCAGCAACTGGTCCACGCGCACGCGAGCCTCGCCCAGACGTTGGCGCAGGCCGTCGCGCTCCGCTTCGAGTTGTTGCACGCGCTGCTGCAGCAGGGCCTGGGTGCGCCCGGCCTCCGCATGGCGCAGCGCCAGGCGTTCGACCTTGGCCTGGATGTCGTCGAGCTGTGCGTTCCAATCGGCTGCAGGGTTCATGGCGCCGATTCTATAGTGTGGGGCGCGCCGCGACCCCTTCCCGGCGCGACCGCCGCCCCATCCCGCCGTATCTCGCCGACCCCGCGCCCATGACCCTGCCCGCAGAGCTTTCGAGTCCGCGAGACGCCACCTTGCGCTCCCCCCGCGGGGCGGCGCTGGCGCTGTTGCTGGGGGGGCTGCTGCTGGCCATGCTGGGGCTCGAACTCGGAGTCGGGGCGGCCGGCTGGTCCTGGCCGCTGGTGCGCGAACTGCGCCTGCCGCGGGCACTCGCCGCCGCGGGCGTCGGCGCCTTGCTGGCGCAGGCGGGCCTGGCGATGCAGTTGCTGCTGCGCAATCCGCTGGCCGATCCCTACGTGCTGGGCGCCTCCGGAGGCGCCGGGCTGGGCGCGCTGCTCATGCTGGTGAGCTTCGGCGGGCTGCTCGGCCTGGGCAGCCTGCTCGGAGCGCTGGTGGCGCTGGGCCTGCTGCTGCTGCTGGGGCGCCGTGCGCTGGCGGCCACCGACGAACAGGCTCCCGCGCAACTGATCCTGATCGGGGCGATGCTGTCGGCGGTGTTCGGCGCCTGCTCGACGCTGACCCTCGCGCTGGTGCCCGAGCACAGCCTGCGCGGCGCGGTGTTCTGGCTGGTGGGCGACCTGTCGGGGGCTTCGGGCGGATGGTGGCTGTGCCTGCTGGCCGCCGCGCTCGCGCTGCTGCTGCGCCTGGGCGCCAGGCGCCTGGACCGGGTGGCGCTGGGCGCGGAGCAGGCCTGGCTGCTGGGCGAGCCCCTGCAGCGCCTTCGCCTGGGCCTGGTGCTGGTGGCGGCGCTGGCCACAGCGGCGGCCGTGTCGCAGGCGGGGGCGATCGGTTTCGTCGGACTCGTGGTGCCGCACTTGCTGCGCCTGCGAGGCGTGCAGCGCATGCACCAGCAGGCCTGGGCGGCGCCGCTGCTGGGCGCCGCGCTGCTGCTGGGGGCGGACGCGCTGGCGCGCGGCGTGGCCATGCCCTACGAGCTTCCGGTCGGCGCGATCACGGCGCTGGTCGGCGCGCCGGTGTTCGTCGTTCTGCTGTTGCGGGGGCAGGCCTGATGGACGAAGCCGTCATGCTGCGCCTGGACGCCGCGCAGGTCCGCGCGGGCGCGCTGTGCCTGGTGCGCGACCTGCGCCTGCAGGTGCGACCGGGCCAGCGCTGGGCCCTGATCGGACGCAACGGCGCCGGCAAGTCCACGCTGCTGCGCCTGCTGGCCGGGTTGCGCGAACCGCAGGGCGCCAGCGTCGAACTGGCCGGCGAGACCCTGGCGCGCATCGGCCCGGCACGCCAGGCCCGGCTGCGCGCCTACATGCCGTCCTTGCCCCACGACCGCTTCGGCATCTGCGTGCTGGATGCATTGATGCTGGGGCAGCGCGAGCCCGACGAGCAGCGCGCGCTGCAATGCCTGCAGGCGGTGGATGCGCTGGCGCTGGCGCGGCGTTCGCTGCTGCTGCTGTCCTCCGGCGAACGCCAGCGTGTCGCGCTGGCCCAGGTGCTGGCGCAGGACACGGCCTTGCTGCTGCTGGACGAGCCGGTAAGCTTCCAGGATCCCCGCCACCAGGCCAGCCTGGCGCGTCTGCTGGGCGAGCATGTCGCGCCCGGCACGGGGCGGGCGCTGGTGTTCAGCGCGCATGACCTGAACTGGGTGGCGGCGCTGGCCACGCACGTGCTGGCCTTGCTTCCCGACGGGGCCTGGAGCGCCGGGGAAGCCTCGCAGGTGTTGTGCGAGGACACGCTGCGCCGGGCCTACGCCTGCGCTTGGCAGCGCATCGAACGACCCGGCCACGCCGATCTGTGGGTGGCGGGGGAATGAGGGCGGGTGCGCGCGCTCAGCGTGCCAGGTCCCGGCGCGTGAGATCGATGGCGCGGCACAGCTGTTGCAAGGCGTCGATCGCGCCGGTGCCCATGCGGGGCAGGCCGTCGGGGTCGAGCAGCACCAGGCGCCCGTGGCGCACCGCCGACACCTGCGGGAAGCCGCGCCAGGCCTGCAGCGCGCGGGCATCCTGCGTTGCCGCCACGATCAGCTGGGGGTCGCGCGCCAGCACTGCTTCCCGGCTGACCTGCGCCGCGGGCGCGCTCAGGTCCCCGAATACGTTCGTGCCCCCGCACAAGGCGATCGCGCGATCGATCAGCTGGCCGCCGCCGATGCTCATCAGCGGCGCGGGCCAGACCTGGAAGAACACGCGTACCGGCGGCAGGCCGCGCGCGTGCCCGCGCAGCGCGCGCAGGCGGCGGAAGTAGGCCTCGGCCCATGTCCGCGCGACGGCGAGCGTGCCCGCCAGTTCGCCGATGCGCAGTACCGTTTCGCCGACGTCGCGCAGGCGCCGCGTATCGCTCCAGTACACGGGAATGCCCAGGCGGCGCAGCGCCTCGACCTGGCGCGGCGCCACCCCCGAGCGCCACGCCAGCACGAGATCGGGGCGCAGCATGGCCAGGGCCTCCAGGTTCAGCCCGAAGGCGTCGCCCACGCGCGCAAGCGCATGCACCGCGGCGGGCAGCCGGGCGCCGCCGATGGTGCCGACCAGGAACCGGCCCGCACCGGCGGCCAGGCTCAGTTCCACCAGTTGCGGCGACAGCGCGACGATGCGCCGCGCGGGGCGCGCCAGGCGCAGTTCGCGGCCCTCGTCGTCGCGCGCGCTCACCGCGGCGCGCGCATTGGGCGCGGCGAGCAGCGCGCAGCCGAGCAGCAGCATCTGCCTGCGCTTCATGCGCGCCCCGGGCAGCCGGTCCGCAGCCCGCAGGTCGCTTTGCCGGGAGATCATGGGACCACCCTTCTCGCTACGCTCGACTCTTCAAGGGAGTCTTCGGCTCGTAGGGGCACAGGTCGGTCAGGGCGCAGCGCCAGCATTCGGGTTGTCGGGCCTTGCAGACGTGGCGTCCGTGCAGGATCAGCCAGTGGTGGGCGTCCTGTGCGTACGCCGCGGGCACCAGCTTGAGCAGCGCCTTCTCGACTTCCAGCGGCTTGTCCGAGCGGGCCAGTCCCAGCCTGTTGGCCACGCGCAGCACGTGAGTATCCACGGCCAGCGTGGGCTGTCCGAAGGCGACGTTGAGCACCACGTTGGCGGTCTTGCGCCCGACACCCGGCAGGGCTTCCAGGGCTTCGCGCGACGACGGCACCTGGCCCCCGTGCTGTTCCACCAGCGCACGGCTGAGCGCCACCACGTTGCGCGCCTTGGTGCGGTACAGCCCGATGGTGCGGATGAACCCGGCCACCTGGTCCTCGTCGAGCCGCGCCATCGCCTGAGGCGTGGGGGCCGCGGCGAACAGCGCCGGTGTGGCCTTGTTCACGCCGGCGTCGGTGGCCTGCGCCGACAGCACCACGGCGACCAGCAGTTCGAAGGGGTTGCGGTAGTGGAGTTCGCTGACCGGATGCGGATCGGCGGCCTGCAGGCGCGCGAACAGGGTTTCGACCTGGGCGGCTTTCATCGCGACGGGGGGCTTGGGCATCGCGCCAGCGTAGCGCAGCTTCAGCCGCGCGAGGCCTGGCGGGCGCGGGCGCGCTCCAGCGCCGCGCGCACCATGGCCTGCTTGCGCTGCTGCGCGGCCTGCTCCGCGGGGGCCTGCGACGAAGGTGCCACCGGGGCGCGGGCGGCCTGGGTCGCCGCGCGCTCGTGTTCGAGGCGGCGCGAACGGCGCTCGTAGCGCTCCCGCGCCTGCTGTGCCTGTCGCGGGCTCCATGCATCCCATCCGCTGGCCCGTGCCCGCAGCGGCTGCTCGACCAGGCGGATGCAGTCGGTCGGGCAGGGCGGCAGGCAGAGCTCGCAGCCGGTGCACCAGTCCGCGATCACCGTGTGCATGCGTCGCGGCGCGCCGGCGATGGCATCCACCGGGCAGGCCTGGATGCACAGGGTGCAGCCGATGCAGGCGGATTCATCGATCCACGCCAGGCGCCTGGGCGCTTCCTCGCCGCACTGCGGATCCAGCGCCAGCGGCACCTGCCCGGTGATCGCCGCCAGGCGACGGACGCCTTCGGCGCCCCCGGGCGGGCAGCGGTTGATCGTCGCCTCGCCGTCGGCCAGCGCCCGCGCATAGGCCTTGCAGTCGGCATAGCCGCAGCGCCGGCACTGGGTCTGCGGCAAGGCGTCGTCGATCGCCTGCAGCAGCGCCGAGTCAGCCATGCCGGGAGGGGCCGTCGGGAGCGCCGGCGAATCCCGGCGGCAGCGGCCGAACGGCGAGCGCGTCGCGGCCCATCGCGCGACTCAGGCGCGGCGCCGCGCCTTGACCGGCGTGCCCGCCACCGCCGGTGCCGCCGCCAGGCGGTGCGCGGCGATGAACTCGCTCACGCGCGGGTACACCAGTTCGCGCCAGCGGCGCCCCGAGAAGATGCCGTAGTGACCGGCGCCGGGCACCGTGTAATGGGCGCGCTGGGAGGCCGGGATCGACGTGCACAGGTCATGCGCGGCCTGGGTCTGGCCGGCGCCGGAAATGTCGTCCAGCTCGCCCTCGATGGTCAGCAGCGCGGTGCCCCGGATGTCCTGCGGGCGCACCGGCCGGCCCGCCACCTTCCAGGTGCCGTGCACCAGCGCGAATTCCTGGAACACGGTGCGGATGGTGTCGAGGTAGTAGTCGGCGTCCATGTCGAGCACGGCGTTGTACTCGTCGTAGAAGCGCCGGTGGGCATCCGCGTCGTCGTCGTCGCCGCGCACCAGTTGCAGGAAATAGTCGTAGTGCGACTGCATGTGGCGGTCCGGATTCATCGCGATGAACCCGGTGTGCTGCAGGAAGCCCGGATACACGCGACGCCCCGCGCCGGGATAGTTCACCGGAACGCGATAGATCACGTTGGACTCGAACCACTCGAGGCTCTTGTTCGTCGCCAGGTTGTTGACCGCGGTCGGCGAATGCCGGGCGTCGATCGGGCCGCCCATCATGACCATGGTGCGCGGCGTGGGCTCGCCGGCCGAGGCCATCAGCGAGATCGCGCCCAGCACCGGCACCGTGGGCTGGCACACGGACATCACGTGCACGTCGGGGCCGATGTGCCGGATGAACTCCTGCACGTAGCCGACGTAGTCGTCGAGCGAGAAGGTGCCGTGCTCGGTGGGCACCATGCGCGCGTCCACCCAGTCGGTGATGTAGACCTTGTGGTTGCGCAGCAGCGTGCGCACCGTGTCGCGCAACAGCGTCGCGTGGTGGCCCGACAACGGTGCCACGATCAGCACCGTGGGCTGGGCCTTCATCGCGCGCAGCACCTCGGCATCGTCGCTGAAACGCTTGAAACGCAGCAGGCGGCAGAAGGGCTTGTCCAGCGACACCTGTTGCTGCACCGCAACGTCGCGGTCTCCGATGCGCACCGAGGAGATGCCGAAATCGGGTTTCTCGTAGCTCTTGAGCAGGCGGTGCATCAGCTCGTAGCTGGCGGACACGCGCTGCATGCTGGGCGCCTGGGACAGGGGCCACAGCGGGTTGGTGTAGAACTTCGACGCGGCCTGCGCGAAGTCGGCCAGCGGGCTCAGGATCGCCCGTTGAGATTCATACCAGTCGTAAATCATCGACAGCCCCGCTGATGCACTGCACCAATTGTAGGACTTCGGCGGCGCGAGGGCATCCGGGCGCACCCGGGGCACGACGGCTCCGGGTGCCGGCCGAGAATTGTTTAGTTCAATGCATCACCGCGGCCATCGCCTTGGCCACGTAGTCGATGTTGCCGAGGTTCAGCGCGGCCACGCAGATGCGCCCGGTCGACACCCCGTAGATGCCGAACTCGCTGCGCAGGCGCTCCATCTGCGAGGCGTTCAGCCCGGAATAGCTGAACATGCCGCGCTGGGTGGTGATGAAGCCCAGGTCGCCCTGCACGCCGGCGGCCTTCAGGCGATCGACCAGCGCGGAGCGCATCGAGCGGATGCGCTCGCGCATCTTGCCCAGTTCCTGCTCCCACTGGGCGCGCAGTGCCGGCGTCGACAACACCATGGTCACCACCTGCGCGCCGTGGGTCGGCGGGTTGGAGTAATTGGTGCGGATCACCCGCTTGAGCTGCGACTGCACGCGTTGCGCCTCGTCGCGGCTGGAGCAGACGATGCTCAGCGCGCCCACGCGTTCGCCGTACAGCGAGAAGCTCTTGGAGAAGGAGGTGGACACGAAGAAATCCAGCCCGGCGGCGACGAACTGTCCGATCACCGCGCCGTCCTCGGCGATGCCCTCGGCGAAGCCCTGGTAGGCCATGTCGAGGAAGGGCACCAGGCCGCGCGAGCGCACCGCCTCGATGACCCGCTGCCATTGCGCGGGCTCCAGGTCGTAGCCGGTCGGGTTGTGGCAGCAGGCGTGCAGCACGACGATGGTGCCGGGGGCCGCGGCCGCCAGCGCGTCGAGCATGCCCTGCACGGCCACGCGGCGGTTGGCCGCGTCGTAGTAGGGGTAGGTGCCCACTTCGAAGCCGGCGGCCTCGAACAGCGCGCGATGGTTCTCCCAGCTCGGATCGGAGATCAGGACCTTCGCGCCGGGTTGCAGGCGCTTGAGGAAGTCGGCGCCGATCTTCAGCGCGCCGGTGCCGCCCAGCGCCTGCGCGGTGACCACGCGACCGGACTTCACCACCTCCGATTCGGCCCCGAACACCAGCGCCTGCACAGCCTGGTCGTAGGCGACGATGCCGTCGATCGGCAGGTAGCCGCGCGGCTTCGGGCTCTCGGCGATCAGGTTCTCCGCCTCCTTGACGCAGGCCAGCAGCGGCAGCTTGCCGTTCTCGTCGGTGTAGACGCCGACGCCCAGATTGACCTTCGAGGGGTTGGGGTCGGCCTGGAACTGCTCGTTGAGCCCCAGGATCGGGTCGCGCGGAGCCATCTCCACGCCGGTAAACAAGGAAGCGCTCATGGGTGTTCGGTCGGTTGTGATGAAAATGCGTCTCGGCGCCATCGGGCCCGCGGGCCCAGGATGCGTGGGATGGGCATGCCCGCCCCGCGCTCGGACGCAAAGGTCATCCCGTTCGCAGTGCTGCGACAGACGCTGGGAACATGACAGATTAACAGCAGCAGCGGTCTCGGACGCGCAAACTGCGCTTGCCGCAAAATGCGCATTTTAGGCCTGCCGGCGATCCCCGTGTCGGCGGGCCGTCCCGATTCCCGCCGCCATGCCCCGTCTCGCCGTTGCCGAATCCGACGCCCCGCAGCTGTTGCGCTACGAGGATTCGCCGTTCCAGCTGCATCAGCCCTATCCGCCCGCGGGGGACCAGCCGGCGGCCATCGACGCGCTGGTGCAGGGGCTGCGCGACGGCCTGAGCTTCCAGACCCTGCTCGGGGTGACGGGCTCGGGTAAGACCTACACCATGGCCAACGTGATCGCGCGCCTGGGGCGCCCGGCGATCGTGTTCGCGCCCAACAAGACCCTGGCCGCGCAGCTGTACAGCGAGTTCCGGGAGTTCTTCCCGCGCAACGCGGTGGAGTACTTCGTCAGCTATTACGACTACTACCAGCCCGAGGCCTACGTGCCGCAGCGCGATCTGTTCATCGAGAAGGACAGCGCGATCAACGAGCACATCGAGCAGATGCGCCTGTCGGCGACCAAGAGCCTGCTGGAGCGGCGCGACGTGCTGATCGTGGCCAGCGTCAGCGCCATCTACGGCATCGGCAACCCGGCCGACTACCACGCCATGGTGCTGACCATGCGCGCGGGGGACCGCCTCGGCCAGCGCGACCTGATCGCGCAGCTGGTGCGCATGCAGTACCAGCGCAACGACGTCGATTTCTCGCGCGGCTGCTTTCGGGTGCGCGGGGACCAGATCGACATCTTCCCCGCCGAGCATGCCGAACTGGCCCTGCGCGTGGAACTGTTCGACGACGAGATCGAGTCTCTCAGCCTGTTCGACCCGCTCACCGGCGCGGTGCGGCAGAAGATCCCGCGGTTCACCGTGTATCCCGGCAGCCACTACGTGACCCCGCGCGAGCGCGTGCTGGAAGCCGTCAAGACCATCGAGGTGGAATTGCACCAGCGCCTGAAGGAGCTGCGCTCGATGGGCAAGCTGGTGGAGGCGCAGCGCCTGGAGCAGCGCACCCGCTTCGACCTGGAGATGCTCGGCGAGATCGGGCATTGCAAGGGCATCGAGAACTACACCCGCCACCTGTCCGGGGCCGCTCCGGGAGATCCCCCGCCGACCCTGGTGGACTACCTGCCGCGCGACGCCGTGATGTTCCTCGACGAGAGCCACGTGCTCATCGGGCAGCTCAACGGCATGTACAACGGCGACCGCGCGCGCAAGCAGACCCTGGTGGAATACGGATTCCGGCTGCCCTCCGCGCTGGACAACCGCCCGCTGAAGTTCGAGGAGTTCGAGCGCAAGATGCGCCAGGTGGTGTTCGTCTCGGCCACGCCGGCGCAGTACGAGCAGCAGCACGCCGACGAGGTGGTGGAGCAGCTGGTGCGCCCCACCGGGCTGGTCGACCCCGAGATCGAGGTGCGCCCGGCGAGCAGCCAGGTCGACGACCTGCTGGGCCAGATCCGCGAGCGCGTGGACGTGGGCGAGCGCGTGCTGGTGACCACGCTGACCAAGCGCATGGCCGAGCAGCTCACCGAATACCTGGGCGACAACGGGGTGAAGGTGCGCTACCTGCACTCCGACATCGATACCGTGGAGCGCGTGGAAATCCTCCGCGACCTGCGCCTGGGGCAGTTCGACGTGCTGGTGGGCATCAACCTGCTGCGCGAGGGCCTGGACATCCCCGAGGTTTCGCTGGTGGCGATCCTGGACGCCGACAAGGAAGGCTTCCTGCGCTCCGAGCGCTCGCTGATCCAGACCATCGGGCGGGCGGCCCGAAACGTGCACGGCAAGGCCATCCTGTACGCCGACGCCGTCACCGACTCGATGCGCGGCGCCATCGGCGAGACCGAGCGCCGGCGCGCGCGCCAGATCGACTACAACCGCGAGCACGGCATCACGCCGCGAGGCATCGTCAAGGAGGTGCGCGAGCTGATCGACGGCGTGTTCGACCAGTCCGGCGGCGCCACGCGCGCGCAGGCGCGAGCCGACGAGGAGCACGCGCGCCTGGACGCGCTGGACGAGAAGGACGTGGCGCGCGAGATCCGGCGCCTGGAAAAGCGCATGGTCGAGCACGCGCGCAACCTGGAGTTCGAACAGGCCGCGCGGGTGCGCGACCAGCTCGCCGAGTTGCGCCGCCGCGTGTTCGGCGCCGGCTACGACCACGACCTCGACGCCCGCAACGCCTGAGCCGCGCGGCGCGGCGCCCAGGCTCCCCAGGCACTACAGTAGGGCCCCCGCAACTTCGATGCTGCCGCAGATGTCCGAGGAATCCTCCCGCTATGCCGTGCTGTTCTGCTGCATGGGCAACATCTGCCGCTCCCCCAGCGCCGAGGGTCTATTTCGCGCCGAGGTGCGGCGCCAGGGCCTGGATGCGCATGTGCAGGCGGACTCGGCGGGAACCCACGGCTACCACGCGGGCGAGCCTCCCGACGCGCGCGCCCAGCGCCACGCCCAGCGTCGCGGCGTGGACCTGGGGGGGCTGCGCGCACGCCAGGTGGTGGCGGCGGATTTCGAGCGATTCGATCTGATCGTCGCGATGGACCGCGACAACCTGCAATGGCTGCAAGAGGCCTGCCCGGAGTCGCTGCGCCACAAGTTGCGCCTGATGATGAGCTTCGCGCCGCGCGCCGGCACCGACGAAGTTCCCGATCCGTACTACGGCGGCCCGGAGGGATTCGAGCGCGTGCTGGACCTGCTGGACCAGGCCTGCGCCGGACTGCTCGGGCACGTGCAGGCCGAATTGCGGATGCGCCGACGCGCGCTTACATGATTTCCTCGCGCCGGGGCTGCGCCTCGGCGTCGCGGCGCAGCGGCAGGTGCCGGCGAAGCTCGTCGATCTGCTCGCTCATCATCTCGCCTTCGCGGTCCAGATGGGCGGCGATGGCCGCGCGCAGGCGCGGCTCGGCCACCCAGTGGGCCGAGGTGCATTCCACCGGCAGCAGGCCGCGCGCCATCTTGTGGCTGCCCTGGGCACCGCCCTCGAACACCTCGAAGCCCTGTTCCAGGCAGAACTGCAGCGGCTCGTAGTAGCAAAGCTCGAAGTGCAGCAGCGGCACGTGGCGCAGCGCGCCCCAGTAGCGCCCGTAGGCGCGCCGCAGTTGCGGATCCAGCAGGATCAGCGAGCAGGCGATGTCCTGGCCGTCCAGGCTGGCGACGATCAGCAGCAGGTGCTCGGGCATGGCGTCGGCCAGGCGCCGGAAGAAGTCCAGGTTCAGGTAGGGCATGGAGCCGTGCTCGGCGTAGGTCTGTTCGTAGCAGCGCATGAACAGTTCCCAGGCGGGCCCGTCGATGGCGCGCCCGCGCAGGCGCCGCAGTTCCACGCCGCTTTCGCGCACCTTGCGCCGCTCCTGGCGCAGTTTCTTGCGCTTGTCGTGGTTCAGCGCGCCGACGAATGCGTCGAAGTCGGGCCACGGCGGCGTGGCCTGGCTCCAGTGGTATTGCACGGTGGTGCGGGTCATCAGGCCCGCCGCCTCGCAGCGGGCGCGCTCCTCGTCGGTGAGGAACAGCAGGTGCAGCGAGGACACCCGCGCGCGGCGCGCCAGGTCGAGCAGCGCGCGCAGCAGCGCTTCGCGCGCGGCGGCGTCGCGCCCGAGCAGGCGGGCGCCGCGCACCGGCGTGAAGGGGGTGGCCAGCAGCAGCTTGGGGTAGTAGGGCAGGCCGCAACGCTCGTGCGCGTCGGCCCAGGCCCAGTCGAACACGTACTCGCCCATCGAGTGGCCCTTGGCATAGACCACGCAGGCCGCGGCCAGTTCCCCCGAGGCGTCGTAGAGGCAGGGCACCAGCGCCTGCCAGCCCGTCTCGGGCACCGCGCAGGCGCTTCGCTCCAGCGCCGCCAGCCAGGCATGGCGCTGGAACATGGTGGTGCCCGGGGTCGCCGCCGCCAGCGCGTCCCAGCGCGCGGCGTCGATGGATTCCAGCCCTTGTCCGACGTCGATGCGAAAATCCCTGTCCATGCCCCTTTCCATCGCGATTGCCCAATTCGATCCCACGGTCGGCGACCTCGCCGGCAACGCCCGCGCCATCGAGGCGCTGGCCGAGCAGGCCCATGCGGGCGGCGCCGGCGTGCTGCTGACCCCCGAGATGGCCCTGACGGGCTATCCGCCCGAGGATCTGCTGCTTCGCCCGGCCTTCATGCAGGCGGTGACGCAGACCCTGCGCGAACTCGCCGAGCGCCTGCGGCGCCTGAGCGGGCTGGCCCTGGTGGTCGGCCACCCGCACGTGCCCGGCGCGGCCGCCGATGAGCGTACCCCATCGACGCAGCGGCCGCTGCGCTGGAACGCGGCCTCGGTGCTGCGCGACGGGCGCATCGAGGCCACCTACGGCAAGCTCGAGCTGCCCAACTACCAGGTCTTCGACGAGCGGCGCTATTTCGCCAGCGGCGGCGAGCCGGTGGTGTTCGAGAGCCAGGGCGTGCGCTGCGGCATCAACGTGTGCGAGGACGCCTGGTTCCCGGAGGCCCCGCGGCGCGCGCGGGCGGCGGGCGCGCAGGTGCTGCTGGTGCTCAACGCCTCGCCCTTCCACCTGGGCAAGAGCGGCGAGCGCGAGGCGGTGATGCGCCAGCGCTGCCGCGAGACCGGCATGGCGCTGGTGTTCGCCCATGGCGTGGGCGGCCAGGACGAACTGGTGTTCGACGGCGGCTCCTTCGCGCTCGACGCGGCCGGCGAGCCCTGCCTGCGCGCGCCGCAGTTCGAGCCCTGCCTGCCCATCGTGCGTTTCGACGGTGCGCGGCCGCTGCCCGCCGAACTCGCGGCGCCGATGTCCCTGCATCGCCAGGCCTGGTCGGCGCTGGTCACGGGCACGCGGGACTACGTGCGCAAGAACGGATTTCCCGGCGTGCTCATCGGCCTGTCGGGCGGGGTGGACTCCGCGCTGGTGCTGGCCATCGCCGTCGACGCGCTGGGCGCGGAGCAGGTGCACACGGTGATGATGCCCTCGCCGTACACCGCGGACATTTCCCTCGAGGATGCCCGGGAGATGGCGCGACGCCTGGGGGTTCGCCACAGCGAACTGGACATCGCGCCCATGTTCGAGGCCTTCCGCGCCTCGCTGCGCCCGCTGCTGCGCGCGCACGAGGGCGACACGACCGAGGAGAACCTGCAGTCGCGCATCCGCGGCGTGTTGCTGATGGGCCTGTCGAACAACACCGGCTCGATGGTGCTGACCACCGGCAACAAGAGCGAGATGGCCACCGGCTACGCGACGCTGTACGGCGACATGGCTGGAGGCTTCGCGGTGATCAAGGACGTGCGCAAGACCCTGGTGTGGGAACTCGCCCGCTGGCGCAATCGCCAGGCCGCGCAGGCCGGCCAGGTAGAGCCGATTCCGCGGCGCATCATCGAGCGCCCGCCCTCGGCCGAACTGCGCCCCGACCAGGTGGACCAGGACAGCCTGCCGTCCTACGAGGTGCTCGACGCGATCCTGGAGGCCTACATGGAGAACGACCGCAGCGTCGAGGACATGCTGGCGCAGGGCCTCGCGGCGGCCGACATCGAGCGCGTGCTGCGCCTGTTGCGCATCGCCGAGTACAAGCGCCGACAGGCGCCGCCGGGGGTGCGCATCACCCACCGCGCCTTCGGGCGCGACTGGCGCTACCCGATCACCTCGCGCTGGCGCGAGGAGAGCGAGGCGCGCCGGGCACTGCCCGATGCGTGAATCGGTTACAGTGAACGAAACCAGGAACCAAAACGGGGGGCGCGCGGCGCAGGCCCGGCGCGCCCGGCGGGACATCCAGCGAGGAAGAACATGAAACAGATCACGGCCATCATCAAACCCTTCAAGCTCGACGAGGTGCGCGAGGCGCTGGCCGAGGTCGGCGTCACCGGGCTGACCGTCACCGAGGTGAAGGGTTTCGGCCGCCAGAAAGGGCACACCGAGCTGTATCGGGGCGCCGAATACGTGGTCGATTTCCTGCCCAAGGTCAAGATCGAGGTGGTGGTGCGCGACGAGCAGGTCGATCCGGCCATCGACTCCATCGTGAAGGCCGCGCGAACCGGCAAGATCGGCGACGGCAAGATCTTCGTCACCAGCGTCGAGCAGGTGATCCGCATTCGCACCAGCGAGACCGGCGAGGCCGCCGTCTGAGGCCCGCGGCCGGGCGACGCCCGCCAGCGAGCGCGCTCACACGGTTTCGCGCATGTGCCACCATGGATCCTCGGAGGCCGGTTGCGCGCCGCCCAGGCGCAGCAGCAGGCGTTCGGGGTCCGAATCCACGACCAGCAGGCCCAGCACCTGCGGCGACACGAAGCCCTGCTCGTGGCTTTGCGCCAGGAAGTCGAGCAGGCCGTCGTAGTAGCCCTGCACGTTGAGCAGGCCCACCGGCTTGTTGTGGTAGCCGAGCTGGCGCCAGGTCCACACCTCGAAGAGTTCCTCCAGCGTGCCGATGCCACCGGGCAGCGCGACGAAGGCGTCGGCGAAGTCGGCCATCATCTTCTTGCGCTGGTGCATGGTCTGCACCACGTGCAGTTCGCTCAGTCCTTCGTGCGCGACTTCGCGGCGCACCAGAAGCTCGGTGGTGACGCCCACCACGCGCGCCCCGGCCTGCAGCGCAGCGTCGGCCGTGGCGTTCATCAGGCCCACGCTTCCCCCGCCGTAGACCAGGGTCATGCCGCGCGCGGCGATGGCGCGTCCCAGATCGACGGCGGCCTGCAGGTAGGCCGGATCGGCGCCGGTGCGCGAACCACAGTAGACGCAAAGGGAATGCATGTTCGAAGACCCGCTGAAGCCGCGCGGCCGGCCGGCGGCCAGGCTCACAGCCATCGCGGCAGCAGCACCAGTGCCCAGGTCAGCGCGCAAAGCAGCAAGGTTAGCAGCACCGCGGCGCTGCCGAGGTCCTTGGCCTGGCCGCTCAGCTCGTTGCGCTCCAGGGAAATGCGATCCACCGCGCATTCCAGCGAGGTGTTGAGCAGTTCGACGATGGGCACCAGCAACACGGAGCCGCCGAGCAGCGCGCGCTGCACGCCGTCGTCGCCCAGCCACAGGCCCAGCGGCAGCAGCAGCGCGGCGAGAAGACCCTCCTGGCGCAGGGCCGATTCGGTGCGCCAGGCCGCGCGCAGCCCGCGCAGCGAATTGCGCAGTGCGCCGAAGGCCCGCGTGGCGCCCGAGGTCTTGTAGGGGGACGGCGGGCTCAAGGCGCGGGGGTCTCGCGGCGCGCGGCGGCGCCGGCTTCGGACAGTTCGGGGTCGGCGGCCTGGCGCAGATGCTGCAGGAACTGCTCGGTGGCTCGTTCCCAGGTGAACTTGCGCGCGTGCGACACCGCGTTGTGCCGGGGAATGCGCAGGGCCTCCAGGCACGCCGTGCGCAGGTCCTCGTGCAACACGCCGGCCGGCGCGTCGCCGATCACGTCCAGCGGCCCGGTCACCGGATAGGCGGCCACCGGGCAGCCGCAGGCCAGCGCCTCCACCAGGACCAGGCCGAAGGTGTCGGTACGACTGGGAAACACGAACACGTCGGCGCCCGAGTACACCTCGGCCAGCCGGTCCTGGCTGAGCACGCCGAGGAAACTCACCCCCGGGTACTCGCGGCGGATGCGCTCCAGCTCGGGGCCTTCGCCCACCACCCACTTGGTTCCGGGCAGGTCCAGGCGCAGGAAGGCGTCGACGTTCTTCTCGACCGCCACGCGCCCCACGTACAGGAACACCGGCGGCTTGCCCGCCAGGCGCTGGCCCTGGCGGGGATGGAAGATCGACGTGTCGACGCCTCGCGACCAGATCGCCAGGTTGCCCAGCCCATGATGGGCCAGGTCCTCGCGCACCACCCGCGTGGGGACCAGCGTGACCCGGGCCGCGCCGTGGAACCAGCGCATGTAGGCGTAGGTCCAGGCCAGCGGGATGTGAAAGCGCGCCTTCACGTATTCGGGAAAGCGGGTGTGGTACGCGCTGGTCAGCGGGATGCCCATGCGCAGCGCCGCACGGCGCGCGGCGAGACCCAGCGGGCCCTCGGTGGCCACGTGCACCACGTCCGGGTCGAAGCGCCGGATGCCGGCCAGCACGGCACCGTAAGGGCGCCAGCTCAGCCGGATCTCGGGATAGGTCGGGCAGGGCACGGTGCGAAAGGAGCCGGGTTCGATCACCTCCACCTCCTCGCCGCGCTGGCGCAGGCACTCGATGGTGGTTTTCAGCGTGCGCACCACGCCGTTGACCTGGGGGCTCCAGGCGTCGGTCACGATCAGGATTCGCATGGGAGGGCTCGCCGGGGTCGGGGGTAGGAGCTCAGGCGCGGGCCTGCGGGCGCAGTTCGGCCAGCACCTGGGGCGCGGCCGAGGAGGGTTTCCACATCAGCAACTGCAGCGAACCGTCGTCCAGCTCGGCCACGGCGGTCAGGCTTTCCACCCAGTCGCCGCAATTGGCGTAGACGATGGCCTCGATGTGTCGCAGTTCGGCACGGTGGATGTGTCCGCACACCACGCCCTCGCAACCCCGGCGCGCGGCCTCCTCGGCCAGCAGCTGCTCGAAATTGGAGATGTAGCTGACGGCATTCTTGACCTTGCCCTTCAGGTATTGCGACAGCGACCAGTAGGAAAAGCCCATGCGGTGTCGCGCATGGTTCAACCAGCGATTGAGCTTGAGACTGAAGATGTACAGCGCGTCGCCCAGGTGGGCCAGCCATTTGGCGTGCATGACCACGCCGTCGAACCAGTCACCGTGCACCACCCACAGGCGCGCGCCGGAGGCGGTGACGTGCACGGCTTCGTTCAGCACCTCGATGCCGCCGAAATGCAGCCCGGCGTAGTGGCGTGCGAATTCGTCATGGTTGCCGGGCACGAACACCACGCGGCAGCCTTTGCGCGCCTTGCGCAGCAGTTTCTGGACCACGTCGTTGTGGGCCTGCGGCCAGTACCAGCCCTTGCGCAGTTGCCAGCCGTCGATGATGTCCCCGACCAGGTAGATGGTCGAGGCGTGGCAGTGGCGCAGCAGTTCCAGCAGCGCCGGGGCCTTGCAGTCGCGCGTGCCCAGGTGCACGTCGGACAGCCACAGCGTGCGGTAGCGGTGCGATTCGGGATCGTCGCCGGGCGACTCCGCCACGGGAGTCTGTCCCGGTGCGGACGCCGCGGCCTGGCGGGACGTCTGGCCGGCTGCGCCGGGCAGGCTGCGCAGGGCTTCGGAGACGAGGAAGGGCCACATGGACCCCCATTGCAGCGCGCCCGCATGACGGGCGCGTGACAGCCATATGACCGCGCGCGGGCGCGGTGTCGCTCAATGCGCCGCGGAGGAGGCCGCGGCGGGCGAGGAGGAGGGCGCGGCCGGCGAGGAGGCGGCCGGATGGACCCGGGCGGGCGCCGCGGCGGATGCGGCGGCACCCGGCACGGCGGCGGTGGAAGTCGCCGGCCTCGAGGCCGTCCTCGCCAGGGCGGCCGGTGCCGACGCGGCGGGTGCGCCGGTCGGCGTCGCGAGCGCCGCTGCGCCGGGCGCGTGGGGGGCGGATGCCGGGGCCGTCTTGACCGGAGCGCCCGGGGGCGCCTTCGCGGACGCGCCCGAGGCCGCCGCTGCCGGGCGGGCCGGCGCGACTCCATGCGGGCGCACCGGCAGGCTCGGGCCCTGCGGCTTGATGGGGCGCTGCGCAGGGTGGCTCACGTACTGTTCCACGTGCGGGGCCGGCAGGGGTTTCTGGCCTTCGTGCGCCAATGCGCGACGCTGCTGCGGACTGAGTTGCTGATAGCGTTCCCAGGCCTTGCGACGGTTCTGCACCGGGGCGCGCCCGGTGGCCAGGTAGTTCTCGCGCGCCAGGCGTCGCTGGCTGGGGCTCATATGCACCCACTCCACCATGCGCTTTTGCAGCATTTCGCGCTGTTCAGCGCTCATTGCCGGGTAACGCGATGCGATATTCAGCCATTTGCGGCGGCGATCGGCCGAGAACCGCGCCCATTCCCCTTGCAGCGGGGCCAGCGCCTGGCGCTGCATCGCGGTCAGGTGCTGCCAGTCCGTTCCGTGACCGGGCGCGGTGCCGGCCCAGGCCGAACCGGCCAGCGCCAGCAGCAGCGCGCCCAGGCAGCGCACGGCGACGGCACGCAGCGCATGCAGGCCTCGCGCGTGGCTGCGCGCCATCACGCCGAGCCTTCCCGCAGATAGTTGCGGAATCCGGGATCGGTGTAGGCCTGCGGGGGCAGGTCGTCCAGCAGCAGGGCCGTGTCGATGTCCGCGATGCGGTGCACGAACCGCTCCTGCTGGAAATGCTGCAGCGCATACAGCCCGAAAAGCAGCGTGGGCAATGCCAGGGCCAGGCCCAGGCGCACCCGCCATGGCGATCCGTCGGCGGGGCCCGTGCCCAGTACCGCGGTGCCGCCGCGACCCAGCCAGTTCAGCGCCGGTCGCGCCCGCGCCTGCCGGTGACGTGCCAGCGCCAGGCTGCGCGCCTGCGCAAGGCGCGCTTCGATGTCCGGCGCGAGCCGCTCCCCCGCCTCGGTCAGTCGAGCCGCCACGGCGTAGCCGAAGCGTGCTTGCGCGGCCTCGTGCCGCGCCGCATGGTCGTTATCTGTTGTCATGATTCAAACCTCGTGCCCGCAGCGCCTTGGCCAGGGTCTGCGTCGCGCGGGAACAATGCGTTTTCACGCTTCCCTCGGAACATCCCATGGCCTGCGCGGTCTCGGCTACATCGAGCCCCTCCCAATAACGCAGCAGGAAGGCCTCGCGTTGACGCTCGGGCAGCCGGGCGATCTCCTCGTCCAGCACTTCCAGGGTCTGCATGCGTTCGAGCCGGCGATCCGCGGCTTCGGTCTGCCCGGACGCGTCCTGCACCGCGAGGGATTCGAGCAAGTCGAAGTCCACTTCCGAATCTTCGTCGGATCCGCGGAAATCCGACATATTGCTCATCCAGCTGGCGCGAACCTTCTGGCGCCGGTGCCAATCCAGGATCGCGTTGGTCAGGATGCGCTGGAACAGCATCGGCCATTCCGAGGCCTCGCGCGCGCCATAGCTTTCGGCCAGGCGGATCATCGAATCCTGCACGATGTCCAGCGCGGAGTCGGGACTCTGGGTGGCGAAGTGGGCGCGCTTGAACGCCCGCTTTTCCACGCTGCGCAAGAAAACCGAAAGTTCCTGTTCTGAAGCCACAAGCTGGGCACCGAGACACGGGCAAGAGCGAGCCAGCCGGCAATTATGCCCTTGCCGCGCCCCTGCCCGGCGTGCGCGGGCCCTCAGTTCGGCGACGCCCCCAGCAGTTCGAAATGCTCGACCTGCGGCGCACGGGCGAAGAACGGGCCCACCAGCTCGCGCCAGGCCGCGAAATCGGGCGATTCGCGAAAACCCTGCATGTGGTCCTCCAGGGTTTCCCAGCGGATCTGCAGCACGTAGCGCTGCGGGTTTTCCACGCCCTTGTGCACTTGCCAGCCGAGGAAACCCTTGGCGCGGGCGATGATCTCGCGGACCCCGCGCTGGATGGCCGCGTCGAATTCGGCTTCGCGCCCGGGCTGGATCTGGATATCTGCGAGTTCGAGGATCATGGTCTTCTTGGTCGTGTGGTGTCGGACATGCGGGCCGCGCCACTCGCTGCTGCAACCGTGGCAACCGTGCGAGCGGCTTCGTTCCCCCGCCGCGCATTGTCGGGCACCGCGCGCGAAGCTGCAGCGCGGGTGCCGGCGAGCGGCCGCGAGCGTCGAAGGCGCGCGCGCTCCTACAATGCCGCCCTGGCCTGCCCGCATCCCCCGGCCGCAATCCCTCTTGTCCCTGGCGCAACACGCGCGCCGCGCTCCCGACCATGCCCATCAGCCCCGTTTCCGAAATCGTCGACGAGATCCGCGCCGGTCGCATGGTCATCCTGGTCGACGAGGAGGACCGCGAGAACGAGGGCGACCTGGTGCTGGCGGCCGACAAGGTCAGCGCCGAGGCGATCAATTTCATGGCCACGCACGGACGCGGCCTGATCTGCCTGACCCTCACGCGCCAGCGCTGCGAGCAGATCGGCCTGCGCCCGATGGTCTCCCGCAACGGCTCGGTGCACGGTACCGCCTTCACCGTGTCCATCGAGGCCGCCGAGGGCGTGAGCACGGGCATTTCCGCGGCCGACCGGGCGCACACCACCCGCGTCGCGGTGGCGCGCGACGCGCGTCCGGAGGACATCGTGCAGCCCGGTCACGTGTTCCCGCTGACGGCGCAGGACGGCGGCGTGCTGATGCGCGCCGGACACACCGAGGCCGGCTGCGACCTGGCGCGCCTGGCGGGTTTCGAGCCGGCCGGCGTGATCTGCGAGATCATGAACGACGACGGCACCATGGCGCGCCTGCCCGATCTGGAACGGTTCGCGCAGCGCCACGGGCTCAAGATCGGCACCATCGCCGATCTCATCGAATACCGCAGCCGCACCGAAAGCCTGATCGAACGTGTGCAACAGCGCGCGATGCTCAGCGCGGCCGGGGAGGTCGACGCCGTGCTGTTTCGCGACCGCGCGGGCGGCGGAGTGCACCTCGCGCTGGTCAAGGGCGACCCGCGGGCCGCGCAAGGCGCGGTGCTGGTGCGGGTGCACGAGCCGATTTCCCTGGTGGACATGCTGGACAGCCGCTCCACCCATCACAGCTGGAGCGTGTCCCAGGCGCTGCAGCGCATCGGCGAGGCCGGCTGCGGCGTGCTGGTGCTGCTCAATGCCGGCGAGAGCGCCGACGAGGTGGCGCAGCGCTTCGAAGCGCCCGCCAGCCGGCCGCGCTCCCGCGGCGCCGCGGCGGCGCTGCGCAACTACGGTATCGGGGCACAGATCCTGCGCGAACTGGGAGTGCGCCGCATGCGCCTGCTGGCGGCTCCCCGAAAAATGCCCAGCATGACCGGTTTCGGGCTCGAGATCGAAGGCTTCGAGCCGCCCCCCCAGCCAGGCGCCGACACGGCTGCACCTTCCCAGGATGGTTGAATATCCATGCAAAACGCCCGACTGCGGGACGACCCCGCGATGCTCGACGCCAGCGGCCTGCGCATCGCGCTGGTGCAGGCGCGGTTCAACGTGCACATCACCGATCAGTTGCTGGAGTCGTGCACGCGTGCGCTGCGCGAACTCGGGGCCGAGCCCGCGCAGGTCCTGAGCGTGCCCGGCGCGCTGGAGCTGCCCCAGGCGCTGGATCTGCTGGCGCGCAGCGGCGAACTGGACGCGCTGGTGGCGCTGGGCTGCGTGATCCGCGGCGACACCTACCACTTCGAACTGGTCTGCGACACCTCGGCCGCCGGCTTGCAGCAGGTGGCGCTGCGCCACGGCATCGCGGTGGCCAACGGCATCCTCACCGTGGAAGACGAGGCGCAGGCGCTGGCGCGCATCGACAAGGGCGCCGAATGCGCGCGCGTGGCCGTGGAAATGGCGCGCCTGGCCCGCAGGCTGCGCGGGGAGCAGGCGGCATGACGACTTCCACTCCCGCGAAAAGCGCCCGTCGCAAGGCGCGCGAGCTGGCGCTGCAGGGCCTGTTCGAATGGTTGATCTCCGGCAGCGACTCGGGGGCCATCGAGGCCTTCCTGCACGAGCGCTTCCCCACCATCAAGCTCGACCGCGAGTTGCTCGACTCGCTGCTGCACGGATGCATCCGCGAGGCCGCCGGGCTCGACGAATTGCTGCAGCCGCTGCTCGACCGCCCCAGCCGCGAGCTCTCCCCGGTGGAGCACGCGCTGCTGCTGCTGGGCGCCTACGAGATGCGATTCCTGCCCGAGGTTCCCTACAAGGTCATCATCAACGAGGCGGTGGACCTGGCCAAGCAGTACGGCGGAACCGACGGCTTCAAGTACGTCAACGGCGTGCTCGACCGGCTGGCGCTGGAACTGCGCCCGGCCGAGGCGGCGACGCGTCCGGCGCGCGAGTTCACGCCGCGCGAGCTGCCGCCGGTCGAGGATCCCAGGGCGGCGGTGCAGGTCAGCATCAAGCCGCGCAGCGCACGCCCCGGCACGTCGGCGGGCGGCGCGCGCGATGCCGGCGGGGCTCAGGCCCCCAGGCGTCCGCGCCAGCGGTAGTCGACGCCGATCGCCTGCACCTCCACCCGGTGCAGGCGCAGGCCCTCGGAGGGCGCCTGCAGCGGCCCGAAGGGCCCGATGCCGGCGCCCTGGCCGAGCAGCAGCGGCGCCTGGTACACCAGCAGTTCGTCGACCACGCCGGCGCCCAGCAACGAGGCATTCAGCCTGGCCCCCGCCTCGACGTGGAGCTCGCCGACCTGGCGCTGCGCCAGCAGATGCATGAGTTCGCGCAGATCCACCTTGCCGGCCTTGTCGGCGTCCGCGGGAACGGCCAGCAGTTGCACCCCCAGCCCGAGCAGTTCGGCGCCCCGGCGCGCAGCCTCGGCGGGAGCCAGCGCGTGCGCGACGATCACCCGCGAGGCGTCGCCGTGGCGCAGCAGCCGGGCCCGCGGGTTCAGCTCCAGCCGGCTGTCCACGACCACGCGCCAGGGCTGGCGGCTGGTCGCCACGTGACGCACGTCCAGGCGCGGATCGTCGTCGCGCACCGTGCCGATGCCGGTGAGCACCGCGCAGGCGCGGGCGCGCCAGTGGTGCGCGTCGGCGCGCGCCGCCGGCCCGGTGATCCACTGGCTGGCCCCATTGGGCAGCGCGGTGATGCCGTCCAGCGAACTGGCCGCCTTCAGGCGCAACCAGGGGCGGCCTCGCTCGATGCGCGAGAAAAAGCCCAGGTTCAGCTCGCGGGACTCGTTCTCCAGCAGGCCGCACTCCACATGCACGCCGGCGTCGCGCAGGCGCTGCAGGCCGCCGCCGTCGACCAGCGGGTTGGGGTCGCGCGCGGCAGCCACCACGCGGGCCAGGCCGGCCGCCACCAGGGCGTCCGCGCAGGGTGGCGTGCGCCCATGGTGCGAGCAGGGCTCGAGGGTGACGTAGGCCGTGGCGCCGCGCACGTCGACGCCGCGGCGCAGGGCCTCGGCCAGCGCCACCGCCTCGGCGTGGCGGCTGCCGGCCTCCTCGGTGGCTCCTTCGGCCAGCACCCGGCCGTCGCGTACCAGCACGCAGCCCACGCGCGGGTTGGGGCTGGTGCGGTACAGCACGCGTTGCGCCAGTTGCAGCGCGCGGCGCATCATGCGCAGGTCGAGTTCGGCGGGCGTCGAGGCCGAGGCGTGTTGCATGCCGGACGGGTGGTTCATTTGCGGGTGCTCCGGGCGCCGCGGCGCGGCGTGGAGCGCACCTGCGCGCCACGCGCCATCTCCTCCAGGATCTGCAGGAATTCGGCGGGGTCCTTGAAACTGCGGTAGACCGAGGCGAAGCGCACGTAGGAGACTTCGTCCAGCCCCTTGAGTTCGTCCATCACCCATTCCCCGATGCGCGCCGATTCCAGTTCGCGCACCCCGGTCTGCAGCAGGCGCTGCTCGATGCGCCCGATCGCCGCGTCCACCTCCTCGGCGGGAACCGGACGCTTGCGCAGCGCCAGCGCCAGCGAGTCGGCCAGCTTGGCGCGCGAGTAATCCACCCGGCGGCCGTCCTTTTTCACCACCGAGGGGAAACTCACCTCCGCGCGCTCATAGGTGGTGAAGCGCTTGTCGCAGCCGGCGCAGCGCCGGCGCCGGCGCAGCGCGGTGGCGTCCTCGACCTCGCGGGTTTCCACCACCTGGGTGTCGGGGTGCTGGCAAAAGGGGCATTTCATGACGGCGGCACCGGGGCGCAAAGCACCCATTATCGGACGGCGCGGGCGGGTGACCCCGGCCCCGCCACTACACTGCCGGCCATGCCCGAGCAAGTCCCTTCGATCGTCGTATTGATTTCCGGCACCGGATCCAACCTCCAGGCCCTCGTGAATGCCTGCGCCGAGCAGGCCTGGGCGGCGCGCGTGGCCGCCGTGATCAGCAACCGCGCCGACGCCGCCGGCCTGCGCTTCGCGGCCGCGCAAGGCATCGCCTGCGAGGTGCTCGACCATCGCGACTCGCCCAGCCGCGAGGAGTACGACCGTGAACTCGCGCGGCGCATCGACGCGCATGCCCCCGCCGCGGTGGTGCTGGCCGGGTTCATGCGCCTGCTCACGCCCTGGTTCGTGCAGCGCTACGAGGGCAGGCTGATCAACGTGCATCCCTCGCTGCTGCCGGCCTTCGCCGGGCTGCACACCCATCGGCGCGCGCTGCAGGCCGGGGTCAAGCTGCACGGCGCCACCGTGCACCTGGTCACCCCCGAGGTGGATGCCGGCCCGATCGTGGCCCAGGCCGCGGTGCCGGTGCTGGACGACGATACCGAGGCCAGCCTGGCCGCGCGCGTGCTGGAGCAGGAACATCGCATCTTCCCGCAGGCCGTGCGCGCGCTGCTGGAAGGCCGGCTGCGCGTGCAGGGCCAGCGCGTGCGGGTGCTGGACGCAGCGGGAGCGGGTCGATGAGCGCGCCGCGCCGGAGCACGACGCGGCGCGGTGCCGGCCGGGAGCGCGTCACCTTGCTGGACAGCGCCCAGGAGTTGCTGCGCGAGGTGCTGGGTTTCGAGTTCCCCGCCGATGCCGTGGTGTCGCGCTATTTCCGCGCCCATGCCCGCCTGGGCCAGCGCGAACGCCATGTGCTGGCCGAGACGGTCTACGGCGCGGTGCGCAACCTGCGCCTGTGGCGTCAGCTGGCGCAAGGCGCTCCCACGGGAAGCGCGGAATTGCGCCTGCTGGCGCTGGGCTGGCAGGGAGAGGTCGCCGCGGCCGGCTTCCCCGAGGCGCTGCTCGGCTGGCGCACCCAGTGCCTGGCGCAGGATCTGTCCGGCCTGCCACCGGCCGTGCGCTACAGCCTGCCCGACTGGCTGGCCGAGCGCCTGCAGCAGCAGTGCGGCGGCGAGTTCGAGGCCCTGGCCGAGGCCCTGCTGCGCCCGGCGCCGCTGGATCTGCGTGCCAACCTGCTCAAGGCGACGCGCGAGCAGGCGCGCGAGGCGCTGCGCGAGCAGGGCATCGACAGCGAGGCCACGCCGCTGTCCCCCTGGGGCTTGCGGGTGGCGGGCAAGCCCGCGTTGCAGCGCAGCGCCGCCTTCGAGCAGGGGTTGGTCGAGGTGCAGGACGAAGGCAGCCAGTTGCTGGCGCTGCTGCTGGCGCCGCGGCGCGGCGAGATGGTGGTGGATTTCTGTGCCGGTGCCGGCGGCAAGACCCTGGCGCTGGGCGCGATGATGCGCGGCAGCGGGCGCCTGTACGCCTTCGACGTGTCGCAGGCGCGCCTGGAACGCCTGCGCCCGCGCCTGGCGCGCAGCGGTCTGTCCAACGTCTACCCGGTGGCCATCCGGGGCGAGCGCGACGAGCGGGTGCAGCGCCTGGCCGGCAAGATCGACCGCGTGCTGGTGGATGCGCCCTGCAGCGGCGTGGGCACGTTGCGGCGCAATCCCGACCTGAAGTGGCGCACCGCCGCGGCCGACGTCGAGCGCCTGGCGCAGCAGCAGGCGTCCATCCTCGCGCAGGCGGCGCGCCTGCTCAAGCCCGGCGGGCGCCTGGTGTACGCCACCTGCAGCCTGCTGGAGTCGGAGAACCAGCTCATCGTGCAGGCCTTCCTGGACACCCATCCCGGCTGGCGCCTGCTGGACGCCGCCGAATGGTGGAGCCAGCAGCAGCTTCCCGGGAGCATCGAGGGGCCGTGGCTGCGCCTGTGGCCCCAGCGCCACGGCACCGACGGGTTCTTCGCGGCCCTGATCGAGCGCAACCCCTGAGCGGGGTCTGGGGAGATTGCCGATCCCGCCGGCACGGCTGCTGCGCTATGCTGGGCACAGGAGGCCGGGCCCGACCCGGCTTGGCAAGCGGGCGCCTCGCGCCCGGATCGCGTCGCGGGGAGCTTCCGCGGCGCAGGAATGGAATCACCGATGTTGGAAGTTCTGCAAGATTGGGCCGCCCACGGCCTGTGGCACGCCGGAATCGGCACCACCGTGGCATACACCCTGCTCACCTGCCACCTGACCATCGTGGCCGTCACGGTGTACCTGCACCGATCCCAGGCGCACCGTGCGCTGGACCTGCACCCCGCGTTGATGCACGTATTCCGCCTGTGGCTGTGGCTGGCCACCGGCATGTCCACCCGCCAATGGGTGGCCGTGCACCGCAAGCACCATGCCAAGTGCGAAACCGAGGAAGATCCCCACAGCCCGGTGGTCAAGGGCATCGGCGAAGTCATGCTGCGCGGCGCCGAGCTGTACCGCGCCGAGGCCGCCAATGCGACCACCCTGGAGCGTTTCGGCCACGGCACGCCCGACGACTGGCTGGAGCGCCGGGTCTACGCGGGCCTGCCCTGGCAGGGCGTGGGGGTGATGCTGATCGTCGACCTGCTGCTGTTCGGCGCCATCGGTGCCACGGTGTGGGCGGTGCAGATGCTGTGGATTCCCTTCTGGGCCGCCGGAGTGGTCAACGGCCTGGGCCACTGGTGGGGCTACCGCAACTTCAGCTGTCGCGACGCCAGCCGCAACGTCTCGCCCTGGGGCCTGATCATCGGCGGCGAGGAACTGCACAACAACCACCATACCTTCCCGACCTCGGCCAAGCTGTCCATCAAGTGGTGGGAGTTCGACCTCGGCTGGGGCTACATCCGGCTGTTCTCGGCGCTGGGCCTGGCGCGGGTGCGCAAGCTGCCGCCGAAGGCGCGCCTGGGCGAGGTGCGCGCGCTGGTGGATACCGCGGTGCTGCAAAGCGTGATCGCCAACCGCTACGACCTGATGGCGCGCTACGCGCGCGAACTGCGGCGCGCGCTGCGTGAGGAACTGCGCCGCGTGCGCGCCAGCGGCGGGGCGCCGTCGCAACTGCGCGCGCTGCGCACGGCGCGGCGCCTGGTGACCCGCGAGCCCGACACGCTGGACGCGCCCGCGCGTGCCGTCATCGACGCGGTCGCCTCCGACAGCATGGGCCTGCGCACCCTGTTGCGCATGCGCGAGGAACTCAGCGAGGTCTGGCTGCACTCGTCGGCCTCGGCCGAGCAGTTGCGCCAGCGCCTGCAGGACTGGTGCCAGCGCGCCGAGCACAGCGGCATCGCCGCGCTGCGCTCGCTGTCCCTGCGGGTGAGAAGCTACGCCTGAGCCCGGGCCGCGGGTTCGGCGAGCCCGCACCGACGCCCGCCCCCGGCCGCCTGCAGAGGGGGCTGGGCGTTGGATTGAAAACACAAACTGTGTGTTTTCCAACAATGCGCTATGCTTTTTCCCGAGAAGGAACATCGGGAGTCAGGCATGCAAGCGTTGGCCGAGCATGAACCGACGCCGACCCAGGACCGCGGCGCCCTGGCCAGGATGGTCATGCGCTTGTTCGATCACTGGCAACTGAGCACCGAGGACCAGGCGGCGCTGCTGGGCATCGCCGCCGGCAACCGCGCGGCCTTGTCCAACTACCGCAGCGGCAAGCCGATCGGCACCAGCCGCGACCAGTACGAGCGCGTCGGTCATCTGCTGGGAATCCACAAGAACCTGCGCCTGCTGTTTCCCCACAACCGCGAACTGGCCTATCGCTGGATGAGCACCCCGAACAAGGCCTTCGGCAACCTGACTCCCGTGCAGGTGGTCAGGCAGTGGGGCTTCACCGGCCTGTTGATGGTGCGCAGCTACCTGGATCGGGCCCGGGGTCGGTGATCGTCCGGGCATGGCGAAATCCCTGTTCGACCGACTCGTGCTGGACGATTGGCATCGGGACGTATTGCGCAACATCGTCTCCCTGCGGGAGTCGCAGGACCTGTTCGACGACCTGTCCTCCGAGCCGCGCGAATGGCTGCTGGCCCAGAAGGTGGAGGACGGGGTCAGGCCGCCGCCTTATCGCTCCGCCACGCCGATCCTGGATCGGCCCTTCGAGGACGCCGAATGGTTCAACGCCATTGCCTGGCCTTTCCGGCATTGGCAATCCAGCCGCTTCTCCGACGGCGGCCACGGGGTGTGGTACGGGTCGGAATCCATCGAGACCACGGTGCACGAGTCCGCATACCACTGGTACCACGGCCTGCTGCGCGACGCGGGCTTCGAGGGCCTGGAGGTGCAGGTCGAGCGCAAGGTGTACGCGGTGGCCTGCGACGCGGCGCTGCTGGACCTGCGGGACAGGCATCGGGACCACCCGCGACTGCTGCACCCGTCGGACTACGCCTTTTGCCAGTCGGTGGGGGCCAGGATCCACCACGAGGGGCACCCCGGCCTTCTGACCCGCTCGGTGCGCCGCGCGGGAGGCGAGAACCTGGCGCTGTTCCATCCGCGCGTGCTGTCCCGCCCCAGGCTCCACGGCTACCTGAGCTATCGCCTGGGGCAGGGCGCCATCGAGGTGGAGCGGCAGCCGGGGCGTACCTGGTTCACGCTGGACACGGCAAGCCTTGGATAGGGGGCGAATTTCATCCAGGGGGGAGCGCTGGCGGGAGTGCAACACGCCCAGCACGTCGACGCGTTCGCCGACCTTGTAGACAACGATGTAGTTCGGATGGGCGACGAGCTCGCGCGTTCCCGCGATCCTGCCGGGCTTGTACAAGTGGGGGGTGATCTCCCGTGGTGGCCACGGCGTTCACGATGCGGTCACGCACTCTGCGCGCAGCGTCCGGATCGCGCTCTCTGATGTAACGGACGATCGTGACCAGGTCGGCGCGTGCCTGCTGCGACCAATGGATGACCAGCGTCAACGCTGCCGAACCGACTGTGTCTGCTCGGCAGGCTGGCCTGACGGTTCGAGCCTTCGCGGCGCTGCTTGGCCAGGCCTCCAACTCGATCACCAACTACGCCTCGAAGGGCGACGTGCCGACGCACCTGGCCATCATCGCCACGCTCATGGCGGACCTGGCATGGCGGGCCCGGTGCACATGAGGCATTTCGACTGAGTGGGCGCGGGATGGTGCTTGCCAGGGAGTCATCCCTGCCGCGTCTCTGGGAATGTCGCGGCGCCACCCCGAGGCACCGCCTGGAAGGGCGCCTAAGTGATTGATTTAAAAGCTTCGTGCATCAGGGACACACTGGCGCCCGGGCAACAAAAAGCCCGGCATCGAGCCGGGCTTGCGGAGCGGCGTCGCCGCGCCGTTCACTGCAACTGCTGCTGCAGGATGTTCAGGATGTTGGCTTCCGAGGCGGCGGCGTCGGAGCCGCCGTCCAGCGACTTGACGCTGACCTGCGAGCCGGTACCGGCGGCCTGCACCGAAATGCGCAGGTTCTCCGGCTTGACGGTCTGGTTCTTGTGGCCGAACAGCTTGCCGAAGAAGCCTTCCTTGTCCTGCTCGGCCTTCAGCGCGGCCTGCGGGTCGACGTAGCGCACGTCGAAGGTTCCGGCGCTGCGATCGCGTTCGGTGACGGTGAAGCCGGCGGTGTTCAGCGCCAGGCTGACGCGGCGCCAGGCCTGTTCCATGTCGTCCGGAAGCTGCAGCGCGCGTCCGCCGTCGACCAGCACCGCGCGCGGCGCCTGCCGGGCCTGCTGCTGGGCCGTGGCGATGTCGGCCTTGGCCTGCTCCTCGCTGGCGCCCAGGCTGACCATCAGCTTGCGCAGGAAGATCTCGTCCAGCGTCGGGTCCGGGGTGCCGGGTTGCCAGGTGGTCTGGGTGTGCTGGGTGTCGGTGTACACCTCCACCATGGTCTGGTGGCTGATGAAGATCTGCGTGCCCTTGCCGTCGGGGACGCGCTCGAACACCGTGCGGTAGCGGTCGCGCTCGCCGGTGTCGTACAGGCTGTCGAACACCTTGCCCAGGTACTTGCGGATCAGGTCCTGCGGCAGCTTGGCGTGGTTCTCGGCCCAGTCGGTCTGCATCACCCCGAGTTCGCGGTTGGCCTCGGTCAGGTAGAAGCCGTTCTGTTGCCAGAAGGTCTGCACCTTGTCCCACAGCGCCTGGGGCGGCGCGTCGATCACCAGCCAGCGCTGGGCGCCCTGCTGGACGATGCGCATGCCGGGGTAGTCCGGCAGTACCGCGTTGCTCTGCACCTGGGCCTGCGTGTGCTGCACCGTGCTCTGGTAGGCCAGCGCGCTGACCGAGTCCTGCTTGGCCGGACCGTCGGGCACGATGTAGCGCTGGTTGCGCGCCAGTTGCGTCAGGTCGGGCGGAATGTCCAGCGTCGGGCCGGCCTTGGCGCTCTGGTAGTCCACGTCGTGACCCGTGAAGGTGTCTCCGAGCGAGGAGCAGCCGCCCAGCGCGAAGGCCGCCGCGAGCGCGGCGGCCAGGCAGGAACGACGCGCGTAAGGCAGGCTGCGTACGGAATTTCGGCGCATGGCTTGAGTTTTCAATGAAGAACGGGAATGCCCAGTGCGGCCAGCGCCGCGCGGAGTTCGTCGTGTCGGCTGCTCAGCGGCACCAGGGGCAGCCGGATGCCGCCCTCGATGCGCCCCATGGCCGCCAGCGCCCACTTCACCGCGGTGGGGTTGGGCTCGCACATGAGCAGGGTGTTGAGGTCCATCATGCGCATGTGCATCTCGGTGGCCTCGCGCGCGTGCCCGGCCACGGCGGCCATGCACATGTCGTGCATCAGGCGCGGCGCCACGTTGGCGGTGACGCTGACGTTGCCCTTGCCCCCCACCAGCATCAGCGCGAGCGCGGTGAAGTCGTCGCCGGAGTACACCGCGAAATTCTTCGGCGCCTTGCGCAGGATCTGCAGCGCGCGGTCGATGTTGCCGGTGGCTTCCTTGATGCCCACGATGTTGGGCACCTCGGCCAGGCGCAGGACCGTGTCGGCCTGCACGTCGGCCACGGTGCGCCCGGGCACGTTGTACAGCACCATCGGGATGTCCGCGGCTTCGGCGATGGCGCGGAAATGGCGGTAGATGCCTTCCTGCGTCGGCTTGTTGTAGTAGGGCACGACCTGCAGGGTGCAATCGGCTCCCACTTCGCGGCAGAAGTGCGAAAGCTCGATGGCCTCGGCGGTGGAGTTGGCGCCGGCGCCGGCCATGATGGGCACGCGCCCGGCGGCCTGTTCGACCGCGACCCGGATGATCTTCTGGTGTTCCTCAACGTCCACCGTCGGGGATTCGCCGGTGGTTCCGACGACCCCGATGCAATCGGTGCCTTCGGCGATGTGCCAGTCGATGAGGCGGCGCAGCGCGTCGAAGTCGACGCTGCCGTCCTCGTGCATGGGCGTGACCAGGGCCACGATGCTGCCAGTGATGGTGTTCATGCCAGCCGCTTGGGGAAATTCACAGATTGTACTTGGGCGGCTGCTCCGGCATGGAGCCGGGGGCGCCTTCGCGCACCGCGCAGATGCGCTGCACGAAGGCGCCGCGGGGCGACGCCTCGAAGCCGTCCTCGTAGGCCACCACGCGCAGCTCGCCGCGCACGGCGTCGAGCAGTTCCCCGGGGCGCAGCAGGAATTGCGGATTCGACGGGCGCCCGATGCTGGCCTGGCCGAGCGCGAAGGTCTCGTAGATCAGCACGCCGCCTTCGTCCACGCCGTGCACGATGCGCGGCAGCAGCGGGCGCCACAGGTAGTTCGTGACCACCACCGCGGCGAAGCGTTCCCGCAGCGGCCAGGGCGCGTTCTCCAGATCGGCTTGCAGCACGCGCACGCCGCTCAGCGCGCGCAGCGACTGCAGCGCGGCGGCGTCACGGTCCACGCCCAGCACCGGGTGTCCGGCAGCGGCCAGCGCCTGCGCGTGGCGTCCGCTGCCGCAGGCCAGGTCGAGTACCTCGGCGCCCGCGGGGATCAGCGACGCGAAACGCAGGACCCATGGCGAGGGCGCGGGCCGGGCCTCGCCGGCTTGCTCCGCGAGGGGGGGCGGATTCATGGCTGCGGGCGCGGCGAGAAATGCTTGCTCGAATGCATGCGCGCATTCAAGCACAGGCCGCGCGCCTTGTCCCCGGCTGTTCGCCGGCGGCCCGCGCGAGGGCACCGACTCGGCGCGGCGCCATGACAGGCCGTCGCGGGCAGGTCACTAGAATGCCGCGGGCGGTCTGTCAAGCTCCGCGTGGGGCGCGCGTCCATGCCCGCTTTTTGGGCAACGCCGAGCGGACCCGCATAAATGCAGGCTTTGGCACCATGCGCGGGGTGGTCTATCCCCATTCGGTGGGGATAAGTGAGCCGGGTCCGCGGCCCGCGCGACGGGCGCCCGCGTTGTCCACAATTCTTCCGTCTTATCCACAAGCGTCGATGGGAACCAGCAAACGGGATAGTTACAGCGAGGCTTCGATTCGCGTGCTCAAGGGCCTGGAGCCGGTGCGCCAGCGTCCGGGCATGTACACCTCCACGGTCAACCCCCTGCACATCGTGCAGGAAGTCATCGACAACTGCGCCGACGAAGCGCTGGCCGGGCATGCCGGTCGCATCGACGTGATCGTGCACGCCGACGGCAGCGTCACGGTGCAGGACGACGGGCGCGGCATCCCGGTGGGCCTGCATCCGGACGAAGGCGTGCCGGTGGTGGAGCTGGTGTTCACCCAGTTGCACGCGGGGGGCAAGTTCGACAAGCTCGACGCCGGCGCGGCCTACCGCTTCTCCGGCGGCCTGCACGGTGTCGGGGTCAGTGTCACCAATGCGCTGTCGCGGCGCCTGGAAGTCGAGGTGCACCGCGACGGCCAGGCCAGTGTGCTGGCCTTCGCCGACGGTGCTCCGGTGGAGCCGCTGCGCAGTCGGCCTCTGGCGCGCGGCGAGGCGCGCAACGGCACCCGCATCAGGGTGTGGCCCGATTCCCGCTACTTCGACTCCCCGCTGCTTCCGCAGGGCGAGTTGATGCACCTGCTGCGCAGCAAGGCGGTGCTGCTGCCGGGCCTGAGCGTGCGCCTGCACCTGGAAAAGAGCGGCGAGACCCAGGAATGGCGCTACGAGCACGGGCTGCGCGGCTACCTGCGCGAGGCGCTGGGCGACACCCAGGTGCTGCTCGAGTTCGAGGGGCAGGGCGCCGCCGAGGCGCAGACCGAGGGTTTCGCGGCGGGCGAGGGCGCCTCGTGGTGCGTGGCCTTCAGCGCCGAGGGCAGCGTGCTGCGCGAGTCCTACGTGAACCTGATCCCGACGCCGGCCGGAGGCACCCACGACGCGGGCC
This sequence comes from Pseudomonadota bacterium, assembly GCA_021848345.1. GTDB lineage: Bacteria > Pseudomonadota > Gammaproteobacteria > Burkholderiales > Burkholderiaceae_C > Thiomonas_A. Next base: position 66,285 of record JAJZUV010000005.1, on the reverse strand, counting down.
TGCGCGAGGGCCTGTTCCAGGCCGTCAAGGGCTTCATCGAACTGCACGCGCTGACCCCCAAGGGCCTGCGCGTGCTGCCGGAGGACGTGTTCTCGCGCGCCTCCTACGTGTTGTCCGCGAAGGTCCTGGATCCGCAGTTCCAGGGCCAGATGAAGGAGCGCCTGAACAGCCGCGACGCCGTGCGCCTGGTGTCGGGCTTCGTGCGTCCCGCGCTGGAGCTGTGGCTGAGCCAGCACGTGGAGCAGGGCAAGGCGCTGGCCGAACTGGTGATCGCGCAGGCACAGAGCCGCCAGCGCGCGGCGCAGCGGGTCGAGCGCCGCAAGGGCTCGGGCATCGCGGTGCTGCCGGGCAAGCTCACCGATTGCGAGAGCCGGGACATTTCCCGCAACGAGTTGTTCCTGGTGGAAGGAGACTCGGCCGGCGGCTCCGCCAAGATGGGGCGGGACAAGGAGTTCCAGGCCGTGCTGCCCTTGCGCGGCAAGGTGCTCAATTCCTGGGAGGTCGAACGCGACCGCCTGTTCGCCAACCAGGAGATCCACGACATCGCGGTGGCCATCGGGCTGGACCCGCACGGCCTGCACGACGCCGTCGACCTGTCGGGGCTGCGCTACGGCAAGATCTGCATCCTCAGCGATGCCGACGTCGACGGCTCGCATATCCAGGTGCTGCTGCTGACCCTGTTCCTGCGCCATTTCCCGCAGCTGGTGCAGCGCGGGCACGTGTACGTGGCGCGGCCGCCGCTGTACCGCGTGGATGCGCCGGCGCGGGGCAGGAAGCCGGCCGCCAAGCTCTATGCGCTGGACGACGGCGAACTGCAGGCCATCTGCGACCGGCTGCGCAAGGACGGGGTGCGCGACGGCGCGTGGAGCGTGTCGCGTTTCAAGGGCCTGGGCGAGATGAGCGCCGAGCAACTGTGGGAGACCACGCTCAACCCCGACACCCGGCGCCTGCCCCAGGTGGGTTTCGGCGACCAGGGCAGCGAGGCCACGGCCGAGTTGTTCACGCGCCTGATGGGCAAGGGCGAGGCGCAGGCCCGGCGCGAACTCATGGAGACCTTCGGCGACCGCGTCGAAGTCGATGTCTGATCCCCAGCGAACGATGAGCGATTCCCCTTCGGACCAAGCCGGCACGGACGATTCCGGCGCCACTCCCGACCTGTTCGCCAGCGCCGCCGTCGAGGACGGCGATGCGCTGGCGCTGGCCGACTTCGCGCGCCAGGCCTACCTCGACTACGCCATCTCGGTGGTCAAGGGGCGGGCGCTTCCCGATGTGTGCGACGGCCTCAAGCCGGTGCAGCGGCGCATCCTGTATTCGATGGACCGCATGGGCCTGGCCGCGGGCGCGCGTCCGGTGAAGTCGGCGCGCGTGGTCGGCGACGTGCTGGGCAAGTTCCACCCGCATGGAGACCAGGCGGCCTACGACGCGCTGGTGCGCCTGGCGCAGGATTTCGCGCAACGCTACCCGTTGATCGACGGCCAGGGCAATTTCGGCTCGCGCGACGGCGACGGCGCCGCGGCCATGCGTTACACCGAGGCGCGCCTGACCCCCATCGCGCGCCTGCTGCTGGAGGAGGTCGACCAGGGCACGGTGGACTTCCAGCCCAACTACGACGGATCCACGCAGGAGCCGCGACTGCTGCCCGCGCGCCTGCCCATGCTGCTGCTCAACGGCGCCAGCGGCATCGCCGTGGGCATGGCCACCGAGATTCCGGCGCACAACCTGCGCGAGGTGGCCGCGGCCTGCGTGGCGATGCTCAAGAAGCCCGGCATCGAACTCGACGAGGTGCTGGAACTGATGCCTGGCCCGGACTTCGCCACCGCGGGCCAGATCATCAGCAGCGCCGCCGACATCCGCGCCGCCTACGCGAGCGGCCGCGGCAGCCTGAAGGTGCGCGCGCGCTGGAGCGTGGAGGAACTGGCGCGCGGCCAGTGGCAGCTGGTGGTGCACGAATTGCCGCCGGGCGCATCCGCGCAGCGGGTGCTGCAGGAAATCGAGGAACTCACCGACCCCAAGCCCAAGGCCGGCAAGAAGGCCGTCAGCGCCGAGCAGCAGCAATTGCGCCAGACCGTGCTGGGCGTGCTCGACGGCGTGCGCGACGAGGCCGGACGCGACGCCGCGGTACGCCTGGTGTTCGAGCCGCGCAGCTCGCGCACCGCGGTGGACGAGCTGGTGTCGGTGCTGCTGTCGACCACCAGCCTGGAGACCAGCGTCGCGCTGAACCTGGTGATGATCGGCGCCGACGGCAAGCCGCGCCAGAAGTCCCTGCTGGATCTGTTGCGCGAATGGACGGGTTTCCGGCTGGACACCGTGCGCCGGCGCAGCGCGCACCGGCTGCAGCAGGTACTCGACCGCCTGCACATCCTGGAGGGGCGGCGCGCGGTCCTGCTCAACATCGACGAGGTGATTCGCATCATCCGCGAGAGCGACGAACCCAAGCCCGCGCTGATGCAGCATTTCGGCCTGAGCGAACGCCAGGCCGAGGACATCCTGGAAATCCGCCTGCGCCAGCTGGCTCGGCTGGAGGCCATCCGCATCGAGCAGGAGATCGCTCGTCTGCAGGACGAACAGCGCGAGTTGCGCACCCTGCTCGACGACGACAAGACCCTGCGCCGCCGGGTGATCAAGGAGATCGAGGCCGACGCGCGCCAGCATGGCGACGAGCGGCGCACCCTGCTGCAGGAGCAAAGCCGCGCGTCGCTGGAATTGCGCGTGCCCGACGAGCCGGTGACGGTGGTGGTGTCGCGCATGGGCTGGCTGCGCGCGCTCAAGGGCCACGGCATCGACGCCGCCACGCTGGGATTCAAGCCGGGCGACGCGCTGGGCGAGGCCTTCGCCTGCCGCAGCACCGACACCCTGTGGGTGCTGGGCAGCGACGGGCGCGCCTACAGCCTGGGCGTGGCGCAACTGCCCGGCGGGCGCGGCGACGGGCTGCCGGTGACCCGGTTCATCGATCCGCCGGCGGGTACCACGCCCGCGCACTACTGGTGCGGCCCTCCCGACACGCCGCTGCTGCTGGCCGGCAGCGGCGGCTACGGTTTCATCGCCCCGGCCGACAGCCTGAGCAGCCGGCAGCGCGCGGGCAAGACCTTCGTCACCCTGGAGCCCGGCGAGACGCTGCTGGCGCCGCAGGCGCTGCGCTGGACCGACGAGGCCGGAGCGGCGCGCCAGGCGCGACAGGCCGCGGTGCTCGACAGCGAAGGGCGCCTGCTGTTGTTCGACCTGGGCGAGTTGCGCGAGTTGCCGCGCGGCGGTCGCGGCGTGCAACTGATGGCCCTGCAGGCGGGGCAGTCGGTCGCGGCGGTGCTCGCGTTGAGCGAGGGCGATGCGCTGGAACTCAGCGGCAAGGGGCGCGGCGGCAAGGACAAGGTGCTGCTGCTGTCGGCGCGCGCGCTGCAGGAGTTCGTGGGGCGCCGGGCGCGCCGCGGCAAGGCGGCCGGCGCGATGCAGGGGCAGGGCATGCGCCGGGCCTGAAGCCCGGGGGGCTGCTCAGGCGTCGATCTGCGCGATCAGTTCGATCTCGACCGCGGCCCCCATCGGCAGCTGCGCCACGCCGAAGGCGCTGCGCGCATGCTGGCCGGCGGCGCCGAATACCTCGCCCAGCAGTTCCGAGGCGCCGTTGATCACCAGGTGATGCTCGGTGTAGTCGGGCGCCGAGTTCACCAGGCCCAGCAGCTTGACCACGCGCCGCACCCGGCCCAGGTCGCCGCAGGCTGCGTGCAGCGTGCCCAGCAGGTCGATGGCCACCGAGCGCGCGGCCTCGCGGCCCTGCGCGGTGCTCAGTCCGCGCCCGAGCTGGCCCGCCAGCACCTTGCCGTCGAGCTTGCTGATGTGGCCGGACAGGAACAGCAGGTTGCCGCTTTGCACATATGGCAGGTAGGCGGCGGCCGGCGCGGCGACGGCGGGCAGCGTGATGCCCAGGCTCTGCAACTTGTCGTAGACGGACATGGCGTGGTTTCCTTGTTCGGGATGAAGTGAGGGGACAGCTCGCGCGCGTCGCGCCGACCCAGGCGCAGGCAGGTGTCGCGCGCCATCGCCGCAGCATAGCCAATGCGCTCGCGGCGCGGCGCCGCGGGCTTCGAGGCCGCGCGGGCCGAGGGGGCGCATGCTACACTTCGCGTCTTGCCGGAGTGGCCACAGTTTGCCGCGCCGGCTGTCGAATTCGACTCCTGCCGGCCCCTGCGCCGGCTGTCCGCCGCGATGGCGAACTGGCGTCTCGGCCCGCGCACCGCGGGTGCCGGCGCGGTCAAGGCTTCAGGCCCACCGCACAGGCGAACGAAACGGTCATCGCGGTTTCCCGCCTGCCGCATCCACAACCTCCGGCGCGCGGGTTCCGAAAGCATCCATGACTTTTGCATCCCTCGGGCTCAGCGAGCCCATCCTGCTTGCCATCGGCGAGCAAGGCTACTCCACGCCCACTCCGATCCAGGCCCAGGCCATTCCCGCGGTGCTCGCGGGCGGCGACCTGCTGGCCGCGGCGCAGACCGGCACCGGCAAGACCGCGGCCTTCACGCTGCCGCTGCTGCATCGCCTCAGCGACGCGCAACCGGCCCGCAACGCGCGCGGCCAGGTCATCCCCCGCGTGCTGGTGCTGGTGCCCACGCGCGAACTGGCGGCCCAGGTGGCCGAGAACGTGCGCGACTACGGCAAGCACCTGAAGCTGCGCAGCATGGTCATGTACGGCGGCGTCGGCATGCAGCCGCAGATCGACGCGCTGCGCCGCGGCGTGGACATCGTCGTGGCCACGCCCGGGCGCATGCTCGACCACCACGGCCAGCGCACCCTCGACCTGTCGGCCATCGACACCCTGGTGCTGGACGAGGCCGATCGCATGCTCGACATGGGCTTCATCCACGACATCCGCAAGGTGCTCGCGCTGTTGCCGCGCAAGCGCCAGAACCTGCTGTTCTCGGCCACCTTCTCGGACGAGATCAAGGCGCTGGCCAACACGCTGCTGAACCAGCCGAAGGTGATCGAAGTGGCGCGCCGCAACACCGCGGCGACCACCGTGCGCCAGACCGTGCATCCGGTGGGGCGCGACCGCAAGCGCGAGCTGCTGGCGCATCTGATCCGCGAGCGCAACTGGTGGCAGGTGCTGGTGTTCATGCGCACCAAGCACGGCGCCAACCGCCTGGCCGAGCAACTGCGCGGCGAGGGCATCGGTGCCGACGCCATCCACGGCAACAAGAGCCAGGGTGCGCGCACGCGTGCGCTGGCCGAGTTCAAGAGCGGCAAGCTGCAGGTGCTGGTGGCCACCGACATCGCGGCGCGGGGCATCGACATCGACCAGCTGCCGCTGGTGGTGAACTACGAACTGCCCAACGTGCCCGAGGATTACGTGCACCGCATCGGCCGCACCGGCCGCGCCGGCGCCGAGGGCGAGGCGATCTCGCTGGTGTGCGTGGACGAACTGCGATTCCTGCGCGACATCGAGAACCTGATCGGACGCGGCATCGATCGCAACCTGGTGGCCGGCTTCGAGCCGGATCCGCAGGAGCGCGCGCAGCCCATCCGGGTCGGGCGCACGGTGATCGGCGGCGGGCGCGCGGGCTCCGGTCCGCGACGCGCCGACGCGCCGCGCGGACAGGGCGGCCATGGCCGCGGCGACGCGGCCGGCGGCCACCACGGCCACAACGGGCACGCGGGCCAGGGTCGGCGCAACGACTCCCAGCCTCGCCGCGATGGCGGGCGCGGTGCCTCGCGCGGTGCCGCCCCGGCGCGGCGCAACGGCACCACCGGCTGACCCGGCGCGGCGATCGGATTCCTCCGGTCGCCGCAGGCCGAAGCCAGCCGCGAGAGCTCCGTCGGCTTCAGGCGCCGTCGGGCGCGGCCATCAACTCGCTCAGCGCGCTCCAGGCCCACTGCGGGTCGAGCGCGCGCAGGCAGTTCAGATGACCCAGCGGGCAAGTGCGCTGGAAACAGGGACTGCAGGGCAGGTGCAGCCACAGCGTGGCGCTGCGGTGCGTCGCCGGCGGCGTGTGGCGGGGATCGGTGGAGCCGTACAGTCCCACCGTGGGCCGGCCCAGCGCGGCGGCCACGTGCATCAGCCCGGAATCGTTGCTGACCACGCCGGCCGCTGCCGCCAGCAGGGCGATCGCCTGGTCCATGCGGGTGCGCCCGCACAGGTCCGCGACATCGGCCTCCGGCGCCGCCTCGCGGATGGCTTGCGCCGCCTCGCGCTCGCGCGGACTGCCGATGACGGCCACGCGTCGCCCGCCGGCATGGGCCATGCGCGCCAGTTCGGCGTAATGCGCGGCGGGCCATTGCTTGGCCGGGCCGTACTCGGCACCGGGGCATAGCGCCACGAAGCCAGGCTCCAGTCCGAACTCCCGCGCCGCGCCGCGCACGTGCTGCGCGTCCACCCGCAGCACCGGTTGCGCGACGTCGCGTGGCGGGCTCGCCTGCACGGCGGCACCGAGCACGGGCGGCGCCAGGGGCTGCGCGAGCGCGGCGTAGTGCGCGCGCAGGTCCGCGCGTTGCGCGCGCTCGGGCTCCTGCAGCGCGTGGGTGAGCAGGGCGCCGGCGGCCTCGCCGCGCCAGCCCACGCGCAGCGGGATGCGCGCCAGCCACGGCACGAGGCGTGCCTTCAGGTTGTTGCCCAGCACGTAGGCCCGGGCGAAATGTTCCCGGCGCAGTTCCCGCGCCAGTTCGCGGCGCCCGCGCAGATCCAGCCGGCCGTGCGCGAAGGGCGTTTCCACCACGCGTTCGATGCCCGGCATCGCGCGCAGCACCGGGGCCACGCCTGGCAGCCCCAGCGCGACCACGCGCTCGCCGCGCGCGGCCAGCAGCCCCACCAGGGGCTGTGCCATGACCGCGTCGCCGATCCACTGCGGCGCCACCAGCAGGCTGGGCGCCGCCGCCTGGGCGGCGTGCTCGCGCATCAATGTCCGTGCGCCACTTCGCCTTCGGCCAGGCGATAGCGCGTGCCGCAATAGGGGCAGGCGGTCTCGCCGTGGCTGACCTCCAGGAACACGCGCGGATGCGCGCTCCACACCGGCATCGCAGGGTTGGGGCAGTAGGCGGGCAGGTCGGCGGCCTTGAGTTCGACCACCGGCATGTCGGGTTTGGGAATGGCGCTCATGGGCAGGGGTTCTCCACGCGGGTTCGGAGGGGGGCTCGGGAATCGAGGGCTCGGCAAACGCAGGCTCAGACCCGGGCCAGCCAGTCGGAGTACTTGGAATTGCGGCCGCCGACGATGTCGAAGAAGGCCTTCTGGATGCGTTCGGTCACCGGGCCCCGGCTGCCGGCGCCGATGCGCACGCCGTCGAGCTCGCGGATCGGCGTGATCTCCGCCGCGGTGCCGCTGAAGAAGGCTTCGTCGGCGATGTACACCTCGTCGCGCAGGATGCGCTTGCTCACCACCTGCACGCCCAGGTCCTCGCAGATCGAGAACACGGTGCGCCGGGTGATGCCGTTGAGCGCGCCCGAGGAGGCATCGGGGGTGTAGACCACGCCGTCGCGCACCACGAACACGTTCTCGCCGGCGCCTTCGCTCACGAAGCCCTGCGGGTCCAGCAGCAGCGCCTCGTCGTAGCCGTCGGCGGTGACCTCCAGGTTGGCCAGGATGCTGTTGGTGTAGTTGCTCACCGCCTTGGCGTTGCACATGGTGATGTTCACGTGGTGCCGGGTGTAGCTGCTGGTCTTCACGCGGATGCCCTTGGCCAGGCCTTCCTCGCCCAGGTAGGCGCCCCAGGGCCAGGCCGCCACCATCAGGTGGATGGTGTTGCCGCGCGGGGACACGCCGAGCTTCTTGTCTCCGATCCACACCAGCGGACGGATGTAGCAGGAGGAAAAGCCGTTGGCGCGGACCACGTCCAGCTGGGCCTGCATCACCTGCTCGGGGGTGTAGGGAATCTCCATGCGCAGGATCTTGGCGCTGTCGAACAGGCGCTGGGTGTGCTCGCGCAGGCGGAAGATCGCCGTGCCCTGGCTGGTCTCGTAGGCGCGCACGCCCTCGAAGGCGCCGCAGCCGTAGTGCAGCGTATGGGTCAGGACATGGATCTTGGCGTCGCGCCATTCGACGAGCTGGCCGTCCATCCAGATTTTTCCGTCGCGGTCGGACATGGACGTGGGCGTCGGCAAGGCCATGAAAGTCTCCAGGATCGGGATTGAAACGTTCATTTTAAGACTCGCGCAATGGTTCGCGCCGCGGGTTGCGGGCACAATGATGCGGTTTCGCATCCAGGACTTCTCCACCACCATGTCCAGCCCGAGTCCCGCCAGCCGCCCCTATCGCTTCTCGATGCGCCAGTTCATGGCCATCGCCAGGCCCTACTGGGTGTCCGAGGACTGGCGCATGGGCTGGCTGCTGCTGGTCAGCGTGCTGGCCATGAACCTGGCGATCGTGTGGATCAACGTGCGCCTGAACTTCTGGAACCGCGACTTCTACAACGCGCTGCAGGCCCACAACTACCCGGCGTTCAAGCACCTGCTGCTGGTGTTCACCTTCCTGGCCTTCCTGTTCATCGTGCTCGCCGTGTATTCCCAGTACCTGCAGCAGATGCTGCAGATCCGCTGGCGGCGCTGGGTCACCGAGGTGTTCCTGCGCGACTGGCTCGACGGGGGCACGCATTACCGCATCGCGCTGCGCCGCGGTCAGGAGGACAACCCCGACCAGCGGATCGCCGACGACATCAACAGTTTCGTCAGCGGCACCCTCAACCTGTTCTTCGGGGTGATCTCCTCGGTGGTGACCCTGTTCTCCTTCCTGTTCGTGCTGTGGGGACTGTCGGGCGCATTCACGCTGTGGGGCGTGAGCATTCCCGGCTACATGGTGTGGGCGGCCCTGCTGTACGCGGGGGTCGGCAGCTGGCTGGCGCACAAGGTGGGCAAGCCGCTGATCCGCCTGAGTTTCGACCAGCAGCGCTACGAGGCGGATTTCCGCTTCGGCCTGGCGCGCACCCGCGAGCACAACGAGGGCATCGCGCTGTACCGCGGCGAGGCGCGCGAGCTCGACGGCCATCGGGCGCGCTTCGCCAACGTCTGGGACAACTGGTGGGGCATCATGAAACGCCAGAAGCTGTTCACCTGGTACAGCTCCTTCTACGGCCAGCTGGCCATCATCTTCCCCATCCTGGTCGCGGCGCCGCGCTACTTCGCCGGCCAGATCAAGCTCGGCGGGCTGACCCAGACGGCGACCGCCTTCGGGCAGGTGCAGGGCTCGCTGTCGTTTTTCATCTCCTCGTACACCAGCATCGTCGGCTGGCTGGCCACGCTGCAGCGTCTGGCGACTTTCGTCGAGTCCATCGACCTGGCCAAGGCGCAGGTCCGGCTGCCGGAGCCCGCGCCGGCTCCGGTGCAGGAGACCGCGCAGGCATCCCAGCAGGTGCCGGGCGGCGTCGACCTGGGCGACCTGCGCATCGACGCGCCGGACGGGCGCGCGCTGGTGCAGGCGGCCGGCGAGCGCATCGAAGCCGGGCAGCACACGCTGATCATCGGAGCCTCCGGGCTGGGCAAGAGCACGCTGATGCGCTGGCTGGCGGGCATCTGGCCCTACGCCGAAGGCCGCGGCTGGCGCCTGCCCTCCGGGCGTGCGCTGTTCCTGCCGCAAAAGCCCTATCTGCCCCTCGGCACGCTGCGCGAGGCGCTGAGCTATCCGATGCCGGCCGCGGCCTTCGACGAGGCGCGCCTGCGCGAGGTGCTGCTGCTGGTGCACCTGCCGCAGCTGGTCGGCGCGCTGGACCTGGAGGACGGCTGGATGCAGCGCCTGTCCCCGGGCGAGCAGCAGCGTCTGGCGGTGGCCCGCGCGCTGCTGGCCGCGCCCGACTGGCTGTTCCTGGACGAGGCCACCAGCGCGCTGGACGCGCAGCTGGAGACCGAGATGTACCAGCTGCTGCTGCGTGAGCTGCCGCGCACCACGCTGGTCAGCGTCGCGCACCGCGTGGGCGTGGCCGCCTTCCATCGCCAGGTGTTCGAACTGCGCGCGGGCGAGGCGGGGCAGCCCGCGCGCCTGCTGGTGCGCCGCCCGGAGGAACTGGAGCAGGTTCCGGCCTGAGCCGGCGCCGCGCCGGCCCGGGCTCAGGCGCCCGGGTCCTGCAGCGTGCGCAGCAGCTCCAGCGCCTGGTCGATGCGCTGCACCGGATGCAGGGTCATGCCGTCGAGTTGCTCGGGGTTGTGGCGCGGTGCGTTGGCGGCCGGGATGATGGCGGCCGAGAAGCCCAGCTTGGCGGCCTCGCGCAGGCGCTCCTGGCCGCGCGGGGCGGGGCGGATCTCGCCCGCCAGGCCGACCTCGCCGAGGGCCACCAGCCCGCGCGGCAGCGCGCGGTTGCGCAGCGAGGACTGGATGGCCAGCAGCACCGCCAGGTCGGCGGCCGGCTCGGCGATGCGCACCCCGCCCACCGCGTTGACGAACACGTCCTGGTCGGCGCAGGACACGCCGGCATGCCGGTGCAGCACCGCCAGCAGCATGGCCAGGCGCGCCGGGTCCAGGCCCACGCTGAGCCGGCGCGGGCTGGGCGAGGCGGCGGTGTCGGCCAGCGCCTGGATCTCCACCAGCAGCGGGCGGCTGCCTTCGAGCGTGGCCAGCACGCACGAGCCCGGCACGGGCGCGCCGTGGTGGGACAGGAAGATCGCCGAAGGATTGGCCACGCCCTTGAGCCCGCGCTCGGTCATCGCGAACACGCCGAGCTCGCCCACTCCGCCGTAGCGGTTCTTGATGGCGCGGATCAGCCGGTAGTTGCTGTGGGCGTCGCCCTCGAAGTACAGCACCGTGTCCACCATGTGCTCGAGCACCCGCGGGCCGGCCAGCGCGCCTTCCTTGGTGACGTGGCCGACCAGCACGATGCAGGTGCCGGCGGTCTTGGCGTGGCGCGTGAGCTGCGCCGCGCATTCGCGCACCTGGGCCACCGAGCCAGGGGCCGAGGACAACTGTTCGGTGTAGACGGTCTGGATGGAGTCGATCACGCACACCGCGGGCTGCTCGGCGGCCAGCGCCTCGCCGATGCGCTCGAGCTGGATCTCCGCCATCAGGCGCACCTGCGCGCCCTGCAGACCCAGGCGCTGCGCGCGCAGCCCGACCTGCGCGGCCGATTCCTCGCCGCTGACGTAGAGCACGCGCGTGTGGCCGGCCAGCGCGGCCAGCACCTGCAGCAGCAGGGTCGACTTGCCGATGCCGGGGTCGCCGCCCAGCAGCACCACGCTGCCCGCCACCAGGCCGCCGCCCAGCACGCGGTCGAGCTCGCCGATGCCGCTGGGCATGTGCTGCTGGTCCGCGGCGGGCACCCGGGCCAGGTCCTGCACCGCCGAGCCTGGCGCCAGCGGGGCCGGCGCGCCGCGCGCGGCGCTCAGCGCGCCGGCGCGCGACGGCGCGCCCGTGCGGGTCTCCACCAGGCTGTTCCAGGCACCGCAGTGCGGACAGCGACCCAGCCATTGGGCGGACTGCCCGCCGCAGTCGCTGCACACGAAAGTGGTGCCCGAACGGGCCATCAGGCGACCTGCACCGGCACCCGGCGCGCCAGCGCGCACATCAGTTCGTAACCCAGCGTGCCGCTGGGCTCGGCGACCTCGTCGATGCCCAGTTCGGCATCCAGGTGGCGTCCCCAGCAAAGCACGGGGCTGCCGACGTCGGCGGCGCGCCCGGCGGCGCGCACCGGATCGAGGTCCACCATCACCATGTCCATGGACACCCGGCCGATGATCCGGGTGCGCACGCCGTCGACCACGATGGGCGTGCCGGTGGGCGCGTGCCGCGGATAGCCGTCGGCATAACCCACCGCTGCCACGCCGACGCGCATCGGGCGCTCGGCACGGAAGGTCGCGCCATAGCCGACCGCCGAGCCGGCCTCGACGGTCTGCACCCCGATGATGCGGGTGAGCAGGCTCATCGCCGGGCGCAGTTCCCAGCGCCGGACGTCGGCATGCGCGCCGGTGGGCGAGCCGCCGTACAGCGCGATGCCCGGGCGTACCCAGTCGCCGAGCACGCCGGGGGCGTCCTCGCGCCGGCCGCCCGGCTGCACGCCGTAGCGCAGCAACGCGGCCGAATTGCACAGGCTGCGCTCCCCGGGCAGACCGTCCACCGCCGAGTCGAAGCGTTCCAGCGCGTCGGCGATGCCCGGCTCGCCGTCGGCGGTGGCGAAATGGGTCATGTGCGACACCGAGCCCACGGCCGGCAGTTCCTGCAGGCGCTGCCAGGCCACGCGGTACTGCTCGGGCGTGAAACCCAGGCGATTCATGCCGCTGTTGAGCTTGAGGAACACGCGATGGGCGCGCGGCTTGGTCCGCGACGCCAGCCAGTGGATCTGCGCCGCATCGTGCACCACGTGCCACAGGTTCAGGCGCTCGCAGGTGGCGAGGTCCTCGAGTCCGAAGCAGCCCTCGAGCAGCAGGATGGGACCGCCCCAGCCCAGCGCGCGCAGGGTTTCCGCCTCCGCCAGGTCGAGCAGGGCGAATCCGTCGGCCCCGCGCAGCGCCGGGAACACGCGCTCCACGCCGTGCCCGTAGGCGTTGGCCTTGACCACGGCCCACACGCGCGCGCCGTCGGCGGCCGATCGCGCCCGCGCCAGGTTGTGGCGCAGGGCTTCGAGGGTGATCGTGGCCTGGATCGGGCGGGGCATGGCGGGCCTCAGTGTAGTGCCTGCCGGCGCGCGCGCAGCCGCGCCCGCGCGCCGATCCCAGCCATGGGCCCTGTGCTATAAACGGCCGATTTGCGCGGGCGCACCGCGCGCGGCGGGAATCGCAGGACCGAATGAAAAAAGGCTTCTACTGGATCATGGCCGCGCAGTTCTTCTCGTCGCTGGCCGACAACGCGCTGCTCATCGCCGCCATCGCGCTGCTGGTCCAGTTGAAGGCTCCGGGGTGGATGACCCCGTTGCTGAAATTCTTCTTCACGGTGTCCTACGTGATGCTGGCGCCCTTCGTGGGAGCCTTCGCGGATTCGCTGCAAAAGGGCCAGGTGATGCTGATCACCAACCTGGTCAAGCTGGCCGGTCTGCTGATCATGCTGTTCGGCGCGCACCCGCTGCTGGCCTACGCGGTGGTGGGCCTCGGTGCCGCGGCCTATTCCCCCGCCAAGTACGGCATCCTCACCGAGTTGCTGCCGCCGCAGCAACTGGTGGCCGCCAATGGCTGGATCGAGGGCACCACGGTGAGCTCGATCATCCTCGGCACGGTGCTCGGGGGCTTCCTGGTCAGCCGCGACGCCGCCGGCTGGCTGCTGGGCATGGCTCCGCTGCAGTGGCTGCACGTGCAGGGTGCCGCGGGCGCGGCGCTGGCGATGATCTCGCTGGTGTACGTGGTGGCCGCGCTGTGCAACCTGCGCATTCCCGACACCGGCGCGCGGTATCCGCACCAGACCGCCAACCCGGCGCGCCAGCTGGTCGAGTTCGTGCATTGCATGCGGGTGCTGTGGACCGACAAGCTGGGGCAGATCTCGCTGGCGGTGACCACGCTGTTCTGGGGGGCCGGCGCGACCCTTCAATTCATCGTCATCAAGTGGGCCGAGGCCGCGTTGGGTCTGAACCTGAGCAACGCCGCCGTGCTGCAGGCCACCGTGGCCTTCGGAGTCGCGCTGGGCGCGGTGCTGGCCGCCACGCGCGTGCCGCTGAGGAACAGCCTGCGCGTGCTTCCGGTCGGGCTGGGCATGGGCGTGGTGTGCATGGTGGTGGCTTTGTACAGTCGCGCCGTGGTGCCGGACCTGGAGTTCGCCGTGGGCCGGCTGCAGATCCCGCTGTATCTGTTGCTGGCCGGCGTGTTCATGGTGATGATCGGCGCCATGGCCGGCTATTTCGTCGTGCCCATGAACGCGCTGCTGCAGCACCGCGGCTACGTGCTGCTGTCGGCCGGGCATTCGATCGCGGTGCAGAACTTCAACGAGAACGTCAGCGTGCTGATCATGCTGGGCATGTATTCGCTGCTCATCAGCGTGAACCTTCCGGTACGCGCCACGATGTTGCTGTTCGGGGTGTTCATCGTGCTCACCATGTGGCTGGTCATTCGCTGGAACGCGCGCAACATGCGTCAGCGCGACTGGACCCGGCTGATCGGCGAACCGCGCCATCCCGCGCCCTGACGACCGTCGCCGGGAGTCCGCCTGCATGATGCCCCTGCGCCTTGGACCCTTGCTGCTGCCGAGCGCGCCGCTGTTGCTGCTGCTCGGCTGGTGGATCGCAGACCTCGTCGCGCGGCGCCTGGCACGCGGCGCGGGGCCGCGTCCCGGGCCGGCGCTGCTGGCCGCAGCGCTCGCCGGGCTGCTGGTGGCGCGGGTCGTGTTCGTGCTGCGCTGGCGTTCCCAATACCCCACGCTGGGCGCGGTGCTGGACCTGCGCGATCTGGGCTTCGATCCCTGGGCGGGATGGCCGGCGGCGGCGCTGGTGCTGCTGGCCTGGGGCTGGCGGCGAGCGCCGCTGCGCCGCGCCCTGGCGGGCGGCCTGGCCACGGCCGCGCTGGTCGTGCTGGGCGGGCAGGCCCTGCTCAGCGCGCTGCAGCCGGCGCCGCGCCTGCTGCCGCAGCTGACCCTGCGCGATCTGCGCGGACAGCCGGTGGATCTGCGCAGCCTGCGCGGCCAGCCCCTGGTGATCAACCTGTGGGCCACCTGGTGTCCCCCGTGCCGGCGCGAACTTCCCATGCTGCTGGAGCAGGCCTCGATGCATCCGGGCGCGCGCATCGTGCTGGCCGACCAGGGCGATTCGCCGCAGGCGGTGCAGGCGCTGCTGCAATCGCTGGGCCATGCCGGCGCCCCCGGCGTGCTGCTGGACGGCACGCGCGCGCTGGCCGCCCATTACGACGTGCCGGGCTATCCCACCACGCTGTTCATCCGGGCCGACGGCAGCCTGCAGCGCATGTACGTGGGCGAGATGTCCGCGGCCACGCTGCACCAGGGCATCCAGAGCCTGCGCGGAGCGAAGCCTTGACGGGGCGCGCAGTCGCGCCGCCGGGGGCCCGTGCCGCCTGGCTGTCCGTGGGCGGACTGGCCTTGAGCGCGCTGGTGTGGGGCGTCTCCTGGTGGCCGGTGCGCCATGCGCAGGCGCTCGGCGTGCAGCCCCTGTGGACCACCGCGCTGGTGTACGCGCCGGGGGCGCTGCTGGTGTTCGTGCTGCGCCCCGGCGCGCTGAGCCAGTGCCTGCGCAGCCCCGGGCTGCTGGTGGTTGCGCTGGCGGCCGGCTGCGCCAATGCCTGCTTCAACCTGGGGGTGGCGAACGGCGACGTGGTCCGGGTGGTGCTGCTGTTCTACCTGATGCCGGTGTGGGCCACCCTGCTGGCGCGCTGGCTGCTCGACGAGCGCATCGGCGCGGCCGGCTGGCTGCGCCTGGCGCTGGCGCTGGCCGGCGCCTTGATCGTGCTGTGGCCCGCCGGTGCGGGCCTGCCGCTGCCGCGCCAGGGCGCCGACTGGCTGGGACTGGTCGGCGGCATGTTCTTCGCGCTGGACAACGTGATGCTGCGGCGCTGCGCGCGCGCGTCCGCGCCGGCGCGCATGCTGGCCATGTTCGGCGGCGGGCTGCTGTGCGGGGCCTTGCTGGCGTGGTTGCTGCAGGGCCTGGGCGCCGCGCCCGCGCTGCCGCCGTGGCGTGCCGCCTGGGGCCTGCCGGTGCTGCTGCTGGGGCTGGCCGTCGTGGCCGGCAGCTACGGCCTGCAATACGGCGCGGCGCGGCTGCCGGCGGCGCTGACCGCGGTGATCATGATGCTGGAGGTGGTGTTCGCCAGTCTCAGCTCGGCCTGGTTCGGAGCCGGCCGCCTGGATTCGCGGGCGTGGATCGGCGGCGGGCTGATCGGCGCGGGGGTGTTGCTGGGCGCCATGGCCGAGGCGGCCGCCGAACGCCGCGCCGCCGCGCGGGACGCCGGGCCCGGCGCGAGGCACAATGTCGATCCTGCCGCGGGCGCGCCCGCGGCACGTGGGAGCCACCAATGACCACCTCGATTCCGAGTTCCGACCCTGCCGCCGCCGCGGACTCCGGGCCCGCCGCGACGGCGTTCGCGTTCAGCGCCCGCGACATCCAGGGGCGCGAGCAGTCGTTGCAGGCCTGGCGCGGCCAGGTGCTGCTGATCGTCAACACCGCCAGCGCCTGCGGCTTCACGCCGCAGTACGCGGGGCTGCAGGCCCTGCATCACGCCTACGGACCGCGGGGTTTCACGGTGCTGGCCTTTCCCTGCAACCAGTTCGGGGCCCAGGAGCCGGGCACCGCGGCGCAGATCGCCGCCTTCTGCGAGACCAACTACGGCGTGGAATTTCCCCTGTTCGACAAGGTCGACGTCAACGGGGCCCACACCCACCCCCTGTGGCGCTGGCTGAAGGAGCAGGCCAGCGGGGTTCTGGGCACCGAGGCGATCAAATGGAACTTCACCAAGTTCCTGGTCGGTCGCGACGGCCAGGTGATCCGGCGCTACGCGCCGCAGACCCAGCCCGACGCGTTGCGCGGCGATATCGAGATGGCGCTGGCCGCTCCCGCCGGGTGAGCGGCGCGGTCGGCGTCCGGCCCCGCGCATGAGCGGGGATGCCTCGCGTCCGCGCGGTCTCAGGACTCCTTGCCCGCTTCGCGTGCGCGCAGCGCCACCAGGGGCTCGACGCGCGGGGCGTCGAGCCTTGCGCGTTGCTCCGGTTCGGCACGCAGCGGCTCGACCTCGCGCAGGCCGCGCAGGCTGCGTACCGCGAGTTCCTGGTAGGTGCGCGTGCCCTCGGCCTTCCAGGCGATCTCCTCGTCGCTGAGCGCGCGCTTGACCCGCGCCGGCATGCCCGCCACCAGGGTGCGGGGGGGAATCACCATGGCGGCCGGCACGAAGGCACAGGCGGCGATGATGGAGAACTCGCCCACCACGGCGTCGTCCATCACCACCGCGTTCATGCCCACCAGCGCGCCGCGCTGGACGATGCAACTGTGCAGCACCGCGCCGTGGCCGATGTGCCCGTCGGCGTGGACCACGGTGTCGTGCCCGGGAAATCCGTGCATCACGCAAGAGTCCTGCACATTGCTGCCCTGATGCAGCACGATGCGCCCGAAGTCGCCGCGCAGGCTGGCGCAGGGGCCGACGTAGCAGCCCGGCCCCACGATCACGTCGCCGATCAGGACCGCGCTGGGGTGCACGTAGGCGGACGGGTCCACTACCGGGACGACGCCGTCGATCGCATAGCAAGGCATGGGCAGGACCTCGATTCAGGGTTTTCCGGGGGGCGCGCGGCGGGGTTCGGCACTTGCCGCGGGGAAAGCTTCGAGCCTAATATTGACCGACCGGTTGGTCAATATTGCGCTGCTCCGGCAGCGTCCGGCGCCACGAGGCCCGGCCTTCCGGTCCGCTCGCCGACCCCGACTCCGGCTTCCGATGGGCGCCCGGTCCGTGCCGCGCGCCCGAGTTCAACGATGGTGCCCGATGACTGCTTCCGAGCTTCCCGTGCTGCTTCGCGAGCGTGACGGCGGCGTGCTCACGCTGCGTCTGAACCGCCCGCAGGCGATGAATGCGCTGAATGGCGCGCTGTGCGAGGCGCTGCTGCAGGAACTCGACGCGGCCGCCGCCGACGCGCAGGTGCGTTGCGTCGTGCTGGCCGGCGCCGGACGGGCCTTTTGCGCCGGGCAGGACCTGCGCGATCCGGCGGTGGCGCCGGACGGCGTGCCCAAGGACCTCGGCGAAGTGGTGGCCTCGCGCTACCGCCCGCTGGTGCTGCGCCTGCGCTCGATGCCCGTGCCCACGCTGGCGGCCGTCGGCGGCGTGGCCGCCGGTGCCGGCGCCGCGCTGGCCCTCCTGTGCGACCTGGTGGTGGCGCGCCGCAGCGCCTCCTTCGTGCAGGCCTTCGCGGCCATCGCCTTGATTCCCGACAGCGGCAGCACCTGGCTGTTGCCGCGCCTCGTGGGTCGTGCGCGCGCGCTGGGCCTGGCCATGCTGGGCGACAAGCTGCCGGCCGCGCAGGCCGAGGCCTGCGGCATGATCTGGAAGTGCGTGGACGACGACGCGTTCGAGGCCGAGATCGCGGCGCTGGGCGCGCGCCTGGCGGCGCAGCCCTCGCGCGCGCTGGCCCGCACGCGCGCGCTGATCGACGCCGGCGCCGCCTGCGAGCTCGAGCAGGCGCTGGACGCGGAGGCGCAGGCGCAGCGCGACCTGGGCTTCGCGGCCGACTACGCCGAGGGCGTGGCGGCTTTCGCGCAAAAGCGCGCGCCACGCTTCACCGACCGCTGAGCGGCGAGCGCCGTTCCCGCGCGCGTCGCGACGCGCGGGACGCGCCGAGCCGCATTCCCTTGCGCAGCCAACAGGAGCCACGAATTGCATTCTTCCCACAACGCCGATGAGGCCGCCACGCGCGTGGCGCTGCGCGTGCGCGAGACCATGCTGGCCGAGGACCACGCCTCGCGCGCGCTGGACATCGACATCGCCGAGGTGGCGCCGGGCAGGGCGCTGGCGCGCATGCGCGTGCGCCGCGACATGCTCAACGGCTTCGGCATCTGCCACGGCGGGCTGATCACCACGCTGGCCGACACGGCCTTCGCCTATGCCTGCAACTCGGCCAACCACGTCACCGTGGCCGCCGGGGTCAGCGTGGACTTCGTCGCCCCGGCGCACGAGGGCGACGAACTCAGCGCCGCCTGCGAGCAGCGTACCCAGCAGGCCCGCACCGGGGTGTACGACGTGGTCGTGCGCAACCAGCACGGGCACACCGTGGCGCTGATGCGCGGCCGCTCGCACCGCCTGAAGGGGCGTCAGGTGTTCGTCGACGGCGACGCCGCCCAGGCCTGAGAATTCCAGAACGAGGAGACATCCATGACCCAGGCCCGAAGCGCCGCAGGCGCCGAGCTCGAAGCCATCGAGACCGCCAGCCGCGACGAGATCTCGGCGCTGCAGTTGCAGCGCCTGCGCTGGACCTTGCAGCACGCCTACGACAACGTGGCGCACTACCGCCGTGCCTTCGACGCCAGGGGCGTGCACCCGCGCGACCTGAAGACCCTGGACGACCTGGCGAAGTTTCCCTTCACCGGCAAATCCGACCTGCGCGAGAACTACCCCTTCGGCATGTTCGCCGTGCCGCGCGAGCAGGTGGTGCGCGTGCATGCCTCGTCGGGCACGACCGGCAAGCCCACCGTGGTGGGCTACACCCAGGCGGACATCGACACCTGGGCCGACCTGGTGGCGCGCTCCATCCGTGCCGCCGGCGGCAAGCCGGGGGACATGGTGCACGTGGCCTACGGCTACGGGCTGTTCACCGGCGGGCTGGGCGCGCATTACGGTGCCGAGCGCCTGGGCTGCACGGTGATTCCCATGTCCGGCGGCCAGACCGAGAAGCAGGTTCAGCTGATCCGCGACTTCCGCCCCGACATCATCATGGTCACGCCCAGCTACATGCAGGTGATCGTCGAGGAATTCGCGCGCCAGGGGCTGGACGCGCGCGAGTGCTCGCTGCGCGTGGGCATCTTCGGCGCCGAGCCGTGGACCGAGGCGATGCGCTCGGAGATCGAGCACAAGGCCGGCATCCGCGCGGTGGACATCTACGGGCTCAGCGAGGTCATGGGTCCCGGCGTGGCCAGCGAGTGCGTGGAGACCCAGGACGGCCCGGTGATCTGGGAGGATCACTTCTACCCCGAGATCATCGATCCGGTCACCGGCGAGGTGCTGCCCGAGGGCAGCGAGGGCGAGCTGGTGTTCACCTCGCTGAGCAAGCAGGCCATGCCCATCGTGCGCTACCGCACGCGCGACCTCACGCGATTGCTGCCGCCCAGCGCGCGCGCCTTCCGGCGCATGGGCAAGATCGTCGGGCGCAGCGACGACATGCTGATCGTGCGCGGCGTCAACATGTTCCCCACCCAGGTGGAGGAGATCGTGCTGCAGCACGAGATGCTGTCGGGCCAGTACCAGATCCACCTCAGCCGCGACGGGCACCTGGACAAGGTGGAGGTGCACTGCGAGGTGCAGCCCGAGCACGCGCAGGCCAGCGAGGCCCAGCGCGAGCAGGTGGCGCAGTGGGTGGCGCATCGCATCAAGACCCTGGTGGGCATCAGCACGCGCGTGGTCGTGCTGCCGCCGGACTCCATCGAGCGCACCCTCACCGGCAAGGCGCGGCGCGTGTTCGACCACCGCCCGCGCAGCGCCTGAGCCGGCACGGACACGTCGATGGCGCGAGGACGAGCCCCCCAGTACGACGAGCAGCGCGCGCTGATCCTGAGCCAGGCCGCGCGCCTGTTCGCGCAGCAAGGCTTCATGGCGACCTCGATGAACCAGGTCGCCGAGGCCTGCGGCCTGTCCAAGGCCGCGCTGTATCACTATTTCCGCGACAAGTACGCGCTGGTCGCGCACATCGCCGAGACCCACGTGCGCCAGCTGCTCGAGGTGGTGATGCGGGCGCAGGCCGATTGCGAGCAGCCGCGTGCGCTGCTGGCGCTGCTGATCCAGCGTTTCGTGCGCGAGTACGCCAGCGCGCAGGACGCGCACCGCGTGCTCACCGAGGACGTGCGCTTCCTGGCCGACGAGGACCGCCGGCGCATTCTCGATGTCGAGCGCGAGGTGGTGGCCCGCTTCGCGCAGGCCATGCATGCGCTGCGCCCCGAACTGGCCGGGCGCGATCTGGACAAGCCGCTGGCCATGTTGCTGTTCGGCATGATCAACTGGCTGTTCACCTGGTTCAAGCCCCGGCAGGGGCTGGACTACGAGCAGCTCGCTCCGATGGTTGCCGACCTGTTCCTGCACGGCATGCTCGACATGGGCCTGCCGGCACCCGCGGCGGGCGCTGCCGCGCCGCGCCGCGACTCCCGATCCACCGAACCGACGAGGACCCCGACATGAGCACCACTCCCCAGGCCTGGATCATCGATGCCTGCCGCACGCCCTTCGGACGCTACGGCGGCGCGCTGTCGGCGGTGCGCACCGACGACCTCGGCGCCGCGCCCATCGTCGCGCTGATGCAGCGCAACGCCCAGCTCGACTGGGGCGCGCTCGACGAGGTGGTGTACGGCTGCGCCAACCAGGCCGGCGAGGACAACCGCAACGTGGCGCGCATGGTGGCGCTGCTCGCCGGGCTGCCGGTGCAGGTGGCCGGGCATACGGTGAACCGGCTGTGCGCCTCCGGGCTGGACGCGGTGGCGCAGGCGGCGCGGGCGATCCGCTGCGGCGAGGCCGACCTGGTGCTGGCCGGCGGCGTGGAGAGCATGTCGCGCGCGCCCTTCGTCATGGGCAAGGCCGAGAGCGCCTTCTCGCGCAGCGCGCGCATCGAGGACACGACCATCGGCTGGCGTTTCGTGAACCCGCGCATGAAGGCGCGCCACGGCATCGACTCCATGCCGGAGACGGCGGAGAACGTGGCCGAGGACTACCGCATCTCGCGCGCCGATCAGGACGCCTTCGCGCTGCGTTCGCAGCAGCGCTGCAAGGCGGCGCAGGACGCCGGCTTTTTCGCCGGGGAGATCATCCCGGTGAGCGTGCCGCGCGGGCGCGGCGAGAGCGTCGAGGTGTCGCAGGACGAGCACCCGCGCGCCGATACCACGGCCGAGCAACTGGCGCGGCTCAAGCCGGTGGTGCGCGAGGGCGGCACGGTCACCGCGGGCAATGCCTCGGGCGTCAACGACGGCGCCTGCGCGCTGCTGCTCGCCTCCGACGCCGCGGTGCGCCGCTGGGGCCTGGTGCCGCGTGCGCGCGTGGTCGGCGCGGCCGCGGCCGGCGTGGAGCCGCGGATCATGGGCATCGGTCCGGTGCCGGCGGTGCGCAAGCTGCTGGAGCGCAGCGGCTGGGAACTCGGCGGCGTCGACGCCATCGAGCTCAACGAGGCCTTCGCCTCGCAGTCGCTGGCGGTGCTGCGCGAGCTGGGCCTGGCCGACGACGAGCCGCGGGTCAATCCCAACGGCGGCGCCATCGCCCTTGGGCATCCGCTGGGCGCCTCGGGCGCGCGCCTGGTGCTGACCGCGCTGCGCCAGCTCGAGCGCAGCGGCGGACGCCGCGCGCTGGCCACCATGTGCGTGGGCGTGGGCCAGGGCGCCGCGCTGGCGCTGGAGCGTGCCTGAGCGCATGCGGACCCCCGAACGCCGCGGCGCGATGGCGCGCCGCGGGCATGAACCCGATCCAACAGCCTGCTAACCAGGTAAACCCACCATGAACGCTCCCATCCTGCAAAGCTACCTCGCCGGCCAGTGGTTCGGCACCGAGCCGGCGCAGGCCCTGCTCGACGCCTCCAGCGGCGCGGTGATCGCGCACACCCACGTCGGCCAGGGCGATTTCGAGGCCGCGCTGCACCATGCACGCGGCACCGGCGTGCGCGGCCTGCTGGCGCTCGACTTCCAGCAACGGGCGGCCGCGCTGAAGGCGCTGGCCAAGCACCTGTCCGAGCACAAGGAAACGCTGTACGAGTGGTCGCTGTACACCGGCGCCACCCGCAACGACGGCTGGATCGACATCGAGGGCGGCATCGGCACCCTGTTCGCCTACGCCAGCATGGCCGCGCAGGAACTGCCCGCCGGCAACGTGGTGCACGAGGGCCCGGTGGTGCCGCTGGGCAAGCAGGGGCATTTCGCGGGCAGCCACATCCTGGTGCCGCGCGAGGGCGTCGCGGTGCATATCGACGCCTTCAACTTCCCCGTCTGGGGCCTGCTGGAGAAATTCGCCCCCAGCTTCCTCGCCGGCATGCCCTGCATCGCCAAGCCGGCCACCGCGACCAGCTACCTGACCTGGGCGCTGGTGCGCCTGATGCTCGACTCCGGGCTGCTGCCCGAGGGCAGCCTGCAACTGGTCATCGGCTCCACCGGCGACCTGCTGGACCGGCTGCAGGGCCAGGACGCGGTGACCTTCACCGGCTCGGCGGCCACCGCGGCCAGGCTGCGCGCCAATCCGGCTCTGCTGGCGCGTGGCGTGCCCTTCAACGCCGAGGCCGATTCGCTCAACAGCGCCATCCTGGCGCCCGACGTGGAGCAGGGCGACGCCGAGTTCGAGCTGTTCGCGCGCGAGGTGGTGCGCGAGATGCGGGTCAAGGCGGGGCAGAAGTGCACGGCCATCCGACGCATCCTGGTGCCGCGGCGCCACCTGGACGCGCTGGCCGCCAACCTCGGCGCCAAGCTGGGCACGCTGCGCATCGGCGATCCGCGCCTGCCCGAGGTGCAGATGGGGCCGCTGGCCAGCAAGGAGCAGCAGCGCGACGTCGGCGAGGCGCTGGCCCGGTTGCGCGCCTGCTGCGACACCGTGTTCGACGGCAGCGCCCAGAGCTCCTGGGCCGGCGTGGGGGCGGAGCAGGGGGCGTTCTTCGCACCCACGCTGCTGGCCTGCGCGCGCCCGTCCGAGGTTGCCGCGGTGCACGACGTCGAGGTCTTCGGCCCGGTCAGCACCCTGATGCCCTACGACGATCTGGAGCAGGCGCTGGCGCTGGCCGCGCGCGGCCAGGGCAGCCTGGTGGCCACGCTGGCCACGCGCGATCCGCAGACCGCGGCGTTCGCGGTGCGCCGGGCCGCCGTGCATCACGGGCGCATCCTGGTGCTCGACGAGCAGGCGGCGAAGGAATCCACCGGGCACGGCTCGCCGCTGCCCGCCCTCAAGCACGGCGGGCCCGGGCGTGCCGGCGGCGGCGAGGAACTCGGCGGCATGCGCGCGGTGGCCCATTACCTGCAGCGCGCCGCGGTGCAGGGCTCGCCCACCATGCTGGCCGCGGTGGTCGGCGAATACGTGCGCGGGGCCCGGCGCATCGAGACCGAGGTGCATCCCTTCCGGCGCCATTTCGAGGAACTGCAGGTGGGCGAGTCGCTGCTCAGCCATCGGCGCACGGTCACCGAGGCGGACATCGTCAACTTCGGCTGCCTGTCGGGGGATCATTTCTACATGCACTTCGACGACATCGCCGCGCGCCAGTCGCCGTTCGGACAACGCATCGCGCACGGCTATTTCGTGCTGTCGGCGGCGGCCGGGCTGTTCGTGTCGCCGGCGCCCGGTCCGGTGCTGGCGAACTACGGCCTGGACACGCTGCGCTTCATCAAGCCCGTGCGCATCGGCGACACCATCCAGGCGCGCCTGACCTGCAAGCGCAAGATCGACCGCCGCAAGACCGACGCCCAGGGCCGTGGCCAGGGCGTGGTGGCCTGGGACGTGGAGGTGCGCAACCAGGAGGACGAACTGGTGGCCAGCTACGACATCCTGACCCTGGTGGCCAAGCGCGCTCAAGGGGCTTGCTGACGCACTCCCTGCGTTTGCGCCACAATGGGCATTTGGGCAGGGACCATGGGACACCGACTCAGCGCCATCACCACCCGCACGGGCGACTCCGGCACCACCGGCCTGGGCGACGGCTCGCGTTGCTCCAAGGCCGCGCCGCGCATCGACGCGCTGGGCGAGGTCGACGAGCTCAATGCCCACCTCGGGCTGCTGTTGTGCGAGCCGGTGCCCGAGGAACTGCGCGCCCTGTTGCTGCGGGTGCAGCAGGACCTGTTCAACCTGGGCGGCGAGCTGGCCGTGCCGGGCATGAGCCTGCTGGACCAGGCCGCGCTGGAGCGTCTGGACCAGGCCATCGCCGCGCACAACGCCGCGCTGCCCCCGCTGCGCGAATTCATCCTCCCCGGCGGCAGTCGGGCTGCCGCGCAGGCCCACGTGTGCCGCACCGTGGCGCGCCGCGCCGAGCGCAGCCTGGTGCGCCTGCGCGAACACGAGCCGGACGGCGCGGAAGGTCTGGCGCTGGCGCTGCGCCTGCTCAACCGCCTGTCGGACCTGCTGTTCGTGCTGGCGCGCGTGCTCAACGAGCCCGGCGCCGAGACGTACTGGGACCACCAGCGCGCGGACCGGCGCCCCCCGTCCTCCCCGTAGCATTTCGTAGCATTCGCTGCATGCTGGCGACACACGCCGCGGGCATCATGCCGAGTGGCGTGGCGCCCGCGTGGTCCGCGCGCTGATCGTCCCCGTCCCGCACGTCCCGCACGTCTGAATCGTCGCCTCGCGATGCCCGCTCCGACTCCCGAATCCACCCCCCGTTCCCACAAGCCGGCCCGGCGCTGGCCCTGGCTGCTCGCACTGGTCGTCCTGATCGCGCTGGGAGCCGGCATCTGGTGGCACACCGGGCGCCAGGCGCCGCCGGGCGGCGCCCCGGGCATGCGCCGCGGGCCCTTCGGCGCGCAGGGCGCGACGGCGGTGACGGCCGCCAGCGCACGCGTGCAGACGGTGCCGGTGTGGCTGACGGCGCTGGGCACCGTCACCCCGCACACCCTGGCCAGCGTGATGCCGCGCGTGGCCGGCCTGCTGCAGAGCGTGGAATTCCACCAGGGGCAGCAGGTGCGGGCGGGGCAGCTGCTGGCCACCATCGACCCGCGCCCCTTCCGCATCGCCGTCGAGCAGGCCCAGGCCACGCGCGAGCAGACCGCCGCCCAGCTGGCCGGCGCGCGCAGCGACCTGCAACGCTACGAGACCTTGCTGGCGCAAGATGCCATCTCGGCCCAGCAGGTGGCCGACCAGCGTGCCACGGTGGCGCAACTCAAGGCCCAGCTCGACGCCAACGGCGCGGCGCTGGACAACGCGCGCCTGCAGTTGTCGTGGACCCGCATCACCGCGCCGGTCTCGGGCATCGCCGGGCTGCGCCAGGTGGATCCGGGCAACATGGTCACCACCTCGGGGGCGGTGGGCGTGTCCTCTTCCTCCTCCGGTTCGTCGTCGTCCGCCTCCACCACGGGCGGCAGCGGCGGCGGCGCTACGCCCATCGTGACCATCGCGCAGGTGCAGCCCATCGAGATCAGCTTCGCGCTGCCGCAGGCCGAAGTGGGCGAATTGCTGCGTCAGCTGGCCGCCGGCCGGCACGCGCAGGTGCAGGCCTGGGACGCATCGGACAGCCGCTTGCTGACCCAGGGTGAACTGCTGGCGGCCGACAACCAGATTTCCACGGCCACCGGCACGCTGGCGTTCCGCGCGCGCTTCGCCAACAAGCGCCTGCACCTGCTGCCCAATCAGTTCGTCAACGTGCGCGTGCTCGAGCGCAGCATCGCCGACGCGCTGGTGGTGCCCAGCACCGCGGTGGCGGTGGGGGCCGACGGCCCCTACGTGTACGTGATCGGCGCCGGCGGCAGCGTGGCGGTGCGCCAGGTTCGCACGGGCGCGGTGTGGGACGGCCTGACCCAGGTGCTGTCGGGCCTGAAGCCGGGCGAGCGCGTGGTGACGGCCGGGCTGGACCACCTGCGCAACGGTGCCAAGGTGCGGGTGGTGCAGGCGGCGTCGGCGCCCGCGGCGGGGGCCAGTGCGCCGCGCGGCGGCGCCTCGACACCCGGCGCGCAGGCGCGCCGCGCCGCCGCACGCCAGGCGCGCGGCGCCTCCGCGCCGGCGCTGGGCAACGCCGCGGCCGCGCGTCGCTGACATGGCCGGCGAATCCTCCCGCGAGGCGCCGGGGCAGGACGGCGGCCAGCGACCGAGCCCGTCGCGCATTTTCATCCTGCGGCCCATCGCCACCTCGCTGCTGATGATCGCGGTGCTGGTGGCCGGCCTGGTCGGCCTGCGCCTGCTGCCCCAGGCGCCGCTGCCGGAGGTCGACTACCCGACCATCCAGGTCACCACGCTGTACCCGGGGGCCAGTCCCGACGTGATGTCCTCGTCGGTGACGGCGCCGCTGGAGCGCCAGTTCGGACAGATGCCGGGCCTGGGCCAGATGTGGTCGGTCAGCTCGGGCGGGGCTTCGGTGATCACCCTGCGCTTCGATCTGTCGCTGCCGCTGGACGTGGCCGAACAGGAGGTGCAGGCGGCCATCAACGCGGCCGGCTCGCTGCTGCCCACGGACCTGCCGCAGCCACCCGTGTACGCCAAGGTCAATCCGGCCGACGCGCCGGTGATCACCCTCGGTCTGACCTCGGCGACGCTGCCGCTGACCACGCTGTACGACCTGGCCGACACGCGGCTGAGCCAGAAGCTCTCGCAGGTGCCCGGGGTCGGCCTGGTCACGCTGTCGGGCGGCCACAAGCCGGCCATTCGCATCCAGGTGGATGCGCGCGCGCTGGCCGCGCGCGGCATCGGCCTGGACGCGGTGCGCACGGCCATCACCAACGCCAACGTGAACAGCCCCAAGGGCAGCATCGACGGCAGCCAGCAGGCCTTCACCATCGACGCCAACGACCAGATCGGCACGCCGCAGCAGTACCGCGACCTGATCATCGGCTACAGCGGCGGCGCCGCGGTGCACCTGGGCGACGTGGCCGAGGTGAGCACCGGGGCCGAGAACGCCTGGCAGGCCGCGCTGGTCAACGCGCGCCCGGGCATCGTCATCAACGTGCAGCGCCAGCCGGGCGCCAACGTGATCCAGGTGGTGGACCAGATCCGCAAGCTGCTGCCGCAGCTGCGCGCGCAACTGCCGGAGTCGGCCACGCTGGACGTGCTGTCCGACCGCACCGTGACCATCCGCGCCGCGATCTCCGACGTCAGCTTCGAGCTCGTGCTGTCGGTGGTGCTGGTGGTGCTGGTGATCTTCGCCTTCCTGCGCAGCGCGCGCGCCACCTTCATCCCGGCCACCGCGGTGCCGCTGGCGCTGGTGGGCACCTTCGGCGCGATGTACCTGCTGGGCTTTTCCGTCAACACCCTGACCCTGATGGCCCTGACCATCGCCACGGGCTTCGTGGTGGACGACGCGATCGTCATGATCGAGAACGTCGCGCGCCACATCGAGGACGGGGAGCCGCCCATGCAGGCCGCCCTCAACGGCGCGGCGCAGATCGGCTTCACCATCATCTCGCTGACCTTTTCCCTCATCGCCGTGCTGATCCCGCTGCTGTTCATGGGCGACGTGGTGGGGCGCCTGTTCCGCGAGTTCGCCATCACGCTGGCGGTGGCCATCGTGATCTCCGCCGGCGTGTCGCTGAGTTTCACGCCGATGCTGTGCGCGCGCCTGCTGCGCCACGTGCCCGAGCCCGAGCAGGGGCGCTGGTTCCGCGCCTCCGGGCGCGCGCTGGACGGGCTGGCCGACGCCTACGCCCGTGCGCTGGCCTGGGTGTTGCGCCACCAGCGCGCCGTGCTGGCGGCCTCGGTCGGGCTGGTGCTGCTCACCGGGCTTCTGTACATGCTGATGCCCAAGGGCTTCTTCCCGGTGGAGGACACCGGGCTGATCGAGGGCACGGCGGTGGCCGGGCAGGACGTGTCCTTCGGCGCCATGGAGCAGCGCCAGGCGGCGCTGGTGCAGGCGCTGCTGCGCGATCCGGCGGTGGCCAGCGTGTCGGCCGTCGCCGGCATCGACGGCACCAACACCACCATGAACAGCTCGCGCCTGCTGATCAGCCTCAAGCCGCTGGCGCAGCGCGGCGAGCGGGTAGGCGCGGTGCAGCAGGGCCTGCAGCGACGCGCCGACGCGGTGCCGGGCATCCGCCTGTACATGCAGCCGGTGCAGGACCTGAGCATCGACGACCTGCTCAGTCGCTACACCTACCAGTTCAGCCTGTCCGCCACCAACGCGGCCGACCTGCGCCTGGCCGTGCAGCGCATGATGCCGCGCCTGCGCGCGCTGCCGCAACTGGCGGGAGTCAGCGACGACCTGCAGGACGACGGCCTGCAGGCCTACGTCGACGTGGACCGCGCCAGCGCCGCGCGCCTGGGTCTGAGCATGAGCGCCATCGATGCCGCGCTGTACGACGCCTTCGGGCAGCGCCTGGTGTCCACCGTGTTCACGCAGTCGGCGCAGTACCGGGTGGTGCTGGGACTGCGCGTGGCGCCCGACGCCGGCCTGCGCGCCCTCGACAAGGTCTACCTGAGCACCTCCGGGGGGCAGCAGGTGCCGCTGCGCGCGGTGGCGCGCATCGAGCAGCGCCGCATCCCGCTGGCCCAGGATCATCTCGGGCAGTTCCCGGCCGCGCTGCTGTCCTTCGACCTGTCGCAGGGCACCTCGCTCGGCGCGGCGGTGCAGGCCATCCAGGACGCCGCGACCGCGGCCGCGCTGCCGCCCACCGTGTCCCTGCGCTTCCAGGGCGCGGCGAGCGCCTTCCAGGCCGCGCTTTCCAACGAGCTGTGGCTGCTGCTGGCCGCGGTGGCCACGATGTACATCGTGCTGGGCGTGCTGTACGAGAGCTACATCCACCCGGTGACCATCCTGTCGACCCTGCCGTCGGCCGGCATCGGCGCCTTGCTGGCCTTGCTGGCCACCGGGCATGACCTCAGCGTGATCGCCATCATCGGCATCGTGCTGCTCATCGGCATCGTGCAGAAGAACGCCATCCTGATGGTCGACTTCGCCCTCGACGCCCAGCGACGCCAGGGCATGCCGGCCGAGCAGGCCATGCTGCGCGCGGCGCGCCTGCGCCTGCGACCCATCCTGATGACCACCTTCGCCGCGCTGTTCGGCGCGGTGCCCCTGGTGGTCGGCGGGGGCATGGGCGCCGAGTTGCGCCAGCCGCTGGGCATCTCGCTGATCGGGGGCTTGTTGCTGTCGCAGCTGCTGACCCTGTTCACCACGCCGGTGATCTACCTCGCATTCGACCGGTTGGCAGCGCGCCTGCGTGGCCGGCGCCGCCGCGGCGACGGCGCGGAGGCCGGCGCATGAACCTGAGCGCGCCGTTCATCCGGCGCAGCGTGGGCACCACGCTGCTGGCGCTGGCCGTGGTGCTGGCGGGCATCATTGCCTTCCGCCAGCTGCCGGTGTCCCCATTGCCGCAGGTGGACTTTCCCACCATCACGGTGCAGGCCAGCCTGGCCGGCGCCAGCCCGGCGGTGATGGCCGCCACCGTGGCCACGCCGCTGGAACGCGCGCTGGGCACGATTTCCGGCATCACCCAGATGACCTCCAGCAGCGACCAGGGCTCCACCCGCATCGTGCTGCAGTTCGACCTGTCCAAGAACATCGACGATGCGGCGCGCGAGGTGCAGGCGGCGCTCAACGCCGCGCGCCCGCTGCTGCCCAGCGGCCTGGCCGGCAATCCCACCTACCGCAAGGTGAATCCCGCCGATTCGCCGATCATGATCATCGCGCTGACCTCCCGCACCCTGTCGCGGGGCCAGATGTACGACGCCGCCTCGACCATCCTGGCGCAGAAGATCTCCCAGCTTCCAGGCATCGGACAGGTCAACGTGGGGGGCTCGGCGCTGCCGGCCGTGCGCGTGGAGCTCGACCTGCCGCGCCTGGCCGCGATGGGCGTGGGCCTGGAGCAGGTGCGCCAGGCCATCGTCGCGGCCAACGTGGACGGTCCCAAGGGCGCCATCGACAGCGGCGGCCGGCGCTGGCAGATCGGCGCCAACGACCAGCTCGCGCTGCCCGAACAGTACGGTCGCGTGGTGGTGGCCTGGCGCAACGGGGTCGCGGTCCCGCTGTCGCAGGTGGCCTCGGTGAGCGAAGGCCTGCAGGATACCCAGAACGTGGGCCTGGCCGACGGCCAGCCGGCGGTGCTGCTGATCGTGTTCCGCCAGCCCGGCGCCAACATCATCCAGGCCGTGGACGGCGTGAAGGCGGCGCTGCCCCGGCTGCGGGCCTCGATCCCCGCGGCCATCGACGTGCGGGTGCTGTCGGACCGCACGACGACCATCCGCGCCTCGCTGCGCGACGTCGAGAGCACGCTGGTGATCGCCGTGCTGCTGGTGGTGCTGGTGGTCTGGCTGTTCCTGCGCGACTGGCGCGCCACGCTGATTCCGGCGCTGGCCGTGCCGCTGTCCCTGGTGGGGACCTTCGCCGCCATGTGGCTGCTGGGCTACTCGCTGGACAACCTTTCCCTGATGGCCCTGATCGTCGCGACGGGCTTCGTGGTGGACGACGCGATCGTGGTCACCGAGAACATCGCCCGCCACGTCGAGGCCGGCGTGGCACCGCTGCAGGCGGCGCTGCGCGGAGCGCGCGAGGTGGGCTTCACCGTGCTGTCGATGAGCCTGTCGCTGGTCGCGGTGTTCCTGCCGGTGCTGTTCATGGGCGGCATCGTCGGGCGCCTGTTCCACGAATTCGCGGTGACCCTCTCGGTGGCCATCGGCATCTCCCTGCTGGTGTCGCTGACGGTCACGCCCATGCTCGCCTCGCGCTGGCTGAAGGCCCACGCGCCGGGCGCGCAGGCGGCGCGGAACTCGCGCCTGGAGCGCATCTGGGACGGGGTGCACGACGCCTATGCCCGCAGCCTGCGCGTGGCGCTGCGCCACCCGCTGCTCATGCTGCTGGTGTTCTTCGGCAGCATCGCCCTCAGCGGCTACCTGTACGCGGTGGTGCCCAAGGGCTTCTTCCCCACGCAGGACACCGGTTTGCTGCTCGGCGGGGTGCAGGCCGACCAGTCCAGCTCCTTCCACGCCATGAGCCGCCGCCTGGCGACCATCGAGGCCATCGTGCGCCGCAATCCGGCCGTGCAGGACGTGATGGCCTTTTCCAGCAGCGGCAACGGGGCCTTCCTGTACATGCAGCTCAAGCCCATCTCCGAGCGCGTGGGAGTGCAGCAGGTGATGATGCAGTTGCGCCGCGCGCTGTCGGGGCTGGGCGGGGTGCAGGTATTCCTGTTCCCCGGCCAGGACATCCACGTCGGCGGCAGGCCCTCGCAGGCCACCTACGAGTACACGCTGCAGTCCAACGACCTGGAGACCCTGCTGCAATGGGAGCCGCGGGTGCTGGCGGCCTTCCAGCGCATTCCCGGCATGAACGACGTCAACAGCGACCAGCAGGCGGCGGGCCTGGAATTGCGCCTGGCCATCGACCGCACGGCCGCGGCGCGCCTGGGCATTCCCATCGCCACCATCGACGCCACGCTCAACGACGCCTTCGGTCAGCGCCTGATCTCCACCATCTACGCGCCGCTGAACCAGTACCGCGTGGTCATGGAGGCCGCCCCGCGCTGGCAGCGCGACCGCGAGGCGCTGCAGCGCCTGCACGTGGTGGCGCCGTCGGGCGCGGTGGTTCCGCTGTCGCAACTGGTGCACCTGCGCTTGAGCAACACGCCGCTGGCGGTGAACCACCAGGGCCTGTTCGCGTCGTCGACCATCTTCTTCAACCTCGACCCCGGGGTCACGCTCAGCCAGGCGCAGTCGCGCATCCAGGAGGCGCTGGCGCAGATCCAGCTGCCCTCGGGCATCCACGGGGGCTTCCAGGGCACCGCGCAGGTGTTCGCGCAGACCCTGCACGACCAGCCGCTGTTCATCCTGGCGGCGATCTTCGCCATCTACATCGTGCTGGGCATGCTGTACGAGAGCACCCTGCATCCGCTGACCATCCTGTCCACGCTGCCTCCGGCCGGCGTGGGCGCGGTGCTGGCGCTGATGCTGTTCCATACGGAGTTCTCGATCATCGCGCTGATCGGCGTGTTCCTGCTCATCGGCATCGTCAAGAAGAATGCGATCCTGATGGTGGACTTCGCGCTGCAGGCCGAGCGCGACCAGGGGCTGGAGCCGCGCGAGGCCATCTACATGGCCGCCACGCTGCGCCTGCGCCCGATCCTCATGACCACCATGGCGGCGCTGTTCACGGCGCTGCCGCTGGCCCTGATCACCGGCGACGGGGCCGAGCTGCGCCAGCCGCTGGGCATCGCCATCGCCGGCGGGCTGCTGGTCAGCCAGGCGCTGACCCTGTACACCACGCCGGTGATCTACCTCGAACTCGACCGCCTGCGCCGCTGGACCCTGAGCCGCTTCGGGCGCAGCGGTCGGCCGCTGCCCCTGGACACCCGATCATGAAGCCCGTCCGTCGTTCCCTCGTCCTGCGCGCCGCGCGCGGCGCCGGCGCCGGCCTGTGCGCCGCCTGGCTCGCCGCCTGCGCGGCACGGCCGCCGATGCCCGCCGTGCACGAGCGCCTGCCCGCGGCCTACGCCGCCGATGCGGGCTGGCGCGAAGTGGGCGAGACCTCGCCGATGCCCGTCGACGGCGCCTGGTGGAAGGTGTTCGGCGACGCCACGCTGAACCGGCTGGAGCTGGAGCTCGGCGAGCACAACCAGAGCCTGGCCGCGCAGCTCGCCGTGTACGAGCAGGCGCAGGCCGCGCTGGAGCAGGCGCGCGCGGCCTACGCGCCCGTGCTGCAGGCCAGCGCCGGCGCGACGCGCTCGCGCAGCCTGCCGTCGCAGGGCAGCGCGCAGCCGGCGCAGAACGCCTTCAACGCCGGCCTGCAGGCCAGCTGGGAGCCCGACCTGTGGGGCAGCGTGCGCCTGCAGGTGGAGCAGGGCAGGGCCAACCTGCGCGCCAGCGCCGAGACCCTGCGCTATACGCGGCTGAGCCTGCAGGCGAACCTGGCCACCAGCTACCTGCAACTGCGCACCGTGGACGCCCAGGCGCGGCTGGCCGACGCCACGGTGGCCGACTACACGCGCGCCCTGCAACTCACCCAGGGGCGCTACCACGCCGGCGTGGACACCGCGGCCGACGTGGCGCAGGCGCGCACGCAACTGCTGCAGGCGCGCACCGCGCGCACCGACCTGCGGGTCACGCGCCGGCAACTGCTCGACGCCATCGCCGTGCTCGCCGGCCGGCCGGCGCCCGGTTTCACCATCGCCCCCAGCGACGAACTGCCCGCGGTGCCGCGCATTCCGGCCGGCGTGCCGGCCGAGCTGCTGCTGCGCCGGCCCGACCTGGCGGCGGCCTCGCAGCAGGTGCTGGCCGCCAACGCCCAGGTGGGCATCGACCAGCGCGCCTGGCTGCCCACGATCACCCTGGGGGCCTCCGGCAGCGCCCAGGCGGCCACGCTGGCGCAGCTGTTCAGCGCGCCCACCCTGTACTGGTCGCTGGGCCCCAGCCTGGCCGCCACCCTGTTCGACGGCGGACTGCGCGACGCGAAGCTCCGGACCGCGCGCGCCGCCTACCGCCAGACCGTGGCCGTGTACCGCCAGGACGTGCTGCAGGCCATGCAGCAGGTGCAGGACAACCTGTACGCGCAACGCATCCTGCGCCAGGAGGCCGCGCAGCAGGACCAGGTGGTACAGGCGGCCGAGGTCTCGCTGCGCCTGGCCCTGAACCAGTACAAGGCCGGTACCGCCGACTACCTCGGGGTGATCACGGCCCAGACCACGGCGAGCAACGCGCGCAACGCGGTGCTGAGCCTGCGCAACCGGCGCTACGCGGCCGCCGTGAACCTGATCGCCGCGCTCGGCGGCTCCTGGGGCGACGCGCAAACCCCAGCGCGACGATAGACTGGGGGTTTCGGAACAGACAGGTCCATGTCGTCCCCATCGACACCCGGTGCGACCGCCGCGCCGAACCCGGCTCCCGAGCCGGCCGGCACCGCCGACGAGCCCCTGAGCCTGGCGCGCTTCGTCGAGTTGTTCACGGCGGTGATGCTGCCCATCCTGCTGGCCGCGATCGACCAGACCCTGCTGGCCACGGCCACGCCGGCGATCGCGCGGGATTTCGACAACCTGCACGACAGCACCTGGATCGCGGTCGGCTACCTGCTCGCCTCCACCATCATGGCGCCGCTGTACGGGCGCCTGGGCGACCGCTACGGACGCCGCGACGCCCTGCTGGGCGCGCTGGGCCTGTTCGCGCTGGGTTCGCTGGCCTGCACGGCCAGTCCCGGGATGTGGTGGCTGATCGCGTCGCGCGTGCTGCAGGGCCTGGGCGGCGGCGGGCTGATGGTCATGAGCCAGGCCCTCATTGGCGAGGTGGTTTCGCCGCGCCAGCGGCCGCGCTTCCAGGCCTGGCTGAGCGGAGTGTTCGTGCTGTCCAGCGTGGTCGGCCCGGTACTGGGGGGCATCGTGGTCAGCCGCTACAGCTGGCGCTGGCTGTTCGTCGCGAACCTGCCGCTGTGCGCGGTCGCGGCATGGCGCGTGGCCCGGCTGCCGAAAGGAGCCGGCCATGCCGAGCCGGGGCAGGGCCACGACGCGGCCGGGGTGCTGATGTTCGCCGGCTGCGCCGGCCTGGCGCTGCTGTGGCTCACCCTGGCCGGTCATCGCTTCGCCTGGCTTTCGCTGCCCAGCCTGGGCATGGCGGGCTGCGCGCTGTTGCTGGGCGGGTACCTGCTGCGCCACGAACGCCGGCAGCGCCACCCCTTTCTCCCGCTGGAACTGCTGCGGCTGCCCGCGACGGCGTGGACCGCGCTCACCGTGGTGCTGTTCGCCTCGTGCATGTTCGCGCTGGTGTTCTTCCTGCCGGTGTACCTGCAGATCGCGCGCCACGGCAGCGCCGCGCGCGCCGGCTTGCTGCTGCTGCCGCTGACCGCCGGCATCGTGGTGGGCTCCAACCTGACCGGGCGGATCATCGCGCGCAGCGGGCGACCGGACCTGCCGCCGCGCTACGGCCTGGTGGTCTCCGCGCTGGCGCTGCTGGCGCTGGCCCTGGCGCCCGCCGAGGGCCTGGTGGTGGGCGCGCTCGGCCTGCTCGCCGGCCTGGGATTCGGCAGCGTCATGCCCAGCTCGCAACTGCTGGTGCAGGCGGTGGCCGGGCGCAGTCGACTGGGCGCCGCGTCGGCGACGATCTCGCTCGCCCGATCCACCGGCGCCTCGCTGGGCACCGCGGTGTTCGGCAGCCTGGTGTTCGGCATCGCCTCGTCGTCCGATCTGCGCGCCGCGCTGAACCCCGGCACGCCCGCCGGCGCGGCCGCCGTCCAGCGCGTCACGGAGGCCTTCCACATCGGCTTCGGCGCGGTGGCCCTGGTGGCCCTGGCGGCGGTGTTGGTGGCGCGGCGGGTGCCGCGGGTCGATCTGTAGCAGGCTGTCGAAGCGGCCGCGGCTTTCGTCGCGCGCCTTGTCCTGGATCATGCGCCGCGGGCGCGGCGCGGGCTAGAGTCGGGCATTTCCCGACCATGCCGCAGGCCGTGCAAGCTTCTCCCGTCCCTTCTCCCTGGTGGCGTCAGCCGTGGCCGTGGGCGCTGATCGCCCTGCCTGGCTCGATGGTGCTGATCGGCTTCGCGCTGCTGGCCGTGGCCCTGCACGGGCGCGACAGCATGGTCACCGCCCATCCCTACGAGCGCGGGCTGCGCGTGGGCAGCAGCCTCGAGCAGGCGCAGCGCGCACGCCAGCTCGGCCTGCGCGCGCAGCTTTCCTGGCATGCCGGGCTGCTCACCTTGCAGTTGCAGCCCGCCGTGGGCGATCGTCTGCTGCACCTGCGCCTGCGCCACCCGCTGCGACGCAGCGGCGACCTCGATCTGGTGCTGCAGCGCACGGCCCCCGGCGTCTACCAGGCCACCGCGGTGCTCGATCCGGTGGTCTACGCCGCGCAATTGCAGGGGGCCGACTGGAGCCTGAGCGGACGCTGGCGCGAGGACGCGCCCACCACGCTGTGGCCGGGCATCGGCGACGCCGGCGGCGACGCGCCGCAGGACGACTGAGCCGGCGCCTGCTCCTGCGCCGGGGGCGTGGCGTTCAGGCGCCCTGCGCCAGACCGCCGCACACCGGACAGGCCGGGTTGCGCTGCAGGCGCAGGGTGCGGATGTCCATGTCCAGCGCATCGATCAGCAGCAGGCGCCCGGCCAGGCTGCGCCCGGCGCCGGCCAGCAGCTTCAGGCCTTCCAGGGCCTGCAGGCTGCCCACCACGCCGACCAGCGGGGCGATGACCCCCATCACCGCGCAGCGCACTTCCTCGACCGGTGCGTCGGGGGCGAACAGGCAGGCATAGCAGGGGCCGCGTCCCTGCTCGCCGGGGCGCGTGTCGAACACGCCCACCTGGCCGTCGAAGCCGATGGCCGCGCCGCTGACCAGCGGCACGCCGCGGCGCACGCAGGCGGCGTTCAGCGCGTGGCGGGTGGCGTAGTTGTCGCTGCAGTCCAGCGCCACGCTGGCGTCGGCCAGCAGTTCGTCCAGCAGCGCGGCATCGGCGCGGCGCGCCACCGTGCGGATGCGCGGATGGGGGTTGATCTGCTGCATGGCGATGCGCGCCGATTCCACCTTCGCCATGCCCAGGCGCTGCTCGGTGTGCGCGATCTGGCGCTGCAGGTTGGTGGCGTCGACATGATCGTCGTCCACCAGGGTGATGCGCCCCACGCCGGCGCCCGCCAGGTACAGCGCCACCGGCGAGCCCAGCCCGCCGGCGCCCAGCACCACGGCGTGCGCGTCCAGGATGCGCTGCTGCCCGTCGATGCCCACGGCGTCGAGCAGGATGTGGCGCGAGTAGCGCAGCAGTTCGGAGTCGTCCATGCGGCGTGCCGCGGCGGGCCGGGCAGGGCCGCGGCCCTGCCCGCCGTCTCAGTGGGTCGCGGCCGGCTGCGCTGGCATGGAGGCCGAGCTCACGCTGGCCGACGCGGCCGTTGCCGGCAGCGGCTTCTCGGTGATCACCGGCTTGTGCTGCAGCAGGTTCAGCGCCTGCTCGAGCTGCCAGTCCTGCTTGCTGCCGTATTCGGGCAGCTTGGGGAACTTCTTCGGATTCTTCTCGATGGCCGCTTCCAGTTCCTGGCGGGCCTCGTCCTGGCGCTGCAGTTCCTGGCGCACCTGCGGGGAACTGGCCGCCTGCACGCCGGTGCCGATCTGGTTCTTGTAGTCCACCTCGCGCATGCGCAGCGCCGCGTAGGGGTCGCCGCCTGGCAAGGGCCCGACCAGGTAGTTGGGCGTGATGCCCCGCGCCTGGATCGATTCCCCGTTGGGGGTGAAGTAGCGCGCGGTGGTGAGTTTCAGCGCGGTGTCGGGACCCAGCGGCAGCACCGTCTGCACCGAACCCTTGCCGAAGGTCAGCTCGCCCATCACCTCGGCGCGCTTGTAGTCCTGCAGCGCGCCGGTGACGATTTCCGAGGCGGAGGCCGAGCCGCCGTTGACCAGCACCACCAGCGGAACCTTCTTCACCGCGTCCGGCAGCGAGGCCAGCGGGTTCTGCCCCGGCACCCGCGAGTAGTCGCTCGGCGTGTTGCGGTAGCTCACGTTGGCCTCGGGAATCTGGCCGCGGGTGGACACGATCACCGATTCGGGCGGCAGGAAGGCCGAGGCCACGCCCACCGCGCTTTCCAGCAGGCCGCCGGGGTCGTTGCGCAGGTCGAGCACCAGGCCCTTGAGGTGGGGGTCGGCCTTGTACAACTGATCCACCTTGGCGACGAACTCGGGCAGGGTGTCGGACTGGAACTGGTTGATGCGCACCCAGCCGTAACCGGGCTCGACCATGCGCCCGCGCACGCTCTGCATGTGGATTTCCTCGCGCGTGATGACCAGCGTGAGGGTGCGGTTCGCGCTCTTGCGCATCAGGGTCAGGCGCACCTGCGTGCCCGGCTTGCCCCGCATGAGCTTGACGGCCTTGTCCAGCGGCAGGCCCTTGACCGCCGTGTCGTCGATGCGGGTGATCAGGTCGCCCGCCTGGATGCCCGCGCGTGCGGCCGGCGAGCCCTCGATGGGCGAGACCACCTGGATCAGGCCGTCCTTGGGCGCGATCTCGATGCCCACGCCGACGAACTTGCCGCTAGTGCTCTCGCGAAACTCCTTGTAATCCTTCGCATCCAGGTATTCCGAATGAGGATCCAGGCCGTTGACCATGCCGTCGATGGCGTTTTCCACGAGCTTCTTGCCCTGCACCGGCTCGAAGTAGTCGGCCTTGATCAAGCCGTACACCGCGGCCAGTTGCTGCAGTTCCTCGAGCGGCAGGGGCGATACCGAGCCCCGGGCGAAGGCCTGGAGCTGCAGGGTCGCCAACGCGCCCGTGAGCATGCCGGCGCCGATCCACGCCGTGATCTTGAGTTTGCCTGCCATGCGGTGTCCTTCGAATCCGGGGGCCGGGCGCCCCGGGGGATTGCCTGCGAGTATAGGGCCGGGGCTGCCCGCAGGCACTGCCCGCAGGCCCTGTCGGGGCTCAGGCCTTGGCCTGAGGATCCTCGAGGTAATAGCGGCGGATGGGCTTGAGTTCGGCGTCGAGTTCGTACACCAGCGGCACGCCGTTGGGGATGTTCAGCCCCACGATGTCGGCGTCCGAGATGCCGTCCAGGTGCTTGACGATCGCGCGCATGGAGTTGCCGTGCGATACCGCCAGCACGCGGCGCCCGGCACGGATGGCCGGGGCCAGCGACTCCTCCCACAACGGCATCACGCGGCGCACCGTGTCCTGCAGGCATTCGGCCAGCGGCAGCTCGTCGGCGTTGACGCGGGCGTAGCGCGGGTCGGCGGCCAGCTCGTGACGATGGGCTTCATTCATCAGCGGCGGGCGCACGTCGTAGCTGCGGCGCCATTGCAGCACCTGGTCGTCGCCGTACTTGGCGGCGGTCTCCGCCTTGTTCAGGCCCTGCAGCGCGCCGTAGTGACGCTCGTTGAGCCGCCAGCTGTGCACGGTGGGCAGCCACATGCGGTCCATTTCGTCGAGGCACAGCCACAGCGTGCGCACCGCGCGCTTGAGCACCGAGGTGTAGGCGACGTCGAAATCCAGCCCGTGGGCCTTCAGCAACTGCCCGGCGCGGCGCGCTTCCGCGACGCCCTTGTCGGTGATGTCGACGTCCACCCAACCGGTGAACCGGTTCTCCTGGTTCCAGGTCGATTCGCCGTGGCGAATCATCACGAGTTTGTGCATGGTTCGGGGTAGCAAGGTGAAGTCGCTATCGTAGTGGACGCGCCCGGCGGGGCAGCGGCGCCGCGAAGTTTTTAGAATGTAGGCTTCCTGGTCCGGCCTGCGGAGTGTATTTTGAAGTTCATCATCGATAACCTCGCGTTGATCGCCATCGCCCTGGTCTCGGGCGGCATGCTGGTGTGGAGTTCCTTTTCGCGCGGAGGAAGCTCGGGCGGAGTCTCCACCGCCGAGGCCGTGCGCCTGATGAACCGCGACAAGGGCGTGATGATCGACGTCTGCGAAGCTTCCGAACACGCGGCGGGCCACTGCGTGGGCGCGCGCAACATTCCGCTGGGCGAACTCGAGCAACGCGCCGCGGAATTGCCCAAGAACAAGCAGCTCCCGGTGCTCCTGATGTGCCAGAGCGGCGCGCGCGCGGCGCGTGCCGCTGGCAAGCTGCGCAAGCTGGGCTACGACCATGCGGTGCCGGTCAACGGCGGACTGCGCGCGTGGCGCGAGGCCGGCCTGCCGGTCGAGAAGGGCTGAGCGGCCATGGCCATGCCACGCGTTCGCATGTACACCACCGCGGTGTGCCCCTACTGCCTGCGCGCCAAGGATCTGCTGCGCCGGCGCGGTGTCGAGCACCTGGAGGAATTGCGCGTGGACCTGGATCCCGCGCTGCGCCAGGCCATGATGCAATCCACGGGGCGGCGCACGGTGCCGCAGATCTACATCGGCGAGCATCATGTCGGCGGCTGCGACGATCTGTACGCGCTGGACGCCGCGGGGGGGCTGCTGCCCCTGCTGAACGAGGCCGGTGCTGCCTGAGCGCCCCGGGGGCCCGCGGCTCCCCGCAGCGTGGGGGAGCGGCGGAGTCAATGCTCGCGGCGCGGCGTATGCGCGAGCTGTCATCGGGGACGCGAAAGCGCCACCTACAATGCCGGGGCGCCGCGCGTGCGAGCCCGATGCGGCTCGCGCCGCGCACTTCAACCTAGCCTGGAGTCTTTCTGCATGAGCACCCCCCAACCCGCAGACGCCGCGCAACAGCGGCAACCGGTATTCGCGTTGCAGCGCTGCTACCTGAAGGACCTGTCGCTGGAACAGCCCAATTCCCCGCAGATCCTGCTGGAACAGGCGCAGCCCACGGTGGACGTGCAGATGAACGTGGAATCGCAGGGCCTGGCCGAGGGCGTGGTCGAGGTGTGCGTGACGGCCACCATCACCGCGCGCATCGACCAGCGCACGCTGTTCCTGGTCGAAGGCAAGCAGGCCGGGATTTTCGAGCTGCGCAACGTGCCCCAGGAGCACGCCGACCTGCTGCTGGGCATCGCCTGCCCGCAGACCGTGTACCCGTACCTGCGCGCCAACCTGGCCGACATGATCACCCGCGCCGGCTTTCCGCCGGTGCACCTGGCCGAGATCAACTTCCAGGCCATGTACGAAGCCCAGCAGGCACAGCAGGCCGGGCAGGCGCAGCAGGCCGGCGGTCCGTCCGGCGGCCCGACCCTGAATTGATGCGCGCAAGCGCGGGCGAGGGCGCGGGATGAAGCGGGGCCTGCCCGTCAGCGTGCTCGGCGCCGGTGCCTGGGGTACCGCGCTGGCCGTGCACGCGGCCGCGCGCGGCGACGCGCAGCTGTGGGCGCGCGATTCCGCGCTGCTGGCGCAGATGCGCCAGCGCGGCGAGAACACGCGCTACCTGCCCGGAATCGAGTTGCCGGAGGCGCTGCGCCTCGAGGAGTCGCTCGGCGGCGCGCTGCGCCATGCGGCGGAGCAAGGCCTGCTGGTGCTCGCGGTGCCGGTGGCCGGCTTGCGTGAGCTGGCGGTCGCCTTGCGCCATGCCTGGGAGCGCGGCGACGCGCGCCCCCCCGCCGCGCTGCTCATCCTGGCCAAGGGCTTCGAGCAGGGCAGCGCGGCCTTGCCGCACCAGGTGGTCGCGCAGGAACTGCGGGGCCTGGCGGGGGCGCCCGAGATCGGCATGCTGTCGGGGCCGAGCTTCGCGCTGGAGGTGGCGCGCGGGCTTCCGGTGGCGCTGGTGGCGGCGGGCTCCGCGGTCTTGAGCCGATGCACGGTGCGGGCCTTGCACGGCGGCGCGATGCGCGTGTACGCCAGCGACGACCTGGTCGGCGTGGCCGTGGGCGGGGCCGTGAAGAACGTGCTGGCCATCGCCTGCGGCGTCAGCGACGGGCTGCAGCAGGGAGCCAACGCGCGTGCCGCGCTGATCACCCGGGGCCTGGCGGAAATGGCTCGCCTCGGCCATGCGCTGGGCGCGCGCCAGGACACCTTCATGGGGCTCAGCGGCATGGGCGACCTGGTGCTCACCTGCACGGGAGACCTCTCGCGCAATCGCCGCGTGGGCCTGCAACTGGCGGCGGGCAAGGATCTTCAGGCCGTGGTGCGCGACCTGGGACATGTCGCCGAAGGGGTCTATACCGCGCGAACCGTGCTCGAACTGGGCCGGCGCCAGGGCCTGCAGATGCCCATCACCGAACAGGTGTGCGCGCTGCTCGAGCAGCGCACGGATGCCACAGGCGCGCTGGAGGCGCTGCTGGCGCGCGAACCCCGCGCCGAATCCGAGACGGGGGATGGGCCTTGATCCGCTTGATCGTCGGCCTGGGCAATCCCGGTCCCGAGCATGAGCTGCAGCGCCACAACGCCGGTTTCTGGTGGGTGGACCAGATCGCGCAGCGCGAGGGTCTGGACCTGCGTCCGGAAAAGGGTTTCTTCGGCCACGTCGCGCGCCTGCGCGGCCCGCAGGGCGAGGTCTGGCTGCTGGAGCCGGGTACCTACATGAACCGCTCCGGGCAATCCGTGGGCGCGATGGCCCGTTTCTACAAGATCGCACCCGAGGAAATCCTGGTGGCGCACGACGAGCTCGACCTGCCGCCCGGGCAGGTCAAGCTCAAGTGCGGCGGCGGCCACGCCGGGCACAACGGGCTGCGCGACATCGCCGCGCAGCTGGGCACCCCGATGTTCTGGCGCTTGCGCCTGGGCATTGGCCATCCCGGCAATCGCGAGGCGGTGATCGGCTTCGTGCTGGGGCGGCCGCAGCGCGCCGAACTGGAATTGATCGAGCAGGCGATGGACCGCGCGCTGGACGCGCTGCCGCGCATGCTGCGCGGCGAGTTCGACGCGGCGGTCATGGAACTGCACCGCGGCAACGCACCGCGCTGAGCGGCGTGCCGAGCGCGGGTCCCGGGCTTCAGGCGGCCGCGGCCTTCGGCTCGGCCGTGACGTCCGGGCCTGCGTCGACCTGGGCCTCGCCCTTCGCCTCGTCGGCCCGCGGCTTGTCCTGCGCCTCGCGCTGCAGACGCAGGTAGCGCTCCCACAGCTGTTCACGGCCTTCCACGTGCTGCGGGTGCACGGGGATGCAATCCACCGGGCACAGCTGCACGCATTGCGGCTGGTCGAAATGGCCCACGCATTCGGTGCAGCGATCGGGGTCGATGCGGTAGATCTCCGGGCCCATCGAAATCGCCTGATTCGGGCATTCGGGCTCGCAGACGTCGCAGTTGATGCATTCGTCGGTGATCCAGAGGGCCATGGCGTGGGGGCTCGAAGCGCAAAGGAGGCGGGAGGGGAGGCTCGGGGCTCAGGCGCCGGCGGACGCGTCCGCCCGGCGGCGCGCGGCCAGTTTCGCGGCCAGGCGCTCGGTGACCAGCGGAACCACGAATTTTCCTACATCTCCGCCGAGCATGGCGATTTCCCGCACGAAGGTTCCGGACACGAACTGGTACTGGTCCGCCGGGGTCATGAACAGCGTCTCCACCTCGGGCATCAGCTGGCGGTTCATGCCCGCCATCTGGAACTCGTACTCGAAGTCGCTCACCGCGCGCAGGCCGCGCACGATCACCTGCGCGCCCTGCTTCTCGACGAAATCCTTCAGCAGGCCGGTGAATCCCTCGACCCGGACGTTCGGGAAGGGGGCGAGGATCGCGCGCGCCAGGTCCAGGCGCTCGTCGATGCCGAACAGGGCGTTCTTGTGGTGTCCGGCCGCCACGCCGACGATCAGGCGCGGGAACAGGCTGCTGGCGCGACGCACGAGGTCCTCGTGGCCGCGCGTGAAGGGGTCGAAGGTTCCTGGGTAGACGGCGGTCAGCATGGCGTTTCTCAGGGCTTGTCGCTCAGGGCTTGTCGCTCAGGGCTTGTCGCTCAGGGCTTGTCGCTCAGGGCTTGTCACTCAGGGCGTGTCGCCTCGGCCCGGTGGCCGGTCGCCCGGGCGCGGGTTCGAGTCCAGCCCCGAGTCTAGCGTCGGAGCGGCGCCGGCGTCGCGGCGCAGCAGGGCGTAGTGCACCTGTCCGGCGCGCGCGCTGCGCAGCACCTCCCAGCCCGTCGCGGCCCAGCGTTGCAGGCTGGCGGCGTCGGGCGCCTCCAGGTAGACCCGCCCATGCGGGGCGAGCACGCGCGCGGCCTGTGCCAGCGCCCGCTCGTGCGCACCGGCCTGCGCGAACGGCGGATCGACGAACACCACGTCGTAGCCGCCCGCCGCTTGCGCGGCGGCGAAGGCCAGCGCGTCGCCCGTGTGCACCCGCACCGCCTCGGCGCCCAGGCGCTGCGCGGTTTCGGCCAGCGCGCGAGCCAGCGCCGCCTGGCGTTCCACCATGTCGACGCGGTCGGCGCCGCGGGAGGCCGCCTCCAGCCCCAGCGCGCCGCTGCCGGCGTACAGGTCCAGGCAGCGCAGGCCACGCAGGTCCTGGCCCAGCCAGTTGAACAGGGTTTCGCGCACGCGGTCGGGGGTGGGGCGCAGCCCCGGCAGGTCCGGCACGCGCAGCTTGCTGCCCCGCAGGTGGCCCCCGATGATGCGCACGCTGCCGGGGCCGCTGCGTGCGGGGCGAGGAGGACGGGAGTTGGCGTTCATGCGCGACGAATGCGGGCGTACGGTGTTGGGAGCTGGCGCCTGGCGCCTGGCGCCGCGGCGGGCCCCGGCGCGGTCGTGCGGTCGCCGGCTCGCTGTCGGCGACGCTCCGAGGTGTCAGCATAGCGCCGATGAACGGCCCGTCCACGGCGCGCGCGATTGCCCGGTGGCCCCGGCTCGGCCGGCCCGCCCGGCCCCTTGTCGAGTGTCCCAGGCGACAATAGCGGATTCGCGGCACCGCGTGCCGCGCATGGTCTCCTACGCCAGTCCCCCGACATGTTCCGATTCTTCAAGCGCAAGCCCGCGCCCACCGAGGCCGCGAATCCCACGCCGGCCGCGCCCGACGCCGCTGTCGATGCCGCGGCCCGGGCGGTCTCCGAGTCCGAAGTCGAGGCCGCGGCCTCGTCCGTCGCCGGGGGCGAGGCCGCGACCGTGCCGGCCGCGGGGCATGTGCGCGATCCGCAGCCGGCTGTCGTGCCGGGCGCGGCGTCGGACGAGCAGCCGCGCGTGGAGCAGCCGCCGGCGGGCTGGTTCGGACGCCTGCGCCAGGGCCTGCGCAAGACCGGGGCCGGCCTGTCCGGGTTGTTCGGGGGCGCGCGCATCGACGAAGCCCTGTTCGAGGAACTGGAGACGGCGCTGATCCTCGCCGACGCCGGCGTCCCCGCCACCACCCATCTGCTCGAGGAGCTGCGTCGGCGCGTGCGCGCGACGCGCGCCGAGACCCCGCAGCAGGTACGCGACCT
The DNA here is from genome assembly GCA_021848345.1 of Pseudomonadota bacterium. Classification (GTDB taxonomy): domain Bacteria; phylum Pseudomonadota; class Gammaproteobacteria; order Burkholderiales; family Burkholderiaceae_C; genus Thiomonas_A. The sequence goes on along the minus strand of JAJZUV010000005.1, from coordinate 21,549 downwards.
CCTGCGCGAAGTGCTGACCGAACTGCTGGTTCCGCTGCAAAAGCCGCTGGACATCGGTCGCGCCAGCCCCACGGTGATCATGATGGTCGGCGTCAACGGCGCCGGCAAGACCACCAGCATCGGCAAGCTCACGCGCCACCTGCAGGCGGCCGATTGCAAGGTCCTGCTGGCGGCCGGAGACACCTTCCGCGCCGCCGCGCGGGAACAGCTCGCGGCCTGGGGCCAGCGCAACGAGGTGCAGGTCATCGCACAGCAGGGCGGCGATCCGGCCGCCGTGGCCTTCGACTCGGTGCAGGCCGGGCGCGCGCGCGACATGGACGTGGTGATCGTCGACACCGCCGGACGCCTGCCCACGCAGGCGCATCTGATGGAGGAGCTGCGCAAGGTCAAGCGCGTGATCGGCAAGGCCATGGACGGGGCGCCGCACGAGGCGATCCTGGTCATCGACGCCACCAACGGCCAGAACGCGCTGGCCCAGCTGCGCGCCTTCGACGATGCGCTCGGACTCAGTGGAATCATCCTGACCAAGCTCGACGGCAGCGCCAAGGGCGGGGTGATCGCGGCCATCGCGCGCGAGCGCCCGGTGCCCATCTATTTCATCGGCGTCGGCGAGTCCCTGGAGGACCTGCAGAGCTTCGACGCGCGCGCCTTCGCGCAGGCGCTGGTGGACTGAAGGTATGGCGCCCGCGGGCGCGCGGCGCTTCAAGCGGCAGCGCGCGCGGCGGTCTTGCCCGTGACCGTGGCGCCGTCCTGCGCGCGCAGGCGCAGGAATACCGGCAGGGTGAGCAGCGGCAGCAGCGCCAGCAGCCTGAAACCGGTGTGGAACTGCGCCAGTCCGGGGGACGGGCCCTGGGGCGACAGCAGGCGCAGCAGGGCCGCTCCCAGCGCCACCCCGAAACTCACCGTGAGCTGCTGCAGCAGGCCGCCGAGGCTGGTGGCACGGCTCAGGCGCTCGGGCTCCACGTCGGCGTAGGCCAGGGTGTTCGAGCTCATGAACTGGGTCGAGCGTACGGCGCCGTAGGCGATGATCATGGCCGCGATGACTCCGTGCGGGGTCTGCGCGCCGACCAGCGAGAAGCCGAACAGGATGCAGGAGCAGGCCAGCGCGCTGACCATCAGCAGGCCGCGAAAGCCCCAGCTGCGCAGGCCCGGGCCGATGATCATGCGAACCCCCGGAGCGCTGATCGCCGACAGGAAGGTCAGCGAGCCCGATTGCAGCGCCGACATGCCCAGGCCGAGTTGCAGCATCAGCGGCAGCAGATAGACCGGCGCGTTCATCGCGACGCGGCACAGACCGCCGGCCAGCGTGGCGATGCCGAACGCACGTTCGCGCAGCAGGCCGAGGTCCACCGCGGGACGCTCGCGCGTCCGGTTGTGCCGTACCACGCCGAGCAGCAGCAGCACGCAGGCCAGCGCCGCCGCCAGCAACCAGCCCGGGCGAGCCCTGCCGAAGGCCTCCATGACGAATTGCAGCAAACCCACCGCGCAACCGAACAGCGCGAAGCCGACGAAATCGAAGCGGGCGTCGGGTTCCTCGGCGTGCGGGCTGACCAGGTACCAGGCCAGCAGCATTCCCAGCAGGCCGAAGGGCACGTTGACGTAGAAGATCCAGCGCCAGGACAGGTAGGTGGTCAGGTAGCCCCCGACCGGAGGGCCCAGCACCGGCCCGATGATGGCCGGCACGATCATGTAGGTCATCGCGCGCACCAGCTGGCTGCGCGGAAAGCTGCGCAGCAGGATCAGGCGCCCGACCGGGGTCATCATCGCGCCGCCCAGGCCCTGGAGCACGCGCGTGGCCACCAGCATGCGGAAGTCCTGCGCGGCGCCGCACAACACCGAACCCAGCGTGAACAAGGCCAGCGCGGACATGAACACGCGGCGGGTGCCGAAGCGGTCCGCGAACCAGCCGCTCAGGGGAATGAACACCGCCAGGGTCAGCACGTAGCTGCTGATCGCCAGGTTCATGTCCACCGCGCTGGTGTGCAGCGCGCGGGACATGTCCGGCAGCGCCGTGGTGACGATGGTGGCGTCGAGCTGTTCCATCAGGAACGCGATGGCCACCACCAGCGCGACGAACACCGGGAAGCGCACGCCGGGCACGGCGGCTTGCGCGTCCTGGGCGGGCGGAGTCGGGGAGGGCTGGGGCATGGACGGGACGAGACCGGCTCCGTGGGGCCCGGTGGCCCCTGGCGCGTCGGCGATCTCGAAGCCTAGCGCCTTCGCGCTCGGCGCGTGCGCGCGGGCCGGGATGTCTTGCAATGTTTCACGTATGATGCCAAAAGCACGAATAATAGTCAGGAGGCATGATCATGAATGGCGACGTCGACGCCGTGCGGGCGTTCAACCGCTTTCACACGCGCCTGGTCGGGGCGCTGGACGAGCACCTGCTGAAGTCCGACTACGCCTTGCCGCAGGTGCGGGTTCTGTACGAAATCGCCCATGCGCCGCGCGATCGCGCGCCCAGCGCCAGCGACATCGCCCAGCTGCTGCGCCTGGACGCCGGCTACATGAGCCGTCTGGTCGCCGGCCTGGAGGCGGACGGCCTGGTCGAGCGCCAGGCCAGTGCGGACAACGCGCGGCGCATGGAGCTGCGCCTGAGCGAGCGAGGGCGCGGGCTGGTCGCCACGATGGAGCAGGACTCGACGCGCGAGGTGGCCAGGATGCTGGAGCCCTTGACGCCGGCGCAGCGGCGCGCCCTCGTGGGCTCCATGCGGCGCATCCGGCAGTTGCTGGGAGACACGCCGGACGATGCCACGCTGCTGCTGCGCGAGCCCGAACCGGGCGACCTGGGGCTGGTCGTCTCCCGGCAGGCCCGCCTGTACGCCGAGGAATACGGCTGGAACCGCGAATACGAGGCGCTGGTGGCGGAGATCGTGGCCGGTTTCGTGCGCGACTTCGACCCCGCGCGGGAGCGCTGCTGGATCGCCGAGCGCGACGGCGAGGTCGTGGGCTCGGTGTTCGTCGTGCGCCAGGACGACGCCGTGGCCAGACTTCGCCTGCTGTACGTCGATCCGGTGGCGCGCGGGCTGGGCCTGGGGCGGCGCCTGGTGGACGAATGCATCCGCTTCGCGCGCGGCCGGGGATACCGCCGCCTGGTGCTGTGGACCAACGACTGCCTGGTGTCCGCCCGGCGCATCTACGAGGCCGCCGGTTTCCGGCTCACCGGGGAGGAGCCCCACCATTCCTTCGGCAAGCAACTGGTCGGGCAGACCTGGGAGCTGGATCTCGGATCCCGGCAGGGGAACTTTCCGGGTTCTTAGCACTCTAATCGGGGGAGTGCTAAAATACCCCTTGACATGAGGAGGAGTCTGCAGATGGCGCAAACCGGTGCTCTCACCCTTTCCGGCGGCCTGGCGCTGCGTGCGCAGGGGGGCGGCTTCCCGGCGCAGGTGCCCAGCCTGGGCAACCTGGAGTCCTACATTTCGGCGGTGAACCGCATGCCGATGCTGTCCCTCGAGGAGGAGCAGCAGCTGGCGCGCGCCTGGCGCGAGCGCGAAGACCGCGATGCCGCCGGGAAACTGGTGATGTCCCACCTGCGGGTGGTGGTGTCGGTGGCGCGCAACTACCTGGGCTACGGACTGCCCCACGCCGACCTGATCCAGGAAGGCAACATCGGCCTGATGAAGGCGGTGCGCCGCTTCGACCCCGAGCAGGGCGTGCGCCTGGTCAGCTACGCGCTGCACTGGATCAAGGCCGAGATCCACGAATACATCCTGCGCAACTGGCGCCTGGTGAAGGTGGCCACCACCAAGGCGCAGCGCAAGCTGTTCTTCAACCTGCGTTCGCTCAAGCAGGGCCTGGAAGGCTTTCACGACGCCGAGATCGACGCCGTGGCCAGCAAGCTGCAGGTCAAGCGCTCCGACGTGATCGAGATGGAGCAACGCATGGCCGGCGGCGACGTCTCGCTGCAGCCGACCGACGATGCCGGCGAAAGCTTCGCGCCCATTTCCTACCTGAGCGACACCCGCGACGCGCCGGAGGCCGTGCTCGAGGCGCGCGGACGCGAGCGCCTGCAGGGCGCCGGGCTGGAGCATGCGCTGCAGGCGCTGGACGAGCGCAGCCGGCGCATCGTGGAACAGCGCTGGCTGGCCGTCAACGACGACGGCAGCGGCGGGCGCACGCTGCACGACCTGGCGGCCGAGTATGGCGTGTCGGCCGAGCGCATCCGCCAGATCGAGGCGGCGGCGATGAAGAAGATGCGCAAGAGCCTGGCCGAATTCGCCTGAGTCCGCTCCAGCGCGCCCGGCGAGTCCTTGCAGGTCGCCGGGTTTTTTCACGGCGGATCTTGCGTCCGCTCAAAACACTGTAAGGGGTATTCTGGTAAGCCCCCAGTGCGATCCCCTGGCACTCCGCTGATACTCCTCCCCGTAAAGGAGGAGTGTCCATGGTCGTTTCCTGGAGTGTTTCCCGTTTGTCGGGCCTGCTCGGCGCCTGCTGTCTGCTGGCGGCTTCGCCGGCGCGAGCCGCCGAACCCCCCGTGCTGATGTCTCCCACCTGGACGGCGAACTTCTGCCAGGCCTGGAACCAGACTCCTGAATTGGCCAAGGGCCTTTCCGGCGAGTGGTTGCACGACGACAAGGGCCGCGGCTACAAGATCGTGCAGATGTACCGCGACGACTGCGGCGCCGCCAGCACCGTGGAGCTGAAGATCGTGCCCAAGGACGGGCAGGCCTGGTGCAGCTACGGCGGCGCGCCGAACACCCCGGCCGATTTCGGGGTGGATTTCCTGATGCACGCCACGACCGCCAACTGGGAATCCATGGGGCGCGGCGACCCCGGCCCCATGTGGGCGATGATGAGCGGCAAATTGCAGTTCCAGGGCCCCAAGCTGGTGGCCATGCGCGCCATCAAGCCTTTCGCCAGCTTCCTGTTGCTGCTGGGCAAGGTGCCCGGCTCGGCCGCGACCTGCCCCGGCGGCTGATCACAGCAGCACGATGTCGAACTGGTGCTGGTGGTAGGCCGCCTCGACCTGTAGCGCGATGGGCTTGCCGATGAAGTCCGACAACTCGGCCAGGTGCGCGCTCTCCTCCTCCAGCAGCAGGTCGATGACCGCGTTGGAGGCGAGAATGCGGAACTCCTTGGGGTTGAACTGACGGGCCTCGCGCAGGATCTCGCGCAGGATGTCGTAGCAGGTGGTGCGCGCGGTCTTCACCTGGCCCTGTCCGGCGCAGGTCGGGCAGGGCTCGCACAGCAGGTGCGCCAGGGATTCGCGGGTGCGCTTGCGGGTCATTTCCACCAGCCCGAGCTGGGAGAAGCCGTTGACCGTCACCTTCACCTTGTCGCGCCAAAGGGACTTCTTGAGTTCCTCCAGCACCGCGGCGCGGTGCTGGGCGCTGTGCATGTCGATGAAGTCGATGAGGATGATGCCGCCCAGGTTGCGCAGGCGCAGCTGGCGCGCGATGGCCTGCGCAGCCTCCAGGTTGGTCTTGAACACCGTGTCGTCGAAATTGCGCGCGCCCACGTAGCCGCCGGTGTTCACGTCCACCGTGGTCATCGCCTCGGTCTGGTCGATGATCAGGTAGCCGCCCGACTTCAGGTCCACGCGCCGGCCCAGCGCCTTCTCGATCTCGCCGTCGATGTTGTAAAGATCGAACAGCGGGCGCTCTCCCCGGTAGAGCTGCAGGCGATCGAGCACCCCGGGCATGTACTCGGCGGCGAATTCGCGCAGGCGCTCGTAGTTCTCGCGCGAGTCGACCTGGATGCTGCGCGTGGCCTCGGTCACCAGGTCGCGCAGCACTCGCTGCGCCAGACTGAGTTCCTGGTAGAGCAAGGCCGGCGCCTGCGCGGTGCGCACCCGGTTCTGCAGCGCGCTCCAGGTCTTGCGCAGGTAGGCGATGTCCTCCAGCAGCTCGGCGTCGTCCGCCTCCTCGGCGTTGGTGCGCACGATGAAGCCCATGCCGGCCTGCGCGTCGTGCTGCTGCGCCAGGGCCGCCAGGCGCTGGCGCAGGCTGTCGCGCAGCGCCGGATCGTCGATCTTCTGCGACACGCCGATATGGCTGTCCTGCGGCAGATGCACCAGCAGGCGCCCGGCCAGGCTGATCTGGGTGGACAGGCGCGCGCCCTTGGCGCCGATGGGGTCCTTGATCACCTGCACCAGCAGCGACTGGCCCTCGAACACCAGTTTCTCGATCGGCACCGGCGGCGCGCCGCCTCCCGCGCGGGCCTCGCCGCCGGCGCTCATGCGCTGCCACAGGTCGGCCACGTGCAGGAAGGCCGCGCGTTCCAGGCCGATGTCGACAAAGGCCGACTGCATGCCGGGCAGCACCCGCGCCACGCGCCCCAGGTAGACGTTGCCGGCCAGGCCGCGCTCCAGCGTGCGTTCGATGTGGATTTCCTGCACCGCGGCCTGGGCCACCAGCGCGACCCGCGTTTCCTGCGGGGTGATGTTGATCAGCAGGTCTTCTTGCATGGAGAGCTTCGCCCGGTCTCAGGAAAGAATGCCCGCATCGCGCAGCAACGCGGCGGTCTCGAACAGCGGCAGGCCCATGACCCCCGAGTAGCTTCCGCTGAGGTGCTCGATGAACGCGGCGGCGCGCCCCTGCACCGCGTAGGCCCCGGCCTTTCCGAAGGGCTCGCCGCTGTCCACGTAGGCGGCGATGGCCTGCGCGGGCAGCGGCGACATGCGCACGCGGCTGATGCTCAGCGCCTCGGCGCGGCGCCAGGCGCCCCCCGCCTGCGGCCAGGCCAGCGCCACCGCGCTGAGTACGCGATGCTCGCTGCCGGCCAGCGCGCCCAGCATGTCGCGCGCCTGCGCGGCGTCCAGCGGCTTGCCCAGGATGCGCGCGCCCAGCGCCACCGTGGTGTCCGCGCACAGTACCGCGCCGGGGGCCAGACCGCGCCGGCGCAGGCGCGCCAGCGCGGCGTCCAGCTTGGCGGCGGTGACGCGGCGCACATAACGCGCGGGCGCCTCGGACGGGCGCTCGGCCTCCAGCGACTCCACATCCTCGTGCTCGTCGGCCAGCAGCGGCTGGAAGTCCACGCCGATCTGCTGCAGCAACTCGCGGCGCCGTGGGCTGGCGGAGGCAAGGTAGAGCGTGGGACGACGGGTCATGGAGGCGCGGGCAGGGCAAGCTCGGCATCATACGGCCTGCGCCCGCGCGTCGAGGGGCCGGACGGGCCCGCCCATCGGCGCCCGCACCGCCGGGGACGCGACTGGCACAATGGCGGTTTTGCGCGCGCGGCGCGCCTTGCCAACATGTCCATCGTGAGCTGCCAGGAGCTGAGCCTGGCCTACGGCGTGCACGCCTTGCTGGACCGGGCCTCGATGAGCCTGGAGGCCGGCGAGCGCGTGGGCCTGATCGGGCGCAACGGCAGCGGCAAGTCCTCGCTGCTGCGCATCATCGCCGGCACCGAGTCTGCCGACGCCGGCGAACTGCGGCGCCAGCAGGGGCTGCGCCTGGTCTACGTCGCCCAGGAACCGCAACTGCAGGGTTTCGCCACCGTGTTCGACGCGGTGGCCGAGGGCGTGGCCGAGGCCCGCGCATTGCGCCGGCGATTCGAGGCCCACGCGAGCGGGGAGGACCTGGACGCGCTGCAGACCCGCATCGAACTCCTCGACGGCTGGAACTGGGAACAACGGGTGCAGGAAGTGCTGCAGCGCCTCGGGCTGGAGCCGGGCGCCGAGGTGGCGGCCCTGTCTGGCGGCCAGCAAAAGCGCGTCGCGCTGGCCCAGGCGCTGGCCGCCAGCCCCGACGTGCTGCTGCTCGACGAACCCACCAACCACCTCGACCTGGACGCCATCCAGTGGCTGGAGCAACTGCTCGCGGGGTTTCGCGGCAGCGTGCTGGTGATCAGTCACGACCGTGCCTTCATCGACGCGGTGGTCACGCGCATTGTCGAGCTCGACCGCGGCGTGCTGCGCAGCTATCCGGGCAATTACGCCGCCTTCGAACAGCGCAAGGCGCGCGAGCTGGCCGACGAGGCGCTGGCGCAGGCGCGCGCCGACAAGCTGCTGGCCCAGGAAGAGGAATGGATCCGCCGCGGCGTCGAGGCCCGTCGCACCCGCAGCGTGGGCCGGGTGCAGCGCCTGCAGCAATTGCGCCAGCAGCGCGCGCAGCGCCGCGAGGCGCTGGGCAGCGTGCGCCTGGAACTCGACCGCGGCGAGGCCAGCGGGCGCATGGTGGCCGAGCTCCAGGGCGTGAGCAAGGCCTTCGGCGCGCAGCAGGTGGTGCGCGATCTGTCCACCATCGTGCTGCGGGGGGACAAGGTCGGCATTCTCGGGCCCAACGGCGCCGGCAAGACCACGCTGCTCAAGCTGCTGCTGGGGGAGCTGGCGCCCGACAGCGGCACCGTACGCCAGGGCAGCCGGCTGCAGGTGGCGTATTTCGACCAGATGCGCGCCGCGCTCGACCCCGAGGCTACGCTGGCCGACACGATCAGCCCGGGAAGCGAGTGGATCGAGATCGGGGGCGCGCGCAAGCACGTCAGCGCCTACCTGGGCGATTTCCTGTTCCCCCCGTCGCGCGCCCGCTCGCCGGTGAAGTCCCTGTCCGGGGGCGAGCGCAACCGGCTGCTGCTGGCGCGCCTGTTCGCGCGCCCGGCCAACGTGGTGGTGCTCGACGAGCCCACCAACGACCTGGACATGGACACCATCGAGTTGCTGGAACAGTTGCTGCAGGACTTCCCCGGCACCGTGTTCCTGGTCAGCCACGACCGGCGCTTCCTGGACAACGTGGTCACCAGCACCCTGGCCTGGGAGTCGGCGGGCAGCTGGCGCGAATACGAGGGCGGGGTGGAGGACTGGCTGGCCCAGCGCCAGCGGGCCGCCCAGGCTGCTGCCGCGTCCTCGTCTTCCGCCGCGGCGTCGGCCGGGGCTTCGGTTCCTGCCGGCAGCGCCGCCGCCGCGCAGCCGGCGACCGCGCCGCGTGGCGCGGCGCCGGCCGGCACCCGGCGCAAGCTCAGCTATAAGGAGCAGCGCGAGCTCGAGCAGCTTCCCGCGCGCATCGATCAACTCGAGCAGGAGCAGGGCGAGCTCACCCGGCGCCTGGCCGACCCCGCGCTGTACCGCGACCAGCCGCAACTGGTGGCCTCGATGCGGGCGCGCTTCGACGCCATCGAGCAGGAACTGGGCGCGGCGCTGCAGCGCTGGCAGGACCTGGAGGACCTGGGCGCACCGGGCTGACGCCCCGCGCGCGCGACGTCGCAGCCTCGGCCCCCGGTCGGCTCACCCCGCCCGGTGGTAGGGATGGCCGGTGATCACGCTGTGGGCGCGGTAGATCTGCTCGGCCAGCAGCACCCGCACCAGGCCGTGGGGCAGCGTGAGATCGGACAGGCGCAGCAGCAGGTCGGCCGAGGCCTTGATGGCCGGGGCCAGTCCGTCGGCGCCGCCGATCACGAAGGCCACGTCCCGCCCCTGCTGGCGCCAGTCGCGCATGGCCTCGGCGAGTTGCAGCGTGGTCATGCGCTGGCCGCGCTCGTCCAGCACAACGCGCAGCGCCTGCGCGGGCAGCGCTTCCTCGATGCGCTGCGCCTCGCGCTCGAGCACGCTTTGCGTGTCCAGCCCGGCCCCCCGCGACTCCGCGCGCAGTTCGCGCAACTGCAGGGGCGTGGGCGCCGGCATGCGGCGGGCGTACTCGGCGTAGGCCTCGTCCACCCAGCCGGGCATGCGCTGGCCGACCGCGATCAGCCAGTACTTCACCGCTCGCGTCCGCTCAGGCCTTGGGCTTGGCGCGCGAGGCCGTGGCGCGCCGCGGCGCCGCGGTCTTCGCGGGGGCCTTGGTCGCCGCGGTGGCCGTGCGCGGGGTGGCGCGCGGCGCGGCGCGCTTCACCGCGGTTTTCGGCGCGCTGGCGGGCGCGCTGGTGGACGCGCTGGTGGACGCTGTCTTGGCGGCGGTCCTGGGCGCGGTCGCCGAGGCCGTCGCGGCGCGCCTGGCCGGCGCGCCCGTGGTCCCGGAGGCGGTGCCGGCGCCCGCGCGGCGCGAGCCTTCGACACTCTTGCGGGCCGCGGGCCTGGAGGCCTTGGCCGGCGCCGCGCCGCTGCGCGCGGAGCCCGCGGCCGAAGCCCGCGGGGTCTTTTTCGCGGGGGCGGACTTCGCCGCGCCCGCCGCGCGCACGCCGGGCTGGGGCTCGGGCGGCTGGCGCACCTTCAGGTGCACGCTCTTGCCGCCCCAGATGTCCTCGAGCTTGTAGTAGGCACGGATGGCCGGCTGCATGAGGTGAACCACCGCGTCGCCGCAGTCCACCAGCACCCACTCGCCGCTTTCGGCGCCTTCCGGGTTCTTCACCGTGCCGCCGGCCTCGCGCACCTTGTCGCGCACGCTCGCCGCCAGCGCGCGGGTCTGGCGGTTGGAGCTGCCGCTGGCGACGATCACGCGGTCGAAGAGGCTGGTCAGCGTCTCCGTGTTGAAAACCTGGATGTCCTGGGCCTTCACGTCTTCCAGGGCGTCGACGATGATGCGTTGCAGTTTACGGATGTCCATGCGGGGCAGGGTGGGTTCGGTAGAGGTGATGTCGTTCAATATAGTCTGCCACGGCCGGCGGCACGAGTCCGCGCAGGTCGAGGCCCTGCGCCGCATGTTCGCGCACCAGCGTGGCCGACACGGCCAGCGGGGGCATGTGCAGGTGCAGCAGACGATGTCCGCCGGCCTCCAGGGCCTGCAGCAACTCGGGGGCGGGCCGCAGATCGTGCTCGGGGCGCGGGGCCGCGGCGAGGTCCGCCGCGGCCGCGATCTGGCCCCAATCCTTCCAGGTGCAGAAATTCTCCAGCTGGTCGGCCCCGAGAAGCAGCACGAAGCGATACCCGGGATGGGCTGCGCGCAGTTCGCGCAGGGTGTCGACCGTGTAGCTGGGGCCGCTGCGCCGCAGTTCCAGGTCGAGCACGCGCAGGCGCGGGTCGGCCTGCGCGGCCAGACGCACCATCTGCTCGCGCTGCCCGGCGTCGGCACCGAGCGCACCGCGTTGCCAGGGACGCCCGGCCGGAATCAGCCAGACTTCGTCGAGTTCGAGCTGCCGCGCGGCGCAACGCGCCAGTTCCAGGTGCGCGAGATGGATGGGGTCGAAGCTGCCGCCCAGCAGCCCGATGGTGGAGGACACGTCGGATCAGACCCAGTCGCGCGGTGGCAGGAAGTGCTCGGTCAGGCGCGCTTCCGGCGAGCCGGGTTCCGGCTTCCAGTCGTAGCGCCAGCGCACCTGCGGAGGCATGGACATGAGGATGGACTCGGTGCGCCCGCCCGACTGCAGGCCGAACAGGGTGCCTCGGTCCCACACCAGGTTGAATTCCACGTAGCGCCCGCGCCGCAGGGCCTGGAACTCGCGTTCGCGCTCGCCGTAGGCCATGTCGCGCCGGCGCTGCACGATGGGCAGGTAGGCGTCGAGGAAGGCATCCCCGGTGGCGCGCATCAGCGCGAATCCGGCCTCGAAGCCGCCGGCGTGGAAGTCGTCGAAAAAGATCCCGCCGATGCCGCGGGCCTCGGCACGGTGCTTGAGAAAGAAGTATTCGTCGCACCAGGCCTTGAAGCGCGGGTAGTAGCCGGGGTCCAGCGCATCCAGCGCCTGCTTGCACGTGCGATGGAAGTGCACCGCGTCTTCCTCGAACCCGTAATAGGGGGTGAGGTCCATGCCGCCGCCGAACCAGCTCAGCGGCTCCTTGCCCGGCCGCTGCACGCTGAGCAGGCGCACGTTCAGGTGCACGGTGGGCACGTAGGGGTTGCGCGGATGCAGCACCAGCGACACGCCCATGGCGGTGAAGGGCGCCCCCGCGAGTTCCGCGCGCTGCTGGGTCGCCGACGGCGGCAGGCTGGCGCCGCGCACCGCCGAGAAATTGCAGCCCGCGCGTTCGAACAGGTCGCCTTCCTCGAGCACGCTGCTCAGGCCGTCGCCTTCCAGACGGCCGCCGGCCGGGCGGCTCCAGGCGTCGCGGCGAAAGGCATGTCCGTCGGCGCGCTCGAGCGCGGCGAGGATGCGCGACTGCAGGTCGAGAAGGTATTCGCGGACGGATTCGGACATGGAAGGCGACAGCGGGGCGCGAGACGCGCCCCTTCAGGCGTTCAGCGCTCGGCGACGCGGATCAGGCGGCGCGGCGAACGGGTGGCCACGCGCACGGTGTTGCCGGCGCCACGCCGGTGTTGCGCCACGCGCAGCGCGCGCTGGCGCCGCTGTTCGGCCAGGCGCAGTTCACGCGCGTGGTCGCGGCGCGCTTCGGCCACACGCAGGTCGCGCCGCGGATGCAGCTCGTGGGTGTAGACGATCACCATCGAGTGGGGACGGAAACGCGCGTTCTCGCGCACGTGATTCCAGCGCGCGACCTCGGCCACGCTGATCCCGTAGCGTCGCGCCACCGTAGTCGGCGTGTCGTAGCGCCCGGCGTACAGGCGCAGGCGCCGCAGCGGCGGCACCACCGGGGCCAGGGTCAGCACGGCGTTCTCGGCCACGTGCTTGCTGACGTTGGCGTCATCCTGCGGCGGGCGCGGCACCAGCACGGTGGAGCCCGCCTTGATCAGGGTGCGGCTGGGAATGTCGTTGACCTCGCGCAGCGTGGCCACGGCCAGATGCAGGCGCTCGGCCAGCGCGGCGGGCGAGGAGGTGCGCTCGACGCGGTAGGCCGTCCAGCGGGCCAGCGGCCCCTGGTGCGCCGCCAGCGCCTGCTCGAACTCGGTGGCGTTGTCGTAAGGCAGCAGGATCTGCGGGTGGGTGGCCGCCAGGATCACCGGCTTCTTGAAGGCCGGGTTGAGGGAGCGGAAATCCGCCACCGAGATGCCGGCCAGGCGGGCGGCCTTCGACACGTCGATGTCCTGGGTGATGGTCACCGGCTTGAAATAGGGGTGGTCGGGCACGGCCGGCAGCGTGATGCCGTATTGCGCCGGGTGCTCGATGATGTCCTTCACCGCCTGCAGCTTGGGGTAGTAGTTGCGTGTTTCCTGGGGCATGCGCAGGTGGGAATAGTCCACCGGAATGCCGTGCGCCTGGTTGTACGCGATGGCGCGCTGCACTCCGCCCTCGCCCCAGTTGTAGGCGGCCAGCGCCAGTTGCCAGTTGCCGAACATGGCGTGCAGCTTGCTCAGGTAGTCCAGCGCGGCCCGCGTGGAGGCCATGACGTCGCGCCGCCCGTCCTGGAACATGGTCTGGCGCAGGTTGTAGTGCTTGCCGGTGCTGGGGATGAACTGCCACATGCCCGAGGCTTTCGCGCTGGACAGCGCGTCGGGGTTGAAGGCGCTCTCGATGAAGGGCAGCAGCGCGAGTTCGGTGGGCATGTCGCGGCGCTGCACTTCCTGCACGATGTAGTACAGGTACTTGCGCGAGCGTTCGGTCATGCGCGCCACGTAGTCGGGGCGCGTGGTGTACCACTGCACGGCTTGCTGGACGTAGGGCTGCATGTGCGGCCCGTCCATGTCGGGGATGCCGAACCCGGCGCGGATGCGCTGCCAGATGTCGGTGTACTCGGGTTCGGCAGCGGCCGTGGCGACGCTCGCGGCGGGCGCGGGAGCCACGGCGGCGGCTTCGCTGGCGCCTGCAAGGGGGGCCGGCGCGCTGGCGGCCGCCGCCAGCATCGGCGCGGATGCGTCCGCGTGCGGCGCGACCACCGAGGCCGACACCGGGGAGCGAGGGGGGGCGGCGCAACCGGCGGCCATCAGGACGACCGCGGCCAGGGCCCAGAACCTCACTCCTCGCAAACGCTGCATCCCGTGTCCCTCGTTGCTGCCCCTCCGGGGCCCGGCTTCGTATTGGTCAAAAATCGTTCTTCCACTGCCGCAGCATCGCGAAGGCGTCGACCCGGTCGACCGGGTCGCGCCCGAAATGCTCCCGCAGCTGCTCGCGGATGCCCGCCTGGTCCGAACGCAGGAAGGGGTTCACCCGCCGCTCCCGCGCGATACTACTGGGCAGCGTCGGCAAAAGCTCGCTGCGCTGCCGCAGACACCAGCGCTCGTATTCCTCGGTGTCGGCGTTGCCCGGCTCCACGCGGCGTGCGAATTGTAAGTTGCTCACGGTGTACTCATGCGCACAAAGCACCTGGGTGTTGTCGGGCAACGACCCGAGTCGCTCCAGCGATTCCAGCATCTGCCCCGGCGTGCCCTCGAAAAGACGCCCGCATCCCGCGGAAAACAGGGTGTCGCCGCACAGCACGACGGCCAGGGAAGGGCAGTGGTAGGCGATGTGCCCCAGGGTGTGTCCGGGAACGTCCAGCACGTCGAAGTGCAGGCGCGGCGCGTCCAGCTCGAAGCTGTCGCCGCCGGCCACCTGGCGCGACACACCGCCGATGTCCTCGCCGGCCGGCCCCCAGACGGGCACGGCCCGGTGGCGCAGCAGCTCGGCGATGCCTCCGGTGTGATCGGGGTGGTGATGGGTGACTAGAATGCCCGCGAGTTGCAGGCCCTGCGGCGCGGAGCCGCCCGCGGCGGGCAGGCCGCCGGGAGCACAGGCGGCGAGCACGGGGCCGGCGTCGCCCGGATCCACCACCACCGCGCTGCGCGAATCGTGGATCATCCAGATGTAGTTGTCCCGAAAGGCTTGCAGCGCGACGATATGCATGAGTCCCCCGAAGTGCGCCCGAGTATAAATCTCGACCGCTGGATGCAAAGCCCGGGCGGACACCATGCGCTGGCCTGGCAGCAGCAGCAGATGGACCGGCTGGTCGCCGACATCTTCGGATTCCACGCCGTGCAGCTCGGCATGCGCGAGCTGGCGGCCTTGCGCCACAACCGCATGCCCCACCGCTGGTTCGCGCGCGACGTCGACGACGCGCCCGAGGAACTGCCGGGGGCGGCGGGCCCGGCCGCGCTGGTGTGCGAGTTCACCGACCTGCCGCTGGCCGCCCAGAGCCTGGACCTGGTCGTGCTGCCCCACACCCTGGAGGTGGCCTCCGATCCCTACGCCTGCCTGCGCGAGGCCGATCGCGTGCTGGTGGCGGGCGGGCAGGTGGTGATCACCGGCTTCAACGCGCTGAGCCTGTGGGGGGCGCGCCAGGCGATGGCGCGCCTGGGAGGGGAGCGCTACCTGCCGCAAAGCGGCGAGTTCATCTCGCCGCGCCGGGTGCGCGACTGGCTGCGCCTGCTGAGTTTCGAGGTCACCGCGGGCGCCTACGGATGCTGGCGCCCGCCGTTGCAGACCCAGCACTGGCTGGAGCGCTGGCGCTTCATGGACAAGGCGGGCGAGCGCTGGTGGCCGATGCTGGGCGGCATGTATGTCCTGGTGGCGACCAAGCGCGTGCGTTCCATGCGCCTGGTCGGCAAGGCCTGGCAGCCCGGTGCCGCGAAAGCGCATGTCGGGCGCCCGGTGGTTCATCGTCGTGCGGCGCAACCGCGTCGCGAAACCGGAGATCCCGTATGAGTCAAGTGGACGCCTATACCGACGGCGCCTGTCGAGGAAACCCCGGCCCGGGCGGCTGGGGCGTGGTGCTGCGCGCATCGGGCGCGCAGAAGGAGATGTTCGGCGGCGAGCCGGCGACCACCAACAACCGTATGGAGATGCTGGCGGCGATCACCGCGCTGGAAACCCTCAAGCAACCCTGCGAGGTACGTCTGTACACCGACTCCCAGTATGTGCTCAAGGGCATGACCGAGTGGCTCAGCGGCTGGAAGGCGCGCGGCTGGAAGACCGCCGATCGCAAGCCGGTGAAGAACGTGGACCTGTGGCAGCGCCTGGAACAGGCGGCCGCCGCGCACCGCGTGCAGTGGGTGTGGGTGCGCGGCCACGACGGCAATCCCGGCAACGAACTGGCCGACCAGCTCGCCAACCGCGGGGTGGACAGCGTGCAGGGCCGGGGCGAGTTCGCCGCGGGGAGACGCGCATGACCCGCCAGGTCATCCTCGATACCGAGACCACCGGCCTGAATCCCGGCGCGGGCGACCGCATCATCGAGGTCGCCGGGGTGGAACTGCTCAAGCGCCGCCCCAGCGGACGGCATTTCCAGCGCTACGTGAACCCGCTGCGCTCCAGCCATCCGGACGCGTTGCGGGTGCACGGCCTGACCGACGAATTCCTCTCGGGCATGCCGTTGTTCGAGCAGATCGTCGACGACCTGCTGGAGTTCGTGCACGGCGCCGAGGTGGTGATCCACAACGCCGCCTTCGACGTGGCGTTCCTGGATGCCGAACTCGAGCGCCTGGGTCGCGGCCCCTTCGAATCCCATTGCGCCGGCATCACCGATTCCCTCGCCATCGCCCGCGAACAGTTCCCCGGCAAGTTCAACAGCCTGGACGCCCTGTGCAAGCGCTTCGGCGTGGACAACACGCGACGCACCCTGCACGGCGCCTTGCTGGACGCGGAACTGCTGGCCGAGGTCTACGTCTGGCTGACCCGCGGCCAGGACAGCCTGGTCATGGAACTCGAGGACGCGCACGAGGCGGGCGGCGAATCGTTCGTGGACCTGTCCGGGCTGAGCTTGCGCGTGTTGCAGGCGAGCCCCGCCGAGCTGGTCGAGCACGAGGCGATCCTGCAGGCCCTGGACAAGGGCGGCAACGCGGTGTGGAAGCCGGGCGCGACGCAAAGTTGATGCGCCCCGAAATTTCTATGGCATAATTTCGCTTTTCGCCCCGGGTGGTTAGCTCAGCGGTAGAGCACTGCCTTCACACGGCAGGGGCCACAGGTTCGATCCCTGTACCACCCACCAATTCGACGTTCCGGGAAATCCCCGGATGTCTGAGAAGCCCCAGAGAAATCAACCCTCTGGGGCTTTTTCATGACCGTTGCCGTCCGGCCAGATCCGTGGACGTTCGCGATTCGGTGCCGGTAGAAACGACGGCATGCCGTCAAACCCCGACGGTATCCGCCCGATCGGAGCACCGCCATGCAGCTGACCGACACCGCCGTGCGCAACGCCAAGCCAGGTGACCTTCGCCAGCACCAGCTCGCGGCCGAGCCGCCCGGGGTCGCGCCCCTGTCGACGTGCGATGCAAGGGCCACGTCGTGGGCCATGGCAGCGCCATGAGGCATCGCTTCATGTACCGACTGGATCTTTCCGACAAGCAACCGTTGCCGATCTCCATTTGGCTCGTAGGCCTTGCCGATCTGATGGCCGAACGCCGGGGATTTGCGCGGGCCGGCGACGAAGCGGCGGCATTGCTCCAGGAATTGACCGCCTTGGTCACGGACGCTGATGAATTGCCGCGATACATGGACGCTCGATGTCAGGAGCCAGCCACGGAAGGTGCGTACGTATTGCACGGCGAGGCGCTGCGGTGGCTTCGTGCATGCCTTCCCTGGCCTGAAATTCGCGATTAGCGACCGGTCGCGGGAATGCGGCGGAGTGCCATACGCAGAGGCAGGACGCGGGGCTCGCCGGCAATTGCGGCCCAGTGGCGGCGCCGGCCGCGCAGCACAGGTGCCCGGCGCCCTTCCTCTGCGGATGCCTGGGATACCTGCCAACGTTAGAATTCCCGCCACGGCCAATCTGCGGCCGAGGCGAGGGGAGATGATGGCCATGAACTACCGAGTGGGCATGCCCGGATGGCGTTTGCTCGCGAAGTTGGGAGCGAGCCTCTACTTTCGCGTGAAGGTCTCCCGCGACGACGAGGCCGGTGTGTACTGGGCGGAGAGCCCGGACCTTCGAGGGCTTGTCATTGAGGCTGCGACCTTGGAAGAGTTGCTCCGGGAGGTGAATCTCGGCGCGGCAGAGTTGCTGGAGCCCCATCGGGACGATGGCGCCATCAACGCCGATCCCGTTGTGCGCTTCGATCACGCGCATGCATGAAGGGCTATTACGCCCAGGTGGCTGCGCAGCTTAGGGGCGCCGGATTCTGGCTTTTCGCACCCGGCAAGGGCTCTCACGAGAAGTGGACCAACGGTCGCATCAAGTTGATCGTTTCGCGCAACTGCTTCTCGCGCCACACGGCGAACGCCATCATGTGCGACGCCGGCCTCGATCACCGGTTCTAGCGCGCAATTGCGGGCCGACTTGCCCGGCTGCGCAGGCGCTACGCAGGCAAGTTGAGGAGGTCGCCATGCGCTTCAGGGTTCCCGGTGAGGCATTCGAGTTCCAGATCGAGGACGCTGACTGGGTGTTCGCCGGCATGCAACAGTTTCGCCCGGCTCTGCCGTTCTTCCCGTACCCACGCGGCCTGAATGTGTCTGGCGTAGACCTTCAAGTCGTGCCGCTCGCGCAGATCGAGCCGTGCGCGCCGCGGTTCGATCGTACGGAGCCACTTGCACGAGAGCGCATCGTCCCGATTCTGATGGCATTCCGGAGCCAGGAGGGTGTCCTGCCACCGGTGCAGGTCGAACCGCTGGACGGATCGCGGTACAGCTTCCGCCTGGTGAACGGCTTCCACCGCTACTGTGCGTCGATCGCCGGGGGCTTCACGGAGATACCGATCGTGACGCACGCACTGGCGTGGCGACGGCCCTGATCGCTCCCCTTCATGCTCGTTGTTGCTGTACCACCACCAATTCGACGTTCCGGGAGATCCCCGGATGTCTGAGAAGCCCCAGAGAAATCAACCCTCTGGGGCTTTTTTTCGCCCGGAAAGTCCGGCGAGGGCGCGGTGCCGCCCGCTTCGCTGCCGGGCGCTGTCCCGGGGCCGATGAGCACTCCGATGAGCACTCCTGCGCGAAATACAATATGTCGCCAGGAGCGCAAACACATGTCAGAGTCGGTCGTGCAACACCCTTATCGCGGACACACCATCACGATTCGTGTCGTGGACACGGCGGACGCCCAGTGGGCCTGGTCCTACTCGATCGACGGCATCGGGTACAAGGACTACGGGGTTCGTCCGAACACCAGCTACGACGAGATGCTGAACGCCGCGATCGACGAGGGCAAGCGCCGCATCGACGCCTTCGAGGATCGGCTGCAAAGCGGCGCATCGGACTGAATCACGCGCATGCGGGCCAGGGCCGGGAGCCGGGGGTGCGGCAGGGTGCCGCGGTTGCCCCCGCCGAGCGAGGCAGAGAACAATGCGCGCTGGGGTACCGACGCGGTCCGATCTTCGCGCCTGGTGTAAGTTGCGTCCCCGACGGTGCCGAAACGGGGAGCGGGACATCATGCGAGCATGGATGGCGGTCGGGGCCGCATTGTGGACGGCTGGGCTTTCGTGGCTGCCGCCAGCGGCGGCGAAGCCGCCGTTGAAGGCGAGCTTCGGGGCCTGGGTGGTGGGCGAGGCGGCCGATCGGGACTCGGTGTACGCGGCCACCGGCGGCGATTCCGGCGACGTGCTGGGCAAGTCCTGTTCGCGCGATGGATCCGGCTGCGCCTGGGTGTTGCTCACGCCCGAGGGTTGCGCCGCGGGTGCTCGCGCGCCGGCGCTGCTCAACGCCAGTGCCGGCGCGGCGCCGGTCACGCTGCTGTGCGACGGCAAGCGCTTCCAGATCGGCGAGGCCGATTTCTATCGCGAGGTGGTGCTGGACCCGCGGGTGATGGAGCAGGAGGTCACGCGCAGCCGCGGCATGCTGGGCATCGCCTATCCGCTGCAAAGCGGTGCCTTCAAGGCGGATCGTTTCAAGCTGAACGGCGTGGCCGACGCTTTGTCGGCACTGCGGGGGCTGGCCGCGCCGCCCGCCCGGCCGCCCGCGCCGGTCCTGCCGCCGTCCACGACGAAAAGCGGGGTGTTCTGAACCGCGATGGCGCCCGTTGCGGCGTCCCTGGCCAGCAGGGCGCGTCAACGGCCCCGGGCGAAGGCGCTCGCCGGCTTGTCGCTGGCTGGCACGAATGCTGCTGAAAATGCGGGAGTTGCCCGAAATTCCCGCGCGCCGAACCTACAATTCGTGCGCCCGACGGACAGCCGGGCGAGTCCTGGCGAAGATGGTGGGCATATTTCCTTGAGCTCGGTGAGGTGATGCTCGGAGCGTGCATCAAGAGCAAGATGCAAACTTTTGATCTTGCCGCATTTTTTTTCATTTGGTACGCTCTGCCCCAATCATCGCGAGGCATCATGCGCATCTTCCGATCCAGCCACCGGCCCGTTCAGGGCGCGTCCCACGTGTTGCGAGCCGTGGTCCTTGGATGGGCGTTGGGAATCGGGGTCCTCGCGACGTCCGCCCACGCGGCACCCGCGGCCAGCGCCCCGCAGGCTTCCGGCGAGCCGGTCGCGCACAAGACGGTCGCGCACAAGAAGGTCGCACGCAAGCCCGTGGCGCGCAAGGTCGTGGCACGCAAGCGGGTCGTGCGCAAGCCGGTCGAGCGCAAAGCGGCTGTGCGGCGCACCCAACGCCGCGTCGTGCGCCACGTGGCGGTGCGTCACGAGGTGCATGCGGCGCGCAGGCCGGTGCGCCGTGTGGTGCACGAGGTGCGACGCGCGCCCGCGCCGGTGCGCGCCGAGTTGCGCCGCACCTCCTTCAGTGACGATCCGATCACCCTGGCCTCGGGCTCCGCGCTGGTCATCGACGCGCGCACCCACCAGGTGTTGCTGAGCAAGGATGCCGGCGACGTGCGCCCGATCGCCTCGCTGACCAAGCTGATGACGGCGGCGGTGGTGCTGGACGCGCACCAGCCGATGGACCAGCGCATCGAGATCACCGACGACGACATCGACACCCTCAAATGGAGCAGTTCGCGCCTGCGTCCCGGCATGGTGTTCACGCGCGAGGAACTGCTCAAGCTGGCGCTGATGTCCTCGGAGAACCGTGCCGCGCACGCGCTGGCGCGCAACTATCCCGGGGGGCTGGCGGCCTGCATCGCCGCGATGAACCGCAAGGCCGCCTCGCTGGGCATGCTGCATACCCATTACATCGAGCCCACGGGACTTTCGCCGCAGAACCAGTCCACCGCCAGCGATCTGGCCAAGCTGGTGGCCGCGGTGTACGCCTACCCGCTGATCCGCGAGTTCTCGACCCATCCGAAGAGCACGGTCACCGCGGGGCGCTATGAGCTGCAGTACCGCAATACCGATCACCTGGTGTTCAACCGCGGCTGGGACATCCTGCTGCAGAAGACCGGCTACATCAACGAGGCCGGGCATTGCCTGGTGCTCAATACCGTCGTGCAGGGCCGCAACGTGATCGTCGTGCTGCTCGATGCCTGGGGGCGTTACGCCCACTTCGTCGATGCCGAGCGCATCCGCAACTGGATGCAGACCTCCGGGCGCACGCTGCTGACCCGCGTGGATCCGATCCCGACGGCCGAGGCCCGGGCACAGACGGTCGACGAATAGATCTGGCCGTCGCGCCGCCGGTAGGCTCAGGCCCGGCGGGCCACGCCCTGCGCCGGCTTGGCGCGGTAGCCCAGCGACGCGGAGATGCGTCCGGCGGTTTCCACCACCTTGCCCAGCCAGTCCTCCTGCAGGCGGTCGGCCGGGGCCGACAGCGACAGCCCCGCCACCAGGCGACCGGAGTCGTCGAGGATGCCGGCCGCCATGCAGCGCACGCCGAGTTCGAGTTCCTCGTTGTCCCTCGCGTAGCCGAGCTGGCGCACGCGCGCCAGTTCGGACTCGAGCCGCGGCAGGTCGGTGATGCTGTTGCGGGTGTGGCCGGCCAGGCCGGTGCGCATGGCGTAGGCCTTGACCTTCTGGGGGTCCTCGCCGGCCAGGAACAGCTTGCCCACCGAGGTCAGGTGCAGCGGCGCGTGGCCGCCGACCGTGCGCACCACCTGCATGCCCGAGCGTTCGCTGTAGGCGCGCTCGATGTAGATGATCTCGTCGCCCTGGCGCAGGCTCAGGTTCACCGGCTGATGGGTCAGGCGGT
>JAJZUV010000030.1 GCA_021848345.1 Pseudomonadota bacterium | reverse complement strand
TCCATCTCGATCGGTACGTCCACGATCAGCGCACGCTTGGGGCGCCGCAGCGTCTCCGCCCAGCGCGCCAGCGGGCCCAGGTACGGAACCACCCGGTCCACCTGCGCCAGGTAGGTCTGCCACGGGCTGTCCGGGTGCGGGTGAATGTAGGAAAGCGGGCCCTGGCGGGATCCCACGGGTGCGGGCTGCAGCATGGCTTCGGCTCCTCGAGGTCTTGTGGACACGGGTCTTGGGAACACTCTACGCCGCGGCAGCAGAGCCTGCAAAGCCCGGGGACATCTGGAAACACGGGCCCCGCGACTACCGGGGGCCCGTGCCCGCAACGCCGGATCAGCGATTCACCGCGCGCATCGAGGCCTGCGGATAACGCTCGCCCTGGGCCGCGCCCGGCGGCAGTTCGCGGTCCAGGCGCGCCACGTCCTCGGCGCTCAGGCGCACGTCCAGCGCGCCCAGGTTCTCTTCCAGGCGGAGGGTGCTGCGCGTGCCGGGAATGGGCACCACGTCCTCGCCGCGCGCCAGCAGCCAGGCCAGCGCAAGTTGCGCGGGCGTGCATCCGCGTTCGGCGGCGATCGTGCGCACACGGTCGGCCAGCCGCAGGTTGGCGGCCAGCGCCTCGCTCTGGAACCGCGGAGAGTTGCGTCGGAAGTCGCCGGCGTCGAGATCCTCCGTCTTGCGGATGCTGCCGGTGAGGAAGCCGCGCCCCAGGGGGCTGTAGGCCACGAAGGCGATGCCGAGCTCGCGCACCGTGTCCAGCAGTTCGCCCTCCGGCTCGCGCGTCCACAGCGAGTACTCGGTCTGCAGCGCGCTGATGGGGTGCACCGCGTGGGCGCGCCGGATGGTGGCCGGCGCCGCCTCGGACAGGCCTAGCCAGCGCACCTTGCCCGCGCGCACCAGTTCGGCCATCGCGCCCACCGTGTCCTCGATGGGCACGGCAGGGTCGACGCGGTGCTGGTAGTACAGGTCGATGTGGTCCACGCCCAGGCGGCGCAGGCTGGCGTCGCAGGCCTCGCGCACGTATTCCGGGCGACCGTTGACCCCGAGGAACTCGCGGTTGGGCCCGCGCATGTTGCCGAACTTGGTGGCCAGCACGACTTCGTCGCGACGGGCGCGGATGGCGCGTCCCACGAGTTGCTCGTTGTGGCCCGCGCCGTACATGTCGGCGGTATCGAGCAGGTTCACGCCCAGGTCGAGCGCGCGTTCGAGGGTGGCCTGCGACGCGGCTTCGTCGGACGGCCCGTAGAACTCGGACATGCCCATGCAGCCGAGGCCGAGGGCGGAAACCATGGGGCCGTCGCGGCCCAGACGTCGTTGCTGCATGGATGACTCCCAAAGAGAAACCGGCCGCAACCGCGCGCATTCGCGGTTCGTGGCGCGCCAGCTGTCATCCTAGACACAATGCGCGGCCCTCGCACACGCTCGCGCGCGTCTGGGGAGTCCAGCTCTGCGTCTGCTCACCGTATCGTCTCGAACCGTACGCCGGTACATCCTGCCTTCTGGCGCCGGCGGGCTCGGCCGCTGCGCTGGTGTCCCGCAGCCCCCTTTGCCGTGTTCACGAAGCCTGCCCTGCACTCCTGAGCACCAGCTCCCGGTACAGGTCCACGTACCGGGCCAGCGAAGCCTCCCGTGAGAAGGCCTCGAGGCTCAGCCTGCGGCCTTCCAGGCCCATCGCGATCGCGCGCTGCGGTTGATCGGCCAGCTCCGCGCAGCATGCGGCCAGCGCGTCGACGTCATCCACCGCCGCGAGCAAGCCGCTGCGGCCGCTTGCGACGAGATCGCGGATCCCGGTGACGTCGAAGGCGACCACGGGACGGGCACAGGCCATGGCTTCGAGCACCGTATAGCCGAAGCCCTCGTGCCGGGAAAGGCTGACGACGATGTCCGAATCGCGATAGGTCTGCACGAGTTCGGATTCCGAAAGCCCGCTCGCCCAGCAATCGACCTCCGCCATGCCGGGCCGCTGCCCTGCCCGAAGGCCGGCGACGACGGTGATGTGAAAGCGCGGCCCCAAGGACCGTGCGAAGCGGGCGAGCAGGTCGAAGCCCTTGCGGCGAGAACGATTGGCGACGATCAGGAGCCGGGTCCGTCCACCTCGAGACGAATCCATCGGCCGTGCGGGCCCCGGACTGAAGCGCTGGGTATCCACCCAGCCGGCGATGACCCGCATCGGCGGCAGCTCGAAGCGCTCGCGGAACTCTTGCGCCGCGGACTCCGCCATCGTGACCAGGGCATCGGCTCGCGCGAAGGTCTTGCGTTCCCAGCGCCCCACGAAGGCGTCGTGGTAGATCTTTTGCGCAAGCGACTTCCACTGCGGGTAGCCGCTGCGATACACATTGTGAAAAGCCGTGACGACCAAGGGAACCCCGGGCCTGGCGAAGGCAAAACCTTGCCACGACCCGACGTGCACGATGTCCGTGCCCGCGGGCATCTCGGCCCAGCGAAGGCGTTGCGGAAACAACTCCCAGCGAGCGTCGAACCATTGCTCGCGGGCATCGATGCCGAACTCGCGCAACCCGGCGGCCAGGCGCCGCACATAGACGTCGCTGCCACTTCCGGCGCGGATCGCCGGCAACCAGACACGCATGTTCATTCCCTCGCGCGAGCCGGGCGTGCGTGCCCGGTGTCCAGCTGCCCTGCTCGCCGGGCATCACGCAGAAGCTGCGCCATGACCTTCGCGCTGTGCGACCAGTTCCCTCGCGCGCAAGTCCCGGGGCGCAGCGGTCGCGGCGCACTCAGTGCGTCCAGGATCGCAGCCGCGAAGCGCTCGGCGTCGGGCTCGGCGTAGACCACCGATCCCCCCTCGCCCGCCTCCCGCATCTCCGGCGTATCGCTGGCGACCACCCGGCAGCCGGCCGCCACGGCCTCGGCGATGGGGATTCCGTATCCTTCATACAGTGACGGAAACAGCAGGGCCTCGGCGCGCGCGTACAGAACGGCCAGGGTTTCATCGTCGACGTAGCCCAGAGGGCGAAGCCAGGGCGGCTGCTGTCCAGCCGTGGTCGGCCCGGCGTGGCGCCCCCAGCCACGCGCTCCGACGACGAGCAACCGATGATCGCGCAGATGCCCCTGTGCCTTCAGATCCCGTACCGCCTGCACGGCGGCGCCCAGGTTCTTGCGGGGCTCGACGGTTCCCACAGTCATGAGAAAGGGCGAAGTCAAGCCCAGTCCGCGCAGGATCTCGACCTGGCGCGATGCCTCGGGAAGCGCAGTGTCCTGGAGCCCGAGGCCGGGCCGGACCACGGCGTCGCCGCCGCGCCCGATCCACGTGCGCAAGCGCTCCGAGGTTCCCTGCGAGATCGCCGCCACCCGCGTCGCCGCCAGCACGTCGTGCGCGAACCAGCTCCGATGCGCCTGCCGGGTCAGGCGCGGCATGGTCTGCGGATACAACACGTGGTTCAGGTCGTACACCGTACTGACGCAAGGCACACCGCCCAGGCGCGCGGGCAGCAAGGTATTCGCGGCCCACAGGACGTCCACCTTCTCGGCCGAAACCCGGGGCCCGAGCCTGTAGCGCAGCCACCATGCCAGCGGCATCCGCCGCGAGATCGGCCGCGAATCGCGCACGACCCTGCCGTGAAAGGCCGGCCCCAGGACCACCTCGTCGGCCCGGGAAAAGACCACGAATTCATCCTCCGACATCTCCTTGCACAGGGCATCCAGGAGATGAAGGGTGTACCGTCCGATGCCGGTCATTCCCGGACGCAAACGGCTTGCGTCGACACCGATCCTCATGGCTCCGCCAGGGCATCGAGCAGGCGCTCGCCGAAGCGGGGCCAGGCGAAATCGGCGGCGAACCCGCGAACACCATCGGCGTCCGGCGGAGCCCGGAGCATCTCGAGCACGGCGGCGGCGAATGCCTGCGAGTCGGCCGGCTTCACGAGCCGTCCCGACACGCCGTCGCGCACCGCATCGACGACCCCCGCGCTTGCATAGGCAACCGTGGCGAGTCCCTGCGCCGCGGCCTCGACGGCCACCATCCCGAAACCCTCCGGATCCTGAGGGATGTCGAGCACGGGGAAGACGTGGACCTGGGAGGCAAGGTACGCGGCCATCAGTTCCTCATCCTCCAGTCGTCCCAGGAAGCGCACGTGCGTCTCGACTCCCGCCGCCGTGGCGGCCTGTCGGATGGCCTCGATCGAAACCCCCTTGTGGAACAAGGCCTGCGCCGGCTCGCCTCCGACCACGATGAGCAGCGCGTCGGGTCGAGCGGCCACGATGCGCGGCAGGGCGTCGGAGACGAATTCGAGCAGGCCCTTGCGCCTCGTCAACCTGCCGACCGACAGCAGCAGGCTCCGGGCCTCGAGCCCATGCTTGCGACGGAAGGCCTGCGCTGCGTCGGGCGTGGAGCCGAGCATCGAAACCCCCGGATGCACCACTCGGATGCGCTCGTCGGCGATCCCGATGCGCCGCGCCAGCTCCGCGGTCGACGCGCTGTTGGCGATGACCCTGCGCACGCGCCGCAGCGCGGGCCACCAAAGCGCCCGATAGACGGGGTGCGGCACGGAAATGTCCAGCCCGTGAACGTAGACCGCGGAATGCGCTCCGCACGCCTGCGCGGCCCACAACGCCTGCGGAGCAAGCAGGCCGCTACCCGCGAGCACCACGTCCGGGCGCCAGCTCCCGGCGATTCGCCTTGCGTGGATCGCCGATTGCAGCAGGAATCGAGACAGCGAGCCCATCGGGATCTCGGTCACCTCGACCCCTTCGGGGGCCGCTGCGCGCGCACCGGCACCCGCCAGCACATGCGTCTGGCCCCGGAGTCCCAGTTGTTCCGCGATATGTCGGTTCAGCCGCTCCATTCCGCCGATCATCGGCGGGAAATTCCGGGTGATGTGCAGGGTGCGCATGGACCGATCGGACAATGCGGCGTGCGTCAGTCGCCGCGCCGGTACGTGAGATTGGTGATCTGCTCCGAGATCAGCCCGATCAGGAACACGATCACGGCCGCCGACAACAGCAACGCGCTCATGTTGGTGAATCTGTGCAGGGTGGAGTAGGTGTAGGCGTAGTTGCCCAGGCCCAGCAACGCGAAGCCCACGGCCACCGGCGCGAACAACTTGAGCGGCGAATACAGCGTGGCGATCTTGAAAATGATCAGCAGGAAGCGCACCCCGTCACGCAGCGGCCGGATGTGGCTGGTGCCGATGCGACGTGCCGCATGGATGGGCACGTAGGACACGGCGTAGGCGCTGCGGAAGAACGCCATGGTGCTGGTCGTGGGGTAGGAGAATCCGTTGGGCAGCAAATGCAGGAACTCGCGGAAGCGCGCGGCGCGCGCCGCGCGGAAGCCGCTGGTCAGGTCGAGCACCGCGTGCCCGGTCATCCAGCTCGCCAGCCGGTTGTACAGGCGATTGGCCAGGCCGCGTCCGACACTGGCCTGCGAGCCGCCGTCGCGTGCGCCGACCACCATGTCGTAGCCCTCGTCGAGGCGCTGCAGCAGGCGCGGGATATCGGCGGGGTCATGCTGGCCGTCGGCATCCATGAACACCAGCACCTCGCCGCTCGCCACGCGGGCGCCGGCCTTCACCGCCGCGCCGTTGCCCATGCCGTAGGGGCGGCGCAACACCTGCGCGCCGGCCTGCTCGGCGAAGCGCGCCGTGTCGTCGACGGAGCCGTCGTCCACGACGATCACCTGCGCCCCCGGCAACAGCTCCAGCACGCGACGCACGGTGTCGCCGACCGCACCCTGTTCGTTACGAGCCGGCAGGATCACGGAAATCCCGCGCGCTGCGTCCCGTCCGGCCTGGACGGCTGGGTGCTTCTCGGCTTGCTCGGTCATCGTGGCGTCTCCCCCGAGGCGTCCGCTCACGACGGCGGCGCGCCGGGTGCAAGCGTACGATGCCCAGCCGTCCGGGACCCCGCGGAAGCCGCCCGCGCGGCGATCTGGCGCCGCAGCACGTGGCGCATATGCGACTCGCTCTCCTGGTAGAAGCCGCTGTGGCGCAGCCACAGCGCGTGCAGCGTGCCCATGTTCCAGCCTCCGATGTGCTCCAGTGGCGAGGGCACGGCGTCGAGCAATCGAAGCGCCATCGCCGGGTGGCCGGCCGAACCCAGTTCGGCCGCGGCCACCAGCCGAGCACCCGGCGGCAGGCCGGGGATGCGCAGTGCCTGCAGGTCGAGCGCGTAGGCGGCCTGCGCATCGCCACGCGCCAGCAGGATCCCGGCCTGGGTGCGCAGCAGCTCGCGCCGCACCTGCGGCAGGGTGCCCTGCGGGCTGCGCAGCGCCGCGGCCACCAGATCGGCGCGGAAGTCCGCCCCGAAGACCGAGCATCCAGACAGTCCGGAGATCAGGCGCCCGACCTGGTACTGCACGACGTTGTTGCCCAGTTGGGCGTGGGCGGCCGCTCGCAGCAGAGCCTGGCGCAGCCCGGCGGGAGCCACGCCCTCGTCGCAGGCCACGCCGGCGCGATTGATCAGCAACACCAGGTCATGGGGATGCTTTCGCAGCGCCGCGTCGAGCAGCGAGGAAGCCTGTGCGTCGTTGCCCGCGGCGCGCCAGAAATTGGCCAGGTAGGCCTGCGCGCGCGGAGAATCGGGATGCTCGCCCGCCCATGCGAGCGCCTGCTGAAACGGCGCGCCCCACTCGGCGGCGCGACGTGCCGTCTGCACCGCGAACAGCGCCAGCAGGACCAGCGCCGCGGCACCGGCCCAGCGGCGCGACGGTCGGCACAACGGCACGCGCGGACCGGCGGGCGATTCGGGAACGGCCAGCCAGGCCAGGGGCCAGAACATCAGCGCCGCGGGCAGGTAGTTGCGGTGTTCGAACACCAGTTCCAGCTGCAGCCAGGTCGACTCCAGCAGATGTCCTGCGAAAAAGAACATCACCGCGGCGCCGGCCGCCACCCAGGCCGGATGGCGCGCCCGGCGCGCGCGCCAGGCCAGCAGGCCGAGCACCAGCAAGCCGGCGGCGGCGGGCAGCGTGGTCCAGGGATGCAGCCACCCCGTGGACACGATCACGTCGTCGTGGAACAGCCCGCCGTCATGCGTGCGGGCCAGCCAGATGTCGCCGAGGTAGCTCCACAGGATGCGGGTCTCGCTGAGCAGGCGTTGCCAGGAACTGAAGTCGCGCCCGCCCGTGTAACCGCTCCACAGGCCGGGAGCCCAGCGCAGCAGGTAGCCGACCACCACCGCCGTCGGCAGGCCCAGGAACAGTGCCTTCCAGACCACGAAACCGCGGCCCTCGGGCGCCCCCAGGCGTTGACGCAGCACCCAGGCCTCGAGCACCCACGCCAGCAGAGGCACGAGCGCGCCGTTCTCCTTGCTCAAGGCGGCCAGCAGCGTCCCCAGGCCGAGCGAGGCACTGATGCCCAGGTAACCGGCGCGCACTCGCCCCTGGGCCAGGAGCTCGCGCCCCCGCACGTAGCCCCACAGCGCGGCGAATCCGAACAGCGCGGCGAGCATGGCCATGCGCTGCACCACGTAGAGAGTGGTGCTGACCCAGAAGGGGTCGAGCAGCCACAGCCCCGCACCCAGCACGCCCACCCAGGCAGCGCGCCTCGGCGCCGCGCCCGATACGCGGCTGAGGGCGCGGAGCAACCCGGCCAGCACCGCCCCGCACAGCAGGTGCACGGCGACGTTGGTGAGCTTGAAGGGCAGCGGCGACGCGGGCCAGTTGCGCGCGTCGAGCAGGAAGCTGGCCAGCGCGACCGGCCTGCCGGTGGGCCCGGCGAAGCCGGAGGTGATGAAGGCCACGGCCTTCCACAGGCTGTGGATCGGTCCGTAGTCCCCCAGGAGGCCAAGGTTCGAATAGTCGTCGAACAAGAAGGAGCCGTGGCGCCCGGGCCAGTAGACCGCCCACGCCAGCAGAAGCAGCGCGCACAGGGCCGCCGCCGGCAGGTGCGCGCCCAGGCGTCGCGCCAGGCGACTCATCGCGCCCCTCCCGGCTTGTGCTCGGCCGCCGCGGCATGGGCTGCGCTCCACTGCCGTTCCAGCGCCACGCGCTGCGACCGATGCAGCCCCAGGGGGTCGAGCTCGCGCAGTCGCTCCAGGCCGACCCTGGCCTCGGAGAGCTGTCGACCGGCGATCTGCAGCTGCACCAGGTTCTTCCAGTAGGCGAAGCTTCCAGGAGCCAGCGCGACCGCGCGCAGCATGTCCGCGTAGGCCTGCGGGAAGCGATGGACCACGTTGGCCTCGAAATTGGCGCGCAAGGTGATCATCTCGGCGTTGTCCTTGTGGGCGCGCACGCCGGCGTCCAGCACGGCATCGAGCTGGTCCAGGTCGGCCGGCCGGTAATGGCAGACCTGATCCACGGCGCACTGCACCAGGCTGTACAGCGCACCCACGTTCTCCACGCCCAGGCGTTGACTCGAGATGCTTCGACGCAGTTCGTCCCACCAGGCTTGCGGCACCGGCAAGCCCTGCTTGGCCTGCATGAACACCAGGGCCTGCAGGGCCTGCAGGTCGGCTCCGGGGATCTCGGAAGCCTGCAGCATGAACCGACGCGCCAGGCGGAACTGCTGGCTGTCGACGTCGGGGGCGATCAGGTACAGCACGCGCCCGAGGTCGTACACGGCGCGCGGCGAGCGGGGGTGCGCGGTGGCCTCGAAATACGCCAGGCGCAGGGGGTTGCCCCAGATCTGGGCGCGAATCGCGGTGAAGCCCGCGTACAGCGCCAGCAGACCGGCGCAGAGCAGGCCGGCGACCAGGCGCCAGTTGCCGCGCTCGCGTGGGCGCCAGGTTCCCAGCAGCCCGAAGGCGGCCAGGAACACGCCCCAGCAAGGCAGGTAGTTGCGATGTTCGTAGACCAGGTCCAGGGGCACGAAGGTCGACACCAGCGAATGCCCGACGAAAAACCACAGGATGCCCAGCGAGATCACCGGGCGTCGGCGGCGCAGCCACAGCCCGGCGCCCAGCAGGCCAGCCAGCAGCAGCCAGCTCGGCGCGGTGGTCCAGGGACGCAGCCAGGAGCCGGAGACGACGACATCGTCGTGGTACAGGCTCAGGGTGCCCGGGTCGGGCAGCAGGATCCAGTGCAGGTAGTCCACCAGCACCCGTCCCTCGGTCAGCAGACGCTGGCCGAGGGTGAATTCCCGTTGCGCGTAGGCCGTGCCGGACAGCGCGCCCGGCAGCAGCCAGGCCAGCCCCAGCAGGCCGGGCAGCACGAGCACCACCACGTACACGCCGAGCAGGGAACAGCGCGCGTCGCGAGCGGACGGGCCGGCGGCGGCGCTGCCGCAGTCGCCGCGCAACACCACCCATTCCAGCACCGCCGCGTACGCGGGCAGCATGACGCCCGTTTCCTTGGCCAGCGCGGCCACCATGGTGCCGCCCAGCAGGCTGGCCCAGATCCAGCCCCAGGCGCGCCCCTGCGGCCTGCCGGCCTGCACCGCGTCGCGCAACAACATGCGGCCATGCCAATAGCCCAGCAGACCCAGCAGCACGAAACAGGCGGCCAGGGATTCCTCGCGCTGCACCACGTACAGCACCGCGGTGAGCTGGATCGGCGCCAGCAGCCAGGCCCCGGCCACCAGCACGGCCAGCGCCCGCGGCCCCAGCACCCAATCCGGCGCCTGGGCGCCGCGCTGCTCCTGCTCACGCGCGTGGATCCACTCCAGGACCCGCAGGCTCAGCCAGGCGACCAGCCCGGCGTTGAGCAGGTGCAACAGCACGTTGAACACTTTCATGGGCAGCGGGTGCATGCCCCATACGCGGATCTGCCACGCGAAACTGAGCATGGACAGCGCGCGGCTGAAGGGGCCGGCGCGCCCCGCCCAGACGGCCTGCCAGAAGTGGCCGCTCAAGGCCTGCGGCGCCAGCGCGGGTTGGTCGACGATGTTTCCGAAATCGTCGAACACGAAACCGCCGTGCAGTCCGGGCATGTACACCAGCCAGCCCAGCAGGGCCAGCCCGACCAGCCCCACGATCACAAGCGCCCGCGGCGACAAGGCCCCGGCGCGCCGGGGGGGCCGGGCGGACGGTGCGGCGGAGGAGGCGGGCTTGAAGGGTGGCTGTCGCATGTGCGCCAGCATTGTGCCTTGTCGGCGCGGCGCACTGACGACAGCCGGTAACGCCGGCGAACGCGACGCGCCGCGCCGCACGCACCCGCCCGCAGCACACTCCGGCCACCCGCGGCGGACCCGGGCCGCGCCGCGCGGGCGGCGGCGGACTCAGGCCGCCAGGCGCATGCCCACGGCGTCGAAGGCGGACTCCAGGCGCCGCACCGCGCCCGGCACGTCCAGCAATTTGTCCAGCCCGAACAGACCCAGGCGGAAACTCATGAAGTCCTTCGGTTCGTCGCAGGCCAGCGGCACGCCGGCGGCGATCTGCACGCCCGCCGCGGCGAAGGCCTGGGCGTTCTGGATGGAAGGATCGCGCGTATAGGACACCACCACCCCGGGGGCCTCGAAGCCCGCCGCGGCCACGCTGGACACGCCGCGTCGGCGCAGGCTGTCGCGCACGCGCGCGCCCAGTTCGGCCTGCGCCTGCATCAGGCGCGGCAGCCCGATGGCGAAGCCCTCGCGCATCACGTCGCGCACGCGCACCAGGGAATCGGTGGGCATGGTGGCGTGGTAGGCATGGCCGCCGCCTTCATAAGCTCGCATGATCTTCAACCAGGCGGCGAGATCGCAGGCGAAGCTGTCGCTGCGTGTCGATTCCAGGCGTTCCAGCGCCCGCGCCGACAGCATCGCGAAACCGGCGCAGGGGGTTCCGCTCCAGCCCTTCTGGGGCGCGCTGACCAGCACGTCGACCCCGCTGGCGCGCATGTCCACCCACATCGCCCCCGAGGCGATGCAGTCCAGCACGAACAAGGCTCCCACCTCGTGCGCGGCATCGGCCAGCTGACGCACGTAGTCGTCGGGCAGCATCAGGCCGGCCGAGGTCTCGACGTGGGGCGCGAACACCACCGCGGGACGCTGGCTGCGGATGGCCTGCACCACTTCCTGCGCCGGCACGGGTGCGAAGGGGGACTGCGGAGCGGCCGAGGCGGCGCGCGCCTTCAGCACCGCCACGCTGGCGCGCGGTCTCGCGGCCTCCAGGATCTGCGACCAGCGGTAGCTGAACCAGCCGTTGCGCACCACCAGCACGGCGGTGCCGTCGGCCGGGGAGACGAACTGTCGCGCCACCGCCTCCATCGCGAAACTCCCACTGCCAGGCACGATGACCGCGGCCTCGGCGCCGTAGGCCTCGCGCAGCATCGAGGAGATGTCGCGCATCGCCTCGCGGAACCGCAGGGACATGTGGTTGAGCGCGCGGTCGGTGTAGACCACCGAGTACTCGAGCAGGCCGTCGGGATCGACGTCGGGGCGAAGTCCGGGCATGGGTGATTCTCCTGTCGTTTCCTGTCGTTGTCGGCCGGGCGCGCGGGCCCGCGCTGCCATGGAGGGCAGGCGAAAAAGCCTAGCATGACTTGGCACAATGACGGGGACGGCCCGACTTGTCCCGTCCGCTTGCGCGACGTTACATTGTGTGTTCGACCCACGGCTTGCGCATGAACCAATTCCCGACCCGGCTGGACTCGCAGGTGGCCTTCGCCATCGCGCGCGCCATGCTCGACGGCTTCAACAGGCACTACCGGCTGTTCCGCCAGGTCAGTCGCGGGGCGAAGACGCGTTTCGAGGCCGCCGACTGGGCCGGCCAGCAGCGCGCGCAGAGCGAGCGCATCGCCTTCTACGACACGCGGGTGGACGAAGCCATCGACCAGTTGCAGGCGCAGTTCGACCTCGCCCGCCTGGACACCGAGGTGTGGCACCAGGCCAAGCTGCACTACATCGGGCTGCTGACCGATCACCTGCAGCCGGAACTGGCGGAAACCTTTTTCAACTCCGTCACCACCAAGGTGCTGCACCGGCGGCATTTCCACAACGACATCCTGTTCGTGCGCCCGGCTCTGTCCACCGAGTACATCGAGAACGACGAGCCGGCCGCGCAACCGACCTTCCGCGCCTACTACCCCACGCGCGAGAACCTGCCCGAGACCCTGGTGCGCATCGTGCACAACCACCAGCTGCAGCGCCCCTTCGCCGACCTCGAGGGCGACATCGGGCGGGTGGTGCAGGAACTGGAGCGACGCCTGGACGGCGCGCGCCTGCGCAGCAATTTCCAGATCCAGGTGCTGTCCTCGCTGTTCTACCGCAACAAGGGCGCGTATCTGGTGGGCCGGGTGATCAACGGCTACTGGGAGGCGCCGCTGGCGCTGCCCATCCTGCACGGCCCCGACGGGCGCCTGGTGATCGACACCGTGCTGCTCGACGAGGACGACCTGCTGTTGCTGTTCTCCTTCGCGCGCGCCTATTTCATGGTGGACATGGCGGTGCCGTCGGCCTACGTGCAATTCCTGCGCGCACTGATGCCTCGCAAGCCGCGCTCCGAGTTGTACAGCGCGCTGGGGCTGGCCAAACAGGGCAAGACCCTGTTCTATCGCGACTTCCTGTACCACCTGCGCCATTCCAGCGACAACTTCACCACGGCGCCGGGCATCCGCGGCATGGTGATGCTGGTGTTCACGCTGCCGTCCTTCCCCTTCGTGTTCAAGGTCATCCGCGACTTCTACCCGCCGCCCAAGGACACGACCCGCGAGCAGATCCAGGGCAAGTACCTGCTGGTCAAGCGCCACGACCGCGTCGGGCGCATGGCCGACACCCTCGAATACTCGAACGTGGCCTTCCCGCGCGAACGCTTCGACCCCGCGCTGGTCGAGGAACTCAAGCGCAGCTGCGGCTCCCAGCTGGAGGAGGACGGCGAGCTGCTGGTGATCCGCCACTGCT
Source organism: Pseudomonadota bacterium (assembly GCA_021848345.1). Classification (GTDB taxonomy): domain Bacteria; phylum Pseudomonadota; class Gammaproteobacteria; order Burkholderiales; family Burkholderiaceae_C; genus Thiomonas_A. Next base: position 19,062 of record JAJZUV010000030.1, on the reverse strand, counting down.
ACATCGAGCGGCGCATGATCCCGTTGAACATCTACCTGCGCGAGGCCACGCCCGAGCAGCTCGAGGCGGCGGTGATCGACTACGGCAACGCCATCAAGGACCTGGTGGCCGCCAACATCTTCCCCGGCGACATGCTGTGGAAGAACTTCGGCGTGACCCGCCACGGCAAGGTGGTGTTCTACGACTACGATGAGATCGAGTACATCACCGACTGCAACTTCCGGCGCGTTCCGCCACCGCGCCACGAGGAGGACGAGATGGCCGCCGAGCCCTGGTACTCGGTGGGCCCGCACGACGTGTTCCCGGAGACCTTCGGGACCTTCCTGCTCGGCGACGCACGGGTGCGCGAGGTGTTCCTGCGTCACCACGCCGACCTGCTCGATCCGGCCTTCTGGCAGGCGCAGCAGCGGCGCATCCGCGAAGGTCATGTGATCGACGTATTCCCCTACGACACCGCGCGGCGCTTCGCGCGGGCGGATTCCGCGCCGGACGAGACCGGCGCACAGACCAACCTGATGGAGATGTCATGAATTCCGATCCCGTAGTCATCGTGTCCGCCGCGCGCACCCCCATCGGCGGGCTGCTGGGCGATTTCGCCTCGGTTGCCGCCTGGGAACTGGGCGCCACCGCGATCGCCGCCGCGGTACAACGCGCCGGGCTGGCCCCGGAGGCGGTCGACGAAGTGCTGATGGGCAACTGCCTGATGGCCGGCCAGGGCCAGGCCCCCGCGCGCCAGGCCGCGCTCAAGGCCGGGCTGCCGCAGTCGGCCGGTGCCGTGACCCTGTCCAAGATGTGCGGCTCGGGCATGCGCGCGATGATGTTCGGCCACGACATGCTGGCCGCCGGCAGCGCCGAGGTGCTGGTCGCCGGGGGCATGGAGAGCATGACCAACGCGCCGCACCTGGCCTTCGTGCGCAAGGGCGTCAAGTACGGCATGACCGAGTTCTACGACCACATGGCCATGGACGGCCTGGAGGACGCCTACGAGCGCGGCAAGGCCATGGGCGTGTTCGCCGAGAGCTGCGTGGCCCGCTACGGCTTCACGCGCGAGGCCATGGACGCCTACGCCATCGAGTCCACCGCGCGCAGCAAGCGCGCCAACGAGGACGGCAGCTTCGAATGGGAGATCGCCCCGGTGGTGATCCAGGGACGCGGCGGCGAGCAGACCATCGCCCGCGACGAGCAGCCCTTCAAGGCGCGCCCGGACAAGATCCCCACCCTCAAGCCGGCCTTCCGCAAGGACGGCACGATCACCGCGGCCACCTCGTCGAGCATCTCCGACGGCGCCGCCGCGCTGGTGCTGATGCGCGAGTCCACCGCGCAGCGCCTGGGCTGCAAGGTGCTGGCGCGCATCCGCTCGCACGCCGTGCACGCGCAGGCGCCGGAATGGTTCACCACGGCGCCGGCCGGGGCCATCGACAAGGCGCTCAAGCGCGCCGGCTGGAGCAAGGACGACGTGCAGCTGTGGGAGGTCAACGAGGCCTTCGCCACGGTGACCATGGCGGCCATGCACGAATTCGGCCTGTCGCACGACGTGGTCAACGTGAACGGCGGCGCGGTGGCGCTGGGCCACCCGATCGGCGCCAGCGGCGCGCGCATCGTGGTCACGCTGCTGGGCGCGCTGCGCAAGCGCGGCCTGTCGCGCGGCGTGGCCGCGCTGTGCATCGGCGGCGGCGAAGCCACCGCGATGGCCGTCGAGATGGCCTGAGCCGTCCCCGCCGAGCGCCCTGTCCGGAGCCCCGTCATGCCCGTGTCGCCGATCACGCTGTTCTTCGACTTCTCGTCGCCCTACTCGTACCTGGCCAGCACCCAGATCGAGGCGATCGCGGCGCGCCATGACCGCGGCATCGAGTGGGTGCCCATCCTGCTCGGTCCGGTGTTCGCGGCCACCGGGTCGCGTCCGCTGGTGCAGCAGCCGCTGAAGGCCGAGTACTCGCTGCGCGACCTGCAGCGCTCGGCGCGCTACTTCGGCGTGCCCTACCACCAGCCGCAGCCCTTCCCGGTGGCTACGCAGCAGGCCGCGCGCGTGCTGCTGGCGCTGCAGCGGGCGCGCTCGCCGCTGGCGGTGGAGTGGATCCACAAGGTGTTCGAGGCCTATTTCGTGCAGGGCCAGGACATCTCGGCCATGCCGACCCTGCACGCGGTGGGCGCGCCGCTGCGCCTGGACGCGGCGCAGATCGACGCCTGGTGCGCCGAAGCCGCGGTGAAGGACATGCTGCGCACCAACGTGGAGCGCGCGCTGCAGGTCGGGGTGTGCGGCGCGCCCTTCTTCGTGGTCGACGACGAGCCCTTCTGGGGCGTCGACCGCCTGCCCCAACTGGAACGCTGGCTGCAGGCCAGGTTCTGAACCCCCAACCCCGACAGCCCCAAGCGCCCGAGAGCGCACGAGGAGACGACGATGGCCCTGACCACCAGCTACGCCTGCGGCAGCCGCGAACAGCCGCTGATCACGCAGACCCTGGGGGATTTCTTCGACGCCATGGCCGCGCGCCAGGGCGCGCGCGAGGCGCTGGTGGCGTGCCACCAGCAGCGCCGCCTGAGCTGGACCGAACTGGCGCGCGAGGTCGACGTGCTGGCCAGCGCCATGCTGCGCAGCGGACTGGCACGCGGCGACCGCGTGGGCATCTGGGCCCACAACTGCGTCGAATGGGTGCTGATGCAACTGGCCACCGCCAAGGTGGGCATCGTGCTGGTCAACATCAACCCCGCCTACCGCGTGGCCGAGGTCGAATACGCGCTGAACAAGGTGGGCTGCAAGGCCCTGGTGCTGATGCCCGAATTCCGCACCAGCGACTACCTGGCGATGATGCGCGAGCTGGCCCCGGAGCTGGCGAGCTGCGCGCCCGGCGAGCTGCGCGCCGCGCGCCTGCCGCAATTGCGCCTGCTGGTGCAGCTGGGCCAGGCGAGCGAGCCCGGCATGCTGCGCTTCGCCGAATGGATGGAGCGCGGCAGCGCCGGCGACCCCGAGGTGGTGCGCACGGCCGCCACGCTGGGGCCGGACGACCCCATCAACATCCAGTTCACCAGCGGAACCACGGGCTTCCCCAAGGGCGCGACCCTGACCCACAGCAACATCCTGAACAACGGGTATTTCATCGGCGAGGCGATGAAACTCACCGAGGAGGACCGGCTGTGCATCCCCGTGCCCCTGTACCACTGCTTCGGCATGGTGCTGGGCAACCTGGCCTGCATCACCCATGGCGCCACCATCGTCTACCCCAACTCGGCCTTCGACCCGCTGCTCACGCTGCAGGCGGTGCAGGCCGAGCGCTGCACGGGACTGCACGGCGTGCCCACCATGTTCATCGCCATGCTCGACCACCCGCGTTTCCGCGAGTTCGACATGAGCACCCTGCGCACCGGCATCATGGCCGGCAGCCCCTGCCCGGTGGAGGTGATGAAACGCGTGGTCAGCGACATGCACCTGTCGCAGATCACCATCGCCTACGGCATGACCGAGACCTCGCCGGTGAGTTGCCAGAGCTCCACCGACACCCCGCTGGACCGGCGCGTGAGCACCGTGGGCCTGGTCCAGCCGCACCTGGAGGTGAAGATCGTCGACCCCGCCGACGGGCACACGGTGGAGCCCGGCGTGGCCGGCGAACTGTGCACCCGCGGCTACTCGGTGATGCACGGCTACTGGGGCGACGAACAGCGCACCCACGAGGCCATCGACGAGGAAGGATGGATGCACACGGGCGACCTGGCGACCATGGACGCCGAGGGCTACGTGAACATCGTCGGCCGCATCAAGGACATGGTGATCCGGGGCGGCGAGAATATCTATCCGCGCGAGATCGAGGAGTTCCTCTACCGCCACCCGATGGTGCAGGACGTGCAGGTGGTGGGCGTTCCGGACGCAAAATACGGGGAGGAACTGTGCGCCTGGATCATCCCCAAGCCCGGCACCTCGCCCAAGGACGAGGACATCCGGGGCTTTTGCCAGGGACAGATCGCGCACTACAAGATCCCGCGCTACATCCGTTTCGTGCAGAGTTTCCCGCTGACCATCACCGGCAAGGTGCAGAAGTTCAAGATCCGCGACGCGATGAAGGACGAACTCGGCCTGCAGGAACAACACACGGCCTGAACACCCCCGAGGACCATCGATGCAAGTCTCCACCATCCAGCCCCCGTCGCCGCGCCGCTCGCAGGAAGCACAGCCCCCGCAACCCGCCGCCGCGACCCCGGCCTGGACCGCCCAGCGCATCGAGCAACTGCTGGCTCTGCCGCTGCCCGAGCTGCTGTGGCAGGCGCAGCAGGTGCACCGCCAGCACTTCGATCCCACCGAGGTGCAGTTGTCGTCGCTGCTGTCGATCAAGACCGGCGGCTGCCCGGAGGACTGCGGCTACTGCCCGCAGTCCGCGCACTACCAGGCCGGCGTGGAGGCCGACAAGCTGATGGATGCCGAGCGCGTGCTGGAGCACGCGCGCGCCGCGCGCGACGCGGGCGCCAGCCGCTTCTGCATGGGCGCGGCCTGGCGCGAGCCCAAGGAGCGCGACCTCGACAAGCTCGTGCCCATCATCGAGGGGGTCAAGCAACTCGGCCTGCAGACCTGCATGACCCTGGGCATGCTGCAGCCGACCCAGGCGCGGCGCCTGGCCGACGCCGGCCTGGACTACTACAACCACAACCTCGACACCTCCCCGCAGTTCTACGGCAACATCATCAGTACCCGCACCTACCAGGACCGACTGGACACCCTGCACGCGGTGCGCGACGCCGGCATGCGCGTGTGCTGCGGGGGCATCGTCGGCATGGGCGAGAGCCGCGCCGACCGCGCCGGGCTGCTGGCCCAGCTGGCGGCGATGGAGCCCTACCCCGAGTCGGTGCCCATCAACTCCCTGGTGCGCGTGGCGGGCACGCCGCTGGAGCACGCTCCCGAGCTCGACCCCTTCGAGTTCGTGCGCAGCGTGGCCGCGGCGCGCATCTGCATGCCGCGCGCCTGGGTGCGGCTGTCGGCCGGACGCAAGGAACTCGGCGACGGCATCCAGGCGCTGTGCTTCCTGGCCGGGGCGAACTCCATCTTCTACGGCGACACGCTGCTGGTCACGGGCAACGCCGAGGTGGACGCCGATCGCCGGCTGTTCGAGCGCCTGGGCCTGCACGCCAGCGCCGCCCAGACGCAGGCCTGAGCCCCGGCCACGACGCCGCGCGCCCCGTGAAACTGGCGGTCTGGGACCCCGACGAGCCGTTTCGCCGCTGGCGCGACGCGCTCGCGCAGCATGCCGGGGAACTGCGCCTGGCCATCGAGGTGATCGACGCCGCCGAGCAGCCGGACGAGCAGGCCGACTTCGCGCTGGTCTGGAGGCCGCCGGGCGAATGGCTGGCGGGACAGCAGCGACTGCGCGCGGTGTTCAACCTCGGCGCCGGGGTCGATGCCGTGCTGCCGCTGATGCGCGCGCATGCCCCCCAGGTGCCGCTGATCCGGCTGGAGGACGCCGGCATGGGCCGGCAGATGGCCGACTACGTCGCCGAGGCCGTGCTGCACGCGCATCGGCGCATGCTCGACTATGCCGCGCTGCAGGCGCACGCCACCTGGGAACCCCTGGTGCTGGCCCCGCGCACCGGGTTCTCGGTGGGCTTCCTCGGGCTCGGGCACATGGGCCTGGCCGCGGCGCGGCGCGTGCAGAGCCTGGAATTCCCCGTGCTGGCCTGTACCCGCAGCGGCACGCCGCGCGCCGGCGCCGACTTCGACGGCCCCATCTACGGCATCGACCGCCTGTACGAGTTCCTGGGCCATTGCCGCGTGCTGGTGGTGCTGCTGCCGCTGACCCCCGACACCCACGGCCTGCTGGACTATGGCGCGTTGAGCCAGTTGCCCCGCGGCGCCCATGTGGTCAATGCCGGGCGCGGAGCCCTGCTGCGCGAGCAGGACCTGCTCGACCTGCTGGACGAACAGCACCTGGGCAGCGCCACGCTCGACGTGTTCGAGACCGAGCCCCTGCCGATCGACCACCCGCTGTGGTCCCATCCACGGGTGCGCATCACCCCGCACGTGGCCGCCCACACGCTGGTCGGGCCGTCGGCCGCGCAGATCATGCGCAAGATCGCCGCGCTGGAGCGCGGAGACGACCCGGGCGGCATCGTCGATGCCCGCCTGGGCTACTGAACACCGGCCCCTTTGCCGGGCCCCATACGCCGGAGAACATCGCCATGGCCACGCCGCTGCCCGCAAGTGTCGAAGTCGTCGAGGTCGGTCCTCGCGACGGATTGCAGAACGAGTCCACCCCCGTGCCCGCGGCGGTAAAGATCGAGCTGGTCGACCGCCTGGCGGCGGCCGGGCTGCGCGCCATCGAGGCGGCCGCCTTCGTCTCCCCGCGCTGGGTGCCGCAGATGGCCGACGGCGCCGAGGTCATGGCCGGCATCCGGCGCACGCCCGGCGTGGTGTATTCCGCGCTGGTGCCCAACGTGCGCGGCATGGAGGCGGCGCTGGCCGCCGGGGTGCAGGAAGTGGTCGTGTTCTCGGCCGCCAGCGAATCCTTCGCGCGGCGCAACATCAACTGCTCCATCGCCGAATCCATCGAGCGTTTCGAGCCCGTGGCGCGCATGGCGCGGGACTCCGGGTTGCGCCTGCGCGGCAGCATCTCCTGCGCGCTGGGCTGTCCCTACGAAGGCGCGATCGCGCCGGCCGCGGTCGCCGACGTGGTGCGTCGCATGGCCGACCTGGGCTGCGATAGCGTGGACGTGGCCGACACCATCGGCGTGGGCACGCCGGGCGCCGTGCAGGCGGCCTTCGAGGCCGCGGCGGGGGTGCTGCCCATGGAGCGCCTGGCCGGGCATTTCCACGACACCTACGGGCAGGCGCTGGCCAATGTGCTGGCCGCGCTGCAACTGGGCGTGCGCAGTTTCCACGCCTCGGTGGCGGGCCTGGGCGGCTGCCCCTACGCGCGCGGCGCCACCGGCAACCTGGCCACCGAGGACCTGCTGTACATGCTGCACGGCATGGGCATCGCCACCGGCGCCGACCTGCAGGCGGTGGTCGATTGCGGCGAGTTCATCAGCCGCGCCGTCGGGCGCGCCAACGGCAGCCGCGCGGCACGCGCGCTGCTGGCGGCACGCGAAAGCGCGAAGCCGGCCTGCGCATAGCACTAGAATTCGCCCCTTCCCCCGCACCCGGCCCCGGACGCCCCATGTCGCTCCGGGGCGCGAGCGCCGGCAGCCCCACGGCCGCGGCGACCGGGCGAGGGAAGAACCCACCGACCCATGCCCGCCTCCGCCCTCCCTGCCTTCGGCACGCCGCTGCGTCTCGGCCCGCACGAACTGGCCAACCGCGTGTTCACGGCCCCGATGGCGGGGGTCACCGACCTGCCCTGGCGGCGCCTCGCGCGACGCCTGGGCGCAGGACACTGCGTGAGCGAGATGGTGGCCTCGCGCGCCGAGTTGCGCGCCTCGCGCAAGACGGCGCTGCGCATGAACCACGACGGCGAGCCCGGCCCGGTGGCGGCGCAACTGGTCGGCGTGGACCCGGCCGAGATGGCCGCGGCCGCGCATGCCAACGTCGAGGCCGGCGCGCGCATCATCGACATCAACATGGGCTGCCCGGCCAAGAAGGTCTGCAACCGCTGGGCCGGCTCCGCGCTGATGCAGGACGAGGACCTGGCGGTGAGCATCGTCGACGCGGTGGTGCGCGCGATGCAGCCGCTGGGCGTGCCCGTGACCCTGAAGATGCGCACCGGCTGGTGCCACGAGCAGCGCAACGCCCCGCGCCTGGCCCACGCGGCCCAGGAAGCCGGCGTGGCGCTGGTGGCCGTGCACGGTCGCAGCCGCGAGCAGGGCTACGCTGGCGAGGCCGAATACGAGACCATCGCGGCCATCAAGGCCAGGCTGCGCATCCCGGTGGTCGCCAACGGAGACATCGACTCGGTGGCCAAGGCACGCGCCGTGCTGTCGGCCACCGGCGCCGACGCGGTGATGATCGGACGCGCCGCGCTCGGCCGCCCCTGGCTGCCCGGGCATATCGCGCGCGCGCTGCGCGACGGCGTGGAAGCCGCGCCGCCCGGAGTGGCCGAACAGGGCCGATGGCTGCTGGAACACCTGCGCGCGCACCATGCGCACTACGGCAGCGCCGGCATCGGCAGCGCGCGCAAGCACGTGGGCTGGGCGGTGGCCGCGTTGCCGGGCGGTGCGCAGTTCCGTGCGCGCTTCCATGCCCTGACCGAGGCGCAGGCCCAGCTCGACGCGGTGGCCGAGTACTTCGAGCGCCTCGCCGACGCCGGGCCCGCGGGAGCCGCCGCATGAACGCGACCCGGAGAGTCCTGCGATGAGTTCGCGTTCGGCACTGGAACAATGCGTGATCGACAGCCTGGAGGCGTATTTTCGCGACCTCAACGGGACCGAGCCCCACGGCATCCACGGCATGGTCATGCAGACGGTGGAGAAGCCCCTGCTGCAGACCGTGATGAGCCGCGCCGGCGACAACCAGTCGGTGGCCGCGCAATGGCTGGGCATCAACCGCAACACCTTGCGCAAGAAGCTCAAGGACCACAAGCTGATCAAATGAATCCGCCCGCGCGCGCCCCGACCCGGCGCGTGCTTCCCGCAACCCGCCCTTCGTCCCCGCGCCCATGTACGCACTGCTTTCCGTTTCCGACAAGACCGGCGTGCTCGAACTCGCGCGCCGCCTGCACCAGCGCGGCGTGAAGCTGCTGTCCACCGGAGGCACCGCGCGCCTGCTGGCCGAGGCGGGGCTGCCGGTGACCGAGGTGGCCGAGCACACGGGATTCCCCGAAATGCTCGACGGACGCGTGAAGACCCTGCATCCCAAGGTGCACGGGGCCCTGCTCGCGCGTCGCGACCTTCCGGAGCACATGCAGGCCATCGAGCGGCACGGCATTCCCGCGATCGACTGGCTGGTGGTCAACCTCTACCCCTTCGAGGCCACGGTGGCGCGCCCCGACTGCACGCTGGAGCAGGCCATCGAGAACATCGACATCGGCGGCCCCGCGATGGTGCGCTCGGCGGCCAAGAACTGGCAGGGCGTGAGCGTGCTCACCGACGCGTCGCAGTACGAGGCCGTGCTGGACGAGTTCGAGTCCACCGGCGCGGTGTCGCAGGCCACCCGCTTCGCGCTGTCGGTGGCGGCCTTCAACCGCGTGGCGCAATACGACGCGGCGATCTCCAACCACCTGTCGGCCCTGAGCTTCGAGCAGCGCGAGGCCGCTCCCCAGGCCTGGCCGCGGCAGTTCAACCTCAACCTGATCAAGCTGCAGGACCTGCGCTACGGCGAGAACCCGCACCAGCACGCGGCCTTCTACGGCGACCCGCGGCCCGCGCCGGGCTCGCTGCCGACGGCGCGGCAACTTCAGGGCAAGGAACTGTCCTACAACAACATCGCCGACGCCGATGCGGCCTGGGAATGCGTGCGCGCCTTCGACACCTGCGCCTGCGTGATCGTCAAGCACGCCAACCCCTGCGGCGCCGCGCTCGGCGCCGACCCCGAGGGCGCCTATCGCTCCGCCTTCGCCACCGATCCCACCTCCGCCTTCGGGGGCATCATCGCCTTCAACCGCGAAGTCGACGAAGCCGCAGCGCGCGCCGTGGCGGGGCAGTTCGTCGAGGTGCTGATCGCCCCGTCCTACACGGCACAGGCGCTGCAGGTGCTGGCGGCGAAGGCCAACGTGCGCGTGCTTTCCATCGAACTCCCGGCCGCCGCCACGCCCGCCGCGCCGCGCCTGGACGCCAAGCGCGTGAACTCGGGCTGGCTGCTGCAAAGCGCCGACGAGCAACTGCTCGACGAAACCGCCCTCAAGGTGGTGACCCGGCGCGCCCCCACCGACGCCGAGATGGCCGACCTGCACTTCGCCTGGAAGGTGGCCAAGTTCACCAAGTCCAACGCCATCGTGTTCGCCTCGGGCGCACGCACCATCGGCGTCGGCGCCGGGCAGATGAGCCGGGTGGACTCCACGCGCATCGCCACCATCAAGGCGGCCAACGCCGGCCTGCAGGTGGCCGGCAGCGTGGTCGCCTCCGACGCCTTCTTCCCCTTCCGCGACGGCGTGGACGTGCTGGCCCAGGCCGGCGCGCGCGCGGTGATCCAGCCGGGCGGCTCCATGCGCGACGCCGAGGTGATCGCCGCCGCCGACGAGCACGGCCTGGCCATGGTGCTCACCGGCATGCGCCACTTCCGTCACTGACGCGCCGTCCGGCAGCCCAGGGCCAGGCCATGCGCATCCTCGGCATCGACCCCGGGCTGAACACCACCGGCTACGGACTGTTGCAGGCGCAGGGCCAGCGCCTGCACTACCAGAGCAGCGGCGCCATCCGCATTCCCCGCGGTCCGCTGCCCGAACGCCTGAGGGTGCTGTTCGAGGGCGTCACCACGGTGGCGCGCGACTCGGGCGCCGACGTGGCCGTGGTCGAGATCGTGTTCGTCAACGTCAACCCCCAGTCCACGCTGCTGCTGGGCCAGGCGCGCGGCGCCGCCATCGCGGCGCTGACCGCCGCCGGGCTGCCGGTGGTCGAATACACCGCGCTGCAACTGAAAAAGGCCGTGGTCGGCCACGGCCGCGCCAGCAAGCAGCAGATGCAGCAGATGGTCACCCGGCTGCTGGCGCTGCCCGGCGAGCCCGGCCCCGATGCCGCCGACGCGCTGGGCCTGGCGATCTGCCACGCCCAGAATCGCGCCACCGTGGGCGCGCTGCAGCGCGCCGGAGCGCTGCCCGGCGTGGCCACCGGCACGCAAGTCCGCGGCGATGCCGCGAGCCTGGACGCCAGCGCATTGCGCGGCATGCGGGTGCGTCGCGGTCGCCTGCTGGGCTGAATCCAGGGCCCTGCCACCGAGGGGCCCGGCGCGTGGGCGCGACCATTTCAGGCAGGAGTGCCGCGCGCGGCCGATTTGACGGGCGGCCCGGGTTTTGCTAATGTTCGCAGACCATGGCCTTGAACCCGACGCCCGCTGCCTGCGACTGCCGCCGCACCTCGGCCGGCGCGCTCGCGGCCTGGCAACGCGGCCTGATGCTGCGGCTGCTACGCGTCGACGTCGAGCGGCGACTGCGCCCCGCGCGCAACTGACACCCGCTCCCCTGCTGCCCGGCCGGGCAGCACGCGCTTCCCGGATCCGACCGGATCCAGCGCGACACCGCATCCGCCGACGCGTAGTACGCGCCCCGAGCCACGAGCTTCGGTCGAGCGCGCCGCCGACGCCCCGAACCCACGAATCGCCGGAGTATCCGCCATGTTGAAGAACCCGCAGAACAAATACCGCCCCATGCCGCCGGTCGGCCTGAAGGACCGTACCTGGCCCGACCAGGTGATCACCCGCCCGCCGATCTGGATGAGCACCGACCTGCGCGACGGCAACCAGGCGCTGTTCGAGCCGATGGACGCGGCGCGCAAGATGCGCATGTTCAAGACGGTGTGCGCCATCGGCATCAAGCAGATCGAGGTGGCCTTCCCCTCCGCCTCGCAGACCGATTTCGACTTCGTGCGCGAACTCATCGAAGGCGGCCACATCCCCGAGGACGTCACCATCGAGGTGCTGACCCAGGCGCGCGAGGACCTGATCCGCCGCAGTTTCGAATCGGTACGCGGCGCCAAACGCGTGATCATGCACGTGTACAACGCGACCGCGCCGAACTTCCGCAAGATTGTGTTCAACGTCGACGTGGCCGGCTGCAAGCGCATCGCCGTCGATGCCGCCACGCTGATCCGCGATCTGGCCGCGCAGCAGCCCGAGACCGAGTGGACCTTCCAGTACAGCCCCGAGGTGTTCAGCGGCACCGAACTTCCCGTGGCCGTGGAGGTCTGCAACGCGGTCACCCAGGTCTGGCAACCGACGCCCGAGCGCAAGATCATCTTCAACCTGCCCGCCACGGTGGAGATGAGCACGCCCAACATCTACGCCGACCAGATCGAGTGGATGCACCGCCACCTCGACCGCCGCGACAGCGTGATCCTGTCCGTGCACCCGCACAACGACCGCGGCTGCGCCGTGGCCGCCGCCGAACTGGCGGTGATGGCCGGCGCCGACCGCATCGAGGGCTGCCTGTTCGGCAACGGCGAGCGCACCGGCAACGTGGACCTCGTGACCCTGGCGCTGAACCTGTACTCCCAGGGCGTCGATCCGGGACTGGACTTCTCCAACATCAACGCCGTCGCGCGCACCGTGGAGGACTGCAACCAATTGCCCATCCACCCGCGCCACCCCTACGTCGGCGACCTCGTGTTCACCGCCTTCTCCGGCTCGCACCAGGACGCGATCAAGAAGGGCCTGGCCGCGCAAAAGCCCACCGCAATCTGGGAGGTACCCTACCTTCCCGTGGACCCCGCCGATCTGGGGCGCACCTACGACTCGGTGATCCGGGTCAACAGCCAGTCCGGCAAGGGCGGCATCGCCTACCTGCTCGAATCCTCCTACGGCCTGGTCATGCCCCGGCGCATGCAGGTGGAATTCAGCGGCGTGGTGCAGCGCTACACCGACAGCTCGGGCACCGAGGTCACCGCGCAGCAGCTGTGGGCCATGTTCAATGCCGAGTACGCCGAGGCCGCCGAGCCGCTGCGCTACGTCGCGCACCATCTCAACGAGCACGGCAGCGAACAGGGCATCCGGCTCGAACTGGAAATCGACGGGCGCCCGGTGAGCCTGCGCGGCGAGGGCAACGGCCCGATCGATGCGGCGGTACGCGCACTGCACCTGCCTCTGGCCGTACAGAGTTACGAGGAACGCGCGCTGGGCCTGGGCGCCAACGCGCGCGCCGTGGCCATGGTGGAAGCGGCGCTGGAAGGCACCGCCGCCACCACCTTCGGCGTGGGCATCGACGCCAACATCGTGACCGCGTCGATCCGCGCCATCGTGTCGGCGGCCAACCGCCTGCTGGCCCGTGTCGACGAAACCGAGCGCGCCGCGCTGCTCAAGGGCATCCAGGCCAAGCTCAAGGCCGTGGCCTGAGCATCCGCTCGCGCTGCAAGCGACAAGGGCCGGGAATTCCCGGCCCTTGTCACATGGGGAAGGCCGATCAGAACCCGTCGGTGGACGTGAACAGGCCGACTCGCAGGTCCTTGGCGGTATAGATCTCGCGGCCGTCGACCCGCATGATGCCGTCGCCGATGCCCATGACCAGACGGTGGTTGATGACCCGCTTGAGGTCGATCTGGTAACTCACCACCTTGGCGGTGGGCAGCACCTGGCCGGTGAACTTGACCTCGCCCACCCCCAGCGCGCGCCCGCGCCCGGGCGCGCCCATCCAGCCCAGGTAGAAACCCACCAGTTGCCACATCGCGTCCAGCCCCAGGCAGCCGGGCATGACCGGGTCGTTCTCGAAATGGCAGCCGAAGAACCACAGATCCGGACGGATATCGAGTTCGGCGCGCATTTCCCCCTTGCCGTAGCTGCCGCCGTGGTCGGCGATGTGGGTGATGCGGTCCATCATCAGCATCTGCCCCAGCGGAAGCTGGGCGTTGCCCGGACCGAACAGCCGACCATGGCCGCAGGCCACGAGTTCTTCGTGCGAGTAGGAGGATTGGGCTTTCATGGGAAGCATGCGCAGTACAGCCGACAGTTTAGCCGGCGGCGCGGGCGCGCCCGCCGGCGGCCTCGAAAGGGGTGTCGGCAGCCTGCTAAAGTCCGCTCATGATCGGACGCATTCACGGTACCCTGCTGGACAAGACCCCGCCCCAGATCCTGGTGGACTGCGGGGGGGTCGGCTACGAGATCGACGTGCCGATGAGCACCCTGTACGGGCTGCCGGCGGTGGGCCAGAAGGTGGCGCTGCTCACCCACCTGATCGTGCGCGAGGACGCGCACCAGCTGTTCGGATTCGCCACCCCCGCCGAACGCGAGGCCTTTCGCGCGCTGATCCGCATTTCCGGCGTCGGCGCGCGCATCGCACTGGCGCTGCTGTCGGGCCTGAGCGTGCAGGAACTGGCGCAGGCCGTGACCGCGCAGGACAGCGCGCGCCTGACCCGCGTGCCGGGCATCGGCAAGAAGACCGCCGAGCGCCTGCTGCTGGAACTGCGCGGCAAGCTCGGTGCGGACCTGGGCCGGCCCGCCGGCGGCGCCGCGGCGGCCCACGCCGACGTGCTGCAGGCGCTGCTGGCGCTGGGCTACTCCGAACGCGAGGCCACCGCGGTGGTGGCCAAGCTGCCGCCCGAGCTGGGCGTGGACGACGGCATCCGCCAGGCCCTGAAGACCCTGGCCAGGGCCTGAGACGCCGCACCCCGGGGCCACGAATCATGAGCATCCAGCCCGACAAGCTCCAGCCCGCGCGCGTGGTCGCGCCCGCGCCCGCCTCGCCCCAGGAGGAAGCCGCCGAGCGCGCGCTGCGCCCGCAGGTGCTGTCCGACTACATCGGCCAGGCCAAGGTGCGCGAGCAGCTCGACATCTTCATGGGTGCCGCCCGCAACCGCGGCGAGGCGCTGGACCACGTGCTGCTGTTCGGCCCGCCGGGCCTGGGCAAGACCACGCTGGCCCACATCATCGCCCGCGAAATGGGCGTGAACCTGCGCTCCACCTCCGGGCCCGTGCTGGAGCGCGCGGGCGACCTGGCCGCGCTGCTCACCAACCTCGAACGCAACGACGTCCTGTTCATCGACGAGATCCACCGCCTGTCGCCGGTGGTCGAGGAAATCCTCTACCCGGCGCTCGAGGACTACCAGATCGACATCATGATCGGCGAGGGCCCGGGCGCGCGCAGCGTGAAGATCGACCTGCAGCCCTTCACGCTGGTGGGCGCCACCACCCGCGCGGGCATGCTCACCAACCCGCTGCGCGACCGCTTCGGCATCGTCTCGCGTCTGGAGTTCTACACCACCGAGGAGCTGACCACCATCGTCGAGCGCTCGGCGCACTTGCTGCAGGCCGGCATCGACACCGAAGGCGCGCGCGAGATCGCGCGCCGCTCGCGCGGCACGCCGCGCATCGCCAACCGCCTGCTGCGCCGCGTGCGCGACTACGCGCAGGTGCGCGCCGACGGGCGCATCGTGCGCGACGTGGCCGACGCCGCGCTGCGCATGCTCGACGTCGACCCGCTGGGCTTCGACCTCATGGACCGCAAGCTGCTCGAGGCCATCGTGCACCGCTTCGGCGGCGGCCCGGTGGGCCTGGACAACCTCGCCGCGGCCATCGGCGAGGAGCGCGACACCATCGAGGACGTGATCGAGCCCTTCCTGATCCAGCACGGCTACATCCAGCGCACCCCGCGCGGACGCATCGCCAGCGCCTCCACCTACGCCCACCTGGGGCTGGCGGCGCCTGGCGGCGGCAGCGGCGGACTCTTCGAGTCCTGAGCCGGCTGCCCCGCCCGCCGCCGACACTCCCGCCGGGCCTACCCGTTGACCGGCACCCCGCCGTTGACGTGCAGCACCTGCCCGGTCACCCAGGCGCTGTCGATGTCGCTGGCCAGGTACACGTAGGCGGGCGCCAGTTCGCAAGGTTGTCCGGCGCGGCCCAGGGGCACGTCCTTGCCGAAGTTCTCCAGCTTGTCCCCGTGAAAGGTGGCGGGAATCAGGGGAGTCCACACCGGCCCCGGAGCCACGCCGTTCACGCGGATGCCCTTGTCGGCCAGGGATGCGGCCAGCGCGCGCGTGAAGGCCAGGTTCGCCCCCTTGCTGGCGCTGTAGTCCAGCAGCAGCGGCTGACCCTTGTAGGCCACCACCGACACCGTGTTCACGATCGCCGCGCCGGGTTTCATGTGGCGCAGCGCGGCGCGGCTCAGGTAAAACATCGAATACACGTTGGTCTCGAACACGTGGCGCAGCGCCTGGTCGTCCACGTCTTCGAGGGAGTCGGTCTGGTACTGCTCGCCGGCGTGGTTCACCAGCACGTCGATGGCCCCGTAGCGGCTCATCGCCTGCTCGACCACATGCTCGCAGTGCGCCCGCGAACGCAGATCCCCCGGCACCAGCAGGCAGTCGCCGCCGTGGCGCTGCACCTGCTGCCGCGAATCCTCCGCGTCCTCGTGCTCGTCGAGGTAGGACAACACGCAACGCGCGCCCTCCTTCGCGAAGGCGATGGCCACCGCCCTGCCGATGCCGCTGTCGGCTCCGGTGATGATGGCCACCTTGCCGTCCAGCTTGCCGCTGCCGCGGTAGCGTGGATCATCGTGCGAAGCGCGCGGGTGCATGGACCCTTCGTCACCCGGCAGGGACTGGTGCGGCAGGACCTGTTGCTGGGAATCGGACATATTCGTACTCCTGAAGTGGAAGAGTGAACCAACGACGTCGGGCCGCCTCAGCCCAACGCCACCGAAGCCGCCGTCGCCCCGGGCACCGCGACGCGGAACTTCACCCCCTCGAGCAGCCGGTCCCACAGCGCCACCGCCTGCTCCTCGCTGATCGCGCTGGTGCGCGCTGCCCCGACCCGGTTGTTCTGCACCCGCGTGGACAGGCTGATGTCCAGATGCGCGGGCTGCGCCACGTTGCCGCTCTGGCCCACCAGTTGCCACTCGAAGCGCAGCGCCTGGTCCCGGGTGGAGCGGCTCAGCACCTCCTCGCCCTCCCACAGCCCGTGCAGCGTGCGCTTGCCCCGGCGCAGGAAGGTGTAGGGGTAGCCGCCGAGCAGGCCCAACACCCCCGCGTCGCGCTGCGCCAGCCGCACGCTCTCGAGCAGACCGATGCCGTTCTCGTCCTGCGTGCTGGCGTTCTTGTTGCTCATCACCGAGAAGTGCACGTCGGGCATGCTGGGGAAGGCGAAGCCCGAACTCATGATCTCCTGGAAGCGGTATGTGGGCTCGTGGATGAAGGCGCCCTCGATGCACACCCCCGGCTCGCGCGGAACCGACTTGCCGTCCCAGGCGCGCATGCCGCGCATGAGATCGGTCATGCGTTGGAAGAGACGATCTGGGGGGAACCCCTCACTCTTGACGGCCATTCCTCCGTATAAATAAAGGTCCTGCCCAAGAGGGATCGCGCCATACATGCGCCGCACATCCTCGCGCTTTTCTACCTCGTCGCCAAAGAACCAGAAATATTTCGCACCTGGGACAGGCCCTTCCGCGATGGCGCTGGCCATCTGCGCGGCGCGGAAGCTGCGCCTCTGCTCCTTTGCCCAGAGCTCTTGGAGCAGGAGTGCTGGATCTGGATACTGTGCGCGAGAAAAGGCCTTGAATCCTCCAGCAATTTCCTGGAACCCCATGATCTGCTCGGTCTCCGCCGGAAGCTCCACCGCATAGCGCCCGAAGCACATGAGCTTGGTTCGGGCATACAAGTCGTCCAGCCGTGGGGCAGGCACCTTGGTCGTCGAATTCATGTTGAGAGGCCCTGCGCAGGCGTTGAGGATGGAGACCGCGGCGCCTGCAGCGCCACCGGATAGCAAACGTCTTCGGAAATCGTCCATGGCAAGTCGGAATC
Source organism: Pseudomonadota bacterium (assembly GCA_021848345.1). Taxonomy (GTDB): domain Bacteria; phylum Pseudomonadota; class Gammaproteobacteria; order Burkholderiales; family Burkholderiaceae_C; genus Thiomonas_A. The sequence continues at coordinate 1,776 of JAJZUV010000030.1, read as the reverse complement.
AGGGATGGAGTCTCTGGTCCATGCGGACCATCGCATACAGCGTGGCCGACAACACCTGGTCGACCTTGTAGACCTCCTGGTGCTCGTAGCCGGTCTGTTCCCACAGCTGGCCCTGCACCTGCACCTTGGCACCGGAGCGCTCGGCGGGCACCGTGCCGTCTCCCGCGTCGACGGGTTTGTCCAGCTTCAGGTCGAACTCCGCGTCGCCGCTGCGCACGCGGATCGTCCCCTGGGCATCGTCGCTCACTGGGGCCCAGTTGCAGGGATCCGGATCCGCAGACTCGGGTATCGGCTTGTCGCAGGCCCACGTTACGTTGCCCCAGGTAGGCCTCTCCGAATCGTTGACGTAACTGCCATGGCTATGGGCGATCTCTGGGCTTGAAGCGAGTTGACGATGGAATTCGCCGGATTCTCGAAGGCGCCTGGATGTCTCACGAAAGGATGCACGCGTGGGCTCCTGATCCGCCGGATTCACCCACTCCGGATTCACCACCCGCCACCAGCAGGTTGGGTCGTTGATGGCGCGCTGCACGTCCAGCACCTTCAAGTGCTCCTGGCCCTGCGCGTCGATCCAGCGCACGCGCAGCCAGTCGTCGCCGTAGGCCCCGGCCGGGAACAGCTCCAGCGGGCCGCTGGCGTTGGCCACCACCGGGGCCATCGTGCGCGCGGTAGCGCCCAGGATGGGGTTGACCAGCCATCCGGTGAAGAACCCCCCTTCGCCGGCCATGCCCGCGCGCATGCGCTTGTAGGTGGTGCCCGCGCCGTGCGTGGGCATGGCCCCGAAGCTCACGCCGCCGAGTTCCGCCGGGCTCAGCGCGCCCATGTCCGGGTGCATCAGCGCACGCGCCACCAGTCCGCCCATGCTGTGGGTGTAGACCAGCACGTGGTCGCAGCTCGCGCCCTGCGCCTGGCCGAGTTCGCGGTAATGCGCGATGAGCTCGCGGATGCGCCCTGCCACCTCGACGGCGCTTTGCGCGTTCGGGCGCAGCCAGTTGTAGCCCATCGCGTGCACGGGATACACCGTATCGCTCAGGCCCAGCACGTCGTCCTCGACCAGGGGCTGGTCGGCCCCGTGGCGCAGCGCGCCCCACTGCGTGGGCCGCACCCCCACCGGGCCCAGCTCCCGGAGCCCGGCTCGGCTGTAGCTGCCCCTCCAGGCCTTGAAGGGGAACCAGGCGTTGCTCAGACGCCCCGAGGCGGCCAGGTTGGCCTCGCGCGGGTCGGTCTCGTCGCGGCGCAGCGTGTTCAGGCGCTGCTCCAGCTCGGTCAGGCCCTGGCCGTAGCTGCCGATGTGCACCTCGCTCCAGCCGCGACGCCGGCCCTTGCGCCCGGCGTCGAGCCCGCGCTCGGACTCGCTCCACGTCAGATCGAAGGCCTTGCGCCAGAATTCGCGCGGGTGGTACACCACGAGCGGCTCCACCTCGGGCATGCGCGCCACGTTGTCGTGGCGCGCATCGTCGAAGGCCTTGGCGTCGAAGCGCTTCGGATCCTGCGTGCCCTCGTAGCGCTCGAGCTCGGTCTCCTCGGGGTCGAAGTTGAGCTGGCGCTCGTCCGGGCGCGCGCGGCGCAGGGTGTTCACCGTGAACAACTCGTCGTCGGCGCGCCAGGCGCGGTTGTCCTCGCGCTTGAGGCGCTCGGTGCGCGCACGACTCAGGCGCAGGTGCGAGCCCATCAGTCCGGGCAGGAACACCACCGGCACGATGCGCCGCAGCGCAGGCGCGGGATCGGCGGGGGTGGGCGGCGCCGGCACGTCGCAGCGCCGCACCGGCACCTCCT
>JAJZUV010000029.1 GCA_021848345.1 Pseudomonadota bacterium | reverse complement strand
CCGCGGGGGCCGCCGCGGCCGATGCGGTGGAGGCGGCCGGCGCGGGCGCCGAGGCGCCGGGCTGCGCCGGCAGGCTTGCCGCGCTGGCCGGGGCCAGCGGCTGCACCTCGACGCCAGGCGTGGGCTGCAGGCCCTGCGCCTGCGCCGCCGGTTGCGCGGGTACGCTGGCGACGGGGGCCGGCGCCGACGCCGGAGCCGCGGCCGGGTGCAGCACCACCACAGGCGCGGGTCCGTTGAGCGAGACGGTCTCGCAACCGGCCAGCAGGCCCAGCGCGGCCGTCGCGGCCAGCGCGAGGGCGCCGCGCGGAACGAGCGAATGCGGGACGGCCCGGCGTTTACTCGTGAGGTACGTCGAGGCAGGCATCGAGGCGGACTCCTTGGCTGCGGATGGCATGCATTACACCAGATCGATCATGGGCCTGTTCACAGGCCGTCAAGGCGTGGCGCCGCCGGCGTCCGGCTGCGCGCGCGGCAGCAGGATCCACATGCGCCCCGGCGATTGCATGCGCCCGGCCGCGTCGCCGGCCGCCTCGCCGGTGCCGAAGAACAGGTCGGCGCGCAGCGGGCCGCGGATGGCGCCTCCCACGTCCTGCGCGAACACCAGGCGTTGCAGCGGCCGGCCCGCGACCCGCGTGGAAAGCCACAGGGGCATGCCCAGCGCCAGCAGTTTCTTGTCCACCGCGACGCTGCGCAACGCGGTCAGCGGCACGCCCAATGCGCCCAGCGGGCCCCGCTCGGGCTGCTGCAGCGGGGCCGCGCGAAAGAACACCACGCGCGGGTTGGCGTCCAGCATCTGCTGCACGCGCTCCGGATGCAACTGCGCCCAGGCGCGGATGGTCTGCATGGTGACGGTGCCGCGCAGGTCGCCCTGGTCGAGCAGCCAGCGGCCCACCGATTTGTAGGGCCAGCCGTTGTCGCCGGCATAGCTCAGGCGCAGCATGGATCCGTCGGGCAGGCGCAGCAGCCCGGAGCCCTGCACCTGCAGGAACAGCGCGTCCACCGGACTGCTCAGCCAGGCCACCACGTTGCGCGCCAGTTGCTGGCGCGCCCGGGCGTCGGTCTCGATCTGGGCGCGGCTCCAGAACGGCTCCACGCGCACGTGGCCGTCGCCGGTGTCCACGGTGCGGCCCCGGCGCACCTCGCCGCCGGCGCTGGCGGGGAGGTCCACGAGGTCGTCCGGCAGGCCCCACAGAGGCACCACGTAGGGCCAGCCGCGGGTGGTGGACCCCGCGAACACCGGTTCGTAGTAGCCGGTGACCAGGCCGTCGTCGCCCCCGGCGGGCGTCAGCAGCTGCCAAGGCTGGAACCACTGTTCGAAGAAGGCGCGTTGTGCCGCCACGTCGGCGTCGCCGATCGACGCGGAGGCGGCGCAGGCGCGCGCGAGCAGGGCCACGCGGGCGCCGCAGTCGCGGCGCCAGGCTCTCCACAGGCCCTGGAAGTCGTCGGCGCTCCAGCCCGGAAGTTGCGCGAAGCTGGTCGCGCGCATGGGCAGCGACGTCGCCGCCGCTGACGCGCCCTGGGCCGGCGGCGCGGACGCCGGCGACGACGCGGCGGGTGCCGGCGACGAAGCCGCCGAGGCGGCCGAGGCGGCCGAGGCGGCGCCAGGCGCCGCAGGGGGCGTTCCCGGCAGCGGGGTCGTCGCGCAGGAGCCCAGCAGCACGCAGGCGCCCAGCACGCAGGCCTGCAGCGTGCCCAGCCAGGCCAGGCGTCGCCACGAGGTGGAGCCGGGAGACCGCGCAGGCCAGCTCATGCGCCGCGGCCGCATCAGTGCAGGGTCACACCCGGCGGGATCAGCGCGAATTCGGGGATGGGCGCGTCGAACTGCGATCCGTCCTCGGCCACGCACAAATAGCTGCCGCGCATGCTTCCGCCCGGTGTGCGCAGCCGCGTCCAGCTGGTGTATTCGAACACCTCGCCGGGGCGCAGCAGCGGTTGCTGGCCCACCACGCCGAGTCCGCGCACCTCCTCGGTGCGCCCCGCCTCGTCGGTGATCACCCAGTGCCGGGCGATCAGTTGCGCCGCGCGGCTTCCGCTGTTGCGGATGCGCACGGTATAGCTGTAGGCCCACACGCCCTGGTGGACATCGGACTCGTCGGGCAGGAACGCGGGTTCCACCGACACCGAGAATTGATACGCATCCATGGTGGCGACGATTGTAGACACGGCGCGCTCCCGGAAGAGGGTCCCCCTCCTAGAATGGGCCCACCATGACGACCTACCGCATCGCTCCCAGCATCCTGTCGGCCGATTTCGCCCGTCTGGGCGACGAGGTCCGCAGCGTCATCGACGCCGGCGCCGATTTCATCCACTTCGACGTGATGGACAACCATTACGTGCCCAACCTGACGGTGGGCCCGCTGGTCGCGCAGGCCGTCAAGCCCTACTGCAAGCGCGCCGACGGCAGTCCGGTCCCGCTGGACGTGCATCTCATGGTCGAGCCGGTCGACGCGCTGGCGCAGATGTTCGCCAAGGCGGGCGCCGACATCGTCAGCTTCCACCCCGAGGCGAGTCGCCACGTCGACCGCACGCTGCAGCTGATCCGTGACGCGGGTTGCCGTGCCGGCCTGGTGTTCAACCCCGCCACCAGCCTGGACGTGCTCGATCACGTGATGGACAAGGTCGACCTGGTGCTGATCATGAGCGTCAACCCCGGCTTCGGTGGACAGAGTTTCATCCCCGAGGCGCTGCGCAAGACCGCGATGGCGCGTCAGCGCCTGGATGCCTACCGCGCGCACAGCGGGCGCGAGGTGCTGCTGGAGGTGGACGGCGGCATCAAGGCCGACAACATCGCCGCGGTGGCCGCGGCCGGCGCCGACACCTTCGTCGCGGGCAGCGCGATCTTCGGGCAGAAGGACTATCGCGCGGTCATCGACGCGATGCGCGGCGAACTGGCCAGAGTGGCGTGAGCGCGCCGTTCCCGACCCCGGCCGGCCGGGTCGCGGTGGCCGGCGTGCCCGTGCGCGCCGCCATCGTCGATCTCGACGGCACGATGGTCGACACCCTGGGCGATTTCCTGGTCGCGCTGCGCGGCATGCTGCGCGAGCTCGGGCTGGGCGAAGTCACGCCCGAGCAGGTGTCGCAGCGCGTGGGCAAGGGCTCGGAGCATCTGGTGGCCCAGGTGCTGCGCCTGCACCTGCCCGAGGCGCAGGCCGACGCGCTGCAGGCGCAGGCGCTGCGCGTGTACCAGCAGCACTACACGCTGGCCAACGGGCACCATTCCGAGTTGTTCCCGGGCGTGCTCGAGGGCCTGCGACGCCTGCGCGACGCGGGCCTGGCGCTGGCCTGCGTGACCAACAAGCCCGGCGTGCACGCCCGCGAACTGCTCGAGCGCAAGGGCCTGCTGGAGTTCTTTCCGGTGGTCGCCGGCGGCGACGCCTACGAGCGCAAGAAGCCCGATCCGCTGCCCCTGCTGCGCACCTGCGAGCGTCTGGGCCAGGCGCCCGCCGCCACGTTGATGGTGGGCGACTCGCAGAACGACGCGGCCGCCGCCGCCGCGGCCGGTTGTCCCGCGGTGCTCGCCACCTATGGCTACAACCACGGCGAGCCGATCCGCGCCACTCCGGCGCTGGCCTACTTCGACCGCCTGGACGAGCTGCCGCTGCGGGTTGCGTGAGCGGGCGCGCTCATTTCGAGTCGTCGAAATCGCCGAGCAGGGCCTTTTTCAGGCGCTTCTCGGCCGGCCGCGGCCCCAGCCAGACCCGCAGCAGGTTGTCGAAGAAGTTCGCGTCGGCGTAGGGCGCACCCTCGATCTGGCCGTTGATGCTGATCTGCATGCCCTTGCCGGGCACGTCGGTGAGTTCGACCACGTCGCCCTCGCGGAGTTCGTGGCGGTCGGCGAACAACCCGCCCATGCGCGCGAGGCCCGTGATCATGGTGGCGAAGTCGGCCGCGGGTACGTTGTGCTTGATGTCCTCGGTCAGCCTGTCTCCCAGCTCCTTGCCGCTGACGTCGCGCAGCATGACCAGGCGCATCAGCTTCGGTCCCGGCATGCCCAGTGCGGTGTTCGCGCTGCGCGTGGCCTGCGGCAGATAGAGCGCGGCGACGTAGACCTTGAAGATCAGGAAGTAGCGCGTGCCCGCGCCGTTGAGCACCAGGCGGCTGGCACCGACCTGCGCCGTGCGCGGCACGCTCACGCCGTGCAGGCGCAGCGGGCTCGCGGCGTCGGTGCCCGGGGCCGATGCGGGCGCCGCCTGGGGCGAATCCGCCGCGCCGGCGACCGGCGCCAGCGCCATGCACAAGGGCAGGGACAACAACAACGGGGCGGCCGCGCGGCGCGGCAGGCGGGACAGGCTGGGCAGGCGCATCGGGGCTCCTCGTGGCTTGAAAAACGAACGACCGTTCGCATGGGCACGCAGTGTGCCTGCATCGCGTCGCCTTGGCAATCGGACGCAGCACGGCCTGCTCGCTCCCGTGGGGATTTGCTAAAGTTCGCGCAGCGTGGGTATTGTCCGTTTTCCGCAGGCCCTGTCCTCATCCTTCTCGATGTTCGTCGCTCGCAAGCACGCCTTTGGTTCGGTGGACCGGGGAGCCTGGCCCTGGCGCCGCTGCTGCTTGCGCCGCTGCGCGGCGTGACCGGCGGCGCGTCGCGCCGCCACCGAGACCGCCCGCCTGCCGTGGGCGGGCCCTGACGATACGGCGGCCCCACGGCCGCCAGCGAGCAAACCCATGACCGAAACCGAATTCCAGGCCCTGGCCGACGCCGGCTACAACCGTATCGCGATGGTCTCGCAGGCCTTCGCCGACCTCGAGACCCCGCTGTCGCTGTACCTCAAGCTCACCGACGGCGGCGCCGCGCGCAATACCTTCCTGCTCGAATCCGTGGTTGGCGGCGAGCGCTTCGGGCGCTACTCCTTCATCGGCCTGGCCGCCGCCACCGAACTGCGGGTCAAGGGCGGCGTCACCCGCGTGCTGCGCGACGGCGTCGAGGTGGAGCGATCCGAGCAACCGCCGCTGGCCTTCATCGAAGCCTTCCGCGCGCGCCAAAAGGTGGCGCTGCCGCAGGGCATGCCCCGCTTCTGCGGCGGCCTGGCCGGGTATTTCGGCTACGACGCCGCGCGCTACATCGAGCCGCGGCTGCAGGCCTCGGCGCAGCGCAACCCGCGCCCGGACCCGCTGGACCTGCCCGACATCCTGCTGCTGCAATGCGAGGAACTGGCGGTGATCGACAACCTCTCCGGGCGCCTGAGCTTCATCGTCTACGCGGATCCGACCCTGCCCGGCGCGCACGCGCGCGCGCAGGCCCGCCTGCGCGAGTTGCGCGAGCTGCTGCGCGCCAGCGTGAAGGCGCCGGCCATGCCCCCGGCGGAGGTGACGCCGGTGGAGCACGAGTTCGAGCATGCCGACTACCTGCGCGCGGTCGAGCGCGCCAAGGAACTGATCGCCGCCGGGGACTTCATGCAGGTGCAGGTGGGCCAGCGTCTGCGCAAGCGTTTCGGGCAGTCGCCGCTTTCGCTGTACCGCGCGTTGCGCACGCTGAACCCCTCGCCCTACATGTACCTGTACAACTTCGGCGACTTCCAGGTCGTGGGTTCCTCGCCCGAGATCCTGGTGCGACAGGAGGCCACCGCCGAAGGACAGAAGGTCACCATTCGTCCGCTGGCCGGCACGCGCCCGCGCGGCGACACCGACGAGCGCGACCTGGCCAACGAGCGCGAGCTGCTGGCCGACCCCAAGGAGCGTGCCGAGCACCTGATGCTCATCGACCTGGCGCGCAACGACCTCGGGCGCATCGCGCGCATCGGCACCGTGCAGGTGACCGAGGCCTTCGCCATCGAGCGCTACTCGCATGTCATGCACATCGTCAGCAACGTCGAGGGCCTGCTGCAACCCGGCCTGGGCGCGCTGGACGTGATGCGCGCGACCTTCCCGGCCGGCACCCTTTCCGGTGCGCCGAAGATCCGCGCCATGGAAGTGATCGACGAGCTCGAACCCACGCGGCGCGGCCTGTATGGCGGCGCCGTGGGGTACTGGAGCTTCGCCGGCGACATGGACCTGGCCATCGCCATCCGCACCGGCATCGTGAAGGACGGCTGGCTGTACGTGCAGGCCGCCGCCGGGGTGGTCGCGGACTCGGTGCCCGAGATGGAGTGGCGCGAGACCGAGGCCAAGGCGCGCGCCGTGCTGCGCGCGGCCGAGCAGGTGCAGCAGGGCCTGGACGCCTGAGCGGGCGCCGGGCCCCCATCGCAGGTCGCCCGCAGCCCATGGACGCGAGTTCGCGCAGCGCGCTACGCGGTGCCGCCGCGGGCGCGATGCTGTGGGGCGTGCAACTGGTGGCGGTGGGCGTCGCGGCGGGCACGGTGCCGCCGTTGCTGCAGGCCACGCTGACCAGCACGGCCTCGCTGTTCGTGCTGTGGTTGTGGACCCGCTGGCGCCACATCGCGGTGTTCGCCCAGGATTCCACGCTGACCCCCGGCATGGGCCTGGGCCTGCTGTTCAGCGCGCGCATCGCGCTGCTGTACCTGGCCGTGCCGCGCATCGGAGCCGCGGCCGCGCTCGAGTTCAGTGCCGCCGCGCTGCTGCTGCAGGCCGCCTTGCCGCGCGGCCCGCGCGCATGGCCGGCGATGCTCGCCGGCGTGCTGGTGATGCTGGCACTGGCCGCCGCGCTGCCGTTGGCCGGCATGGCCCTGGCCGCCTGCGCGGCGCTGGCGTGGGTGTTGCAGCAACGCCTGCTGCGCGATGCGCGGCTGCGCGACTGCGCCGGCGAGCAGTTCGTGTTCTACCAGCTCATCGGCGCGGCCGTGACCTTGCCGGTGGCCTCGGTGGTGGCCGGCGAGAACTGGCTGGTACGCCCGGGCGCGGTGGCCTGGTGGGCGCTGGCCGCGCAGCTCGGCTGCTGCGTGCTCGCGCTGTCCCTGCTGTGGATCGCACCGCGCGACGGGCTGCGGCGCGGGCCGTCGGCGGCCTCGCTGCCGCTGGCCGCGGGCGCGGCGCTGGCCTTGCAGGCGCTGCTGGACCATCCGGCGCGCTGGGTGTGCTGGGGCGGCCTCGCGCTGTTGCTCGGCGGCGCGGCCTGGCTGCAAGGCCCGCTCAGGGATCCAGGCGCCCCGGCCTGGGAATGAACTTCCAGGTGCGCGCGCGGTAGGCCGCGTACTGCGGCCAGCGTTGCAGCAGCAGGCGCTCCTCCAGCGACGATTTGCCCTGCAGCACCAGCAGCAGCGCGACCCAGGCCGCGAGGCGGGGCAGGTCCGCGGCGGCCACGGCGACGGCGGCCATGCCCAGCAGCAGCGAGGTGTACATGGGATGGCGCATGCGCCGGTACGGCCCGTCCGTGATCAGCTGTCCCGCCGGCCTGGGCTCCGGACGGATGTTGAAATTGCCCGGCCGGTTCCACGCCAGTACCCAGACGCCCAGGCCGAACGCGGCCAGCGCCAGTAGCAGCGCCGCCGCCGATGCGCGCCAATGCGCAGGCCAGGCGAACATCAGCGCGATCAGCGCGAACTGGGCCAGCACCCAGAGGCGGCCGTGATTCAACATGTCCCTCATGGTGCCTCAGCGCGCACGCCGCGCGCGCGGACCCGAAATCGACGTTTTCATGCAACGCATGGTAGCCGTCGCGGCGCCGCTTGCTCCCCTGGAAGCGAGGCGGGCGGCGGAGTATCCACCCGTATCAGGGTTTGCCAGAGGGGGGGTACAAGGCGCAAAATGAGGTCTGGACACAATCCTTCGTGCAGGCTCCCTCGATGCTCGATCCCTCCGATCCGGCGGCCGTACAACGCGCCGTGCAACGGGCCTTGAACCGTGATCTCCAGCCGGGAGAAATCCTGGTGCTGGGGCGCACGCACGAAGGGCGCGTCTTCCGGCCCAGCGACTGGGCCGAACGTCTGGCCGGCGTGATGTCGCGGTTTCGCCCCATCGGGGCCGGGCACGCCGAGCAACACCTGTGCTATTCGCCGCTGTGCATGCCCACGCTGGTCGACGGCGTGCGCGCGGTGGTGGTCAGCCGCGAGCTGGCCGACGTGGAACCCATGGCCTACCAGTTCGTGCTGCGATTCGCGCGCGACAACAACCTCGAGACCGTGCAGGCCTGCATGCTGGAGTTGGATGCCCAAGGGCAGCCGGGCACCCACGCGGCCGCTGCCGACGCTGCCGGTTTGCGCGTAGCCTGAACCGGCGCAGGACCCACCGGGGCTCAGACTGCCAGCTTGGCGCTTACCAGGCGATTGAGGCTCACCCCCTGCTCGCTGGCTTCGATGGCGAGTCGGCGGTGCTGTTCCGGTGGGATGCGAACCTTGAACTCACCGCTGTAACTGCGCTCAGCCATGGGCTCGGGCACTGGCTCGGATCCCGCACGCATGTCCGCCACGCAATCGGCCACCATGCGCCGAATGCCGGCCAGTGCATCCTCCGGCGAATGGGCAAGCCAGGATAGTGACGGGAATTCGGCGCACAAGCCGACATGCTCGGCATCCTCCGAGGACCAGGTCACTCGATAGGTGTAATGGTCAACATTCATCGGTTCATCCTAGAAGCGGACGGCGGCAGGTGATGACCTCATCTGCCGCAGGATCTTCTCGAACTCCGGCATCGACGAATGGCGTCACAACTAATGACACCATTCGTCAAGTCATGCCTTGCCTCTCTTGTGGGTTTCAGGTGGAGGCCTGCCACCAGGCGGCCAGCACCAGCGCGGGCACCAGGATCCAGGCGCCGACTCCCGGCCAGGCGCGCGCGGCGGCGTAGGCCGCGGCGGCCGACACGGCCACGGCACCGGCATTGCGCCAGTCGCCGAAAATCAACTGCAGGAGTTTTTTCATGCCTCGCTCCCGACGGGCGCCGCGGCCGGCACGCGCAACTGGGCCCCGAGCAGGCGACCGCAGACGGCGTAGACGACGAACAGCAGCGGCAGCGTGAGGTCGCCCATGGGCCAGGTGGCCTGCTCGCCCAGCACGCCGGCCAGGCTCCAGAAACTGCCGAAGGCCAGCAGCGCGCAGGCCACCAGGAACTTCAGCGTGTTCTCCGGCACGGCGCTCAGCGGCGCGCGCAGCGCCATGCCCGCGACGACGACCACCAGCAGCGCCAGCACCGCGGCGGAGGCCGACTGGCCCAGGTTCAGCCCGTGGCCCATGGCCACCACCAGCAGCCACACCTCCAGGCCTTCGAGCAGCACCCCCTTGAAGGCCACCAGCCAGGCCGCGCGCACTTCCGCGTGATCCAGCGCCTCGCGGGTCTCGCGGAATTCCTCGAGTTCGTCGTGCAGGCGCGTGCGCCCGGCGTAGCGCCGCACGGCCTTCACGTACCAGCGCAGTCCGAACAGCAGCAGGAACACGCCGATGGCGGCCCGCATGATGTTCATGTCGCCGTCGATCAGCTGCAAGCCGGCGGCGCCCGCCGCGACCAGCACGCTCACCACGGCCAGCGCGGCGATCGCCGCGCTGGTGGCGCGCGCCCAGCCGATGCTCAGGGCCACGGCCAGCACGATGGTGAAGGCTTCCACCCATTCCACCGCGCTGGCCGCGAAGATCGCGCCCGCCGCGCCCCAATGTGTCCAGGTCATCAAGTCGTGTTCTCCCTTTCCAGTTCGAGTTCGTCGGTGCGGGTCCGCGCAGGCGCGGGCCCTTCGTAGATCAGCGCCTGGCGCAGGTCCAGGTACAGCTCCACGGGGTCGCCCGGCGTGCTCCACGCCGGACTGATCACGCGCAGCGCCACGCCGTGCAGCGTGGCCTGCAACTCGTTGCCGCGCGGCGTGGCCACGCAGCGAAGCACCTCGGCCGTCACGGCGCATTCTCCGTCGCGCATCGGGCCGTCGGCCGCGCGCACGGCGGCGGCCGGAAGGTAGAGGCGGGCGTCGTCGCCGGCCCGGGCTGCCGCGCCGGCCGTGGCCGGCAGCGCCCCCCAGGGCGCGTGCAGCACGCTCCCCGCGCGGCGCAGCGACCAGGGGCCCGGCGCGTGCACGAAACGTGCGACCTGCTCGTCGCAGGGCGCCGCCAACAGGCGGCGCGGCGCATCCAGCTGGCGCAGCACGCCCGCGTCGAGAATACCCACCTCGTCGCCCAGCGCAAAGGCCTCACGGTGGTCGTGGGTAATGTACAGGGCCGACAGACCGTGCTCGCGCACCACGCCGCCGATCAGGTCGCGCAGTTCCTCGCGCAAGGTAGCGTCCAGGTTGGACAGCGGCTCGTCGCACAGCAGCAGGCGCGGGCGTACCGCCAGCGCGCGGGCGAGTGCCACGCGCTGCTGCTGTCCGCCGGAGAGCTCGTGAGGCCGGCGCTCGCGCATGGCCTCGAGTCCCACGCAGCGCAGCATGTCCAGGGCCTGCTCGGCGGCGCGCGGCTGGCGCCGCGCGCGCAAGGGCAGCGCCACGTTGTCCAGCGCGCTCAGGTGCGGCCACAGCGCATAGTCCTGGAACACCATGCCCAGGCCCCTGCGCTCGGGCGCCGACGGCGCCAGCCCGGGGCCGGCCACCGTGTGTCCGCCGATGCGCACCGTGCCTCCATCGGGGTGTTCCAGCCCGGCGACGATGCGCAACAGCGTGGTCTTGCCCGAGCCGGAGGCGCCGAGCAGGCAGACGATGCTCCCTGCCTCGACACGCAGGTCGAGGCCGCGCAGCGCGACGTGCTCGCCGAAGCGCTTGCGCACGTCGACCAGTTCCAGGGCGTTCATGTTCGTGCTCCCATGCGCCGCGCGGCGCGCCCGAAGGCCCAGTGCGCCAGCGCCGCGAAGCCCAGCAGCAGCGCGATGCCCAGCAGTTGCAGGCGCGCCTGCAACCGCAGCTGGAATCCCGAGGCGGCGTTCAACAAGGCCACCGCCAGCGGCGCGTGGCCGGCCGGATACAGCAGTTGCGAGGCGGGCAGTTCAAAGGCCACGTGCAGGGCGGCCATCAGCCAGGCCGCGCCCAGCGCGGGCGCCAGCAGGGGCCACTCCACGCGCGCCAGCGCCTGCAGGCGCGACAGGCCGTGCACCCGCGCGGCTTCGCCGAGGCTTCCGTGCAATTGCGCCACCGGCCCCTGCAGCAGGCGCGTGGCCGCCGGCAGCGCGAGCGCCACGTAGGCCATCGCCAGCAGCGCGCTGCCGCCGTACCAGGGCGTGACGGACAGGTTGTACATCTGCACGTAGGCGGCAGCCAGCACGATCCCGGGCAAGGCCATGGCCGCCGTGAGGCCGAGGTCGACGGCGCGCCCGATCCGGCTGCCGGCGGCCAGCGCGCGCGCAGCCGGCCAGGCCAGCGCCGTGGCCGCGCTGGCCGCCAGCATCGCCATGCGCAGCGAGTAGCCGAAGGCGGGCAACACCTGCGCGGCGGCGCGCGCGAACCCCGCGCCATGGCCGATTCCCCCGAAGGCCAGGCTGGCCGCGCTGAGCAACGGCACCCCCAGCGCAAGCAGGCCCAGCACGGCCACGCCGCCCGCATGGGCCCATGCCTGCGCGGTTGCCAGTGCCACCGGCGGCGCCGGGCGGTGGCGCGCGCCCACGCTGCGCGCGCTGGCGGCACGGCGGCGTGCCGCCGACTGCAACAGCAAGGCCGGAGCCACCAGGCCCAGCAGCATCCACGAGGCGGCCGCGGCGGCGGGGAAGTTCACCGGCATCGCCGCCACCGATTGCTGGATGGCGTAGGTCGCCATCATCGTGCCGCTGCCGGCACCCAACGTGGCGGCCACCGCGAAATCGCTGGCCGATTCGGCGAAGGCCGCGGCGAAGCCCGCCGCCAGCGCCGGCAGCAGCGCATGCACCGCCAGGCGCAGTCGATGCCCGCGCCCGAGGCCGAGCACGCGCGCGGCTTCCTGCGGCGCCGCCGACGAGGCGCGCAGGCTGAGTTGAAGCGCCAGGAAGGTATAGGGCAGGGCCTTGAAGGCCAGGCTCAGCACGATGCCCGGCGGGCCCAGCAAGGCCTGCGCCGGGTTCAGCAACCACGGCCAGTGCGCCAGTGGGCCGACGGGCGCGGCCAGCAGCATCCAGCCCGAGGCGACGAAGTAGCCGGGCAGCACCAGCAGCAGCCAGACTCCGGCCTCGATCCACCCGCGCCACGCCAGCAGGCTGCGCTCGCGCAGCCAGGCCAGCCACGCGCCCAGGGGCAGCGCGATCAGGCTGGCCAGCAGGGAAATCAGCCAGCTGTTGCGCAGCGCGCCGGCACCGCCGTCGGCCCAGGCCTGGGCGAAGGCGTCCAGGCTGGGGTGCAGTGCGCCGCGCAGCAGCCCCGGCAGCAGCGCCTGGCCCAGGAAGCCGCCCAGGGGCCAGCCCCACAGGGCCAGCGCGGCCAGCGCCAGCAGGGCCGGGCCGAGCGCGCGCCCGGCGTGGTGCCGCACGGCCCCCAGGCGCGCGCCTGTGTCCGCGGGCGCCAGCGCGTCACGCGGGACCAGGCGCCGAGCGGGGCGCGAATCGGTTCCGGGAGCGCTCAATGCAGGACGTGGGAGCTGAACCACAGGTCCACGCTCGCCTCGCGCGCGCCCCAGCGGGTCGGGTCGAGGCGCTGGGCATCGCGCACGTGCAGCCGCGCGAGCGCGGGCAATGGCGCCACGCCGCGAATCAGCGGCTGGTAGTTGGAATCCGCGCTGGGGTCGCCGTGCTGCATCGCGCGCTGGCCCGCCGGCGACAGCACGAACTCGACGAAGCGTCGGGCCTGTTGCAGTTCGGCGCCTCGTACCTGGGCGCCGATGGCGATGTCCGACGGAAGTTCGGCCACCGGGTCCGGCGCGACGATGCGCAGGTCGGGCTCGCGTTGGGCGAAGCCCAGCGCGGCCGAGCTCTGCACCACCGCGACGTCGATCTGGCCGTACTGCAGCGCGCGAAGGGTCACGCTGTTCGTCGGGTAGACCTTCAGGCCGTTGGCCTTGAGGGCTTCGAACCAGGCCTGTCCGGCCCGCATGCCGTCCTGCTGAAGGATGCCTGCCACGAAGGGGAAGGTGGGGCCCGAGATGGCCGGGTTGTTCATCCCGACCTTGCCGCGCAGGCCCGCTCGCGCCAGGCCCGCCCAGGTGCGCGGTGCATCGGGCAGGCGTTGCGTGTTCACCAGCAGGGTGCCCGCGTAGGTCAGGCCCACGGGCAGGTAGCAGCGATCCGCGGGCAGCAGTGCGCGTCCCGCCGCGTCGTAGGAAACCTTGGGCATCCAGCCGCAGGCCAGCAGGTGCTGCGAGGCCATGTTGCGCATGGGCATGTCGCCGTCGAACCACAGCACGTCCCATTGGGGACGCCGGCCCTCGGCCTGCACGCGCGCCTGCAAGGGGCCGGTGCTCAGGTGCACGAGGTCGACGGCGATGCCGGTGCTTTGCGTGAAGGCCTGGGCGACGGCGCGGTCATAGCCGAAAGCCGCGTACACGGTGAGGGGGCGTGCCCGGGCCGTGCCCAGGGACAGCCCGGCGAGAAGCAACAGCAGGACGAGACGGATCATCAGCGGCTTTCGAGATGGAAGCGAACCCAGATGCGAAACCTCATCGACTGGGAGGCCAGCGCGGTGGGCGTGGGCGGATAGGGCGCTTCGCGCACCGCGGCCAGCGCCGCGGTGTCGAGCATGTCCACGCCGCTGGACTGCGCGACGCGCACCCGGCTGACCCTGCCGTCGAGGAAGTCGAAACTCACCAGCACGCGCCCGCCCACATGCATCAGGCGCGCCGCCTCGGGAAAGCGCACCGCCGCCTGGATGGCCTCGCGCAGCGCGCCCTCGAAGCTCAGGCGCGTGGCCGCGAGATCCGGGTGCGCCACCGGCGCGGGCGGCGGCGGGGGCGGCGGTGCCACCGGCATCGCCGGTTTGGCGGCGGGCTGGGGCGAGGGCGGCGGGATCAGCGCGCGGGGTTGCGGCGGCGGCGGCAGGGGCTTCGGATGCGGGTGCACCGGATGCGGCCGCGGCCTGGGCTGCGGCTTGGGCGGCTGCGGTTTCGGCGGCGGGGGCTTGGGGGTCGGGGGCTTGGGGACCGCCGGCTTGGGCTGGCTCAGCGTGATCTCCACCGGCGGCGGAGGCGGCGGTGCCTGGTGGGCCCCCAGCCACGCGAGCGCGCCCAGCAGCGTGGCCTCGATCAGCAGCGCCAGCGCCAGCGCCGCCGGCCAGCGGCCGCGGCCGCCGGGATCGGTCCAGGTTTCGTCCGCGGACATGGAGCCGCGAGCCCCGCCGCGATCCGTGGCCAGCGCGCTCACGACCCGCTCGCCTGCTGCGCGGCCAGACCGATGCGCGTGACGCCGGCGCGCCGGCAGGCATCCATCACGCGCATCAGCAACTGCAGCGGGGTATGCCGGTCGCCCGCGAGCACCACCTGCAGATGCGAGGGATCGGGCTTGTTCTCCAGCAGGCGGGTGAGTTGCTGAGGGTTCAGATCCAGCGCGCCGACGTGGATCACGCCGGCGCGGTCGACCACGATGGTGATCTGCGGCGGGGGCAGGCTGTTGGCGGTGGAACTGGTCGGCAGTCTCGATGCGATGCCGTCCGCCGGGATCATCCGCAGGGTCACCATGATGAAGAACACCAGCAGGAAGAACATGATGTCGATCATCGGAATGATCTCGATGCGGGCCTTGCGGGTCTCGAAGTAGCGCATGGGCTGGTCGGGAAAAAAAGGACGCCACAGCAGGGCTGTGGCTCAAGCGGGCGACCTGGGGCTGCCCGCGCTCACGATGTCCGGTCGGGATGAATGGGCGGCTACTGCAGCAGTTGCGAGGCGGCGCCCGAGGTGGTCGAGGCGCCCGCGCGACGCGGCGCGCCGTCGCGTGCGTCCGATGCGGCTTGCTGCGTATTGCGGTAATGCGGGTACATGCGGTTGGACAGCATCAGCTTGATGCGTTCGAGCTGATGCATGACCAGGCGCACACGCTGTTGCAGGGCGTTGAACGCCACCAGGCCCAGCACCGCGATGAACAGGCCCGCCGCGGTGGCCAGCAGGGCCTCGCCGACGCCGCCGGTGACCGCCTGGGTCGCCGCGGCCGGATGCGACAGCGCCTGGAAGGTGTTGAACATGCCCACGATGGTGCCCAGCAGGCCCAGCAGCGGGGCCAGGGTGACGATGGTGTCGAGCATCCACAGGCCGCGATCGACCTGGGGCGCCTGGTCCATCACCGCCTCCTCCAGACGGTCGCCGAAATGCTCCAGCGGGTCGCCGAGATCGTGGTTCAGCGCCACCGCCACCACATGGGCCGCGGGCGAGTTCGCGTCGCCCTGCAGGCGTTCGTGCAGCAGGGCGGTGTCGACGTGGCTGTGGCCCTTGAGTTCGCGCACCCAGCGCATGCACTGGCCCTGCATGCGCCCGAGCGCCCAGAAGCGCTCGATGGCCACGGCCAGCGCCACCAGCAGCAGCAGGGCCATGATGTAGAGAATGCCGCCGGACTTCTGCGCGGCATCGGTGATGGTCTGGACGGAGATCATGAGCGGTACTCCTGTTGTCTCGGGGAACGAATGTCCCCGTGGGGTGGGGCCGGGCGAACCCGGCCCCGGAGGGGCGTCAGAAGTCGGCGGAAACCCCCGCGTAGAAGGTGCGCGGCGCGCCCGGCATGCCCAGCAGGTAGGTGCCGGTGGTGTTGCCGCCCAGCCAGTCGCCGGAGTAGCTGATGAACTCGCTGTTGTTGTATTGCTTGTCGGTCGCGTTCAGCACGCCGAGGTGGAACTTCAGGTCCTTGATGGTGCCGTCATGCATGGGCACGGTGCCGTCCAGCGTGAGGTTCCACAGACCGTAGGCGGGCGCCTTCTGGTTGGTGGGCGAGTTGCTCTGGTCGCTCCACATGTACTGCGCGCCCGTGTACTGGTAGTTGAAGCCGGGCACCCACAGCACGCCGCCGCTGTAGAGCTTGTAGTTGGCGCCGACGGTGAAGGTCTTGTCGGGCACGTTCGACACCGGCAGGCCGTTGTAGCTGGTGCCTCCGGTGACGTAGCTGGCGAAGGTGGCCTTCTCGAAGTTGAGGTTGGCGAACGCGTTCAGGTTGTAGGCCACCTCGTCGGACAGCGACAGGTTCACGCCGTGGTAGGTGGAGTCGCCGTTGGCGTCGCCGATGTAGTTGCCGTTGGCGTCGCTCAGCGGGATGTACTGGTTCTCGAAGTGCAGGTGGTAGTACGACACCGACATCAGGAAGTCGTGCAGGTACTCGGCGCGCCGCACGTGGATCTTGATGCCCAGGTTGTAGTCGGTGCTCTTTTCCAGGTTGTAGATCGGCGCCGTGCTCTGGAACAGGCCGCCGCCGCCGCCCACCTGGGGCTCCTTGTAGGCCACGGAGTAGTTGCCGAAGGCGGCCAGCCAGGGAAGGGCACGGTAGTTGGCGCTGATCGACGGCTCGATCTTGTGGTGGCTGGCCGTCGAGCCGGGCAGCTTGGCCTGGTTGTTGCCGGGTGCGTACAGGTAGGAAACGGGGAAGTCGGACGCGCCGCTGGGCGAGTAGACGGTGTCGAACTGGATCAGGCGGATGCCCGGCGTGACGTCCAGGCGCGTGGTGGGGCTGATCTTGTCCTGCGCGAACAGCGCGACATCGGTCTGGTCGAAGTAGTCGCTGCGGTATTTGGCGTTCGGCGTGGTCTGGCTGCCGTAGATGGTGGTCGACGTGCCCACCAGGTCGGCCGGGTTGAAGAAGGCGTTGCGGGTGTTGTAGGTGCTCTTGAGCACGAAGCCGCCGACCGACACCAGGTTGTGCGGCAGCGCCACGTCCACCCACAGCTTGTCGCCGTAGCTGCTGGTGCGCGGGTTGTTGTGCTCGTACAGGTTGCCCGGGGAGGTCAGCCCGTAGTTGTTGTAGTGGTCGTGGATGCGCTTTTCCAGCTCGTACCACATCAGGTTGTGCAGGCGCGTGTTGTCGTCCAGCCCGACGTTGAGCTTGCCGTACACGATGCGCATCTCGTTGGTGTCGTTCTTGTTCCACACCGAGCCGGGAATCGTGCTGTAGAAGCCCGAGGCCTGCTGGCTGTACAGCGGCGTATTGGCCGTGCCGTCCAGGGTCAGGCCGGGAACGGTCTGGGTGGGCACCGCGAAGGGACGAAAGGCGGTGCTGCGCGAGTTGTACAGTCCGACGGACAGGTCGCCGTTGTGGAACTGCTTGCGCGTCTTCAGGTAGAAAGCCTCGTTGCTGCCGTGGCTGTTGAAGCCGTCGCTCGCCGTGCGGTAGCTGTCGGACGAGCCGGTGCCCCCGGCGATCACGGTGGCCCAGCCGTCATGCTTGCCGGTGTTGAGCACGAAATCCAGGTTGCGCGCGCTGTCGCTGCCGAAGCTCACGCCCGCCGATCCGCCGAACTTGTCGGAGGGCTGCACCGGCACGAACGCGATCTGGCCGCCGACGTTGTTGAACCAGCGGTCCGCCGGCTCGCCGGGGCCGTAGGTCACGCCGATGCCCTGGATCATGCCCAGTTGCGGCACCAGATTGCTTTGCCACAGTCCGGTCGACGGGTTGGCCATGGGCACGCCGTCGAAGGTGATGGAGATCGAGCCGTTGTCGATCTGCGAGCCGCTGAAGCCGCCCCAGCCCTGTTTGATGCCGTTGACGCTGATCTGGTTCTTGGTGCTGCCGGTCGAGCCGTAGCCGCTGACCGCCACGCCGGGTGCCATCTGCAGCGCCTGCCCGGCGCCGCCGAAGGCGCCGGCCGCGCCGATCTGCTGGCGGTCGAGCACGGTGGTGGAGACGCCGGACTCGAACACCTGCTTCTTGCTGATCTTGCGTTCCTGGCTGCTCTTGGCCGCGGGGCTGCCGCCAGCCGCCTGCGCGCCGGCCTGGACCGTGCCCAGGTCGGTGGCGCTGCCCTGGGCGTAGACCACGGCGGGCGAGGCGTACAGCGCAAGCAGCACGGCGTGGGACAGAAGCTTGCGACGCAACGCAGGCGGGTTGGTGCGGTGATTCATGGATGCTCCGGATGGCGATGGAATTCGGGGGCTCGATGGCCGCGGTCGTCGACTCGCGAAACCAGGGTTGCGAGCCTGGACTCCATTGCATCGGTCGCGCGTGATGATCAGGTTGCGTGAACCTGTCCGTTTCCTCACCGCGAGCGTCGGAGTTGTTCAGGAATGTTTCCGGGCCGAAATGATTCCGGGCGCGCAGGGCGCCACGCCGGTCCAGCGGTAGCCGCTTCCGTGCAGGGTCTGCAAATGGCCGTCCAGCCCATGCGGGCGCAGCACCCGTCGCAGCCGGCCCACCGCGGTATGCAGCGCCTGCGCGTCGGCGCGTGCCGGGATGTCCAGCGCCACGCGCAGGCTGGCCGCGCTGAGCACGCGCCCGGGGCGCTCGCACAGCGCCCACATGAGACGGAACAACTGGGGCTGCAGGGCCTCGCGCCGTTCGCCGCAGCGCAATTCGCGGGTCTGCGCGTCCAGCGTGCTGCCGGGGGCCACGCCGAGCCACCCGGCGGGCGCCGGGGCCACGCGCTCGCGCAGCCGGGCCAGTTGCGCCTGCAGTACCGGCGTGACGAAGCGCAGGCCGACCACGACATCGGCGCCCGCGCGCAGGGCCTGCAGCGCCATCGGGCCGCCGGGGTCCTCCACCAGGGCCATCAGCACCGCCTGCGAGGACGCCGGGTGATGGCGCACCCGCATGATCCAGTCGGTGGCCGCGCGGGCCTGTTCCGCGCAGCGCAGCATGGCGGCCCAGGAGCTACCGTCGACCAGCTGTCTCAGCGCGGTGTCGGGATCCGCCGATTGCGAGTTGTCCAGCGGACGGGGGGCGCCGTGCCCGAAGCCGACGTACAGCACCGAGTGCTTGGTGTCCGTGCGGTCGGCATCGACGCCTTCGGGCGCAGGGGCCGTGGGGAGCATGTCGAGACCTCGCGTTCCTTGCAAAGGGACGAGGCTCGCACGCCTTGGTGACAAGGGCGTGACAAAGGCGTGACGTCGTCACGCCGCGCCCGCGGCACCGGCCGCGGGCGGGGAGGGCTCAGACCACCGCGCCGGCGTTCGGGTCGTTGGGGTTCTTCGGGCGCCCCGGACCGGACTTGAGCAGGTCCTCGCGCTTGACCCGCAGCCACATGGCGATCGCCGCGGCGACGAACACCGAGCTGTAGATGCTCATGGAGATGCCGATGATCAGCGCCAGCGCGAAGTAGTGCAGCGCGGGCCCGCCGAACAGGAACATCGAGAAGGCCATCGCCAGGGTCGCGCCGTGGGTGATGATGGTGCGGCTGATGGTGTTGGTGATCGCGCTGTCGATCACGTGCACCGTGGTGTACTTGCGGTACTTGCGGAAGTTCTCGCGCACCCGGTCGAAGATCACCACCGACTCGTTCACGGAGTAGCCCAGCACCGCGAGCACGGCGGCCAGCACCGGCAGGGAGAATTCCCACTGGAAGAAGGCGAAGAAGCCCAGCACGATGATCACGTCGTGCAGGTTGGCCACGATCGCCGCCACCGAGAATTTCCACTCGAAGCGCAGTGCCAGGTACAGCATGATGCCGGCGATCACGAAGGCCAGCGCCTTGAGGCCGTCGGTGGCCAGCTCCGAGCCCACCTGCGGCCCCACGAACTCGGTGCGTGCCAGCTGCGCCTGCGCATCGGCGGCCTTCAGCCCCGCCATCACGCGCTCGCTCTGCGCCACGCTGCTCTCGCCGGCGCGCAGCGGAAGCCGGATCACCACGTCGCGGGCATTGCCGAAGGTCTGCACCTGCACGTCGCCGTAGCCCAGGCGCCTGGGCACCGCGCGCACGCTCTCCAGGTTCGCCGCATGGGGGTAGTGCACCTCCATCACGGTGCCGCCGGTGAACTCGATCGACAGGTGCAGGCCGCGCGTGACCAGGAAGAACACGGCGGCGACGAACAGCAGGGCCGAGATCACGTTCAGCACGGGCGCATAGCGCATGAACGGGATGTCGCGGCGAATACGGAAGAACTCCATCAGGATCTCCTGGTCGAAGGCTGGGCGGGCGCTGGGCTCAGGACTTGGCCTCGGGCGCCTTGTCGGTCTTGGTCGCCGACGGCTTCCACACCTGTCCGATCGACACCGATTGCAGGCGCCGGCGCCTGCCGTACCAGAGGTTGACCAGGCCGCGCGAGAAGAACACCGCCGAGAACATCGACGTCAGGATGCCCAGCACGTGCACGATGGCGAATCCGCGCACGGCCCCGGAGCCGAACACCAGCAGCGCCAGGCCGGCGATCAGCGTGGTCACGTTCGAGTCCAGGATGGTGGCCCAGGCGCGCGCGTAACCGGCGGCGATCGCCGCCTGCGCGCCGGCGCCGTTGCGCAGTTCCTCGCGGATGCGCTCGTTGATCAGCACGTTGGAGTCGATGGCCATGCCCAGCGCCAGGGCCATGGCGGCGATGCCCGGCAGGGTCAGCGTGGCCTGCAGCATCGACAGCAGCGCCACGAGCAGCAGCAGGTTCACCGCCAGCGAGATCGAGGACACCGCGCCGAACAGCAGGTAGTACACGCACATGAAGGCCACGATCGCCAGGAAGCCCCAGGTGACCGAATGGAAGCCCTGCGCGATGTTCTGGCGACCCAGGCTCGGGCCGATGGTGCGCTCCTCGATGATCTGCATCGGCGCGGCCAGCGCGCCGGCGCGCAGCAGCAGCGCGACGTCGTTGGCCTCCGGCACGGTCATGCTGCCGGTGATCTGCACCCGCCCGCCGTCGATCTCCGAGCGCACCACCGGGGCCGTCACCACCTGCGCCTGGTGGCGGTCGATCAGCACCATCGCGATGCGCTTGCCCACGTTGGCGCGGGTGAGGTCGGCGAAGATGCGCGAGCCGCGCGAATCCAGGGTCAGGAACACCGCCGGCTGGTTGGTCTGCGGATCGAAGCCGGGCTGCGCGTCGGTGAGTTCCTGGCCAGTGAGCAGCACGTCGGTCTTGACCATCAACGGGTTGCCGGAACGGTCGTAGAGCTTCTGGTCGCCGTCGGGCACCGGGCCCTTGCCGGCCAGCGCGCTCAGCGCGGCCGGGCTGTCGTCGACCATGCGCACTTCCAGCGATGCGGTGCGACCGAGGATGTCCTTGGCGCGCGCGGTGTCCTGGATGCCCGGGAGTTCCACCACCACGCGATCCTTGCCCTGCTGCTGGATCACCGGCTCGGCCACGCCGAGTTCGTTGATCCGGTTGTGCAGCGTGGTGATGTTCTGCTTGATCGCGTAGTCCTCGGTCTGCTGGATGGTCGCCGGGCTCAGGCGCAGCGCGATGGTGCCGGCGGCGGCGTCGGCCGTGATCAGCGCGTTACCCGCATTGGCGCGCACCACCGGCAGCGCGGCCTGGAACATCTCCGGGTCGTGGAACTGCATCTGCACGGCGTCGCCGACGCGCTTGAGCTCGCTGTAGCGCACGTCCTTGTCGCGCAGCGAGGACTTGAGCTCGCCGGCGATCGAATCCAGCTTCTTCTCCAGCGCCGCCTGCATGTCCACCTGCAGCAGGAAGTGCACGCCGCCGCGCAGGTCCAGGCCGAGGTACATGGGGTGGGCGTGCAGCGCCGTCAGCCAGGCCGGCGAGCGGCTGAGCAGGTTGACCGCGACGATGTACGACGGCGATTGCGGATTCGTGTTCAGCGCGTGCGCCAGCACCTCGCGCGCGCGCAGCTGCACGTCGGTGCCGGAGAAGCTGTAGTTCAGCGTGGCGCCGTCGATCGCGGCGCCGTCGGGATGGATGCCGGCCTGGGCCAGCACGGCCTCACCGCGCTGCAGCAGCGCCAGGTCGGGCTGGTCGTGCCCGGCGTGGGCGGACGTGATCTGCACGGCCGGGGCCTCGCCGTACAGGTTCGGCAGCGCGTACACGAAGCCGACCACCAGCACGGCGGCCATCACGAGGTACTTCCACAGCGGGTAACGGTTCATGGCGGGGGCCGGCGCCGCGGCTCGGCCGCGGCGCTTACATTCGGGTGTTGCGCGGCGCCGGGCCGCGCGCGGATCAGGATTCGAACTTCAGCGTGCCCTTGGGCAGCACCGTGCTGACCGCCGAGCGCTGCACCTGCACCTCGACCTTGCTGGCGATTTCCAGGGACAGGTAGTTCTCGCCCAGGCGGGTCACGCGCCCCACCAGGCCGCCGCTGGTGACGACCTCGTCGC
Source organism: Pseudomonadota bacterium (assembly GCA_021848345.1). Classification (GTDB taxonomy): domain Bacteria; phylum Pseudomonadota; class Gammaproteobacteria; order Burkholderiales; family Burkholderiaceae_C; genus Thiomonas_A. Next base: position 10,553 of record JAJZUV010000029.1, on the reverse strand, counting down.
CCTTGCCCAGCGCGGCGATCATCGCCCGCGCTTCCTTCTGGCGCTTCATCTGCGGACGAATCATCACCAGCCACAGGATCACGAACATCACCACCAGCGGCAGCACGTTCAACAGGGTCGACTCGGCGCCTCCCTGGGGGGCGGCCGAGGCGGCGTGGGCGACGGAAATCAGGTCGATGGACATGGCGTTCTAGAGGTTCGTCGTGACGGCGTCGTGCGCGCAGCGGGGTCCGCGGCTCGACTGCGCGAAACGTGCAAAAACCCGATTGTCGCAAATTCGGCGCCGCGCGCCTGCAACCCGTCGTGCCGTCCGGGTCGCGCGGGGGCGCCGGCGACAGCCCGCGCCGGCGTGGCGGCGACTGCGTGTTCCCGCCTCCGCCTCACCAGGGCGGCAGCACGCTGGCGCGAAGCTCCTGGCGCGCGCGGCGCCAGTCCGGAAAGATCTCGGACACGGTGGCCCAGAAGCGCGGACTGTGGTTCATCTCGCGCAGATGCGAGACCTCGTGCGCGACCACGTAGTCCACGATGTGCGGGGCGAAGTGCAGCAGGCGCCAGTGCAGGCGCAGCCGCCCGTCGGCACCGGCGCTGCCCCAGCGCGTGCGCGCCGAGCTCAGGCCCACGGCGACGACCCGCACCCCCAGGCGTCGCGCGAACTCGTGCGCGCGCCGTGTGAACAGTTCCAGCGCGTGTTCGCGCATCCAGGCCTGCGTGGCCGCGCGCAGGGTCTCGGCGGCGCAGCCCGGCTCCAGCGGGAGCAGCAGCGCGCCCCGCGCTTCGTCCAGGCGCGCGACGCCTTGCGCGCGTCCGGCCAGGCACAGCCGAAGCTCGCCCCCCAGCCAGGGCAGGCGGGCGCCGTCCACCCAGTCGACGCGCAGGCAGCTCTGCTCCCGCAGGCGCTGCTCGCGCAACTGCAACTGCCGCAGCACCCAGTCCGCCTTGTCGGCCAGCACCTGCTCGATCTGGCCCAGGCTGACCCAGCGCGGCGCGCTGACCCGCACCGCGGATTCGTCGATGCGAATGCCGATGGATCTGCGCGACGCGCGGCGCAGTTCGTAGCTGAAACTGTGCGCGCCATGCACGAAGCGGCGCTGCGCGCGCCCGGCGGCGGGCTCGGCGGTGTCGAGCACGCCGAACAGATCGAACTGTTGCGTGGCGGAGTCCAGGCGTGCGCGCATCGACGCGGATCGGGGCCGGGGTTCAGGCCTGCGCGGCGGGGGCGTAGGCCTCGGGGTCGAGGCGGCGCATTTCCGCTTCGATCCAGCCCTGCATGCGGGCGTTTATCTGCGCCGTGTCCATGCCCCGCGGATCGATGGGCGCGCCGATCGACACCTCGATCAGGCCCGGACGCTTGATGAAGGCCTGGCGCGGCCAGCAGCGCGCGGAGGTGACCGCGATGGGCACCACCGGAGCACCGGTGACCTGGGACAGCCTGGAGCCGCCCTGCTTGTACTGGCCCTGCTCGCCGCGCGGAGTACGCGTGCCCTCCGGGAACATGACGATCCAGTACCCCTCCTGCAGCAATTGCGTACCCCGTTCCTGCATGCGTGCCAGGGCCTGCGCTCCCCGCTTGCGGTCGATGTGCACCATGTCCAGGCGCCCCAGGGCCCAGCCGAAAAAGGGCACCATCAGCAGTTCGCGCTTGAACACATAACTCAGCGCGCGCGGCAGCAGCAGGGGCAGCGCCAGGGTCTCCCAGGCCGACTGGTGCTTGACCAGCACCACCGCCGGGCCGCTCGGAAGATTTTCCAGTCCCTGCACGCGCCAGCGGATGCCGCACAGCACGCGCGAGCCCCACAGCGCCAGCCAGGCCCAGCCCACGCAAAAGCGGTACAGGGGACGCCCGCGCAGCACCAGCGACAGAAGGACCGCTGCCACCGCGTAGGGGACCACGGTGACCACCAGCCACGCCATGTACAGCGCGGAGCGTACCCACCACACGATCGTGCGCATGCCCATTCCCGCGAGTTCAGGCGTTGGTCGGCTGGGCGATCAGCCAATCCGCGAAGGCCGCCAGGTCGGCGTGCACCTGGGTGCCCTCGGGCAGCGGCTTGTCGCCGGCCAGCGTGCGTTCGCCCTTGCCGGTGCGCACCAGGTGCAGCGCGCAGCCCAGTTCCTGCGCCGCCTGCAGGTCGCGCAGCGTGTCGCCCACCACCGGCACGCCCCGCAGATCGGAGAGGCCGAAGCGCGCGGCGATGTCGCGGAACAACCCGGGACGCGGCTTGCGGCATTCGCAGTGGTCCTCCGGCGTGTGCGGGCAGAAGAAGATGGCATCCAGGCGCCCGCCGGCGGCGCTCACCGCCTTTTGCATCTTCAGGTGGATGGCGTTGAGGGTGCTGGTGTCGAACAACCCGCGGCCCAGCGCCGACTGGTTGGTGGCCACCAGCACGCGCCAGCCCTCGCGGTGCAGGCGTGCGATGGCCTCGATGCTGCCAGGCACCGGCACCCACTCCTGCGGCGACTTCACGTAGTCGTCGCGGTCCTCGTTGATCACGCCGTCGCGATCGAGGATCAGCAGCTTCATCGTTCCCCCCCAGGGACGTGCATTCAGCCCGCCAGGCAGGCCAGGTCGGCGACCTGGCGCATGGACTGCTGCAATTGTTCCAGCAACGCCAGGCGGTTGGCGCGCAGCGCCGCGTCTTCCGCGTTGACCATCACGTGGTCGAAGAAGTCGTCCACCGGCGCCTTCAGCGCGGCCAGGCATTGCAGCGCCGCCGTGTGGTCGCCGCGGGCCTGGGCGGCGCTGGCCAGCGGCTGCAGTTCGCGCAGCGCGCGCTCCAGCGCCTGCTCGGCCGGCTCTCGCAGCAGCCCCGTATCCAGCGCCGGGCCGCCCGATGCCGGGGATTTTTTCAGGATGTTGGCCACGCGCTTGTTCGCGGCGGCCAGTGCCTGCGCCTGCGGCAGCGCCGCGAAGGCGCGCACCGCGTCCAGGCGCGCGACCACGTCGCCCAGCCATTGGGGGTGCAATCCCAGCACGGCCTCCACCTCGCGCGACGCGTAGCCTTGCTCGCGCAGCAGGTTGGCCATGCGCTCGTACATGAACTCGCGCAGCGCCGCGGAGGGGTCCTGGAAGCCTTGCACGCCGGCGAAGGCCTCGCAGGCCAGGCGCAGCAGATCGTCCAGCGCCCAGTCGCGCGATTCGCTCGACCGTTCCATCAGCATGCGCACGACCCCCAGCGCGTGGCGGCGCAGCGCGAAGGGGTCCTTGTCTCCGCTGGGGCGCTCGCCGATGCCCCACAGGCCGCACAGGGTCTCCAGCTTGTCGGCCAGCGCCAGGCACAGTCCGGTCGCTCCGCGCGGCAGCCCGTCGCCGGCGAAGCGCGGACGGTAATGGTCCTCGATGGCCTCGGCCACGTCCGCGGACAGGCCGTCGTGCAGCGCGTAATAGCGCCCCATGATGCCCTGCAGCTCCGGGAATTCGCCCACCATCTCGGTCAGCAGGTCGGCCTTGGCCAGCGCGGCTGCCTGGCGCACCCCGGGCACCAGCGCCGGGTCCAGGCGCTGCGCCAGCGCGGCGGCGATGTGCTCGACGCGCCGCGTCCGCTCGGCCTGGCTGCCCAGGCGCGCGTGGTAGACCACGCGCTGCAGGCCTTCCACCCGTTGTTCCAGGGTCTTCCTGCGATCCTGGTCGTAGAAGAACCGGGCGTCCGCCAGGCGCGGGCGCACGACGCGCTCGTTGCCCTCGATCACCGCCGAGGGATCCTGCGGATCGATGTTGCTGACCACCAGGAATCGGTTGCTCAACCGGCCCTGGTCGTCGAGCAGCGGAAAATATTTCTGGTTGGCCTTCATGGTCAGGATCAGGCACTCCTGCGGCACTTCCAGGTACTGGGCGTCGAAGCGGCAGGCCAGCACGCGGGGCTTTTCCACCAGGGCGCAGACCTCGTCGAGCAGCGCTTCATCGCGCAGCGGGCGCAGGCCGCCTCCGATCTCGCGCGCCGCCTGCTCGAGTTGCGTGGCGATGGCCTCGCGGCGCCCTTCGAAGCTGGCGATCACCGCGCCCTGCTCGCGCAGCTCGCGCTCGTAGTCGTCGGCATGCGCCAGTTCCACGAATTCGGAACGTGCCTCGAAGCGGTGCCCGCGGGTGCGACGGTCGGCCCGCAGGCCCAGCGCCTGGATCGGCACCACGTCGGCGCCGTGCAGCGCGACCAAGCCGTGGGCCGGACGCACGAAGCGCACGGTGCTCCAGCCGTCACCCAGCTGGTAGCTCATCAACTTCGGGATGGGCAGCTCCGCCAGGGTGTCGTCCAGTGCGCGCTGCAGCCCTTCGGGCAGCGCGGCGCCCGGCGATACGGTATCGATGTACAGCGTGCTGGCCTTGCCCTCGCCCTGCGCGATCACGCGCGACGCCGCGGCGTCGTCCAGGCCCAGCGCGGCGAGCTTCTTGCGCAGCGCGGCGCTGGGCTGGCCGTCGGCATCCAGGCCGACCGAGGCCGGCATCAGCTTGACGCGCAGCGCGCGGTCCGGCGCCTTGGCCAGAACTCCGGCGACGTGCGCCCCCAGGCGCCGCGGGCTGGCGAAGGTGGTGGTGACGGAGGACTCGAGCAGCAGGCCCTGCGCGCGCAGCGCCTCGCTCAGGCCGGAGGCGAAGGCGCGGCCCAGCTGGGCCAGCGCCTTCGGCGGGAGTTCCTCGACGAACAGTTCGACAAGCAGGTTTGCGGCGGTCATGGGAGCTGGTTCGGAAACTGGTGCCGGCGCGCCGGGCGCGTCGCGCCCGGGCGTTCGACGAAATCCTTCAGGCGGCCTTTTTCTGCGCCAGTTCGGCGGCGCATTGCGCGGCCCACTCGCGCGGCGCCAGCGGGAAGTCCAGACGCGCGCGGCTGTCCAGGTATTCCTGCGCCACGCCGCGCGCCAGGTTGCGGATGCGCCCGATGTAGGCGGCGCGCTCGGTGACCGAGATGGCTCCGCGAGCGTCCAGCAGATTGAAGGAGTGCGCGCACTTGAGCACCTGCTCGTAGGCGGGCAGCGCCAGCTGCCGCTGCATCAGGTCGCGCGCCTGGCGTTCGTGCGCCGCGAAGGCCTGCTGCAGGAACGCGGCGTCGCTGTGCTCGAAGTTGTAGGCGCTCTGCTCGACCTCGTTCTGGTGGAACACGTCGCCGTAGCGCAGCGCGCGCGTCTCGCCGGCCACCCGGGTCTGGGTCCACAGCAGGTCATACACGCTGCTCACACCCTGCAGGTACATCGCCAGGCGCTCCAGCCCGTAGGTGATCTCCCCGGTGATGGGCTTGCAGTCGATGCCGCCGACCTGCTGGAAGTAGGTGAACTGAGTCACTTCCATGCCGTTGAGCCACACCTCCCAGCCCAGGCCCCAGGCACCCAGCGTGGGGTTCTCCCAGTCGTCCTCCACGAAGCGGATGTCGTTGCGGTTCAGGTCCAGGCCCAGCGCGCGCAGGCTGCCCAGGTACAGATCCAGGATGTTGTCCGGCGCCGGCTTGAGCACCACCTGGAACTGGTAGTAGTGCTGCAGGCGGTTCGGGTTGTCGCCGTAGCGCCCGTCCTTGGGGCGCCGGCTGGGCTGCACGTAGGCCGCGTTCCAGGGTTCCGGGCCGATGGCGCGCAGGAAGGTGGCGGTGTGGCTGGTGCCGGCGCCGACCTCCATGTCGTAGGGTTGCAGCAAGGCGCAGCCCTGTTCGGCCCAGTAAGTCTGCAGTTGAAGAATGATTTGCTGGAAAGTGAGCATGACGATGGAAACTGGCTGGGCCCGAGGCGGTTTGCGTCGCGCCGCGTCGACGACGCGGCGGGCAGGGTCAGTCGCGAATTGTAGGCAGCGCCCGGGCCGCGGCCGCCGCGAGCGCCAGCGCCAGCAGGCCCAGCAGCACGATGGGCGCGTAGCCCAGGCGCGAGGCCAGCCAGGCGTAGGGCGTGACCCCCTCGGCCGGCTGCACGCTGCCCAGCAGCACGCCGGCGGTGTAGGGCGCCAGCTGGCCGGTGACCCGTCCGCGGGCGTCGATGATCGCGGTGACGCCCGTGTTGGTCGCGCGGATGCTGGGCAACTGGAATTCCAGCGAGCGCATGCGCGCGATCTGCAGGTGCTGGGGCAAGGCGATGGTGTCGCCGAACCAGGCCAGATTGGTCAGGTTGGCGATCACGTTCGGAGCCCGCGCCGGCGCGGCGAAGCGTTGCGCGAGCTGTTCGCCGAACAGATCCTCGTAGCAGATGGTGGGCGCGATGCGCCTGCCGCGCACCTCGAACGAGGGCTGGTCGAGCCGGCCGCGGGCGAAATCGCCCAGCGGCATGTTCATCAGGCGCACGAACCAGTGGAATCCGTAGGGGATGAATTCGCCGAAGGGCACCAGGTGGGCCTTGTCGTAGCGATAGGGCCGGGCGCCGCCCAGCCCGATCACGCTGTTGGTGTAGCCGTCGGCGCCGCGGGTCAGCGGAATGCCCACCAGCGCTTCGGTGCCGTGCGAGCGCAGGGTTCGCTGCAGGTCGTCCAGGTAGTGGGGGGGAAGCTCCTCGGGCAGCACCGGCAGCGCGGTCTCCGGGGTGACGATCAGATCGGCGCGCAAGTGACCCAGCCAGCCGCCGTACAGGCGCAGCGTGGGTGCCAGGCTCTCCGGACGGAACTTCTGGCTTTGCGCCACGTCGCCCTGCAGCAGCGCCACGCGCAGCGGCGCGCCGTCGGCATGGGTCCAGCGCAGTTCGCCCACGCGCGCGGCGCCCAGCGCCACGCCGAGCAGCAGCGCCACCGCCACCGCCGTGCCCCGCAGGCTGAGCTGGCTGGCCAGGGCCAGCAGCCCCGCCACCAGCACGGTGACGAAGCCCACGCCGTAGCCGCCCAGCAGCGGGGCGACGCCGGCCAGCGGTCCGCCGACCTGGCTGTAGCCCACGGCAAGCCAAGGGAAACCGGTGAACACGGTGCCGCGCAGCACTTCCGCCAGGGTCCAGGCCCCCGCCAGCGCCAGCGCTGCGCCGAGGCCGCGCACCAACGGCCAGGCACCGCGTCCGGCCGGGGCGGCGAGCGCCGCGGCCAGCGCGCAGGCCAGCGCCGGGTACAGCGCCAGGTACAGGCTGAACAGCAGCACCGCGGCACCCGCCAGCAGCGCCGGCATGCCGCCGTACACCGCCATGCTGATGTACAGCCACCAGATGCCGGCGGCGAACCAGCCCAGGCCGAAGCCCAGGCCCAGCAGCGCGCCTCGACGCGCGCGCGCGCCCGCCGTGGGCAGGGGCGTGTGCCAGAGCAGGGCGGCGAAGGCCGCCAGCGCCACCACCGCCAGCCCGGCCGCGTGCTCGCGCCCGAAACTCAGGGCCAGCAGTCCGCCCAGCGGCGGCGCCAGCCAGTGCGCACGCGACAGCGCGCGCGCCAGCAGCGAGCCGCGCGACGCGGCTTTCACGGATATCGACTCAGGCATCGCCTCTTCCTCCGCCCTCGGCATAGGGGTCGCCGATGCCGAGCATGGCGAGAATGTCTCGTTCGGCCTGCTCCATGCGCAGCGCCTGCGCCTCGCGCAGGTGGTCCCAGCCCAGCGCGTGCAGCACGCCGTGCACCACCAGGTGCGCGTAGTGCGATGCGAGGGGCTTGCCCTGCGCCGTCGCCTCGTCGGCCACCACGCCGTCGCACAGCACGATGTCGGCCACCGGCGGCCAGGCCTGGTAGGCGAAGGTCAGCACGTTGGTGGCGTAGTCGCGGCGCCGGAATTCCCGGTTCAGTCGCCGCCCCTCCTCGGTGCCCACGAAACGCAGCGTGATGCACGCCGGCCCGTCCGGTGCCTCCGGGGCGCGGCGCGCGTCGGGGCCGCGGCGCAGCGCCGCGCGCACCCAGCGCGCCAGCAGGTGGCGGGGCAATAGCGCGCGATGCTCGCGGCTGGCGAACTGCACCGACAGTTCCAGGGCGGGCGCGGCGCCCGCGGCCGGGCGTGCGGCGCGTTCCTCGGAGCTCGCGCGACGGCTCGACGCGCGCTTGGCGGGCGCGCTCACGACGCGCTGCGGCCCCGGCGGGGGCGGGTGGTCGTGGCGCTGGCTTCGACGGCCTCGACCGCCTGCGCCCGCTCGTAGGCCTCGACGATGCGCGCCACCAGCGGGTGGCGCACCACGTCGGCGCTGGTGAATTCGGTCAGCGCCACGCCGCGCACGCCGCGCAGGATCCGGGCCGCCTGCGCCAGGCCGCTGGGTACGCCGCGCGGCAGGTCGATCTGGCTGAGGTCGCCGGTGATCACGGCGCGCGAGCCGAACCCGATGCGGGTGAGGAACATCTTCATCTGCTCGGCGGTGGTGTTCTGCGCCTCGTCCAGGATGATGAAGGCCTTGTTCAGCGTGCGTCCGCGCATGAAGGCCAGCGGGGCGATCTCGATGGTGCCGCGCTCGAACAGGCGCTGGGTGCTCTCGAAGCCCAGCAGGTCGTACAGCGCGTCGTACAGCGGTCGCAGGTAGGGGTCGATCTTCTGCGCCAGGTCTCCGGGCAGGAAGCCCAGGCGCTCGCCGGCTTCCACCGCCGGGCGCGTGAGCACCAGGCGTTCCACCACGTTGCGTTCCAGGGCATCCACCGCGCAGGCCACCGCGAGGAAGGTCTTGCCGGTGCCCGCCGGCCCCAGCCCGAAGCTCAGGTCGTGGCCCAGGATGTGGCGTATGTACTCGCTCTGACGCGCGGTACGCCCGTGCAGGCCGGCGCGCCGCGTGTGCAGCACCGGCTCGCCCGGTTCGGCGCCCAGCTTCGGCTCCTGGCCCTGGGCCGCCTGCGTGAGTTCGAGCTGGATGTCGTCCAGGCTCAGCGCCTCGGTGGCGCGCAGCCACAGCGCCTGCAGCAGCGCCTGCGCCGAGCGCGCACGCGCGCCCTCGATGGAGAATTCATGGTCCCGGTGGCGGATCGCCACGTCGAAGGCGATCTCGATCTGCCGCAGGTTCTCGTCCACCGGGCCGCACAGGTGGCCGAGGCGGACATTGTCGGGAGGAGTGAAGCGTTGTTTGACGATCAAGGTGGGTGGCGTGTGCGCAAAGCCTGCAGCAAGGCTTGATGCTGATACAGTTTTGGTGAATTGTGCGCCAACCCGGCTCCTCCCGGAGCCGGCCGGGTCGGATCGAGGTGATGGCTTGCGGCGCCGCGCGGCGTATCGCAAGTTCCTCGCGCCCGCCCCCAAGCCCGGTCCTTCGGCCCGGCCCAACGATTGGTTTCGTCGCAGGTCGCACGAATTGTGTAACCTAGCAAGCTTCTATCACCTCCAGATATCTCGTTGTGTGTCTGGTCGGGCAAATCGATGTCTAGCAAGCTGCGCTGTACCCTGATCGTGGACCACCTTGCCGAGTCGCGTGTCGCGATGGCAAGGCTGCTTGCACAGGTCCAACCCGAGTTGCCGGTGTGCGAGGCCGGAACGCTGGCGCAGGCGGAGAGTCTGATGCTGTCGCGCAGCGTCGAGCTGGCGCTGATCGATTTCACGCTGCCGGACGGCAGCGGACTGGATGCGCTGCGCCTGTTGCACGCCGCGCAACCCGATGCGCGTGCCGTCATCATCACCCTGTGGGACGACGACGAGCACGTGTTCCCCGCGCTGCAGGCCGGCGCCTTCGGCTACGTGCTGAAGAACCGACCCGAGATCGAGCTGGTGGCGCAGTTGCGGCGCATCCGCGACGGCGAGCCCCCGTTGAGCTCCTCCGTGGCTCGGCGCATGCTCAAGCATTTCGCGGCCGTCAGCGAGCACCACCCGGTGTCCGCGGCTCCCGCGGCGGCGCCGGCGTCGCCCCCGCCCGGCCTCGTGCCGGTGCAGCCCTTGCGCCCGGGCATGGTGGAAGAGCCCGAGGTGGCGCTGACCGAGCGCGAGACCGAGGTGCTGCAACGCGTGGGCAAGGGCTACACGCTGCCCGAGATCGCGCAGCAGCTGGCGTTGTCGCGCCACACGGTGGCCGACTACGTGAAGCAGATCTACCGCAAGCTCGACATCTCCTCGCGCGCCGAGGCCGCCCTCGAGGCGGCGCGTCGCGGGCTGGTGCGCTGAACCCCGCGCGAGGTCCGGCCATGGCCAACTCGCCCGCGATCCCCCGGCAGGACGACAGTCCCTGGGTGTTTCCCAGCGACTTTCCCATCAAGATCATGGGACGCAACGTCGACGGCTTCGCCGACGCCATCGCCCAAGTGGTGCTGCGCCACGCCCCGGACTTTCATCCGGCGAGCATGGAGTTGCGCGTGTCCTCCGGGCGCAATTACCTCAGCTGCACCTGCACCGTGCGCGCGGTCAGCCGGGAGCAGCTCGACGCCCTGTACCGCGAACTCACCGCGCATCCGCTGGTTCGCGTGGTGCTCTGACGGCCTGGCGGCGAGCCGGGTGCCGTCCCGCGCAAAGTTCTTTTGCGAAGGGGCTTGACAGGTCGAACCCGGAACTGCACAATCTCGCCTCTTCGTCGCGCAGGCTTCAAGGCGCGGCGGGTGCGGCAGGAAGGTCCGCCACACCGATCGATGACGATTTGCAGTGCGAACGACATCGGGGTGTTGACGAACTGAAAATGCTGTGCAAGAATGTCGTTCTTCGCTGCTTCGCGCAGCACCGCTTCGAAAGAAGCTCGATCATTAACAAGAAGCAGCCGATAAGTGTGGGCGTTTGGCTTTTCGGGAATTCAAGAGAAAA